>NZ_CP040094.1:4955000-5688061 GCF_013343235.1 Nostoc sp. TCL240-02 | reverse complement strand
AGACTGAAAACTTAGAAACATCAATTTCATCAGCCCCTGGTAAATCAGCCCAAGATACAGAAACAGGGATTTCTACTAACCATTCACTCACCCGTGAATCAAAGGGATCGTTGAGCAAATTGCCTTGTTCATCTTTGTCTGATTGTGAGGGAATGACATTGTAACCATAGTCAATACAAGCTAAGGCTACTGGATCATTTTTGCCGAAAGTGATGCGGCGAATAAATCTTTGGGCTTTGGGGGGATGCCATCCTGAGCTAGCATTAGTTAACAAAGCTTTAGTACCACTGGGTTGGACTGTGGTACAGCGATTTGGACGTTTGAGATTGTGGCGATCGCAATAATCCCAAACTACCCGATGTACAATATCTCTCCAGGAACTTAGATATTTCTCTTCCTCACGCTTGAAAGCTAACCCTTGTGGAGTTACAGGTCTTCCTGCTTCCCACCAGCGCAGCCAATCAACACCAAAAGCATGGACAAAGAAATCAAATAAACCTGTAAAAGAAACTCCCACAATCGGGTCTAATTCACGGCTGTATTGATAGCGTGGTTCCAGGAACTTATGATTTAAAAGTGCTGCTACAGATAACGCCCCAGCAGTGAAAGCCTCTTCTTGTTCTTTGTAGTTACGTGGATCGATTTGATTAAGGTGAACCTCAGACAAATTGCAGTGGAAGTTACTACCGATGATTTCCTTTGTTTGTTACCCTAGAGGCTTTTTATCCCCTAGTTCTACTGCTTGATTATTTGCAGTAGCTCCGCGTACCTTTTGCAGATGTGACTTTAGATAATAAAAGTGTTTCGGCGCCCTTCGGCTACGCTCAGGGCAAGCCGCTCAACACAAGTGTTTTTCACATCCACCCCCGCACTCTTGGAGAGATTATATTCTAGACAAAAATTTCTGATGTCATCTAGTTTCACTCTCTACGCTGTACGGTGTCAAAGACTTTTTAATTCCTTTGATTACCACGGGATTAGCATCTCAGCTTTCCCCGTTTTTGCGAGGTTTTTAACGTGAGGCAAAATCACTTACCACACGGATTTAGCCCATAACGAGCCAAACGATGTTCTAGCTCATTAGCATCAAGATTTGAATAACGCTCTTCTAACCACTGTTTTGCTGTTCCTTGTTCATAAGCTTGTAAAAACTCAACTTTTAGAGCTTGTGTTGGCAGCAAATCAATATTCGATCGCGCTACGGCTTCACCAGCCCATTGAATCGCTCCCTCGCCGCTATAATACTGTTTGCGAACAGCATCAAGACATTCTTCTAAGGTTGGTTTGCGGTGAAAAACTCTGGTATGGTTTGCCATCCTGAGTGCATCACGCTCTGGATCGATTCGCCAATTGCCACTTTCATCTTGCTGCCATAAGTTATCTTTGGCATCGACAAACAAACTATCTTCGCTAGAACCTTGTCTCATGCCAGCACTATTGTGTGTTAGATAGCCATCACAATAGAAACAATGGGCTTCTTCGACTTCAATATCGTAAGTGTGGACATGATCGTAACTGCCCAGTCCTTTCACAGTGACTGGAATATCTAGCGAGATATCAGCTTCAACGATATAGCGCTCATAATTGGCATCAACAGTACGAGATCCTTGGAATCCCATATCTCGCATCTCGCTATAGGTATAAGCTTCCCGCATAATTGCACCAGGGACGGTGAAACCATACATTTTTAAGCCTTGGCGTACTTCTCCCTTAAGCGAGTGAGGTGCAATAAGGGCGTTATAACGCCCTTTGAGGGCTGGAATTGTTAGGTTGTACTTAACCTGCCATGTTTGCTGTTGTGGATGGGTAATGCTAATTCTGCCAGCAATACCCAAACTGGATAAAACTGCACTAACTTGTCTAATAAATGACCGATAGACTGAGGTAACTAAATGAGGGGGTCGGTTATTGACAGCACCATCACTATCCATCAATCCAGCTAGGTAAGCCGCCCTGATATCTACTGAACCCTGCAAAATAAAACTAGGAATTGCTAGGGGAATATTAGGTTGCTTGATATAGCGATGGAAGTACTCAGCTAGTCGAATAGATGAGCAGATTGATTTGGCGGTGTTTTCGCCCTTGATGATGCCATGAGTAGCAGTCAATCCAAATAAAGCTAAAGCAGCATCTATTTTGGCTTGAACTCTAGCCGTGAATTCCGTATCTAAGCTGTTCATTGCCCATTCAACCCGGCCATAGGGCTTATCATACTTATTGCGACCGAGAGCAATATAGCCGTCACCGTGGGTTAACCCAATTAGCCAAGCAACCTCAGCTGTTAATTCGGGAATTACAAAAGACTTAGCTGTGCGACTGTTTGAGGGTCGAGATTCAGTAAAATCAGGGGGAAGATGGGTAACTGTACCAGGTAGAACTTTTGTATTGTGCAGTAGGCGATCGCCTTCAACTAAACTTGCAATCGACTTCCAGGTAATTCTCCCTTGAGCATCTGCAAGAACTGCTTGTCTGTGGTTTAAAGTTGCTCTTGGGTAAGTCGCATTCGTTTCAATTTCATAGACATCCTGAAATCCTTGGTCGAATTTATCAACAACTCGCCGAAATCCTAAAGGAGTTTGTACTAGATCGCCTACTTGGACATCGCAAATGGGAACAAGACCTTTGGAAGTATGAACTAAAGCATCTTCAGGCAGACAGCGCCGGATATTACCAGCAACAATTGTTACGGCGGCTTGATCGATTAACAGACAGCATTCAACTGAATTTAATTGCCGTCCTACAGCTTTACTCAGGATGGAAGCACAACGCTGATAAAGTCCGGGCAATTTCACAGGATTAGCAACTCCTCCAAAGCCGTTGAGAGTTTCTCCGGCTTTTCGGACATCGCTGATATCAACTAATACTTCGACTGCTGCTGAAAACTGTTCATTAGTAGAAAGTTCTAATAGGGCTTGATATGATTCAACCCAACCTTCACGGCTATCTCCAACGTGAATAGTGACGTTATTGCCTTCTATATGAGTTTCAGTATATTCACGTCGCTGTTGTACAGGAGTGCTGCCAATTTCACCTTTTACAGTGACATTCAGTTGATTACGGATAGGGGGCAACTGGTTAATAAATTGTGGTTCTAGGACGGCTCCGGTACCACAGCCCATCATTGCCAGATCCATCATTAATCCAAAAGCACTCCAGTCTTCGAGATTGGTAGAGGTGCAATTATAAGCGCCGGAAAAGTTTTTTGGTTTGGTTATCCAGTCTGTACCACCAACCCATAGCCAGCGTCCACTGGGCATAGCTTTCAAGTTGCGCTGCATCTTATCCAGTATGCCAGCTTCTTCTTGAGTGAGCTTTCCCAACTCGACTAAGCCGAGGAGAGTGCGATCGCATACCTCATCCCATGTTTCCCTTAGTCCCGCCTTTGTTCGGCGGCTATAGGTTCTAAAAAATACGGGATTAGCAGCCGGTGCTGTTTCGGGAAACTTTGCACTCTGGCGTTTTCTTTCTAGCTCTCGAACCATATATTAAGTGTCTTGCGTTCTTGTTGCGTGCGGACAGATTATGACTATACGCCAAGTAGTTTTAGTATTAAAGATTGTCAAATTGTCCACTTTACGCTAGCTATAAACCAGACTATTTGCAACATAAATTTATGATGTATAATGTCCCTCACCCTTGGGTAGGATCTCAATATTGAGTTTTAATTAGCACAGATTAAGTTATAAGTAAATTCTCTTTATACCGATGATGATAAAGGAGTTTTATTTGCCGTCTCACTGCTTCAGCTAAACCTTCTGATTTTCTTAATTGTCCGATTTGGTAAATAGATATTAAAACTAACAGTTCATAGCGTTCTATTTCTGTCAATGCTGTATTTTTTTCCTTTAATTTACAGTTCACCCAAACGTTAATTTTATAGCTTAATAGCTTTAGTTGAGAGCTTTTAAAGTGACTGCTGCTGAAACTATGCCTTTTGCTTCTAACGCAGCCGCAACCCTTAAAATTAAAGCTTCATTATATGGCGCTGCTATCAATTGCACGCCTAAAGGTAAAGCATTTGGACGCTGAATTGGTACTGATAAAACGGGTAAGCCGATAAAAGATAATGGTTGAGTAAATAGTCCTAAATGAGGACGGACAAGAATTTCTTCCCCATCCAAAATCATAGTTTCTTGACCGATTAGCGGTGCAGAAATTGGTGTAGTTGGGGCAAGAATTATATCCACATTTTGAAACACTTGTCGAACGCGATCGCGGTACCATTTCCTAAACCGTTGTGCTTGCAGATACCAGCTACTGGGAATTAACGCCCCAGCCAAAAAGCGATCACGTGTTGCTGGATCAAAATCTTGAGGACGACATCGCAATTTATCCAAATGCAGATTTGCACCCTCGCTAGCTGTAATCACAAACGCCGCAGCACGGGCGCGGTGTGCTTCTGGTATGGTTACGTATTCAGTGACATTCATTGCATCAGCTACCTTTTGCACTGCTGCTAAAGCTTCCGCTTCTGCACCTTTGGTAAAATAATCAGCAGCAATGGCAATTCTGATATCAGAAATATCTTGTTTGAGTTGTGATAAAACCAATTCAGGCGGACGCTTTGTGCAAATTGGATCGCGGTCGTCTTCTCCCTGAAGCGCGTTAAACACCGTAGCAATATCTTGCACCGAACGCGCAAAAGGGCCAATGTGGTCAAAACTGCTAGAAAATAAAGCTACCCCAGCACGAGACAACCTTCCATAAGTCGGCTTAAAACCAAAAACACCACATAATGCTGCCGGAACGCGAATTGAACCATTCGTATCAGAACCCAATGTCAACGGTACTAACCCAGCAGCAACAGCCGCCGCCGAACCACCCGATGAACCACCAGCAACTCGCTGTAAATCATGGGGGTTGTAAGTAGCGCCGTAATGAGAGTTTTCTGTAACAAACCCATAAGCGTACTCATCCATATTCAAAGCGCCAACCAGCACAGCACCCGCTTGTTTCAGCTTCGCTATTGCTGTTGCATCTTGGGTAGCGGCTGGGTTCTCTGCATTGATTTTTGATCCCGCCAGAGTCGTTAAACCAGCAATATCAAAGAGATTTTTTACCGCAAAAGGCACACCAGCAAGCAAACCAGGATTATTACCTTGAGCAATTTCCCTGTCAATGCAGGCTGCATCTATTAAAGCTGTCTCAGCAGTTATAGTCGTAAAACAATTTAATAAATAATTCCGCGTTGCGATTCGTGCTAACGCAGCCTTAGTAACTTCCACTGCGCTAACTTTGCCTTCACGCACAGCAGCAGCTATTGATACAGCATCATTCATGGTTCAAAAACTCGTCAACTTCAATATCCTCTGGTAATGGGAAAGAATTTACAATATTTGCGATCGCACTAATTCTCTCAAAATTTGCCACCACCCCATCCCGATACTCATCTCTTATTTCTAGATCCAACAACAACGCCATAAGATCAACATACTCACCCACATCAAACCCTTCTCTTCTCATCTCTCTTCCTTTGCGCCCTTCGCGGTAGCCTGCGGCAAGCCGAAACGTCTACGTTATCTTAAACTTATAACTTCTTACGACAACCGAAATGCGATTAATCTTATACAGTAAACCTGGCTGTCATTTATGCGAAGGATTGCAAGAAAAGCTAGAAAAAATCCAAAATCTTAGTTTCGAGTTGGAAGTTAGGGATATTACGACTCGTGAAGATTGGTTTGCTGCGTATGAGTATGAAGTGCCAGTACTTTATTTATCGAACTACAGAGGCGCAGAGGGCACGGAGGAAGAAATTATAGAAGCACCATTGCCGCGTCCTTCTCCTCGTGCTAGTGTGCAACAGTTGGAGCAAATGTTGCGTAAGTATTTAGCCAATTAGAAAAAAATAATGCAGAATAAGCGCAAGATTAAGAATGTGACGAGGTTCACAACATGAAATTGCGGGAATTACTAACGGCGGTAGACAGTGTTGAGCAATTGCCTAGCCATCCGATGGAGGATGTGGAAGTTAGGGGTTTGAAGACCAATTCCCATGCTTGTGGTGTGGGAGATTTGTTTATTGGGATGCCAGGAACGCGGGTTGATGGTGGGGAATTTTGGCAAAGTGCGATCGCATCGGGGGCTGTAGCTGCGATCGTTTCTCCCGAAGCTGCACAAAAAAATCCTCCCACAAATGAGGCTGTGGTCATCAGTGCAAGTAACATAACTCAAGCTTGTGCCCAGATAGCTAGTGCTTTTTATGGTTATCCAGGGCAAAAACTCAAGCTGGTAGGCGTGACTGGTACCAATGGCAAAACTACAACTACCCATATTATTGAATTTCTCCTGATCAAAGCTAATCTCGCCACAGCTTTAATGGGAACTCTCTACACTCGTTGGGCAGGTTTTGAGCAAACTGCTGCCCACACTACACCCTTTGCAGTGGAACTGCAACAGCAGTTAGCAGAGGCTGTAAATGCTGGTAGTGAGTTCGGGGTAATGGAAGTAAGTTCTCACGCTTTGGCTCAAGGTAGAGTGCTGGGTTGTCAATTTGAGGTGGCGGTATTTAGTAATCTTACTCAAGACCATCTCGACTATCACCGCGACATGGAAGATTACTTTGCCGCTAAAGCGTTGTTGTTTAGCCCTGATTATCTCAAGGGACGGGCAATAATTAATGCTGATGACTCCTACGGAAAGCGGTTAATTGCCTCCTTGAATTCTGAACGAGTTTGGAGTTACAGTGTCAACGACAACAGCGCTGATTTATGGATGAGTGATTTAAGTTACGAGCCGAATGGTGTCAGTGGGACATTACATACACCAAAAGGTGATGTAGCTTTTCGATCGCCATTAGTCGGACAATATAATTTAGAAAATCTTCTCGCAGCCGTAGGAGCAGTTTTACAGTTAGGACTAGATTTGCAGTTAGTGGCATCTGTGATACCTGAGTTTCCTGGAGTTCCCGGACGGATGGAACGGGTACAGATTAATTCTGACCAAGATATTAGTGTAATTGTGGATTATGCTCATACACCCGATAGTTTGGAAAATTTACTGAAAGCCGCACGTCCGTTTATCCCTGGCAAGGTGATTTGCGTCTTTGGTTGCGGAGGCGATCGCGATCGCACCAAGCGCCCAATAATGGGTAAAATTGCGGCTGAATTAGCTGATGTGGCAGTGGTGACATCAGATAATCCCCGCACCGAAAACCCAGAACGGATTTTAGAAGATGTTTTGGCGGGAATTGCCCCAACAGTAAAACCAATGGTAATTTGCGATCGGGCTACTGCAATTCGTACCGCTATTTTACAAGCACAACCAGGTGATGGAGTGCTGCTTGCTGGTAAAGGCCACGAAGACTACCAAATTCTCGGCACCGAAAAAATCCATTTTGATGACCGAGAACACGCACGCGACGCTTTACAGCAAAGACTTCATAGCCAAGCTTAATTTATTTGGGCATGGGGCATGGGGCATGGGGCATGAATAAGAGACAAGGTAGACAAGGAAGAGGGGGAAGACAAGGGAGAGATTTGTTTAATAATTCCCCCTTGTCTCCCTTGTCCCCCTTGTCTCCCCCTGCCCCCCTGCCTCTTCCCCGCCTCTATGGGTGTAGTTTTTTATTAATATTTCTTTCCGTGGGGATTTTGTAAAAGATGGACACATAAAGGTGAAAATCGAGACAGAATTATTTCTTGCTTCATCCTTTTTGTGCTTGACTCATGAATGTTTCTCTGGCTAAGGATCTGTCTGTTTATCAACTGGTTATGGGAGTGCAAGTGCCTCCAAAACCATTGTCCCTCAGTCCTGCGACTCTGCTATCACTGGTGAGAGCGCAAATTGACCTACTAATTGAGCAGCAAATAGCAGCCACTTTATGGGTGAAGCTACCACCAGAAAAAATTTGGCAATCAGAATTAGCGCGTTACCAATCCTCGGTGGGTGCGTCTAGTATTATCTATACTTGCCAGATTGACGAGAATGAAAAACAAGGAGCGGGGGAAGCAGGGGGCAGGGGGCAGGAATCAGGGAGCAGGGAGCAGGGAGCAGGGAGCAGGGAGCAGGGGGAAAATTCCTCTCCTCTGCACCCTTCCCCCCTCCCCTCTGCCTCGTCCCCCTCATCTACTCATCACGTCACCGTTCACCTGGCATCAGATAGCCAACTGCGACGGGAAAACTTTTTGATGGTGTTATCGCCCCAGTTTTGTAGTTTAATTTTGGCTCATCGACCACTTAAAAAACGCAAGAATCAGACATCGGGAAAGGGAAATACTAATAAAAATCAGCCATTGCTGATTATCACTACTGTTGAGGGCAGAGTAATTCAGCAAGTATTAGATGGTATCAAAAAAGCGATATCTAACGACCATCTGTCAAGTGTCTACGCGCCAGAATCATCGCCAATTGTACCTGCTGATTTTATTTGTCCAACGATGCCCGAAGCGGGAACGATGAGTCAACTGTTTACAAAACAACTCCTGCGACAAGATGAAATTAATCGCCAAATCATCACAGCCCGCACTACCAAGTTGCAGCAGATAAATCAAGAACTGCACAACAAAGAACAACTCCAAGATGAATATCTGAAAAATCTCTGTCAGGAATTGCGTATACCCCTGACGCATATCAAAACAGCACTTTCGTTATTGAATTCTCCTAATCTCAAACCTACGCAGCGACAACGTTATTTACAGATGTTAAATACCCAGTGCGATCAACAAAATTCTCTAATTACAGGTTTGTTGGAACTGGTGCAACTAGAACGTAATTTGGAGGGGATGGTTTTGGAGTCGGTGCGGCTCTCAGATGTTGTACCTGGAGTAGTCAGTACGTACCAACCTTTAGCCCAAGAAAAAGGGATTATGCTAGCCTACACCGTACCCACTGAGCTGCCATCTATTTGGTGTGTGAGTGGTGGGCTGAGGCAGATTGTAATTAATCTGCTGCACAATAGCATTAAGTTTACTCCTAATGGGGGTGAAGTATGGGTGCGTGCCCGTCTTCAAGGCGATTATATCCAATTAGAATTCCGCGATACAGGTATTGGTATTGCCGAAAGCGAGATTTCCAAAATCTTTGAGCGATTTTATCGTGTGCGTACAGGGTCTACAGAAGATTATGCTGGTGCTGGCTTGGGGTTAACAATAGTACAGCAATTGCTGCTGCGCTGTGGGGGATCTATTTCTGTAAAAAGTAAATTGTATGAAGGTTCCACATTTACAGTGCAACTGGCAACTGTTAGCGATATCCCAAGAGCGATCGCAATAGAACATGAGTGATCGGTTATGATTATTCCCTAAGTTAACTTTGTGGTGCTATGCAACTTTGCCTAAACTCGACTTTATCCATTTTTTGACAACACTCAACCTGACGCTGAAACCTTTGTAGGACACTAGTTTTACTTTTTCGATTTTTTCGATTTCAGCGTGAATCAGTGATATGAAAAAACTTTTTGCCAAAAAGCTAGGGCTTTTGCTCTATAGGGAGAACCAAGTTTTTAATTTTGGATAAAGTCGAGTGAATCAAAAATAGATAAAGTCGAGCTAAGACACAAGGAGAATAATCATACCCAATGTCTAATGCCCTATCTAGTCCGTAACAACGGCACAAAAGTATTACTCCCGTATTGTCTTTAGTGTCGGCGGCGTATTGAATCAATTTTTCTCGCAGTTCTGTGGCTGCATCTTATGGGAGTAAGGTTGCTAGCAGGAAGTGAACGCCACGAAAACGCAAATCGCCCATTTTGTCAACTAATAGTCCTTCAGCTTGGGGCGCAGATTGAGCCGGGAACGTCTGGAGAATAACTTTACTGACTTGCTGAATAAATGGCGAGTTTTT
Organism: Nostoc sp. TCL240-02; assembly: GCF_013343235.1. Taxonomy (GTDB): domain Bacteria; phylum Cyanobacteriota; class Cyanobacteriia; order Cyanobacteriales; family Nostocaceae; genus Nostoc. The sequence continues at coordinate 5,678,281 of NZ_CP040094.1, read as the reverse complement.
TCAGAAACTGGTAGAACTTTTAAAAAGTCTAGTTGTTGAACAATTGCCTTCTAGAGAATAATCTCAGCAACCCGGCGGTTCCAACTCCCCAAGCACCATTAACTAATAAACCTGTGACTATTCCCACAAGTTTCCAGCCTCCAGCGATGGGCTGACCCTTGAGTGGTGCGACCAAAAACCAAGCCACTAGCGTTGGGACAATTGCACCAAATACCAATGCTGCTAACCAATAGCTTTTATCATTTTGAAAACGAGGCGCGATTGCTACCCAAATCATTCCCCAAATTCCTCCCCAGAATGCACTTGACCAAATTTGCGGGATTCCAAATGGTTGTGTTGGTGCAGTTGAATAAGGAGTGCGAGGCGTGAAATTCACTGTATGTAGCAACGCCAACATACCTTGGTGAAATAGCAAAACAGACACAAAGCCTGCAATAAATGCTAAGGCAAATCGAGATAAGGCAGCTTTTTGAGTCATTGCTTATACGAAAACCTCTAGGACTTGCTTCTTGGAGGTGTCTATGATAGTTTGCTAACTAGTATAAAATACAGTGAATATATCGAGTTACCGTATTTTACTAAATACTATTGTTGATATAGCCGAAGGAGCTTGGGGTTAAAAGTATCTAAGTAATTTACCAAAATATATGACAAGTAGAAAAGCCAGTGTTGCTGATTGAGAAGATAATGCCTGAAATAAACCTGAATTTGGCAATTTATCCAGAGTATTTTTGAGCAACGAAGCGATCGCAGCGAACAGATAGTGAGGATAATGAATATACGTATGCAAACTATTCATGACCGTAAAGTCAAAGGCGGAGGCTAAATCTTGGCACAATTGGAAACACAACCTCTGGCTTTGTCAGACGCTCAAAAAAATTGGGTTTTACTCGGTGTCGGACTTGGGGTGTTCATGTCTACCCTTGATGTGGGCATCATCAATGTTGCTTTACCCACATTGGTGCAAGCCTTTGGCACCAGTTTTCCGACGACTCAATGGGCTGTATTGAGTTACCAGTTGGTCAGTTCCGGTTTAGTTTTGGGGGCAACCCGCTTGGGAGATATGTGGGGCAAGAAGTCCTTGTATCAGGGGGGACTTGTTCTGTTTACTCTCAGTTCGCTGTTGTGTGGTTTTGCACCTAGTATTGAGTGGTTGATTGCCTTTCGCGCACTTCAAGGACTGGGTGCTGTATTCATCTCTGGGCTTGGTTTGGCAATCATTACAGAAGTTTTTCCATCTTCAGAGCGAGGTCGCGCTGTTGGCGTTATCGGTAGTGTTGTATCACTGGGAATTGCTTTTGGCCCTTCCGCAGGCGGACTGCTCCTAAGCTTATCAGGCTGGCATAGTATATTCTTCATCAATGTACCATTGGGGATTATCGCTAGCTTCCTGATAGTTCGGGTAGTGCCACCTTCTGTACGCATTCAGGGTAAACAGAAATTTGACTTTTTTGGAGCTGTATTGGCTTTATTGACTCTGGGTAGTTTTGGTCTGGGTATGACGCTAGGGCAAAGTCAGGGCTTTAGTAGTACTAATGCACTAGTATTATTAGCGATCGCTACCGTAAGTTTCATAATTTTTTTGGTAGTTGAAGCGGTCATAAAAGAGCCGCTACTAGAACTACACCTGTTTCGCAATCTTCAGTTGAGTATGGGTTTGCTAAGTGGCTGGCTAGCATTCATTGTTATCGGCGGCTCGCTACTCATCGTCCCTTTCTTTCTAGAGAGCGTCAAGCATTATCCGACGGTAAAAGTGGGACTGCTACTAGCTGTGTCACCTGTACTTAGTGGGTTAATTGCCCCACTAGGGGGAATACTTTCAGACCGCTTTGGCGCTCGACTAATCAGCCCAATTGGACTGGGGTTAATGATAGGTGGCTGTTTGGGGATTAGCACCTTTGATGCTCAGATTACTGAGCTAGGCTATGTGTCGCGCTATTTTATTTACGGCATTGGATTGGGTTTATTCCAATCACCCAACAACAGCACTGTTATGGGAGCAGTACCAAGGGAGCGGCTAGGGATTGCTTCTGGGCTGCTATCTTTGTCACGCACATCAGGGAACACAGTAGGAGTTTCTTTAATCGGGGCAGTATTTGGAGCATTAATCGCTAGCATGTCTGCGGGTGCAGATGTTTCTGTTGCCCCTCCTGATGCGATCGTTGCGGGGTTCCAAGGAACTTTTCGCTTTGCAGCCCTAATACTTTGTGGGGCAGCAGTCGCATCTGTTTTGAGGATGGGGAAGGGGGCAGGGGGCAGGGGGAGAATAACTAATCTCAATTAGCAATTACGAATTACTAATCACTAAGGAATTAAATAAATGACAGGTAAATTAAAAGAAAAAGTAGCAATTATCACTGGGGCTTCAGCAGGAATTGGAGAAGCAACTGCGATCGCTTTAGCAGAGGAAGGAGCAACAGTAGTACTGGCTGCTAGGCGTGGCGATCGCATTCAGGCACTAGCAGAACGTATTGAAGCTAGTGGTGGCAAGGCATTGCCCATTGTCACTGATGTGACTGATGAAAACCAGGTAAATAACTTGGTGGCAAAGGCAAATGCAGAATTGGGAAGGGTCGATATCCTGGTGAATAATGCAGGGATTGCCTTACTCGGAACCATTGAAGCTGGAAATAGCTCAGACTGGCGGCGATCGTTCGACATCAACGTACTAGGACTGCTATATGCTACCCACGCTGTTTTACCTCTGTTGAAGGCGCAAAAATCGGGGCACATAGTCAATATCTCCTCAGTGGCAGGTCGGACAGCACGGGCGGGTATCGGTGTTTATAATGCTACCAAATGGGGCGTTAATGCCCTCTCAGAAGCTTTACGTCAAGAAGTCCATAAGGACAATATCCGCGTCACCATTATTGAACCAGGTTTAGTGGATACGGAAATTGACAACCAAATTACCGATCCAGTTGCCAAACAACGCATTGAGGAACGACGCAAGGCAATTACACCTCTGCATAGCGAAGACGTTGCTGCTGCGATCGTTTATGCCGTCACGCAACCGTCCCGCGTTAATGTCAACGAAATTCTTATCCGGCCGACAGGACAAGAACATTAAAGCTCTGTTATACCATTTCACAAAACTCCTGATCCAAATAATTTATCTCTAATTCTTTCTCCATACTCCCTGCTTTCTTGCTGCTTATTTGTATCAACCTTAAAGTGAAATACTATTACTGCACTTCGGCAGAGTGGCACTGTGAGCAGTTATTGAAGAGGTAATTTCCACAAGCTTTGTATCCCCTTCTCCCTGCGTATTAGTTGAATCTGGCTAAGTATACTAAGAAAGAAATTGGAGTTTAGACTAAATGGTTAAGGTTGAAAAAAGGGAGTCTGAATTTTCTAATAACCCTTGATGTTCGGATATTTAAATTTTGAATTACAACAATGGAACGAGATAACCAAGATTTTCGCTTTGTTTAAAACAGCGATCGCCTAAATGAAGGTTGTTTTTGTTTTTCTGTAATTAGGTTTAATCCCTTTTTTGTTACTTTCGGTAAAGAAAGAGGGATATATGGTGGTCACAACTTAAATCTTTTTTACGTATAGCGGTTATCAGTCTACTTCAGTACAGTAGGAGAGAGCAATTCTACTGATAATTGGTGGTGATGAAAGCCTACTCTCTCGACTTGCGTCAAAAAATAGTTGATGCTTATGCCTGCGGTGACATTTCCCAACGAAAACTGGCTAAAAACTTTGGTGTCACCTTAAGTTTTGTGCAAAATTTACTCAAACGCCATCGAGAATTGGGGATGATAGGCCCCAAGGTGCGGACTGAGCAGACAGCAACAAAGTTGAATGCTGAACAGTTAGAAATCCTGCGCCAACTCGTCATAGCACAGCCCGATGCGACGTTAAGCGAATTGCGGGAACGACTTTACGAGAAAACAGAGGTCTTAATTGGGGTAGCTACGGTGAATCGGATGGTTCGCTGGAAACTTCACCTCAACCTCAAAAAAAAGTCTCCACCTCACAAAAAAAGGTAGTGATGAAGTCCAACTAGCCCGATTTGAGTACTGGAAACTCTTGAGGGGGATACCCGTCGAAGAGCTGATTTTCTTAGATGAATCGGGAGTTAATCTGTCCTTCATCCGCAAATGTGCCCGCGCCTTGCCTGGCCTTCGGGCCTATGCTCAAAAGCCCAACCGCAAAGGGAAAAATGTCTCGGTAATTGGTGCAATTAGCTTGAAAGGACTGCTCACCCAATGGAGTGGCTTAGGTTCTATCGATGCTTTGACTTTTGATGCCTTCATCGCCCAAAAGCTCGTACCCAAACTTTGGCCTGGTGCAGTGGTGATCATGGATAACTGCTCAATCCATAAAAGTGATGAACTTGAAGCTTTGCTCATCGCTGCTGGCGCTCATCTCATTTATCTCCCCCTATTCTCCCGATTTTTCACCGATTGAGAATTGTTGGTCCAAGATTAAGAACATTCTCCGTCGCATCGGTGCAAGGACATACCCTGATTTACTCCAGGCATTAGATACGGCATTCGCAGAAGTGACAATAGAGAATTTGCTGGGTTGGTTTACTCACTGCTGCTACTGTACCTCACAAGACTGATAACCGCTATAGCCCTCTTCTGTCACTTTCCGAGTATTCTGAATAAAAGGATTAAAAGAAAAAACTCTCTTCAGGTAAGCAGGGCAATGGATGTAGAATTACAAATCCTAAAACATTTGGCAAGAGATGCCCAGCCAACAGTTGCGATCATAGATGAATATTGTGCAGAGTATAAAGACCTGTTCAAAGAAGTAAGAAATTATGAATGCTTCAAATATTTACATTTAGGGATAATTGCACCAATAAAAAGAAAATCATTACCAGAAATAGCCAAAGTAGTAAGTATAAACTCGGCACAGTCATTACATCATTTCATAGCCTATTCAGATTGGTCAGCAAATAAATTAAAGAGCCGAAGATTAGATAAATTAAAGAAAGCATTAAATAGTCAGGCGATAACCGTAGTAATAGATGAAACTGGAGATAGGAAAAAAGGTAAAAAGACAGATTATGTTGCAAGACAATATCTAGGGAGTGTAGGAAAAATAGATAATGGAATAGTATCAGTCAATGCTTATGGAGTTTATGAAAATGTAACATTTCCATTAAGTTTCAAAGTATTTAAACCGAAAGGGACGCTCAAATCAGGAGATAAATATAAAACCAAAATAGAGTTAGCGTCAGAAATTATTACAGAATTAATAAATGAGGGGTTTAATATTGAATTAGTATTAGCCGATAGTTTATATGGTGAAAGTAGCAAATTCATCAAAAAGCTCAATGAATATGAATTAGCTTATGTTGTAGCAATTAGAAGTAATCACGGAGTCTGGCTACCAGCTAATCAGAGCGTTAGAGCTAACAAGTGGTGCAAATTTGAGAGAACATTTAGTAATAAAAAATCCGAAATCAGATATATCCGAGAAATAATTTATGGTAAAAAAAGAGCCATAACTTACTGGGAAATAACTACTGATCCAGAAACAATGCCGGATAATTCCACTTCATTTGTCATGACGAATCTTCAAGGAAATCTCAAAAAAACTTTAGGCGATTTATATGGATTAAGAACCTGGGTAGAATATGGGTTTCGACAATGTAAACAGGAACTCGGCTGGACAGATTATCGCTTGACAAATTTTCAACATATAGAGAGATGGTGGGAAATTATTTTTTGTGTTTACACAATGATTAGTCTAAATTCCCCAGCCTTTTTAGCCTTAAATCAATCTCTTCAAATTGAAACTGAGGTGATAGGTACTAGTTATGTTAATTGTGTAGATTTTTCTCATCATCAACAATGGAATCATAATTCTGGATGGAAGAATACTCTTAATAATCTTCGTTTAATTGTCCAACCTCTTTTACTATTTTGGCTGATTTATCCCTGGTTAGATATTTTTCCAAATTCTCATTTATTGCTAGGATTTAATCATTTAATTTGTGCCATGAACCAATTTAAACCCTTTTTTGCTTCTGGATGATTTCACTTATTTACTACTTGCTTATCTCGGAGAGTGACAGAAGAGGGATAGTTTTGCTCCAACTACAACAGAAATGGTTGATAAACTAATTTCAGTTGCACTTGACTTAATAAATCCTCAACATTTAAGAAACTGGTTTGCTAGTTGCTGCTACTGTACCTCATAACAGCCGTAAATGCTGTAATGCGTAATGATAAATGCTGAATGCTAGCAAAACGGGAGCATCTCACTTTTTAAAGTGGCTCAAACTGACAATAATCCATTGAGGTAAGCACAGCGATGGGCTAGGACTTGAGGCACATTTTCTCGTTTCCATTGTGCCCCGGAAATTTTTGTTCGACGGTCAACCTGTTTAACGGCAGATTCAACTGAACCTGAACCAATTGAACAAATTTCTTCAGCTTGATAATATTCGTAGTTGATAATGCGATTGCGATGCTTATCAAGATAACGGCAAAAGTTTTGTACTTGTTTGCCTTTACAATCTGTAAATAAGGCAATAGTAGCCTCAACTTGGCCTTTCCATAGTAGATTTTGTGCTTGTTTCAAGCGTTTTTGTGAACCCCCAACTTTGTGGAGGTTTTCTATTAAATGGAACCAATCAAGTATTTCTCGACGTTGTGCATCAGGTGCTAATTGGTCAATTATATTCCAAATGCCGTCATGTCCATCACCAATACAAGTGAGTGGGCTAGCCAGTGGTTGGTCATTAACCCAATCAATCACAATCTGATTATTCTGAAATGAAGTTCCCAAGATTCCGAGATGATGTAAGCTAATTGCTTTATAGCCAAGCCATGCACATATTTGACCTTTAGGAGTTCGGACACGGATGTTTCCACCATCGACGCTTAATTCTTCAATTGTCTGTTCTGGTGTTGGCAACTCAAAATTCTGGCGATGCACTAATCTCTGTTGACTGCTGTGAGAAACCTCTATGCCCGTAAAATACTTGATGTCTGATGCCGCATCTTCATAGCTGACATTCGCACTTACCCTCAAACAACAAGTTTCTAGATATGGACTCAGTTGAGTACTTGGTGCGACTTCTAATTCAATGGCTTGTTTGCTCGTTATTGCTAACTCTCCAAGAATGCTTTTGAGCCGTCGTTGGTATCCTGCGGTTGTCCCTGTAATCGTTTCGATAAAAAAACCCCTACTTCTGGCATAACATGCTTCTGCATTTGACTCCGCACTGCTTCTTCAATTGCTGCAAGATTTGTGAGCTTTTCTTTTGACGTATCTTCATACAATATTTTAGCAATCGCCTGAATATGTTTTTGAAGAGCTTGCTTTTGTTCTGGGGTCATCGGTAAGTAAATACACTCGTCTTACCTATCCTGACTGATTTTCGTCTTCTTTGCAAAAAACTGGGATGCTCCCTAGCAAAACCTTCCCAAAATAGCCCAACAACAAAGACTGAAATAACACCCAATAATAAAAATACTTGATTTCTCAATATTAACCAAGCAATAATAAATATGACTAGGTAAAAACTAAAATAAAATAGCGCATATTTTAAAGAATTCCAAATTTCTTGGTTTTAAATCGCTTTGGCAGAACTTTCAAATGGTATCTTTTGCAGAAAACGAATCAAAAAATATATGGGTGATAGAAATGGAATAAAGAAATAAATATTATTGTACATACTAAAATACAAGTAAATAAATATTTTTCGTCAGATACAGGTATTCTTATAATTCGCTATCCTGTTGAAGTAGTATTTTCAAACCTTCAAGTGATTCACCTGCATCTTCCAAATACCTATCAATGTACTCAGAGGTTAATGGTTGAATACAAATAGCACTGCGTAGCTTGAGACGTTCAGATAAATCTTCATAGTCTCTGACACGACCCAGATCAATCAAGGCTTTGGCGTATAGGGAATTTTTTAAAGCCCCTTTTATCCAAGAATTATTAATCTTTTTGAGCAAAATCTTTCGTTGGCGATATTCTTGTTGCGTTAAAGGCTTGACTACACTAAATGATTGAGAAAGCTTCTCTTCTAGCATCATTTTACCAAGAGTAAAGTTAGCGTTTTTCTCTCTACGGACAAACTTTACAAAAATCCTGACTTATTTTTTAGAGTGAGCATTTAGTTAAATTGATTGCTCTCATATTAAAATAAAACATTTCTTTCAATATTTCTGCAATTTTGTGTACAGATGAGATAGTAATTATCGTGCCAAAACGAGTATTTTGTACGTTTCAGATTAACATTTTTACAAATTTTTGGTAGGTATCGCTACAAAATGAGAATGACAAAAGGTACTTGAAATGACATCTGCAAATCAAAAAGTCAAGTTAAGCTTAATTCTGAAGTTGCACCAAGCTCTAAACGATTGTAAATCAAGCACAGTAACCGTTTTGCAATAGAGCATATTCCTATGCTACAAACAACCTACTTCAGCTTGATACCCCCCATTTGTCTTTAGTTAATCGCTGCTTGGCAGCAGAGGGAAAAATGCTTCAAAAACCAGAAAGTAAGAAACTCTAAGACTTAATTTCTTACTTTAATTGCCACAAGCAAGCCATATTAATGATTTTGGGCGTAAGTCCTATAAGTCATAATAGTGTCAACAGCTACTACTGTTGGGGAGCAACGCGAAAAAGTGAGATTGGGGTTAAGTTCTCAATTACATCCCTATATTGTCAACAAAACCTGGTTTTTAAGTTGCGATCGCATCCTGAAACAACCTATATACGTCGCAGGTTTCAGCACCTCACAAAATCGCGTTGCTCCCCTACTGTTGGTATTCGCTTCAATTTGCGCTTTTCCCCCTTTGTTAATAGTTTTTCTAGTTTGCTTTGACTAGTATTGTTCATGTCTGAGCAATGGAACGCAAATCTTCGCATGACCTACGCTTTCTATCTGCTCTATTTCGGGATGCGATGCTTTCATTGGGCATAGCCATCGCAATGAAAACATCTAGTTTGATTGAGATTTAGCAGTGTCATTGAGAACCAAAACCTGCTCTCACAAAATCCTGTTACTTTCCTGACAATGTGCAATACATCACATTAGTCATGATAATTTTCCAGCTTATTGCAAATCAACTCTTGAGGATAGATCAATGAAAATTTCATTACTTTGTGCATTAACTATTTTTTCCGTATTAGGAATATCTCATCAAGCAAAAGCATATAATCTGGAAGCTTGTCAGAAAAACCCAATGGCTGACAAACCTCAAATGATTAACTTACTCCAGCCTATTGACCAAAAAATAGTAGATTGTATTCCTCTATTGGATTCAATTGCCAGTCAATGGCAATCTCAAGCACGTAGCATTGTTTCCAAAGTCAATCAGTTCACAATTGGCAATCAGGGTAACACCAGCCTGGAAAAACTGGAATATAATGTGGTAGGTAATACGATTTATCTTGTTGCGAAGGTACAACCTAAACACACCTGGAGCGTAACAATTCCTGCTGTAAAAGCAGACGTTCCTGTTACCAGGAATAGAGATGTAAAGAAGTGCATTGGTTCGGGACGTTTAAAAACATGTGCGACTATTACAGTGCCAGAAATAGTGATGGAATTACAAACAATTACACCAGAAACCAGTGCATCTCATACTGCATCAGTTACTTGTAATTATGAATATACGTTCAACTTGTCAACTAAAGAACAAAAACCTGTTTTGGACTGCGGTAAAGGTTGGACAGGTAATATTAAATTGGATGCAAGTTCAATTACTTCAATTCTAAGCGGAGAGATGCCCACCTTGGGGAGTCTAATAGGTAGTATAGACCTCACTCCACCTTTATTTAAAGATGCCACTCGTGATGAGTATATTACAACTAGAGATAATATAATTGCTCAGAACCCCAACTCAATAGTTTACTTTTCTTCCCAGCCATTTGTGAATTGGGCATCAGTAAAAAACCAGGCAGCCAACGTAATTATAACTGCTCTTTCTGGTGGAGGATATAGCCCAGAGTTTCTTCGCCAACTTGAAGAGAAATTAAGAAGTGAGATCATTTATATGGCTGATTTCACTGCTCAGACTGCAATTGATCTAGGCACTGAGCAAATACTCTCAATGATCCAAGAAAGGAAAATACTCAATTTTGATCGTTATACAGTTTCTGTAAAGGTAGTAGATACGCCAGAAGTGCAGCAGAAATGTGTAGTTAATCGTAGTGAATGTACTCCTCCAATCCAGTTGTCACGTTTAGGTTTTGCTATTATTGCAAGCCCTAAGTAATAAGGATTGATTTCCATTCCTTTACCTCGGCAGAAGTCCCTCGACAATTTGACCCCTGGACGAGTTGCTCAGGCGATGGGAGGAGTTTTAGTGTTGATTCCTCCTCCGACCCATTCACCCAAACCTCGCCAACGCAAAAACCGATATCCAATCGTTGAAAAAACAGCAACAGTACCCCGTAAAGAACCATCTGTTGGAGTTTCTGACTTTTGCCGTTAAGTCTCAAAAATCTTTGTATGGAAAAATCTCAATCACTTTTGCTTTTCAAAAATCAAATACGAGTTCTATATTCTGATCACTAGCTCTTTAAGAGAATAACTTTTACCTGCGTTGGCGTACTTTCAAAATCACAGATGAAACACCGAAAGCTAATATAGCCAAGGTATAATTTGGTTCAGGAACTGCAATAATACTCACCCTGTTGATAGCAAAAGCCCTATTTAACTCAGAAGTGCTGAAAACCAGTCGCGAGATGTTAGCAGTTTCACTGCTAATCCCAACGAACAATGCTGAATTATCCAATGTTACTGAAGAAGTTCCTGGTGCTGAGAAAGTACCCAATAGGTTATTGGCACTATCAAAAGCTGAGACAAACACGTTGAATTTTAGAATATCATCTACAGCTATTTGAGTACCAGCACCGAAAACGGGACGATCAAAGTTAATGGTCAAAGGGCCTGAGTTGCCAATGGCAGGAAAACCACTTTGTGGATTCAAGCCTGTCAAGAGAAGAAAATCGCCATCAGTGAAGTTAGTCGGAATACCTTTAGGTATAAAAGAGGTTTGAAAAACAAAAGGTGGGGTAATACCAGAATCATTAACTTGAGGCACAGTTACACCTAGAGCTAAACCGCCTTCGGATACCGCTGAAAAGGAGTTAGGCAGAAAAGCCGAAGGATCGGGAGCAAAGGGATTAAACACTTTACCCAAAATTGACCAATCAATTCCGTCATTACTTGCAAAATCAGCACGACTAGTGACTAATGTAACTGCTTTAACTGGTAACGGTAAAATTGCTATTAGAGTTGTAATTGCTAATTTAGTGGCAATTGTTGGTAAATATTGGATTGATAACTTTAATAACTGATTTGTCGCAGATGTCACAAAGTTTGCTCCTTATTTCGTGGATTAGCATCATCAAGATACTGCTACCTATAGTGGGCTTACTCTATAATCCTACGGAAAAGGAAGCGATATTATAATTAATTTATCTTAAAGTTATAGTGAAATTACTGGATAGCTACAGAAAAGGAAATAATCTACATTATGTCACTCAGTCGTAGCGACCTCGAAGCTGGAAACGCACAGACTAGACTGTTAGAAGCATCACACTCTGGAATCAATTTAACTACCCTGAGCGAAGATGAGTTACAGCGATCGCTCCATGAAATACTACAATATCAACTACCAAATTCTGATATCTGGATATTTGCCTACGGTTCCCTAATTTGGAATCCCCTAATCACATACGTCGAGCGCCGTCCTGGGATCATTTATGGTTGGCATCGGCGCTTCTGTACATGGATGATCCTCGGTCGCGGTACTCCAGAGAATCCTGGATTACTCTTAGGACTCGATCGCGGCGGTAGTTGTCGTGGTATCATTTATCGCATTGCTGCCTCTGATGTACCAACCGAATTATTGCTGATTTGGCGACGGGAAATGTTAGCTGGTGTTTACGTTGCCCGTTGGGTAAGGGTGTTAGATGGTAAGCAAGAATTTAAAGCGATCGCCTTTGTTGCTAATCGCCAGCATCCCAGGTATGCTCATAAACTACCATTAACAACTACTGTTAATAGCATTGCCACTGCATCTGGAAAATTGGGTTCCTGTGCTGATTATCTCATGAAAACTGTCGATGGATTAATCGCAGAAGGTATTAAAGATAGAAAATTGCTCTTGTTACGCAAACAAGTGCTATAGCGGTTATCAGTCTTGTGAGGTACAGTAGCAGCAGTGAGTAAACCAACCCAGCAAATTCTCTATTGTCACTTCTGCGAATGCCGTATCTAATGCCTGGAGTAAATCAGGGTATGTCCTTGCACCGATGCGACGGAGAATGTTCTTAATCTTGGACCAACAATTCTCAATCGGTGAAAAATCGGGAGAATAGGGGGGGAGATAAATGAGATGAGCGCCAGCAGCGATGAGCAAAGCTTCAAGTTCATCACTTTTATGGATTGAGCAGTTATCCATGATCACCACTGCACCAGGCCAAAGTTTGGGTACGAGCTTTTGGGCGATGAAGGCATCAAAAGTCAAAGCATCGATAGAACCTAAGCCACTCCATTGGGTGAGCAGTCCTTTCAAGCTAATTGCACCAATTACCGAGACATTTTTCCCTTTGCGGTTGGGCTTTTGAGCATAGGCCCGAAGGGCCAGGCAAGGCGCGGGCACATTTGCGGATGAAGGACAGATTAACTCCCGATTCATCTAAGAAAATCAGCTCTTCGACGGGTATCCCCCTCAAGAGTTTCCAGTACTCAAATCGGGCTAGTTGGACTTCATCACTACCTTTTTTTGTGAGGTGGAGACTTTTTTTTTGAGGTTGAGGTGAAGTTTCCAGCGAACCATCCGATTCACCGTAGCTACCCCAATTAAGACCTCTGTTTTCTCGTAAAGTCGTTCCCGCAATTCGCTTAACGTCGCATCGGGCTGTGCTATGACGAGTTGGCGCAGGATTTCTAACTGTTCAGCATTCAACTTTGTTGCTGTCTGCTCAGTCCGCACCTTGGGGCCTATCATCCCCAATTCTCGATGGCGTTTGAGTAAATTTTGCACAAAACTTAAGGTGACACCAAAGTTTTTAGCCAGTTTTCGTTGGGAAATGTCACCGCAGGCATAAGCATCAACTATTTTTTGACGCAAGTCGAGAGAGTAGGCTTTCATCACCACCAATTATCAGTAGAATTGCTCTCTCCTACTGTACTGAAGTAGACTGATAACCGCTATAGCAAAACAACAAGCACTTTTAGTTAATGGTGGCTCTACTGAAACTACTAATTATGAATAACTGTTGTGAAGCTCAACTTAAATAAAATAATTGAGTTGGAAACAGATTTTAAATTGTGAAAAATAATTATCCCCAAACGCTAATTTCAACTATTTCTAATCAATACTATTGGCATAAACTATCTAATTTAGCTCAGAACTTACAGCCGCATTGAGAAATGTTAGAGGTACTGATACCACGCACAAAAATATCTACACAGGTTTCGATATAGTCCTCACAGCTATAGCTGCCTTGGTTGAATTTTGCACTGCGACATAGCATTCCAGCTAACAGCATTCCTGTAAACATATCGACTGCTGGAAATGGATCGAGGTCTACTCTGACAGTGCCTAATTTCTGACTAGATTGCAGATAATCGACCAGTTTTTCTCCTAAAGGCTTGGCGGCTTCTTGAATCACTTGTTTAGCTGCTTCAGGATGACGTTTAGCTTCTCCAATAAATGTACGAATTAAGTCCTCCTGTGCTTCTAGCATAGTATTATAAAGATGGGCATACTGTCTTAAATCAATTTTTAGATCCTGTGTCCACGCTTCGGGATATGCAAGGGCTTCGGTCTGGAGTGCCAAGGCATTTTTGATGACTGCTCCCAAAAGTTGTTCTTTGCTAGCAAAGTGACGAAATAAAGTCACCTCATTCACACCAGCAACACGAGCTATTTCACGGGTAGTCGCTCCTTGAACACCTAAACTGGCAAATACTTGCGAGGCGGCTTCTATCAAACGTATACGGGTGAGGGTTGATGAACGGATGCTTTTATTCATTTATACTGGCAAGTACTTATTTTCATCATAAGTTATGTCTCCAAAGTTGTTGCAAATTAAAGAAAAATAATCTTGATACCAGTACTTTTAAAGTTATTGGAAATCTGGTATCGGCTCAAATTTATTTCGGTGCGGTAGCTAATGTTTTACTCATTTTAGTAACTGGGACAACTATCCCCTTTCTTAAATAATGAGGTGCTTTTTGGATCGCAGTAAATCCCAGTCGTAAATAAAATCCTTCAGCATAAAGACTAGCAGTTGTAATTACCTTATCTATACCTTGATCGGTTGCTTCGTCACAAAAATGTTGAACTAAAGCACGTCCAATCCCTTTGCCTTGATATTTAGGATGGACATACAGCCCGATGAGTTCATCAACAATGAAGCTAGCAAAACCTATAACAACATCTCCCCTAATCGCAACTTTGCAAGTTTCTACTTTCATGCTCTTCAAGATATTTGAACCATCCGGTTTGTCGTGATAATTACGCCAAGCTAAAAGTTCTTTTTCGGTGTAGAAAGTTGCAGGCAGAGCTTTGATAGCAGCAATATGAATTGCACTCATCACCCACGCATCAGTTTCTTGAGCAGGTCGAAGAGATATTTCGTTAGCGCTCATAGGTTCATGACTGACATTCAGGTTACATGTCTTTTTGACTTTTTGGCATGTTATGGACATTTTAGTTGCGTAGGCGTTGCCCTTATCTTCTCTTTTAGAGACGCTAACGCGAACGAGAGGCTTGTCTGCGACACGCTATGCGAACACCTGCGCTCAGGAGCCACCCGCCGTAGACATCGCAACAGATCAACTAGCCAAATCTTCAACTGCTTTACTGATATTAGCAGTTTCCAATTGAGTCACAACTCGCTAGACAATTTGTCGTCTAATTTTCTGTGTGAATCGCATCCGTAGTCCTTCGTAGACATCGCTTCCCCGAATCGCCAGCCCAAAATTAATACCTGCTGTCACACCTCTATTAGTAATAGAGAATCGGTACAGACTGCTGATATATAAGCTCTGATAATTTTATCGGTGAAAATCATAATAAGCTCTAATTAACACTAAATCTATCGACAAACCGTATATTATGGATAAAGCAATAAAATAACCAACTTCAAAAGACATATTTTGAAGTAATCAAGCAATATCTTTTGATATTTAGCTAATTTTGCAGTGCTTATTTGAATAACTTCTCAAAGCTTGCTGATTCGACTATTTACCAAGCTGAAAGCCATTAGAAAGTCAAAAGGAGTAAATGTGATCAACGCCATACAGATTAACGAAAACTTAACGACAACAGGACAAATTATCCCAAAACAGCTTGAGCAAGCTATCCAAGAAGGTTTTAAGTCCGTTCTAAATTTGCGATCGCCTGATGAGCTAGGATTTTCCAAGGATGAGCAAAAAGTAGCTGAAGCATTGGGGCTGCATTATAAGAATGTTCCACTCAAGGTAGATTTAAAAAACCTGAATGAAGAGGCCATTACCAAAATCCTCACAACACTCGAAGAAATTCCTAAACCAGCAGTTGTGCATTGTGCAGCCGGGATGCGCTCGACTGGAATTGCACTCTTAAGTATCGCTATCCAGGAAGGATTAACACCAGAAGAAACCTTAGCAAGAGCTAAGAATCTGGGTTTTGGATTCTTTGAACATGCTGGTGTGAGTCCCCGACTAAAGCAATTATTTGTGGACTACGTTAGCAAACACGCCAGATTAGCTGTGCCTACTTGCTAAAACAGATGTACGAAATAATAGGATATGGTCTGTTTATTTACGCCGCACTGTACTAGGTTTCTGCATCTCAAATGCGCGGAAGGGTAGGTGTACAAATTCCACAACCACAAAAAAGTGCTTCTATTTCAAGTACAGTAAGGCTTTCATCCCATTAGTCGCCTAATCCTCATCCGCGCAATCTCTGAAATACTTATCAAAAAACGATTTCAGCCTTTAAATTTTCCTGGCGCTCTTTCCAAACGAATTCTCTAATGCTATGATTGCTCAAGAATCGCGCAACTGCACCTTGAAAACTAAATACAGATTGGGTTTCAGGCTCCCGCTATTGCAATTCATCAAAATCCCTATTAGGGATTGAAACCTTTTAGCTCAGACTCAAGCTGATGCTGCTGCCCATTGCAATTCATCAAAATCCCTATTAGGGATTGAAACGCAAAAAAGCTTTTCTGGGGATTATAATCCCTATCAATATTGCAATTCATCAAAATCCCTATTAGGGATTGAAACCCAAAATCTCATAAATTTATTTGATAGTACAAATTATTGCAATTCATCAAAATCCCTATTAGGGATTGAAACAAGGATTCTCTAAGGGAGGATTGCAATTGGGCTATTGCAATTCATCAAAATCCCTATTAGGGATTGAAACAAAACCACATTGGAGATACTCGTGAAGACCGCTCCAATTGCAATTCATCAAAATCCCTATTAGGGATTGAAACTCTACCTAACCAAAACTTACCATGACTGACCAACAATTATTGCAATTCATCAAAATCCCTATTAGGGATTGAAACAAAAATTTACTTGTTGGAATCGATTTTAAAAGGCGATCGCACATTGCAATTCATCAAAATCCCTATTAGGGATTGAAACTTAATCCCCCTTTTACCCAAAAGATATAAAGAAAAATTGCAATTCATCAAAATCCCTATTAGGGATTGAAACTAAAATCCAGGGGGGAAAACCGGGAGAAAAACTAGATTGCAATTCATCAAAATCCCTATTAGGGATTGAAACAAAAATCTTCATCCTCCTCTCCCCACTGCAAAGGGATTGCAATTCATCAAAATCCCTATTAGGGATTGAAACTGGATTTGGGTTTGGGTTTGGATTTGGAATCGCATAAGATTGCAATTCATCAAAATCCCTATTAGGGATTGAAACAATATATATAGCGGTTAGTAGCCCACCACCCCCAGAGGCAGCCTGATTGCAATTCATCAAAATCCCTATTAGGGATTGAAACGTCGCTATCCACGGGCGGCCACGGCATAGATAAAATTGCAATTCATCAAAATCCCTATTAGGGATTGAAACGAGACACAGTAGGTTCAACCGCTAGCAGTGATTGAATTGCAATTCATCAAAATCCCTATTAGGGATTGAAACATGGAACAATTGTCTTTAGAGGAGGGTGGCCAGCTAATTGCAATTCATCAAAATCCCTATTAGGGATTGAAACTCCATCAGGATTCCCAAACCAATAAATGGGTACGAATTGCAATTCATCAAAATCCCTATTAGGGATTGAAACTCTTTTTCTTTCGATGGTGAAAAATATATCGCTCAAATTGCAATTCATCAAAATCCCTATTAGGGATTGAAACAAACTTCCCCAAAATGACCATTTGGCGCGGACATATTGCAATTCATCAAAATCCCTATTAGGGATTGAAACTCCATCTTAAAAGGTGACAAATATACCAAAGCAAATAATTGCAATTCATCAAAATCCCTATTAGGGATTGAAACAAAAATCCCCTTTCAGCATGGGGATATTACGAGATTATTGCAATTCATCAAAATCCCTATTAGGGATTGAAACTTACAAAGAAACTACGGGAGATGCAGCAAAACACAAATTGCAATTCATCAAAATCCCTATTAGGGATTGAAACATAAGAAATACAAATCATGCAGAGATGATAAAACATTGCAATTCATCAAAATCCCTATTAGGGATTGAAACCTGTTGTCAATCGAGCCAAGGGTGGTAAGAGTACATTTATCATTGCAATTCATCAAAATCCCTATTAGGGATTGAAACAAATTTGACTCTTCCATTCATGAAATCAATAAGGAATTGCAATTCATCAAAATCCCTATTAGGGATTGAAACCACTTGGCATTTGTTACATAATAGGCACCTGGTTCATTGCAATTCATCAAAATCCCTATTAGGGATTGAAACAATGTTTACGGTTTGAGCAGCGTAACTTGAGATTCGAATTGCAATTCATCAAAATCCCTATTAGGGATTGAAACTTGCATCTTATCAAATTTATGCTGAATCACAATTTAAATTGCAATTCATCAAAATCCCTATTAGGGATTGAAACGCGAATCTGGACAGGGACTACAGAGTTTATGATTATTGCAATTCATCAAAATCCCTATTAGGGATTGAAACGGAACGCCTTCAGACATCTGGAACACGCCAAACATTGCAATTCATCAAAATCCCTATTAGGTAGGGTTGAAATAGTTGCAACGGCTCCCTACCCCCTGCCCCCTGCTTCCTTTAATTTAGCTCAACGATATAGCCAAACACGCAAGAGTGAAAGCAGTTGTTCAGTATCTACGGGTTTGGTGATGTAGTCTGATGCACCGGCTTCGATACACTTCTCGCGATCGCCTTGCATGGCTTTAGCTGTCAGTGCAATAATCGGCAAAGATTTAAATTGCTCGTTTTGGCGGATTAAGCTTGTTGTTTCGTAACCGTCCATTTCTGGCATCATTACATCCATCAAAACGACATCAATATCTGGTGTATTTTCTAACAAGTTAATCCCCTCTCTGCCGTTTTCAGCATATAGTACTTGTATCTGATAACGCTCCAGCATACTTGTCAGCGCAAAGATATTACGCATATCGTCGTCTACAATTAGCGCTTTTTTGCCAGCGAGTAAGTAATCTATAGAATGCAGTTGTTCAAGTATTTGTCGTTTGGGCGCTGGTAAATTTGCTTGGACTCGGTGTAAAAATAATGCTGTTTCATCGAGGAGGCGTTCGGGCGATCGCACATCTTTAATGATAATTGTTTCGGCAATCCGTCTCAGTTCGGTTTCTTGAGCTTTGCTAATGTCTCTACCTGTGTAGACAATGATGGGCAACGTTTTGCCGTGAGGTAGAAGCTTAATCTGATCGATCAGTTCAAACCCGGTCATGTCGGGTAGCCCTAAATCGAGGACAAGGCAATCAAAATGCTGGGTGCGGATGGCTTCTAGGGCTTCTGCACCTGTGGCAACAGCAGTAGTATAAACATCGTTGTTGCCAATTAGTTCGACAATGCTATGCCGTTGAGTGTCATCGTCTTCGACTACCAGTAAATTTTTTACCTGGCGCTCAACAAAACCTTTAATTTTGACCAATGCTTCGGATATTGTCTCGCTGCTTAAGGGCTTTTGCAGATATGCGATCGCACCTAGTTGCAAACTGCGCTGTTGCCCTTCTTCAACCGTCATAATGTGTACAGGAATGTGGCGGGTATTTGGGTCATGTTTCAGACGATCCAAAACCGTCCAACCATCCATTTCTGGCATTCGGATATCTAGTAAAACGGCTGAAGGATAGAATTGCTGCGCTAATGCTAAACCTGTACTGCCATTTTGGGCTGTTATCACCTTAAATCCATGCTGTTGCGCCATATCTATGAGGATACGGGCAAAATTCACGTCATCCTCGACAATTAACAAAACGCGATCGCCCATGCCAATAGTAGCGCGATCGTCACTCAGGAGTGCTGAGTTTTGAGTGCTGAGTGAGGAGTGGAGAGTGGGGAGTAAGGAGTAGGGAGTAAGAAGTTGTGTTGATGTAGACTCAGGATTCAATTGTGGGAAAAAGAATGTAAAGGTGCTACCTTGACCGGGTTGACTTGTTAGTTTAATTTCGCCGCCAAAGAGACGGGCGATTTCGCGGCTAATTGATAAGCCTAATCCAGTACCGCCGTATCTCCGACTGGTAGAGCCATCAGCTTGTTGGAATGCCTCGAAAATAACTTTTTGCTTGTCGGGTGCGATGCCAATCCCTGTATCGCTAACTGAGAAGGCGATGACATTTTGAGCGCGATTTAAAGTTACTTGATCGTTGCTCCATCCCTGTTTTGCCACCGCAATCTGCAAGCGGACTTCCCCTTGCTCCGTAAATTTAAAAGCGTTGGAGAGGAGATTTTTTAACACTTGTTGTAAGCGTTTGACATCTGTATAGATGGTTGTGGGTAAGTCGGGAGTAAATTCAATTGCGAAAGCAAGCCCTTTGTTATCAGCTATTTGGCGGAAGGTACGCTCAATTTGTTCGCCCAACTCTACCAAGGGCATTTGGGTTATGTCAATTGACATAGTTCCAGATTCAATTTTAGCGAGATCCAGAATGTCATTGATTAATGCCAACAAGTCAGTACCGGCTGAGTAAATTGTCTGGCTGTATTCAACTTGCTTGCTAGTGAGGTTGTGGTCGATGTTATCTGCCAACAACTTCGCCAAAATTAATAAGCTGTTTAGCGGTGTCCGTAGTTCGTGGGACATGTTGGCGAGAAATTCTGATTTGTATTTTGAAGAAAGGGCGAGTTGTTCGGCTTTATCTTCCAAAGACATTCTTGCTTGTTCGATTTCTCGATTTTTGCGCTCGACTTCTTTCTTTTGCATAGCTAGCAGTTCTGCCTTTTCTTCTAACTCAGCGTTAGTCTGTTGTAACTCCTCTTGCTGTCCTTTGAGTAAATCTTCTGAGGTTTTGAGTGATTGGGCTTGTTGTTCTAAGCGTTTGTTGGTTTCTCGCAGTTCATTTTGCTGGGTTTGGAGTTCTTCAGCCAAAGATTGCGATTGCTTGAGTAATTCTTCAGTTCGCATCGAAGCTGCGATCGTGTTGAGAACGATCGCTATACTTTCGGTAAGCTGGTCGAAGAATGTCAGATGAATTTCGCTAAAGCGGCGGAAGGATGCTAATTCTATGACTGCTGTCACCTGTCCTTCAAAGAGTACAGGTAACACCACGGCATTAAGTGGAGACGCTTCTCCTAAACCAGAGGCAATTCTCACATAATCACTTGGTACATCCGTTAAGAGAATTCGCTCTTTTTCTAAAGCGCATTGTCCCACCAAACCTTCACCCAAGTGGAAGCGATTAGCTAGATGTCTGCGTTCGCGGTAAGCGTAGCTACTAATTAGTTTTAAAAACGGTGTATTTTCCCCAGACTCCATCAGAAAGAATACGCCGTGTTGCGCTCCTACTAAGGGTGCTAGTTCTGAGAGAATTAATTTAGATACGGTTTCTAAGTCGCGCTGCCCTTGCAACATTCGGGTAAACTTAGCTAGGTTAGTTTTCAACCAATCTTGCTCAGTGTTTTTCTGCGTTGTCTCCCGCAGATTTGCAATCATTTGGTTGATGTTGTCTTTGAGTATTGCTACTTCTCCTAGTGCTTCGACGGCAATTGAACGAGTTAAATCACCTTTAGTTACAGCTGTAGCAACTTCTGCGATCGCTCTTAATTGAGTTGTTAGTGTAGCAGCAAGTTCATTTACATTATCCGTCAAATCTTTCCAAGTTCCAGCCGCGCCAGGGACTCTCGCTTGTCCGCCTAACTTCCCTTCGATTCCCACTTCCCGCGCTACTGTAGTTACCTGATTGGCAAAGGTTGCTAGGGTATCAATCATCTCGTTGATTGTCTCTGCCAAGGTTTCAATTTCTCCCTTAGCATCTAACATCAGTTTCCGTTTCAAGTCTCCGTTAGCAACTGCCGTTACAACTCTGGCGATACCGCGTACTTGTGCCGTTAAGTTACCCGCCATCGAGTTAACGTTATCTGTTAAATCTTTCCAAGTACCCGCGACACCTTGGACTTGCGCTTGTCCACCCAACTTTCCTTCAGTTCCCACTTCCCGCGCTACCCGCGTTACTTCACTGGCAAAAGAACTGAGTTGATCCACCATCGTGTTGGTGGTGTTCTTCAAGTCCAAAATTTCGCCTTTGGCATCGACGGTAATTTTTTTAGATAAGTCGCCATTAGCTACCGCTTTCGTAACTTCGGCGATGTTGCGAACTTGTCCGGTGAGGTTCCCCGCCATCGAATTTACGTTGTCCGTCAAATCTTTCCAAGTCCCAGCCACGCCTCTAACGTAAGCTTGCACGCCAAGTTTTCCTTCCGTTCCCACTTCACGCGCAACCCTGGTAACTTCTGATGCAAAAGAATTTAGCTGATCCACCATTGTATTAATGGTGTTTTTGAGTTCTTGGATTTCGCCTTTCACATCAACGGTGATTTTCTTGGATAAGTCGCCGTTAGCTACTGCTGTCGTCACTTCGGCAATGTTTCGCACTTGCGCCGTTAAACTTCCCGCCATGAAGTTTACACTTTCGGTGAGATCCTTCCAAGTCCCGGCTACACCTTTAACTTCTGCTTGTACGCCCAACTTCCCTTCGGTTCCCACCTCACGCGCCACCCGCGTTACTTCACTTGCAAAGGAATTAAGTTGATCCACCATCGTATTGATGGTATTTTTCAACTCTAAAATTTCACCTTTGACATCAACGGAGATTTTTTTAGATAAGTCACCGTTTGCCACCGCCGTGGTGACTGTAGCAATATTTCGCACCTGTGCCGTTAAACTTCCCGCCATGAAGTTCACGCTGTCAGTTAAATCTTTCCAAGTCCCAGCTACACCGCGCACATCTGCTTGCACGCCCAGTTTACCTTCGCTTCCCACCTCACGGGCGACTCGCGTCACTTCACTTGCAAAGGAATTAAGTTGATCCACCATTATATTGATGGTATTCTTGAGTTCGAGAATTTCGCCTTTGACGGCAACAGTAATTTTCTTAGATAGATCACCATTTGCGATCGCAGTTGTCACTTCGGCAATGTTCCGCACCTGTGCCGTCAAGCTTCCCGCCATGAAGTTCACGCTGTCAGTTAAATCTTTCCAAGTGCCGGCAACGTCTTTTACTTCTGCTTGTACACCCAACTTACCTTCAGTTCCCACTTCCCGCGCGACTCGCGTCACTTCACTTGCAAAGGAACTGAGTTGATCCACCATTGTATTAATGGTATTTTTCAACTCTAAAATCTCACCTTTGACATCAACGGTAATTTTCTTTGATAAGTCGCCTGTTGCAACCGCCGTAGTCACTTCGGCAATATTCCGCACCTGTGCCGTCAAGCTTCCCGCCATGAAGTTCACGCTGTCGGTCAAATCTTTCCAAGTGCCAGCCACACCGCGCACTTCTGCTTGCACACCAAGTTTACCCTCGCTTCCTACCTCACGGGCAACTCTTGTAACTTCCGATGCAAAGGAATTAAGCTGATCCACCATTGTGTTAATAGTGTTTTTGAGTTCCAGGATTTCACCTTTGACATCGACGGTGATTTTCTTAGATAAGTCGCCTGTTGCAACCGCCGTAGTCACTTCGGCAATATTCCGCACCTGTGCCGTTAAACTCCCCGCCATGAAGTTTACGCTGTCAGTTAAATCTTTCCAAGTGCCAGCCACACCGCGCACATCGGCTTGCACGCCCAGTTTACCTTCACTGCCCACTTCACGCGCAACCCGCGTTACTTCACTTGCAAAGGAACTGAGTTGATCCACCATGATATTGATGGTATTCTTGAGTTCGAGAATTTCACCTCTAACATCGACGGTGATTTTTTTCGATAGATCGCCATTTGCGATCGCAGTGGCAACTTCGGCAATATTTCGCACTTGTCCGGTGAGATTACCCGCCATTAAATTAACGTTGTCAGTTAAATCTTTCCAAGTACCCGCAACACCGCGCACTTCTGCTTGTACACCTAACTTACCTTCAGTTCCTACTTCCCGTGCGACCCGTGTCACTTCTGATGCAAAGGAATTAAGTTGATCCACCATTGTGTTGATGGTATTTTTCAACTCCAGAATTTCACCTTTCACATCCACAGTGATTTTCTTAGATAAGTCGCCATTTGCCACCGCCGTTGTCACTTCCGCAATGTTCCGCACCTGTGCCGTCAAGCTTCCCGCCATGAAATTCACACTATCAGTAAGGTCTTTCCACGTACCCGCTACCCCGCGAACTTCTGCTTGACCGCCTAATTTTCCTTCAGCACCCACCTCACGGGCAACTCTTGTTACTTCCGATGCAAAGGAATTAAGTTGATCCACCATGATGTTGACGGTGTTTTTCAACTCTAAAATTTCACCTTTGACATCCACAGTGATTTTCTTGGATAAATCGCCATTTGCAACCGCCGTTGTTACTTCCGCAATATTACGTACTTGAGCGGTTAAATTACCTGCCATCAAGTTAACGTTGTCAGTCAGATCCTTCCAAGTACCTGCAACTCCTTTAACTTCTGCTTGCACGCCCAATTTACCTTCAGTTCCCACCTCACGGGCAACTCTTGTCACTTCTGATGCAAAGGAATTAAGTTGATCCACCATTGTATTGACGGTGTTTTTCAACTCCAGAATTTCGCCTTTCACATCCACAGTGATTTTTTTGGATAAGTCACCATTTGCGATCGCAGTGGCAACTTCGGCAATGTTGCGAACTTGACCAGTGAGATTGCCCGCCATCAAGTTAACGTTATCAGTCAAATCTTTCCAAGTGCCAGCCACACCTTGCACTTCGGCTTGAACGCCCAACTTACCTTCGGTTCCCACCTCACGAGCAACTCTTGTTACTTCCGATGCAAAAGAACCAAGCCGTTCTACCATCGTGTTGACGATATTAGCAGTTTGGAGAAACTCACCTTGGAGAGGTCTGCCGTCAATTTCTGTTGCGATCGTTTGAGATAAATCACCATTAGCGACCGACCGAATAACCCGCGTAGTTTCAGCTGTTGGTTGAACTAAATCTGTAATTAGAGTATTAACAGAAGTAACACAATTTGACCAAGAACCACGAACATCTCCCAGAGAAGCACGTTCAGCAATTTTGCCTTCTTTGCCGACAACATTACCAATTCGCTGTAGCTCCGCCGCCATTCGCTCATTTTGGTCAATAATATTATTGAGCGTGTCAGCTATTTTCCCCGCCACACCAGTATGATCTATAGGCATCCGAGCCGAGAAGTCACCCTGTTTAACAGCATTCAGCGTCCTTAGTAGCTGATTTAAATCGAGATTGTCGCTGTCTCTAGTTAACTGTTCGGTTGCCATAGCCGTATCCTTAATCTTAATTCTTGAGTAATTTTTTGTATTTTTTGCAGCCCGTACCTAGTGAGATAACTTTTAGGTAATGCGGATCAAAATAGAGAGTAGGGAATAGAAAATGGATCAAACTAATTTTTACAGGTACGAGTGTAAGCAGTTGACAAAAACTGCTAACTAAATGGTATTGCCGTCGATGTATCTGGCATACCACTTTACCACTTAGCTAATGATAGCTAGTTGGACGCTGTTATGCAGCATCAATTGTCGGCAATATCTAACTTGGGCGAGTAAGCGATCGCACAGTAGAAGACACAATGACAATTACATCAGTAGGAGCGCAAGGCCTTGTGCCCCTACCGCGTGGTTTACTTGAAAATGGCGATCGCTTTTAATACGGTTTGCATAAGGTTTTTTGATGACACCCCCTAGATCGGAAAGACGCGATAAATCGCCGTCTCTTGCCTTAACCGAACCGTATTGAAGCATCTCCCAAATTGATTGATAAATTCATAAGTTCATTACAACAATTGCTGCAATGATTTAAGCCTTTCTTATATATGGAAGAGCATTTGTTGCAAAGTATTAAACAATTGCAGCAACGACTTATACATTTGTAAGAAAGACTTAAGCCTTTCTTATATATGGAAGAGCATTTGTTGCAAAGTATTAAGCAATTGCAGCAACGGCTTATACATTTGCAAGAAAAACTTAAGCCTTTCTTATAAATGAAGTAACATTAGCTGCAAAGGTTTAAATTTTTACAGCTTCAAACGTAAAAGCGCAGGCGTAGCCCGTCGTAGACATCGCTTTTGCTTGTTGTCTGAGATAATACCTTTTACATAAATCCAAAATAAGAACCCCAAAGCTACGCTTTTTCTCTTACGAGACGTTACCGCCTTAAGCATTGGCGCAGCCTCTCGTAGAGAAGCTATGCCGAAGGCGTACTCCTACGGAGAAGCAAGCTACGCGTTAGCATCTCTGAAAAAGAAGCCTCTCAAACGCGAGTGCGTTTTTGTTCGCGCAACGTCCCGAACGGAAGGACAAGAGAAGGCTTTACGCTTTATCTACAACACTAGGGTGGGGAAATCTCCAAATCTTTGCAAATCTTGATAGCTAGAATCTCCACAATCTCAGTATGCCTTGGAACTGCGGAGGTTCTGTTGTTTTATGGATTGTAATAAATCGTATGCCTTCCACCTTCTCGAAGGAACAAACAGCCGTTCTTTTCTAAATAGCGAATCAATTCACGTCTTTTCACTATAATTTGACAGTAATCTGTTCACGGACGACATCTTTACCGGAAATTTGTTGCTCTGCAAGTTCCCGATTTGATATTAGAATCAACTCTATCGCTTCCCGTAGACTTTCTCTAGCTTCTTCCAGAGTTCTCTCTTGGACATTAGCGCCGGGTAACTCCTGGACGTAACCGATATACCAATCATCTATTTTTTCATATACAGCAGTGAAAGAATTTTCCATAATTTTGATTAATGGTTATTGTCTTGATTTTAAGTTTTAAGGCATCTACTTTCTAAACTGTCACTCCCTCCAACTCTTCATCTGTCAACTCATATAACTGACGTAGCTTATCTAACTTCTCACCATCAGCTTCCCAGAAACCCCGCCCATGCGCCTCTAACATTCTCCCTAAAATATTGCGAAAAGCTTCAGGATTTGCCTTCCGTAACTTCTCCGCCATCTCTGCGTCTAACGCATAAGTATCAGCCGCTTGGTCATAAACCCAATCATCGGTAAAATCGGCAGTACCACCCCAACCAATCAACGCCGTCATTCGTTGGGAAATTTCAAAAGCACCACCAGAACCTTGATTTGCCATCGCTTGCGCCCATTTGGGATTTACCAACTTAGTGCGGTATTCCATTCGCAGCAAATCATCTAAATTGCGGGGTGTAGTATCCTTCGAGAAACTTTCTACAAAGCTAGTTGTCACCTTCTTACCGCTTTGTTTTTCTGCCGCCTTTTTTAAACCGCCCGTATTAGCGTAATATTCTTGAATATCAGTTAAACCATATTCTACCGAATCAATTTCTTGAACAATGCGATCGCTAGTTTTTAACAAAGTATTCAAAACTTCCGGTCTAGCTTGACCTTTATCTTCTCTCCCATAGCTGAATACATTGCGACTTTGCCAAGTATTTCCCAACTCCTCACCAGATTCCCAATTCCCATCGACAACTCTATCATTCACCAAAGAACCAAAATCACCCGCCGGATTAGAAAACAATCTCGCCGAGGCATTTTCTACCCCTTGGGCTTTTAAAGCCAAAGCATGTTTCCTAACAAAATTCTGATCATCCGGTTCATCAGCATCAGCCGCCCGTTGAAATAAATCATCCAACAATTCGATAATATTTACAAAACTATCCCGGAAAATCCCAGATAAATTACCCAACACATCAATCCGGGGATGTCCAACCTCAGCCAACGGCTTCAACTCATAACGAACAACTCTACCAGTTCCTTCCTTAACAGGTTCAGCCCCCACCAACTCCAAAAGAATCCCCAGAGATTCACCCTTAGTTTTGATCGCATCCAATCCCCAAAGCATCACCGCAACCGTTTCAGGATATTTCTCACACTCCTCCAAATGCTGGGCAATAATTTTTTGACCAATTTCCCGTCCCCGTTCATACGCCGCAGGTGAAGGCATCCGATAAGGATCTAAAGCATGAATATTCCTCCCAGTCGGCAAAACCCCAGCCCCATCCCTTAACAAATCCCCCCCAGGCGCAGGCGGAATATACTCCCCATTCAACCCCCTCAACAAATTCGTCAACTCATCCGTAGATTGCATCAACAAATCCCTTATTAACCTTTCCTCCTCCTCTCTTTCTTCGCGTCCTTTGCGCCTTCGCGGTTCGTTCTCCTCCTCCTCCCCCCCAAAATAAGCCTCCAAATACGCCCCCAACTCCTCCTCACTCGGCCTTTCCCCCAAAGTATGCAGCCCCGAAGAAAACAACCGATTTTCTAAAACCTGCAAATATTCATACAACTCCACCAAATAATCATCAAAAGCATGACCGCTAAACATCCGCACATTCTCCGGCGTAAACGCAATCCCCAACTTCTTCGCATTTGCAAACGGACAATCAGCATCCAACCCAGAATCCACAATTTTTTTACAAATCGCTTCCTTCAACGCATAATTCTTTTGCGGATCTTCCCGATACTCTGCAATCAAATCCCGCAACGCCACCAATTCCTTATACAAACCTGCCCGCCCATAAGGAGGCACATTATGAGAAATCAACACACCATAACCGCGACGTTTCGCCAACATCGACTCAGACGGATTATTCGCCGCATATATATAGAGATTAGGCAAATTTCCTAACAGAATGTCCGACCAAGAATAACCCGTATTCCCCAACGGAGAACCAGGCAACCATTCCACCGTTCCATGCATTCCAAAATGAACAATAGCATCAGCTTGAAACTCATTTTGTAGCCATTTATAATAAGCAGCATATTGAGGATGAGGCGTTAAATCTCGTTCAAACATTAAGCGCATCGGGTCGCCTTGTATCCCCAAAGGTGGTTGTACACCTATCCACACATTACCTAATTGCACACCACCAATCTGAAATTCCTCGCCATAAGTTTTAATACCAGTTCCCGTCAAAGATTTCCATTGTTTTTCAATGCGGGAAGTTTGTAAATATCCCAGCCATTTTTCTAGAGTGCGGAAATTTACAGTACTTGTGGGGTGGGCAACATGAGCGCCATTATCTAGGGGCGGGCGAGACGACTGCCCCACAAGAGGATTAGCTTCATCTGCCTCTTTCACCCAGCGAATCAATTCTTCGCCATCTTCCGGTAAATCTCCGACGGTGTAACCTTGTTCTTTCAGTGCGTGAAGAAACTTCAGCAAACTACGCGGCACATTTAATAATGCAGCAGTCCCCACAGCACCATAACCTGGCGGGAACCCATATAAAATAATTGCAATTTTGCGTTCCGAAGCAGGTTTTTGCCGCAAAGACACCCAGCTTTTCACCCTATCAATTAATCGCTGCACCCGTTCAGGAACTAGATAAATATTTTCGCCCACCAACCCACCGAGAGGAATAGTATCAATGGCCCCATCTAATTCTGGTAAGGCGTACAACACCACACTTTGCAATCCGCCAACACCTTGGCGCGTCCACGAGTGAATATCTTGAATTAATAGTGGTGCAGCAACAATATAAGGTACATTCTTGGCAGTCAGGATGCGCTTTGCTACTTCTATTTGGCGGCCTGCTTCCATTGAACCAGCCGGGCCACCCACCAGAGGAAAGCCAATTGTAGAGACGATCGCATCTACTTTAACTGCTTCACTAGAAAGTGAGGGTGTCTCAATATTACCTAGTTGTCGTTGCTGAATTTCATAGTCGGTTGTCATCAAATCTCGTACCGCCACGTGTCCTTCTACGCCGTTGATGAAGATGGGTAAAGGAGTTAACCCGGCTTTTTCAAAACTGCGAATTAGTTGGGGAATGTAGGGTAGTTTGGTGATGACGTGTTTTCGGTAGAGGAGAATTCCGACAACTGGTTTTGTAGAGACGCGATTCATCGCGTCTATTGGGAAGACGCGATGAATCGCGTCTCTACAATGGGTTTTATACCATTCCAGATATTCGCGGGGTGATTCAAAAAACCCTTGATAGTCGGGGTGGAGTAATCCGATGTTGGGGGTTTCGATTAACGGGGGAATGTCGCCGACTTTTAAATCTAAGTATTTTTCTGCTAGTGTCCAGAATAATGAAGCGACGTTTTCTGGCCCGCCAGCATTCCAGTAACCATAGATAATTAACCAGTTGCGTAAGTCTTGGACTTTTTGCACTGGGACATATTTCAGTAGTTTGGGGCCAATTTTTAAGAAGCTGATGTAACCAGCAAGTTTGTCTTCTTCTCGTCCGTTGCTAAATTTGTCGAGGATGAATTTAACTGGTTTGGGCATTCCTTTAGGCTTGTCGCCAATGGCAAAATCACCCAACTTGGTTAAACTCATCAATTCCAAGGCCGACTCAAAGACTAAGCGGATGGGAATTTGGGAAATGCGATCGCCAAGCCACACAACCTGGTCATAATCAAATAGTAGACTACCGAAAAATACATCAGCGTTATCAAGTGCTGCTTCTACCTCGGCGCGTTGACTGGTAATATTGCGATCGCTAAATACCCGAATATCCAACTCAGGACAGCGAGAGTTAGCCAAAAAAGCTGCTTTCCTGTACAAGTCAGCGTTGAATGATTCAAACCCAGCAACCAAGACGATGCGTTTCATGCCTGTAAGCTACGAAATATTTCTTTACTTAAATCTTAAACGTGCTTTCAGGTTGATTGTTATATATCTATCCACAGATTCCGGTCAATAATTTCTTGAGGTAGCTAGAACTTTACCATCACCAATGCCTTTGGGATATTTTAATTCCTTTAGTACCCAATACTTGTCAGGTTTTGGGGAAAAGGGGAAGGGGAAAGAAAAAACCTTTAACCTTTTCCCCAAACCCAATTCGAGTTAAAAATCCAAAACCCGAGCAGTATTGCTTTAGTGCCTCTACACAACGAACGAATTTCTTGTACTGACAGGTTTGTGAATGTATGCAACTTGATAATATCTAATCTCCCACAGGTGTGTAGAAAATATCACGTATTCTTTAATACTGTAAAGTATTATGTGTTAAGCTGCTCAGGATTAACAGCAAAGCCAAGGGTAGAGTCTGTAAATGGTTTACGACTCTATAAGCCCACGTTCATATCAGGAGGTGCGTCGGTTTAGAGATTTGGATATCTAAATTAGGTATGTTTTTTATGGCTTTCTACTTTTCTAAAGCGCTATTATCTGAATAATGAAGGCAATTGCTGCATTGAAAATTATTGCAAAAGTTAACTTGTTATTCTCGATTTTGATAAATTATAATGGTTATGTTTTTGGTGACAATCTACCTTTTAATTAAGGTATTTTAGCATATAAATTTGCTGTTCAGGTTCGCAGAAAAACTTATTTTGTCTGCTAGCGTATTAATGCTTAAAACAATGCGGACATTGCGAACAAGTACTTCAACAAATTTATTAACAAAACTTTGTCTATATAATTGGAAGAGTTTTGAACGAGTGTAAAAAGTAAGTAATTTGAGGATGAAATTATGAAATTTGGAATTGATAGCGGACACAACTGTCCACCAGACACAGGAGCCAGTGGGATTAAATTTGAGGATAATTTAACTCTTGATGTCGGCAATAGAGTGATAGCGAAGTTAAGAGCTTTGGGCAATGAAGTCGTAGTATGTAGACCGAGTAGTGCCCGTACAGTAACTGAATCACTCTCAAAAAGATGTTCTACAGCGAATGGCAGTAAAGTAGATATTTACGTTTCGATTCATTTTAACTGTTTTAATGGACAGGCTAATGGCACAGAAGTATATGCAACTAGCGACACAGGGAGAAAAATCGCTAAACCTGTATTAGATGAAATCGTCAAGTTGGGATTTTTTAATCGCGGCGTTAAGAGTGGTTCCCATTTGTATGTTCTGAAAAATACAGATATGCCTGCAATTCTTGTAGAAGGTTGCTTCATCGATTCGCAAAAGGATGTAAATCTTTTTAATCCTGAAGCAATGGCTAATGCGATCGTCAAAGGTTTAACTGGGAAAGTTCCAACTACTCCTGTTAACCCTGTACCAGATGAAGAAGAGAATGTAGATACAACTATTCTCCGACTGCAAAAAGCCTTAAATCGACTCAAAATAGTTGATAAAAATGGTAAGGCGTTAGTAGAAGATGGCTTGACTGGGGCTAACACTAAATCTGCTGTCGAAAAATTTCAGGCTATTGTCGGAGTTCAGTCAACTGGAGTTGCCGACGAAGCTACATGGAATGCCATAAATCTAATTTTGGCAAAACGAATTATCAGACCAAACCATGCTGGTGGTGCAGTTGTTAGATATTTACAATACCGTTTAGGTGTTGAGAATGATGGTGTTTACGGGCCGCAAACAGAAGTTGTAGTCAAGAACTTTCAAAAGCAAAATGGTTTAGATGCCGATGGGATTGTTGGGCCTGATAGCTGGCAGAAATTAATCGGTTAGATCGAGGGTTAGATATTGTTCGTAGTTGTAGATCCTCCTAAATCCCCCTTAAGAAGGGGGACTTTGAGAGGTTTTTGTCTTTTTAAGGTGGGTTAGTCGGCTTTAGGGATTTCCGAGAAATAAATTATTCAAATAAACGTAGACACAAAGCGGCTTGCCGTAGGCTATCACAGAGACACAGAGAAGCCAGCGCGTTGCGGGGGTTCCCTCCGTTGTAGCACCTGGCGCAACACAGAGAGAAGAAATAGAGAGGATTTTTACATCAGTTTTGGGATATTTTTTTATTTGGAAGTCCCTTAATTAAGTAATCAAACGGTGATGATAGTGGGCAAGAATAAATTAATTAACCACAGGAAAAAGCGATCGTGAAACACCTTGAGGGAAGAGTGGCATTAGTAACAGGTGCTACGCGGGGAATTGGTAGGGGAATTGCTATTGGTTTGGCTGAGGCTGGGGCAACTGTATACGTCACGGGACGCAGCCTCAACAACTCCTCCAGTGATGCGGTTTCAGGAAGTCTTGGTGAAACCCAATCAACTATAGAGGAAGTCGGTGGTGTGTGTATTCCTGTCCAAGTAGACCACGGTGACGATGAGCAGGTGCGTTTACTGTTTGAGCGCATCCAAGATGAGCAGGATGGACAACTTGACCTACTGGTGAATAATGCTTACTCAGGAGTTGAGGCATTAAAAAACGCTTTTGGGCAGCCCTTTTGGGATTGTGAACTAAGTCTGTGGGATGCAAGCAACAACGTTGGTCTTCGTAGCCACTACGTTGCAAGTGTTTTTGCTGCGCGAATGATGACCAAGCGTAATTCTGGACTAATTTGCACCATTTCCTCGTGGGGCAGTATGTCTTATATCTTTAATACAGCTTATGGTGTTGGAAAAGCAGCTTGCGATCGCCTAGCGGCTGATATGGCTGTTGAGTTAAAACCCCATAATGTGGCTTCTGTTTCCATTTGGCCGGGTATTGTTGGGACTGAGCTTTTTTCCCGTTTTGCTACTGAGATGAATCAAACCGATACTACTGAGCAAAAAAACTCATTAATTAGCGATCGCTACAACTGGGAAACTCCCTTATTAACTGGACGGGTAATTGCTGCACTTGCTTGTGAACCAAATTTAATGCGCCGTACAGGACGTGTGCAGATTGTTGCCGAACTAGCTGATAAATATGGAATTGTCGATGAAAATGGCGATCGGCCTGCATCACTACGCTCTTTACGTTTTGTGCTACCGGCTGCATTACCTATATTGAGAAACTACTCATGGCTCATACCCGATATTAAAATGCCGTGGTCATTCCTATTACTGAGTGCCCTTAGCTCACCTAAAATTTAATGGGCATTAGACAGCAGTTAAAAAATTTCTTACCCCCATTCCCAATTCCCAATCCCTAATTCTTTATACCCAATTTCCAAACAAGCTGTTTGAGATCATAAAACTTTGTATCCTGAATTAATAGGTCTTTATAAATAGTTCTTTTAAAACTGGTGCAAGAAGATTTTAGGCTAATCGTTGATTTAGTTTTAGTTTTGGGCGTTGCAGCCTGTGGTGGATTGTTGGCGGCACTTTTACGGCAACCCGTGCTGTTAGGCTATCTCATCGGCGGGATAGTCATTGGGCCAACTGGACTGGGATTAATTAAAGAAGTTATTCAAGTAGAGACTCTGGCACAGTTTGGTGTTGCCTTTTTGTTATTCGCCTTGGGTGTAGAATTTTCCTTTGCGGAACTCAAGAAGGTAAAAGCGATCGCTCTTGGTGGAGGTGGACTCCAGATTGCTTTGACAATTTTGGTAACAGTTGTGGTATCCGGGTTAAGCGGGGCCTGGGGAACCTTACCCGCTAAGGGGATGTTTTTGGGATGTATTCTGTCCTTGTCTTCCACAGCCGTTGTCCTTAAATGCTTGATGGAACGCAATGAAACAGAAACGCCTCACGGACAAGTAATGTTGGGGATTTTGGTAGTCCAAGACTTGGCACTGGGACTGATGTTAGCAGTTCTACCAGCCCTAAACCAACCAGCAGAAACCATTGGTATCGCCGTGCTAACAGCCCTACTGTGGATTGCTTTATTTGCTGCTGGTGCAGTGGCTGCGGGGATGTGGTTGATACCGCCTTTGTTGCAACTGTTAGCTCGTACCGAAAGCCGAGAACTATTTTTATTAGGGGTTGTAGCTTTATGTTTGGGCATTGCTCTGTTGACAGAGCATTTGGGGCTGTCCATTGAAATGGGGGCATTTGTCGCGGGTTTGATGATTTCTGAGGTGGAATACGCCGATCAAACCCTAACTTATGTCGAACCACTGCGAGATATCTTTGCCAGTTTATTTTTTGCCGCCATTGGGATGTTAATTGATCCAGTGTTTTTGTGGAATAACCTGGAATTAATTTTGGGACTGGTAGCACTAGTTTTCATAGGTAAATTCTTGATTATCACGCCCCTAGTGAAACTATTCCGCTACCCTTTAAAAACAGCCATAATCGCCGGTTTAGGACTGGCGCAAATTGGGGAATTTTCCTTTGTTCTCGCCAGTGAAGGGCAGTCTTTAGGGCTAGTATCTCGACAGATATATTTATTAATTTTGGGAACCACCGCAGTTACCCTCATGCTGACTCCCTTTGTCTTGCGGTTAGTCCCATTTTTATTTAACTTTGCCGAATCAATGCCTTGGTTGAAACCGTACCTAGAAGAACAAGAGGCGCTGGATGTATCAGAAGATTTGCCATTCAAAGACCATGTAGTAGTCTGTGGTTATGGGCGAGTCGGCAAAAATTTGGTGAAGTTGTTGTTGCAACACAACCTACCTGTGGTGGTAATCGACCAATCAGAAAGTAGAATTCAGCAGTTGCGTGAGGCTGGAGTCTCTTATGTCTATGGCAATTGTGTGAGTTTACACGTTTTAGAAACCGCCGGAGTAAATCATGCCAAAGGAATGGCGATCGCACTCCCCGATCCCATAAGTACCCGTCTTTCCTTAAAACGCGCCTTAGAATTGCGTCCAGAATTAGATTTAGTTGTCCGTGCTACCCAGGATAAAAATATTGAGGTGCTGTATCAATTGGGTGCTAGAGAAGTGGTGCAACCAGAGTTTGAAGCCAGCTTAGAAATGGCAACCTATTTATTAACTGGCTTAGGTTTGTTGTCACCAACAGTTGTCCAACGAGAAATGCAGCAAATCCGCAACGATCATTATTTAGATTTGCGCCCAGAACGTTCTGCAACCGAAGTTGCTCGTGATTTGCGCCAAGCCACCCGCGATTTAAATCAACGTTGGTATCCTTTGCCAGCAGATTCGCCCTTAATTGGCATGAGTATAGAAGAGGCAGATATGCGCTACTTAACAGGAGCGAGTTTGATGGCAATTCGTCGCGCTAACGGCGATGAAATCGATTATCCCAATAATCAAACCAAATTGGAAGATGGCGATCGCTTGCTGGTAGTGGGAGCAGATGAAGAACTGGCAGCTTTGGCAGAATTCGCCAAGGGACAAGCTGCTGTTCCCGGAGAAAATAGTGCTTGCCAGTGGGTTACAGTTAATGCAGATACGCCAACGCTAGGTAAAACCCTTGCAGATTTAGATATCAACAAACGATTTGGAGTACAGGTACAGGCGATCCGGCGCGATGGTAAATTTATTCGCTATCCTGATGGCGGCATGGATTTGCAAGTTGGCGACCAAGTATTATTATGTGGTGGTCTGATAGGTCTGAGTCAAATAGAACAGTTATTTGCGATCGCAAATTCACTACCCCTGTCTCTTCCAGTATTGAAGGCTGCTCAGGCAGAAGCACTCCAAGAGTTTCTACCTGTGGATCGTGTGGATTGAAGAGAGCAGGGGGCAGGGGGCA
This sequence comes from Nostoc sp. TCL240-02, assembly GCF_013343235.1. Classification (GTDB taxonomy): domain Bacteria; phylum Cyanobacteriota; class Cyanobacteriia; order Cyanobacteriales; family Nostocaceae; genus Nostoc. The sequence continues at coordinate 5,642,487 of NZ_CP040094.1, read as the reverse complement.
GGGAGCAGGGGGCAGGGGGCAGGGAGCAGGGAGCAGGGAGCAGGGGGATGATTAATAATTAGCGTTTGATGAGCCAGGAGGATGGATTTTTGATTATGTTTACTAGAATGCCCAGAACTCGGTTGTAAGTTTCATAAAGTTCTCTGCCTGTTTCAACGTTTAGATAATTGCATTGAAGTGCGAATTTAAGCCAAGTTTGCGTTTCTGCCGCTTCCGATTCACAATCGTTCAATTTAGCCACAAAAGCCGCCTCATAACGACGCTTTCTCCATGCTTCTGCAAGATTTGCACAAACAGAACGAGATGAACGACGAATTTGATCAGTCAATGAATACTTCTCCTCCACAAGAAACTTTTTTGACAGTTCAAAAATTTTCATGGCAACATCAAAGGCCATTTTGTATACTTCCAAATCTTCATGACTCTTAATTGGCTCTTTTTCCATTCCCCCTGCCCCCCTGCCCCCTGCCCCCCTGCCCCCCTGCTCCCTTACTCCCTGCTCCCTGCTCCCTGCCCCCTTGCCCCGTTTACTTAAGCAATCGCTGCTCCACCGTATTATGTAAGGGGATAGAAAGAGAAAACTCCGCTCCTTTTCCCGGTTCGGATATTACACTTAGTCGTCCGCCATGTTTTTCTACAATCGAGTGGCTAATTGATAATCCTAAACCTGTTCCTGTGCCTATAGGTTTTGTTGTGAAAAATGGGTCAAATAGGCGCTGTTTCACCTCGTCAGACATCCCAGACCCATTATCTGCAATTTGAATAATTACTGTATCAGCATCAGTCATTTTGGTACGAATTTGGATAGCGGGAATTTTTGTTTGCCTATCTTCATTTATGAATGATGAATCTAAGGCATCAATAGCATTGTTCAGAATATTCATGAATACTTGATTGATCTGACTGGCGTAGCAACTAACTTCTGGCAACTGTTCATATTCTTTAATTACATCGATTCCGGGGCGGTGTGCTTTCTCTTCTAGACGGTGGTGTAAAATTAACAGGGTGCTGTCAATGCCTTCATGAAGATTGACACTTTTCATTTCAGCCTCATCCAAACGCGAGAAATTGCGGAGAGAAAGGACAATTTGACGAATGCGATCTGCCCCCACTTTCATTGATTGCAGCAATTTTTGTAAGTCTGGTTTGAGAAAGTTTAAATCTATTGCCTCTAGTTCTTGTTGAATCTCAGGAAATGGTTGAGGATAGTAGTGCTGATACCGCTCAACCAGATGCAGCAAATCTTGACAATACTCATTGGTATAGGTGAGGTTGCCATAGATAAAGTTAATCGGGTTGTTAATTTCATGGGCAACACCTGCTACCATTTGTCCCAATGAAGACATTTTTTCAGTTTGAATTAGTTGGCTTTGAGTGTGTTGCAGTTCCTCTAAAGTTTCCGAGAGATGCTGATTTTTATCATTCAACTCCAGAGTTCTCTGCTCAACCTTTTGCTCTAAAGTATGGCTGTAATCTTCTAATTGAGCTTTTGCTACAGCTAGATTGTTATACAACATGGCATTTTGCAGCGAGATGGCAGCTTGTGCTGTGAGCAACCGCAAAACCTCAAGACGGTTTTGGGTAAAGGCTCCAGTTGTCAAACTGTTTTCTAGGTATAGGATGCCAATTAGTTGGCCACGATTGTGAATAGGCGTACAGAGTAGGCTTTTGGGTTGCCATAGAATGATGTAGGGATCGTTGGCGAAGGTAGTTTCCTTGCGGGCATCATCTAACACTAGGGTTTCGGTGGTGCGCGATACATAATTCACAACTGCTTTGGGAACATCCTGACTGGCTGAAAGAGGAAGGGAGTGCAGGTTTATTATCCCCAAGTTTTCATCGGTAGGCGTAGGGTGTGGCAGAAATTGCTGTTCTTCAAAGATCGCTTGACTAGTTTTTTGAGCCACAACAACCCAATTATCCTCTTGAAGCATCAGAAGAACTGATTTATCAGCCCCGGCATTTTCGATTACAACCTGCATTAGGGTTGTTAACAGCTTTTCTAACTCAATTTCTCCAGCCAGTGCATGAGAAGCTTTCATCACCGTTGCTAAATCTAATGCTTCAGTCCCAGTGGAACTACTTTGGTTAAATCCGATTGTAGTGGTGAGGGTTGAAGAAGTAGTTTCATCCTGCTGAAACAGCTTAAGCAATAATTGAGAATATTGGCGTTCCAACTGGTTAACTTTGGCGATCGCTCCCCAGCTAAGGTAAGTGTAATAGGCATTTTCGAGGTAAATTTGAGCGATCGCTTCTTTGTTCCATTCTAAATAAAATCGGGCAGCCAGTTCATTGGCGAGAGCTTCTTCCTGAATATATCTATTGGCTTTTGCCTGTGCGATCGCGCGATCATAATAATCCACTGCCTGGGCCATCTGTCCCAAGACTCGGCATTCTTCAGCTTTCACCAGTTCAAATTTGTGCAAATAATTCATCGGTGCGTGGTGCGCCCATGTCTGCATCTTTTCCTGGTTTTCTGTAACCCGTTCAAGTAATGTTTCTTGGCGAGAAGCCGTAGCTGTGCGATACTCTGCTAAAGCCGTCAGGGAATCATAAAAATAAAACATCGGCACAGTGGCATAGCCTGTTCCCGCAACTAGATATTCTCTGGCTTTGGCGGCTGTTTCCACTGCTTGAGAAAGGTTTTCAAACAGATAACAGAGAATCAATTTGTGGAGGAAGAAATAGTGAAGCCCTGTCAACTCATTGGCTTGAACCAGTTGATTCACAAATTCGGCTTCGTTGAGTGCTTCGCCTGTTATAATGCAGGGATTCTCAGATTTGCCAAGCAAATTCAAAACTGTTTGCCAAAAGATACGGCAATAGTTTAGAGTCGTACCTTGCTTAAAATTTTCCAAAACATGACAGTAAGCCCGGATGTCTTCCTCTAACGAGTTCAATTCTCGACCTAGGAAATAGGAATATTGGCAGATGTCTTTGGTATTGAAACCTACGTAGTATACATTTCCAGTTTCTAGAGCAATCTTGTAACCCTCCAGCATTAACTGCAAAGATTTTTGCAGTGAAGACTTCAAATAGGTGATGAAAGCACCTACGACATAAAAAACTGTAGGCTTAATGTCACTAATATTAAATTTGTCAGTTAGTGCCAAGGCAAGATTGCCAACTCGATCGGCTGTTTCAATATCCTGAAGAATTCCGCTCAACAGAATGCCATAACAGCCATAACAAAAGGCAGAAAATGGAGCATTGCCATACTCAATGGATGCTTGAACTTGAGACAAAACCAGTAGTGGAAACAGATTAGGATCAGCAATGTAAACGGCTGGAGCAACGTTTGCCACAATTCGGGTGACAGCTAGCTTCTCTGCGGCTACCATCACAGGTAAGTCAACCAATTCTGCAATATCACGACCGTTAATCAGAGTAGCAGTTTCTTGGAGGGCTTGCTGAATGTCTTGCGGGGTGGGTGTTTCTGGGAAAATCACGCCGAATTTACTCATTCCCTGACGCGCGATCGCGATCGCACCCAGGACATCATTTTTAGCTGTATACGCCTGGATTTTGGTTTCGTAAATACCGACTAGATCGAGTGGAGTTTTGGCTTGCTGGATGACTGTTCGAGCCAATTGCTCCATCTGTTCATACGCGCCACTAAGATAAGCAGCATCGGCGGCTGATTCGTGCAATGCAAGAGTTAATTCATACTGACTTTGCCAACAGTCGGATCTCAATAAACGAATCCCGGTAGTTAAATACTCAATTGCTACCTGGTAAGCTGTGGAAGATTTGGCTTTTTTTCCTGCCAGCAGGTTGAGTTGTGCCAGTTGATCGCGATCGGTTTGAGATGCGATCAGTTCTATGCCAAGATTCAATTGATTAACAATTTCAAAAATCAGCAATTCTTGCTCAGTTTCCGAGGTATTGCTCAACAGCAATTGACCAATCTTTAGGTGAGTTGCTGATTTCTGATCGTCTGGAATTAGTGAATAAGCGGCTTGTTGAATGCGATCGTGGAAAAATTTGTAGGTAATAATTATCGGTGTGTTGTCATTTGTCAAATCATCCATGACAACAGACTCATCCTGAAAAAATGTATACCCTTCCCCACTGGGTAAGATCAATTCATCCTTGAGGGCTGGCCACAAATCTGCTGCGGTTTGGACTGGAGATTTTTCATAGACAACTGATAGGGTTTCTAAATCAAACTGATTGCCGACACAAGCAGCCAGTTTGAGAACATTCTGAGTCTGCTGTGGTAATTTGTTGAGTTGCAGCGCCACAAACTCGACAATATCTTCTGTAAAAGACAGCGCCCGGATTTGAACCAGATTGCACTGCCAATCTCCTGTTCTGCTGGCAAAGGCAATCAGCCCATCTTCATACAGCGATTTGAGAAACTGGTTAGTAAAAAATGGATTACCTTTAGTCTTTTGATACACCAGATTGGCGATCGCAGTTGCTTGTTCTGTTGAATATTTGAGGGTATCTGCAATCAGTTGATTTAGGTCGGTTTCGGTAAGGGGCGAAAGAACAATATTACTAACTGTAATCGCCTCTTGACGCATTTCCTCAATGGTCAACATCAGGGGGTGGGCAGAGGAAACCTCATTATCCCGATATGCTCCAATCACTAATAAATAAGAGTTGCTGGCTTCACTCATCAACAAATGCATCAGTTTTAAAGAAGCCGAGTCTGCCCACTGTAAATCATCAAGGAAAATAACTAGGGGATGCTCTTGGGTTGTGAATACTTGAATGAATTTCTGAAACAGCAAATTGAAGCGGCTTTGAACAGCACTACCCGATAATTCCGGGAGTGAAGGCTGTTTCCCAATGATTCGTTCGAGTTCTGGAATCACCTCAATAATTACTTGACCACTTTCACCCAAGGTAGATAAGATTTGAGTTTTCCACTGCTCAATTTGAGCATCACTCTCTGTCAGCAGTTGTGCCATTAAGTCCCGAAACGCTTGCACCAAAGCAAAAAAGGGAATATTCCGATTAAATTGATCGAATTTGCCCTTGATAAAGTATCCGCGCTGACGGGTGATTGGTTTGTGAACTTCGTTGACAATTGCTGTTTTTCCAATGCCAGAGGAACCTGCCACCAGCATCATTTCAGAAGTTCCCTGGCGTACCCGTTCAAAAGTTTCTAGCAGCATGGCCACTTCTACTTCCCGTCCATAGAGTTTTTCGGGAATTGCAAAGCGATCGCAAACGTCCCTGTGCCCTAGCTGAAATGGGATAATATTTCCACTTGACTGCAATTGCTCCAAACAAATTTGCAGATCGTGCTTTAGCCCTAATGCACTCTGATAGCGGTCTTCAGCATTCTTTGCCATCAGTTTCATGACGATATCACAGAGAATTTGGGGAATCTCTCCTTTATCATTTAAAAGTGGTGGTTGTTTTGCTATATGACAATGCACTAATTCCATCAAATCATCCGATTGAAATGGCAATTGCCCAGTTAAGAGTTCATAGAAAGTGACTCCGAGAGAATAGAAGTCAGTGCGATAATCAATCCCCCGATTCATTCGCCCGGTTTGTTCGGGGGAGAGATAGGCGAGAGTTCCTTCTAAAACAGTCGGGCTGGTTGAAAGTTGGTTAACTCTCGGCAGCAGTGAAGCAATGCTAAAGTCAATGAGTTTGACCTGCTTTGTGGTAGGGTTTATCAGGATATTGGCGGGTTTGATATCCTTGTGGATGATTTCGTGATGATAGAGATCAGCCAGAATATCGGCAAGTGCGATCGCAATCTCTAAAAACTCAGTCAAAAAATCAGGATGCAGAGATGAGGAATTTTCTTGATTTCCTGTCTCACCAAGTCCTTTCCTTCTAAAAACAGTGTACTCCTTCAAAGAAATTCCGCCAAAGTCTTCTAAAATCAGGACGGGTCGATTTTGACAACTTTCCAGACTATAGATCCGAACAACCCCAGGAACATTTAAGATTTTCGTAATTGAGTACTGATTCCTGAATTGAGCCAATTCAATCAGACTGGGATAAGAATTTTTCAGAAGTTTGATCACAACAGGAGTTTGATCGGCCTCTCGCCAACCTCGGTAAACCAGGATGCGAGTGCTGGTGTAAATTTTTTCACCAATCCCATAACCGGGAACATCGACTCGATTTTCTACCATAAAACTTGCGACTGGATAACCTGAGTTCAGTTTTCCCTAATTAACTCGAAGTATCACAATTCATGATGTAATTTTCTGAAGGCAAAAAATTGAGAAACCCAGTTGATTTTGCTCAACCCGGTATAGTTAAATACTGTTCATCTCAGGGCGATACCCTGGGGTTCGCCTTTGGTATTCTTGTAGAGTAGACGCTTTGCATCTACTGCGTGTATTTTTGTACAACTAAGTAAGTTGGTATAAATAAACCAAATTATGTTACGAAACGTAAATAGTCTTAAAGTCTTTACTAATGACCAATGACAAAGGACAAAGGACAGCCTTTGCCAGTTAGCTTTAATTGCGCCAATTTACTTACTATTGTAAAAAAATGTTTGAAAAATCGTTAACAGCAGGTTGCTTAAATGAATGAGTTCGATCAAACTTTAGAAGATCAGAGCATGAGCTATGTGGGAATGATTGCAAAGTTTCCACTGGGTGTTCACGATCTCAAGTCTTTTATTACTCCTGAAAACCATCTATTCGTTCTTTGTCATCTGGGAATCCCAGTCATTGACATTCAGCAATGGAGCTTGAAAATTTCGGGATTAGTAGAGCAGAATCTTGAGTTGTCATATCAAAATTTGCTGAGTCTGGAGTATCGTGAATTAACAGTTTTACACCAATGTTCAGGCAATCCGCTTCAACCCAAGGTTCCGACAAGACTCATTAGTAATGTTACATGGGGTGGAGTTTCGCTCAGAGCAATTCTTAATCAATTGCAAGTTAAACCTGAAGCTCGTTATGTCTGGTTTGTCGGAACTGATCGCGGTGTTTATGAGGGAGTTGCTAGCGATTCATATATAAAAGATATTCCTATCAGAAAAGCATTGGATAATGATGTGCTGCTGGCGTACAAGCTAAACGGTGAGTTTCTGTCAGCAGAGCGGGGTTTTCCTTTGCGGCTGGTGGTTCCGGGCTACTATGGCACGAACTTTGTAAAGTGGCTCTCACATATTTATGTCACAGATCGGCGATCGCCAGGGACCTTTACAACAACTTTCTATAACGATCGAGTTAGAGGCGATGATGCGACTTTAAAACCCGTTTGGGAAGTTGCACCGGAGTCTGTAATTGTTCATCCCTCTCAAAATGAAGTATTATACCTTCAACCTCAAACACATTGGGGCTGGGCCTGGGCATCCAAGGGTATCCAGTCGGTGGATGTTAGTATAGATGGTGGTATCACCTGGCAAGCTGCTGAAGTTGAACCACGGATGCAATATGCTTGGCAACGATTCACGTTTCAATGGACTCCACCAACGCCAGGACAATATAGCTTGATGAGTCGAGCCACTGACTATGATGGAGCAATTCAACCAATTCAGCAAGAGCGCAATGCTGTTTATACAGTAGCCGTCACCGTTAAAGAAACGACGGTAAAAGACTCAAAGCCTTTTACCGCCGCCGAATGAATGAAAATTGAACAGATATCTTAGATAGATGTTAGCGATCGCTCTGGTTCATACACTTTAGAAAAAGGTTCTTGATAAGAATGAGTCTTAATATAAACTAAAAACTCATTGATCAAGTCTGTAAAATACACAAACGCCACATCAATCAATTCAAGTGCTTGTTGACGAATCTCTTCCGGCACCTCAATCTCTTTCATTATTTGCAAAGAAGCAGGAGTATGAAGAGTGTGGGTATTTTCTATATGGTTATGACGCATACCAAAGTAACGGAACTCTGTCTGAGTCATTTCTTGCAGTTGTAAAGCCGCAGACATGGTTGAACGGAAAAACACATTTGCCGTCACCTCAGATACCTCAATGGCAACCAATCTGATGATAGGATCTGCTCCCCGAGTATACCGCTCAAAGATAGGAAACATGGAACGGGAAACCTTAGTATGATCGCTCCAAAGGAATCGCACGGCATCACTGAAGCGCATAGGATAGTCAATCCCCATCTTCTCCATGTCTTCTAGTAACCATTGCCAGTGGAAATGTTCTTCGTGCGTGTGCAGATTTACCATCTCTTGAATGTAATTAGTCGTTGGCTCATCTCTGAGAACTCGTTTGCACAACTCGCTAAACTCTAGTGCCAGTGGAGCAATCACAGGTGCAAATGCCAGCCTCTGCCGTGGATCAATAGACTCGTCTTTCATATACTCAAAGAACGGCAACTTTGCATATTCTTGGTTCTTCTGCTCAATCAACTCAAGAATTGATTTCATTTTCATATTCCTAACGATAGACAAATGGGTTTGTAACCGACTTGGTTATCCAGTCAGCCATAGCACTACTCAGGCAAAAGCCTGAGAGAGTGCTTATTGAGAAAGTCAGAAAGTTTGTTAGCTTAAGATTCTGCCACAGCGATTGTAATCGCTATCAAAACAAACAATATACCTCATAAACTATGGTAGAAAATGTTCTGAAAACTCTCCTCATATTTGTGTAAAGAGCTAACAGGAACTCAAGCTAAACTATTTTTCGATGACGCAATAAAGTACATACAAATGTACTGTTAAAGTTACCACCTTGGGTAAGATCGTAACTTTAAATATTATTTATTCAAAACCGTAAAATTACGATTTAAATAAATTATTTCTTTAGATTTTATTATTCAAAACTGCTGCAATATCAGTAGTTAATTTTAATAGAATGTTTTATAGCTGGACTTTTTGAAGTAAAGATGAAAATTATTACTGTAAAAATTTAAGTATAGAACTTTACTTTTAACATCTGTAAAAAAAAGAATGCCAGTGATGCTATAATTACTAGTATAATCGGATGCAAAGTTTTATAATATAAATATGTTTCTGTGGTGAATCAGGTAATTTGAGAATAATAAATTATGCGATGTTGTATCGCAACAGATAATTATTAAAAGTGAATCAGAATATTAACTTGACCAAAATCTTCCTCAATAGAGACTATAAGTTTCTGAATGTCTTCGTCTAATGCCAGATCAATCTGATAGCTTTTGGACAGTCTGAGCGATCGCTAAAAGTGTTTCTAAAAGATGTCCCACTAAACAGAGTACAGCACCTTGCGCCGCCATTTCCAATGCGATCGCTTTTCCAATACCGTTATTTGCTCCTGTCACCACAACAATTTGATCAGTCAATTCACTGATCATTTTTTAGATATGATGTGTTTTTATTGCTGTTCGGACAAAAACAGGATCTGTACTAAACCTCGTCTACTTTTAGAACCGTAGTTTTGTGCGTTGGGTGCAGCGATCGCGTAACCCAACATAAATAAGGTGGTAATGTTGGGTTGCGTTTCACTCCACCCAACCTACATCACTGGAGCCAGAAGCCTTTAATCAGCCATTCCTATGCCTTGTATGAGCCCAAGTGCCCAAATTACAACCAATTGCCAATCAACACATAGGCAGACCAAAAGCTTGGTGCTTTGTAGTTAGGGTGTTGCAACAGTTGTAGTTGGGCACGGTGGACAGCTTTGGCTTTGGTGATTTTGCCACTCTTGAGTTCTCGATAGAAGGCACTAACAAACATTGCCGTTGATTCATCATCAATCTGCCACAGTGAGGCAATGGTACTGCGTGCGCCAGCTCGGACAGCTGCTCCTGCAAGACCCAGTGCTGCACGGCTGTCTCCTGTTGCTGTCTGGCAAGCACTCAAAACGAGTAGCTCTACTATAGTTTTGCCCTGACTGCGAAAAAGAGTATCAAAATCTTTGACATTGATCTGACCATCGAAATCCAAAATAAAAGTGTCTTCAAGGCGGGAACTAAACTGACCGTGAGTTGCTAAATGCACTATGTTGAATGAAGCAGCACTAATTTCACCCTCTAAATTCTTTTTCTTAAAATCTCCATCTAGTAAACTAGTTGTCGAGACTCCTGCTTTGGCAATGCCGTCAAATTCAGATTTGATCGCAAGCAACGGTGCAAACTTGGAAAAACCTGGTGGTGGCTGAGTCAGTCCTGCGGTTAGCGCTCTTAGCTGCTGTTTTACCAATGGTTTAGGATCGAGGAGTTGCAGACCCACACTCAGAGCAATTGCATATTTCTCTACCAAGTATTGCTTACCATCATATAGAGCTGCCATTGGTAAATTGCGTAAGGGACCATCCAGGACAAACACTAGGGTATCTACCCCACTGTTTTGCAATTTTGACTCAATGGGTTGAAGCAACCAGTTGTAAACTTCATGCGCCTGGGTTTGGACGACTTTGGTAGCGGTGGGATTGACAAGATTTTTTCGCAGTTCTACTAACAATTTCTCTACTTCTCTATGGGAAATCTGAGTAGTGTAGCTTTGCAGGGGTTGTTTGGGAATTTTGACAATTACTTGAAGTTCGTCAGGAAGAATAATCGGATAAAGGATGGCAGCCGTGGGATTATCTTTATCCACCATTTGATCGAGGGCTACTCTCTTTCCTTGTAGGCAAGCTTCTCGAAAGAAGTCGTCCAATTCTGCTAGTTGGAGTGCTTCAATGCGTTGGCGTGCTTTCTCCAATATTTTTTGATCTGGTTTTCCTTCTTGGGATTTTAGTAGTAACTCTACTGACTCTCGGTAGATGGGTTCTACGCTGTCCCGAAAGTTGAATTGTACATCCTGGTTAACTACATCTTTATTGACTACTAAATCTCTGCGAAGGGACTGGAGAGTGTCCACAGCAGAATCATAGGCTGCGATCGCACCATTCATATCTTTTTTTGCCCGCAGTAATCTACCTAACTGCCACTCTAAGGTGTAGGTAATTTCTGGTGCATTGCTGCTCTGTGCTAAAGCTAATCCTTGCCGGGTAAGCTCTTGCGCGTATGACAACTGCCCGGTTTCTTCATACAAACTGCCTAAACTCTTTAGTGAGTATGCTTCTGCCCGCTTGTCCCCTAAACTGCGGGATTGCTCGATGGCGGTGGCGAGTAATACTGCTGAGTCTTTGGTGCTGAATCCTGAGTAGTAATGCTGACTAGATGCTTGCAATATACCACCCTTGACTTTTGCCAAACTTTGGGAAAAGTTAACGCGAGCGTAAATACTAGCCCGGCTGGAAGGGAGTTGAGCAAGTTCGGATTCAATCAATGGTAAGAGAGTTTGAACCTTTGCCCATTGTTGATCTTGAATCAGTAGGCTCAGGTGATTGAGTTGGGCTTGGACTTTTATTAAGGGTGGGGGAGATGCTGCAACTGTTTGTTGATAATAGGCGATCGCCAATAGGTTGTTTTGTTGTTTACGGGCATTATTCCCCAGGCTGAACAGACTGGCTGCAATATCTGCACTTGATTGCAAATTTCGAGCAATTGTCAGACTTTCTTCTAAGGCCAGACGTGACTTTTCCAAATCGCCCACTACTAAAAGAGCATCACCAAGCGATCGCAAACTCACTGTCTTTTCTATGGAATCTGGTTGAGATTTTAATGTCTGACTTACCCGATCGAGTGTTTTGACAGCGCGAGGGTAAAATCCTTGGGTTCGCCACGCCTGTGCTTGATTGATTAGCGATCGCACCACACCACTTTGATTATCCGTTCGCCTGTAAATTTCTTCTGTCTGCTGCCAAGTTGCTAAAGCTGCCTCGGCTTGTCCCATTTTCTGTTGGAGACGACCTTGAATATCCAGTGATTGGGCTAAGATTTGGAGATTTTGGTTTTCATCTTGTCTTTTGAGCAAGTTTAAGCTATTTGTAATTGCCTGCTGTGCTTGACTCCATAAACCAAGTTGCTGGTAAGCTAGGGAAAGATTACTCAGTGTCGCTGCTTGTCTGAGACTTTCTCCTTGCTGCTTATATGCTTGGACAGCCTGTTCTAACACTTCCACTGCCTTAGCAAAGTTACCAGAATTGTATAAAAACTTGCCTTGTTCTAGTAGCGAACCTGGGTCAGTAACTACAGCCAGCGATGTCAAATTGTTAATTTGTGATTGAGATGAGGAATTAATTGAGCCAGGAACTTTTGCTAGCACGGGTGAACCCAAGATGCATAGCAAAGCTATCAGGAAGTACAAAGGCAAACGTAAAAAGTGAGCCAGTGTGGTTTTACGCCGACGCTCTGGCTGCTTCTGTATTTTAACTTTTACAGAATTTGCGCCAAAAATCCTAGTTGTTTTAGCCATAAGCATGACAAGAGGTAATTGATAACCAGGAACGCACAAGATTTACTCTAAGTGTTTGGGCTACCAGGGTAATGTTACCATTCACATCCATTACTCATGCCTGAGCTTCTACAATCTTATTTATCATGGCTTGGATAAGGTTTTACCTAAACTGCATTGTCACTGATTCCAGATAATTAGACATCTTCATCAATTAAATATACGTTATCCAGAACCCTTGTAGAGAGGTATTAGCGTAACGGGGCCCAGTTCAATGCAATAAACCTAATCACTTAAAAGCGGATGACTTAATTTCTTGCTCTATCTGATTACTAATAATCTCAGATCCCATAGCAGGTTTATCTAAGTTAACCCTAACAAAATTAGTTTTATCTTTCCCTGTAAATTTTTTATCACTATCTGAGTCTTTGATAATTTTTATAAAAATTGCATTTTGACTTGGAACAACAACCCAATTGATGATTTGAGTATTGTTTGGGGTAATTTGCTGGAGATTCTTACCTGATAAATCAGAAAGATAACCAACAGTAGCATCTTCGCTGTTGAGCTTTGTATCTATGTTTGTGTCTTGTTCAAGGATTTTATAAAACCAAACTCTTGTCGGCGGCTTCTCTACCGCTTTTACCTCTAATAAATCAAAGGAGGCGATAATGGCTTTTTTATTTAATAAAATATGAGCTTCACCATCTTGCTTGCGATAAAAGATGATGTTAGACAATTGGTTGTTTCTTTCATAAGAACGTGAAAGGCTTAAATCAGTTTTTTTATCTTCATTCTGCTCCGGAAGAACAACTGGGATCATTATATAATCTGATTGGTCTTTAATAATTAAATCTCCATAGACAAGATTCGGATCGGGTTTTGATTTATCTGTTGCTTGTGCCTGTTCCGCTTTTGTACTAATAGAAGACTTACAAGAAAAAGAAAGGAGCGTGATAATAATAGCTGTAGTAATTTTATTTAAAAATCTATTATATTTCATCAATTTTTTTAATACGATACATTGCTATTCTATTTTCTTCGCTGCTTGGAAATTACTTAGTTAATTTGAGTTTATATTCTACAAAACAAGCCCATATCAATGGGCTTGTTTATATATACAAAATAAATCAAGTAACCCAATCAAAAGGTTTGATATTTATTGGGTACATTAACTGACTTTTATTAAAAAGACTTTAGTTTCCCAACTATTTCTTCAAACGTCAATTCCGGCACTATCTGCCGTACCGAAAAAATTATATCACAATAAAGTACCAAAAACCTGGTCAACCCTGACCAGGTTTTATCGAGTTCATAGATTTCAAATTGTTAAACTAATTAAGTAATTGAAGGTTAATAACTAAGGTGGACTAGATAACTAACAAACTCAGCATTCTTGTGTTTTTCCGCTTTGGGATTTGGCTTTGCCTTCTACATTAGGCTTTTGCCACTTTTGTAATCTTGATATGCTGAAATTTGCTTGGGTTGATGACAGGAGACACTAAGTCATTTACCCTTTTGTTTTGGTTTTATTTTGTTTGGTGTCCTACTATTTAAGTTATCACTTCAGTTTCTAAGTTGCAACTCTTAGTTTACTAAAGTTGATGTTTTGTTAAATTTTGCAATCTAGCTCCAAATATTTGATCCCTGACTATCTTTTTAAGATATTTGAGGGGATCTTCTAGAGATCAGCATCGCTAATCAAACTGCATTGTCATCAATTCCACATAATTTGACTGTCATCCAGACAATTGCCGACAATACGTCGAATCTCATCAATTTTTCCCAATTAGGCAAGATAAAGCTTAATTTCGGCAGCTAAGGCGTTGTCTCGTGCTTGTTGGGGATAACGCGCCTTTGCAATAGCATTAATTTGAGGTTGGGCAATTAGCCACGGCAAAGCTAACTGAGCAGGGGTACAATTATAAGTAAGGGCTATGGGACGTAATTTTTGTAGCCCTTGTTGAGCATGTTCAAAGTTTTCGCATTGAAACAGTTTATTTTTAGCACGATTATCTGCTGGGTTGCTAGCGATCGCTTTTTTATAACTGCTTTCTAATTCATTCCCTTGGACAGTTTCACACTTTATCGGTCTTAGCTTGAATTAAATCAGAGTTACAGTAGATGCTGATGGAATTGACTACAACTTTTCATGCTCTCAAAGAATGGGCAGTCGCCGTAAATGCCTTGGAGAGTGGCAAAACAATTATGTTGCTCCGCAAAGGGGGTATTCATGAACGAAATGGACATTTCCAAGTTGCCCACAAGCAAATTTTGCTTTACCCTACTTATGAACATCAACAAGCTTTCATGCTCAAACTTGAGTATGCTAATCGTGTTTATCCAGTAACATCAGGTTGGCATCCAGAGACAGTTCGCATCGGCAGTTGGGCTGAAATTACAGATATTTTGCCAGTTAGTGACGAATTTCTTGTCAACGCCTTGCTTCCGTTCCATATTTGGAACGAGCATTTTATTAGCGATCGCCTTAAATGGAAACCACGTCAGCCCCTTTATATTCTCCTCCTGCGGACATATAAGCTAACCCAAGAGCAAGAAATTCCTTATTATCCTAAATACGGCGGTTGCAAATCATGGATTGATTTAGATCAATCAATTAACTTGCAAGAAACAACGCCAGCTTTGTCTGATTTTGCATACACCCAATTAGTACAGACAATTCGCGGCATTGTCGGCGACAAGATGGCCAGAAAAATTGATATGCTCAATAACAACTCGACCTTTTGCTAAACCTCGGTTGTATTGCTGCTAAGTTTTTCAATTTAGAGAGAAGGCTATGGTATTTGGAAAACTCGATCAAATTGGGCTTTGATCGCAAAAAAAACCCGCCCACCAAATATTTAGAGTTTTTCTACAGCGATCGCACGCTGCACTATCCGCTAGTCAGGAGCCAAAATTCAGTTCTAAATTCTGGCTTCTGACTTCTATTTATTTAGGACTTACGCAAAACTACACGCGGTAGGGGCAATACCCTGCGGGAAGCCGAAGAAGCGTCTACATGAATTGCCTCTACCGGAGAATAAAGGTTTGGGCTATTTTTTACGTAAGTCCTGTTGTTAAAAATGCAGCAGATTGCAAATTCTAAACCTACGCTGAAAACAGTAGTTGTTGTTACACACGATCGCAAAAAACGCGGATAACATTAGAAAAATCTCACCCTAATACATAAAGTGAGGCAAATCTGTTTATCTGCATGTCCAAAAATAGCTCACAAGGGTGAGAAGTAACTTGACAAAAGTCTGATATTATGCGTTAGTTGTTAGCTAAAAGCAAAGGAGTTTGCAATGCATCGACAAATGTGCTGGTTATCTAAGTCTGGTGGCGACGGCGAGAAAATTTTGTATTTGCAGACAGAACCCAATCAGCCTTGGCGACCCTACACGGCTTTTGGACATTTTGCAGTCCCAGATTATCAAATACCAGGTGGTTCTAAAGGTTGGGCAACTTATCAAAAACTTCTCACAGCAGGTTGGACACTAGTACCTAGCGCACGCGCCAATGAGTTTGGCAGCAGTAGCTACGTAGAGTCAACAATCCAAAATCAATAGTCATTAGTCATTAGTCATTAGTCATTTGTTATTCTGTACGTCCCTGTGTCTCGCCAGTCCCTTACTCATTCACAAACCTCTGGGGAAACCTTCACCGCGAGGATCTGCCGCGCCTTCTAGAGTCCCATCAGATGTAACCGCGATCGCGTTACCATTACCCCAAGGAGTAGTTTCCTTTACTTTATGCCCCCGACGGCGTAATTCTTGCAGAGTCCAAGCATCTAAACCCCAGGATTCTACACGCAACTCATCTGGAAGCCATTGATGATGTATGCGTGGAACAGAAACAGCTGCGCCAACATCCATGTTGTATTCCAGCACATTTAGGATGACTTGCAAAACCTGAGTGATGATAGTGCTACCACCAGGCGCACCTGCTGCCATCCGAAAATGACCATTTTCTGTGACAATTGTGGGAGTCATGCTGGATAAGGGAGTTTTGCGGGGTGCAATGCTGTTGGCATCGTTACCAACTAAACCAAAGGCGTTAGGTACTCCTGGCGCAGCAGCAAAATCATCCATCTCATTGTTGAGGACAATTCCAGTTCCTGGTGTCACCACACCAGCACCAAAACTGAGGTTAATGGTGAAAGTTAGACTTACAGCGTTGCGTTCTTCATCCACAACAGTAAGATGGCTGGTTTCAGGAGATTCATAGCGCATCGCGTGCAGTTTAAGAGACTGATGAGATAAAGGAATGGTATTTTCTCCTAAACTTCGATTATTAGCTTGACTAAAACGTTGTAGTATTTTTCTATCTACTGGCTTGACCTTGGTCGAGGGTCTAGCCACTTGCATATTAATTTCTTGACGGCGTTGTTTGGCGTAAGCTGGACTGAGTAGTTCTTGTACAGGAACTTTGACAAAATCAGGATCGCCTAAATATTCTGAACGATCAGCGTAAGCAATTTTCATTGCCTCTACCATTAAGTGGATAGCGTCAGGATGATGCCATCCCAAAGATGTTAAATCAGTGTCACCGATAATATTTAAAATCTGCAATAGGTGAACACCTCCCGATGATGGGGGTGGCATTGAGCAAACTTTAGCTTTGCGGAAATTGCCACAAATAGGAGTCCGCCAGATTGGTTTGTAGGCTTTTAGGTCTTCTAGAGTAATTAAACCACCATTTTTTACCATATCAGAAGCGATCGCGCGAGCAATACTTCCGGTGTAAAAACTTTGGGGATTTTCGGCAACTGCTGTTAAGGTACGTGCCAAATCATTCTGCACCAGTTTTTCTCCTGGTTGATAAAATTCGCCGTTGCGAGTGAAAATTTCCCGCGCTGCTGGGTTCTTCAGAATTGCTTGCTTGCGCGATTGGTTCGTTTGCAGAGAACGCCATGTTGATACATCGCCCAGAATAAAGCCATCTTTAGCGAGTGCGATCGCAGGTTTCATCACCTCTTGCCAAGGAAGTTTACCATAGCGATGATGCACTTCATAAAGTCCCGCCACCGTTCCTGGTGTCGCTACTGCCAAATAACCATTAATACTTGCATTGGGACGCACCTTTCCTTTTGCATCTAAATACATATTTTTTGTCGCTTTCAAGGGTGCGCGTTCGCGGAAATCTAGCGCTTTCATATCGCCAGTTTTCTCAGAGTGCATCAGCATAAATCCGCCGCCGCCGATTCCGGCTGAAAAAGGCTCAACTACAGAGATTGCAAAAGTTGTGGCTACAGCTGCATCTACTGCATTACCACCTTTGCGTAACATTAAAATTCCCGCTTCACTTGCTAACGGATGGGCTGAAACCACCATTCCCTTTTTGCTGCGTAGGGGTAAAGTTAAGGCGGCTGATGCAACTTGACTGTAAACAACGAGGGTGAAAGAAAAAATTGCGATGGCTACGCCCGCCGCAGGCATCGCAACTCGCTTTGATTTAGCAACAGTAAGCATTTTTATGCCATTTTGTTTGATATTTTTTAGCCTAGCGCCTGGGAGAGCATTTTATACGCTGCTTGCTTGTTGATTGCCCAGTTGCAGAGCGATCGCTAAATCTTGTTGAAATTCCTATCTATGTTGGTTACTATGAATTTGTAAGGACAAATGCCGTACATTTTATTTTTTGGTAAACATTATTCTTATTATGTAGAGGCTATCATGGCTGATCCTGTGGGTCAAAACCGCCAAGCAAATTTAACGCGCTCCAAGGCTGAACGTCTGGAAGCTCGTATTAGTAAAGAACAAAAAGAACTTTTCCAGCGTGCTGCTGAGATTCAAGGTCAAACATTAACAGATTTTGTGATTAGCAGCGTTATGAATGTTGCTAAACAGATCATCCAGGAAAATGAAATGATGGTCTTAAATAGACAAGACCAAGAAGTTTTTGTAGAAGCACTGCTCAATCCACCAGAACCAAGTGCAAAATTAAAGGCAGCCGCTCAACGCTATGAACAAAACATGGGTGTGTAAATGGCGTTACCTGATACTTTTGATGATTATTTAATAGAGCCGCTAGGAAAGCAAGACCGGGCGGCTTTTTCTTGTGATGTTGAGAAACTTGATATTTATTTAAAACAGCAAGCAGGACAAGATGCTCGGAAGCGGATGGCTGCTCCCTTTGTTTTAATTGAAAAAAGTTCTGGAAGCGTTGTTGGGTATTACACACTATCATCAACAAGTCTTAAATTTGATGAATTGCCAATTGAGATCACAAAGAAGCTCCCAAAATATCCAAATGTTCCTGCAACTCTTTTAGGTCGATTGGCAGTTGATAAAAATCATCGAAAAAAAGGGCTGGGGGAAATGCTATTAATGGATGCGCTTTATCGCAGTCTACAAAGCGAAATTGCTACAATAGCTGTAGTGGTTGATGCCAAAGACGACAAAGCGCGTTCTTTTTATGAGTATTATAATTTTATTCAATTTCCTAATTTTCCTTATCGGTTGTTTCTGATGATGCAAACAATTGAAAAAATGTTTACATAACTAATTAAAAATAACTTTTTAATGTATATTGTAATCGACTGGCTAACTTAAATTAGTGAAACAGCCGAAGATGGATACCGTAATTACACCAGAAAGAATCGAGTTACCACCTGGCGCGGTGTTGAAGCTTTTGGGAGATTGGAAAGACTATCAAGTATTGAGTCAGCAACTAGGCGATCGCTCTTCGCCTCGCATTAAATATAGACCTGGAGAGATTTTGCTAATGGCACCGCTACCAGAACATGGAAGAGATGCGAGTTTGTTGGCAGATATTGCTAAGGTTTTGCTGGATCATTTAAACCGCATATACGAGTCATTTACACCCATTACCATGAGCTTGCCAGAAATTAGTGGTATTGAACCAGACTATTCCTTTTACATTGAAAATTGTAGAGCAGTAGTCGGTAAAAAAAGAATTGATTGGGAGTCAGATCCACCACCAGATTTAGCAATTGAAATAGACGTTACAAGCTACACCGATATTAATGATTACTTACCTTATCGAGTGCCAGAAGTTTGGATATTAAAGAGTAATCGCCTATTAATTTATAGATTACAGGCAGAAAGTTATGTGCTTACAGAAAGCAGCTACTTTCCTAACGTCAGAGAAATTGTGCAACAATGTCTCCAAATGGCCAATGAGCAAACAACAAGTGAAGTTATTAGGTGGTTAAAGAACTTTTTGCATGGACAACACTAGAGTGCTTGACGCTAACCCTTAATTACAAATTACAAATTATTTTAATCCCTTCGATTTGCGAAACTCCTGGACAACATCTTTAACATCACGTAATTCACCCTCAACTAAATAATTTAACTGTCGCATTTCATCTGCCGAAATCTTCCCAGCAAGTGAAGCGATCGCTATTTTTAATTCAGGATATTTTTTTAATATTTCTTGCCGAACAATTGGCACAGTTTCGTAAGGTGGAAAATAATGTTTATCATCCTTTAACACAACTAAACCCAACCGAGAAATCTGCCCATCAGTGGAGTTACCCGCCACCATATCTACTTGTTTTTGAATCAAAGCACGATATATCAAACCCAAGTCCATGATTTGGGGAGATTTGGCAAAATGTAAATTGTAAGTTTTAGCTAATCCAGGGAAACCATCTTCTCGTTCTAAAAACTCATAACCAAAACCGCCGCGCCACTGTGGTGTATATTGAGTAGCTTCTGAGAGAGTTTGAATATTGTAGCGTTTGGCATCATCACCCCGGACAATCATCGCAAAAGTATTTTCAAAACCCAAGCTTGGCATCACTTCCAAATTGAATTGCTGGGAGTATGCTTGTTTTAATTTTTCATAAACTTCTTTAGGGTCATTAACTGCTTTTTGCTTTAAAATTCCCGTAAAAGCTGTACCTGTGTACTCAATATAAGCATCAATCTTGCCAGTAGTAATCGCATTATGACAAACAAAAGAACCACCCAAACGGGGACGACGAGATACTTTTAAATTAGTTGTTGCCTCTATTTGCTGTGCTAGAAGTTCACCTAAAATATCTTGTTCAGTAAAATCTTTGGAAGCAACAATAATATTGCCATCGCTGCTACTATTTACATTTGGTGTACAGCTAGTGATGACTAATAACAAAGCAAAAGTTAAAAAGCACGATGCTAAAAATCTTTTCATTAACTTTTAATTTTTAATTTATTCTCCAACCAGCCAATTGCAAAGTCAGCCAATAATGCAATTACCGCCGCCGGAACTGCACCAGCTAAAATTAACTGATCGTTCACTACTGAGATGCCGCGAAAAATAAAGACTCCCAAGCCACCAGCACCAATGGCGGCTGCAATGGTTGCAATGCCAATAGCAATTACCGTTGCTACTCGCACACCTGCTAAAATTACCCCCATTGCCAAGGGAATCTCAACTTGTAATAACAATTGTCTATCCGTCATTCCCATACCTCTCCCAGCCTCTCGAATCGCTGGATCTACACCAGTAATACCTGTGTAAGTGTTACGAATTATTGGCAGCAAAGAATATACAGTCAGGGCAACAATTGCTGGTACAGCACCAATTCCGCCAATTATAGGAACAGGAATGAGTAAACCAAAGAGAGCCAAACTAGGAATAGTTTGGAGGATATTCGCTATGCCGAGAATTGGTTGGCGGAGATAAGTTTTACGTGTAATTAAAATACCTAAAGGAATGCCTATAAGTATGGCAATTCCAATAGCGATGCCTACTAAAAATAAGTGTTCAAGAGTATGCTGAAGAATTTCTGGAGCATACTTAACAAGGAAGAAATTTTTCATAAATTGTCTTGGAAGGAACGCAGACATTTAAGAAAGGCTAGGCTTTCTGGGTGTTGCGATCGCATAAATTCATCTGTTGTCCCCAATACTACCAATTCTCCACCATACATTAAACCAATTCTCGATGCCAAAACCAAGGCTTCTTGAATATCGTGGGTGACAAACACAACAGTTTTCCCTAACTCTTGCTGCAAACGCCGAAACTCTTGTTGCAGTTCTAAGCGCGTAATCGGATCGAGTGCGCCAAAGGGTTCATCCATCAACAACACAGGCGGATCTGCGGCTATTGCCCTGGCTACACCGACTCTTTGTCTTTGCCCTCCCGAAAGTTCGTGCGGGTAACGCCCTGCAAATTGTGCTGGTTCTAAACCCACTAATTGCAACAATTCATAAACCCGCGTTTTTATTTGTTTGGGTTGCCAACCTTCCAAAGCCGGGACTAAACCCACATTGCGTTCAACTGTAAAATGGGGAAATAAACCAATTTCTTGAATGACGTAACCAATTTTTCGCCGCAGTTTAATTTCATCCCATTGAGTTGTGGGAATGCCATCAAATAAAACTTCGCCTTGTGTAGGTGTGAATAGGCGATTAATTAACTTCATTGTGGTGGTTTTGCCGCTACCACTGCGCCCAAGTAATACTAGTGCTTCTCCTTGGCGGATGTTGAAATTAAGATTTGACACCAAGGGGCGATGATTGCGGCTAAAAGTGACATCGCGGAATTCAACGGCGGTTTGGTTATTTTGCGGCATTAGTAGCTTTTGGTGGACGCTAGCCTGTTATTGACTATATGTATTATGTGCTGATTTTGCTAGTGTGCTAACGTCCAATTTGTCAGACAATAGATTTAAGCCCCTCTATGCAGTTTTAGCATTTTCATCTGATGCTTGCTCTGCAACGTTTTTTAAGCGGCTCGATCTGATTTTGCGGATGCGATCGCTATTGCGAACACCGCCTGCCATCTCATACTCACGACTGTCTTTGCCGTACTTAATAGCAACCACCATCAGCATTTTCTCAGAAAGCTGACTCAGGTTTTTTTCCATCTCTTCAATTTCAGTTTTAGAAGAGTCAACCACAGACAAAGCAGTATTATAAATATCAAGTTTGTTGCGTAACTGCTCAATTGACTCAATCAGTTTTTCCAGATTATAATTTTCATCAAATTTGATGCTTGGAACAATCGATTTCAGTCCAGCCGATCTTAACTGAGCTTTTTCTAGAATGCGGGATGTACGTTTTTGACGAGACATAAAATTACTCCTTTAAGACGCTGCTAGAGCTAGCTTGGCTTAATTAAAGTGCGTTTCGGTTCAGCAGAACTCGCAGTTTTTGCTTACAAAATTTTCAGGTTATATCGGTAATTTTTCGGTATTTCTTTTCAGAATTTAATTAATAATGTAAAAAAGCGCAAGTTAGACCACTCCTATCACGACTGAAACCACTCCCGTCATGACTGAAACCACTCCCGTCACGACTGAAACCACTCTTGTCATGACTGAAACCACTCTTGTCATGACTGAAACCACTCCCGTCGCGACTGAAACCACTCCCGTCGAGACTGAAACCACTCCCGTCACGAGTTAGATCGCTTCAGTTTGTTGGGCAGTGCGTAGATGCAAAGGGGCTTAAGCGATCGCTTAGTATTCTGTAGAAAAAACTGATATAGGCGATCGCAGTTTACAGAAGTGCGATCGCTCTCATTGCCAAAGATAACCCCTGGCGATCGCTCATTGACAGTCTAGACAATTTCTCTGATGATTTTATGACTAATTGCGATCGCCCACTCATCGACACCAGACAGAGTTTGTAAATTTGATACCTGCTTGATGGTTGAGTAGCTGTAAAAGGCGATCGCACTTTGCTTAAAACTATAAATACTGCATCTCCTTATACCAATTGACCAAAATCAGCCTACAGATGCAAGTTAACTTTAACTCTCTTAAATTACGAATTATGGTTGCCGAGCAAAGTCGAGGTACGAATTACGAATTATTTCCACCATTGCCCAACATCCACAATCGCACGGGCAATTTCTACCGTTGCTGCTTCGCCACCTAATGCCAAGATAACTGGAAACAATGCCGTCATATCTTGCAGCAAATTAGGACGAGTGCGAAGGGATAGCTCATGAAGCGTATCTCGCCAAAAGGGAAAAAGTTCCGTAGATGGCATTTGTGACAAACTCTCAGCTAAGGCACTCAAGGCATTGGCACGCAAATCCTCATGCTGAATCGCCCTGGCAGCAGCAAGGGCTTTTGGCAACAACTCTAGTGGCAGTTTGTCAGCTAAGGCACTCAAGGTTTTGGCACGATAAGGCTTATCCTGAATCGCCCAGGCAGCAGCAAGGGCTTCTGGCAACAACTCTGGTGGCAGTTTATCAGCCAAGGCACTCAAGGCTTTGGCACCCAAATCCTCATGCTGAATCGCCCAGGCAGCAACAAGGGCTTCTGGCAACAACTCTGGTGGCAGTTTGTCAGCTAAGGCAATCAAGGCTTTGGCACGAGAATCCTCATCCTGAGACGCTCTGGCAGCAGCAAGGGCTTCTGGCAACAACTCTGGTGGCAGTTTGTCAGCTAACACAATCAAGGCTTTGCCACGATAAGGTTGAATCGCCCAGGCAGCAACAAGGGCTTCTGGCAACAACTCTGGTGGCAGTTTATCAGCTAAGGCACTCAAGGTTTTGGCACGAGAATCCTCATCCTGAATCGCCCAGGTAGCAGCAAGGGCTTCTGGCAATATATCTGGCAGTTTGTCAGCTAAGGCACTCAAGGCTTTAGCACGATAATACTTACGCTGAATAGTCCTGGCAGCAGCAAGGGCTTCTGGCAACAACTCTGGTGGCAGTTTGTCAGCTAAGGCAATCAAGGCTTTGCCACGATAATACTCATCCTGAATCGCTCTGGCAGCAGCAAGGGCTTCTAGCAACAACTCTGGTAGCAGTTTGTCAGCTAAGGCAATCAAGGCTTTGCCATGATAATACTCATCCTGAATCGCTCTGGCAGCAGCAAGGGCTTCTGGCAACAACTCTGGTGGCAGTTTGTCAGCTAAGGCAATCAAGACATTGGCACGAGAATCCTCATCCTGAATCGCTCTGGCAGCAGCAAGGGCTTCTGGCAACAACTCTGGTGGCAGTTTGTCAGCTAAGGCAATCAAGGCTTTGGCACGAGAATCCTCATCCTGAATCGCTCTGGCAGCAGCAAGGGCTTCTGGCAACAACTCTGGTGGCAGTTTGTCAGCTAAGGCAATCAAGGCTTTGGCACGAGAATCCTCATCCTGAATCGCTCTGGCAACAGCAAGGGCTTCTGGCAACAACTCTGGTGGCAGTTTTTCAGCTAAGGCACTCAAGGTTTTGCCACGATAATACTCATCCTGAATCGCTCTGGCAACAGCAAGGGTTTCTGGCAACAACTCTAGTGGCAGTTCGTCAGCTGAGGCAATCAAGGCAATCAAGGCTTTGCGAGGATCAGTATTATCCTGAATCGCCCAGGCAGCAGCAAGGGTTTCTGGCAACAACTCTAGTGGCAGTTTGTCAGTTAAGGCAATCAAGACATTGGCACGAGAATCCTCATCCTGAATCGCTCTGGCAGCAGCAAGGGCTTCTAGCAACAACTCTGGTGGCAGTTTTTCAGCTAAGGCAATCAAGACATTGGCACGATAATACTCATTCTGAATCGCTCTGGCAGCAGCAAGGGCTTCTAGCAACAACTCTGGTAGTTTGTCAGCTAAGGCAATCAAGACATTGGCACGATAATACTCATCCTGAATCGCTCTGGCAGCAGCAAGGGCTTCTGGCAATATATCTGGCAGTTTTTCAGCTAAGGCACTCAAGGCTTTGGCACGAGAATCCTCATCCTGAATCGCTCTGGCAGCAGCAAGGGCTTCTGGCAATATATCTGGCAGTTTTTCAGCTAAGGCACTCAAGGCTTTGGCACGAGAATCCTCATCCTGAATTGCTCTGGCAGCAGCAAGGGCTTCTGGCAACAACTCTGGTGGCAGTTTTTCAGCTAAGGCACTCAAGGCTTTGGCACGAGAATCCTCATCCTGAATTGCTCTGGCAGCAGCAAGGGCTTCTGGCAACAACTCTGGTGGCAGTTTTTCAGCTAAGGCACTCAAGGCTTTGGCACGAGAATCCTCATCCTGAATTGCTCTGGCAGCAGCAAGGGCTTCTGGCAACAACTCTGGTGGCAGTTTTTCAGCTAAGGCACTCAAGGCTTTGGCACGAGAATCCTCATCCTGAATTGCTCTGGCAGCAGCAAGGGCTTCTGGCAACAACTCTGGTGGCAGTTTTTCAGCTAAGGCACTCAAGACATCGGCACAATAATCCTCATTCTGAATCGCCTTGGCAGCAGCAAGGGCTTTTTGCAGTGCGAATTCTTGAAGATTTGGTGTTAAATAATTGACTAGTTCTGTAAGCGAGTCGATTTTCTCTTGTGGTTTTGGTTTTTGCAGGGCATAGGCTAGTCCTTGTTCGGGAGTCCACATCTTGTTTTTGACCAACGCTACCAGCAGATTTGCTGGTAGATTAGCTGCCAAACTATTGATCGATGCAGTAATCAAAGCATAACGACATTGCAAGCCTAGTGTTGATTCAGTCCGATTCGCTTCTGCTAGTTCCCAGGCACGAGAAATATCTGTGATGTAACCGCTAATTTGTGCCAATTGTTCTCGCGCTTCATACCAGCCATTGCTTTTAGTTGCAGACTCTTCCCGCAATAACTGATGAATCTCTTCTAACTGTCCAGCCTTTTCCAAATGCCAAACTAAACGCTGATGAATGTAACCATCATCGAGTAAAGTATGCCATAAACCATTCTGTGTTTTCTGCCGATACTTGTTTAAAAAAGCAGCATGAACATCAGCAAGGTTTAAACCCAACCCAGCCAAATCTCCTGGGCGCTTTGACTCAGAGGGAGCAGTTAACAAATTACAAGCTAAATCGTGGAATAAGTCATGTAAGCGATAGGTAGGCATACCATCAGCAAGCGGTACTCCTGTTAATAGCAATGCTTTATTCCGTAAATATTGCAACATCTTGGCAGCATCACGCTTATCTATCTGCCACAGCGTTGCCGCCATCATCTTATTAATGTTGACATCCTCCGGCAATACCCCTAACCAAGAGAAATGCTCCTGCTTTTCTGGTGGCATTCTCTTGACACTCAAATTTAATGATGCGGTTAAACTCAGGCGTTTTAAACTAGCCTCATCAGTAATTTCTTCGGCTTCCGGTCGGTCAAAACTTGTTAATCTGGCTACTTCTTGCTGAATATCCGCCAACAGTTCATTCCAAGTCGTACCACAGGCAACTTCGGCGGCTGCAAGTTCCAATGCTAGGGGAAGATAACCAACACCTTTGGCTAAATTTTCTGCTGAGTGACGTTCCGTGCCTGTAATCTCGCGTCTTAATTTCTTCGTCAGCAATTCCATTGCCTGGTCTGGTTTCATTATATCCAGGCTGTAGGTGCTGGCTGCTAAGGCATCGGCAATAGAACCTTCACGAGTAGTTACCAAAACTTGACAACGCGCACCACCAAAATTAAACGCTTGTGCATCTTCGGTATTCCAAGCATCATCCACCACTAACAGCACCGCTTTGTCATAAAGTAGCGTCCGCAGATGCGAGGAAGTTGCTTCTACACTTGTAGGCTTAAAGCTATAGTCTCCTAATGCTTGCACCCAGCCACTAAGTAAAGCCAGTACATTGGGTTGTTGACCTAATGTTGCCCAAAGAATGCCATCACAAAAACGAGATTGTATTTCTGCATTATGGGCTAAAGCCGCAGCTAAAGTAGATTTGCCCACCGAACCCAAACCGTGAATCGCAGTAATTACTAAAGTGCGACTATCAAACGATGAACCATTTAAAAGACGAGTCTTTAAATCATCGCTGTACTCTGGGCGTTCTACAAAGTATGTGGGTAAAGGTGGCGCTTGAAATAGAGTAAGTTTAATTTGACGTACAGTAGCAACACCCTCATCTTGGGTGGAATTGGCTGCTAATTCTTTGGATTTTTTTGGTCTGCTATTTTCCCACGCTTCATCAAACCGTTTTAGGTTCTTCTCTCTATCCCTTGACCATAGCTTTAAAGTAAAGTGCCAGTCATCAGAACCTTGAGTTTGGAGACGGTTATCTTCCAGAATCTTCAAAAAACCCTTCAGCAAATTCAGCGCTTCTCGAATTTGCGCTTTAGTTAACTTGCCAGGATATTTGTCTTTTTGGGTCAGCAACTCCAACGCAACTAACGTAGTCTGCACAGTCAGCTTGGGGTTAGTGCTGTCTTCTTCTTTCCAGTCGTACTTAATTTTAAAGTTATCGTCCTCAAATTCCCCATTGACAAAACAAAGCAACGCCTCTAGCAGACGCTTGACTCGCTTTTGAATTACAGGGCCTTTAGTAGATTTTCGTGGCATTACATCCAAAAAATTGAGTAAGAAGTTTGGGGCTACCCCATATTGAAACTCCCACCCCAAACTCATGTAATCCAGATTTTAAGGCATTTTCAGCAAGATTAGGGTATTTGCTTATGGGCACAACCTCAAAGAGAACCTGTATCTATAAAACTCTTTGAGGCACAAACAAATGCAAGCCCGTCAAATTCTCGGTAAAATCATTGCTTTGTTACTGGCAATGCAACTATTCTTGATTGGCTTCCAAGCTAAAAGCCAAATTGACCAAGGTAACTCATCCATTGAGGCGTTGATTTGGATGACTCAACAATATATTTTAGTGCTGGTTAAAATTCGCAGCTTGCAGGATAAAAAGCAGGAAAATCATTCTCCAAAACTCAAAAGTAAAAGATGAAGTGGTAGGTGTGTTAACGGAACGCCGTAACCACCTATGCTAAATAAATCATCATAAAGACGCGATAAATCGCCGTCTCTACAAAAGACTAATTGTAGAGACGGCGATTCATCGCGTCTCCTGTCTTAATTCACGTCATGTTAAGAAATTAAGACTCCATCTCCGCCAATTCTAACCAGCGTTCAGTCGCCACATCGATCGCGTGCTTGAGCTTTTCCACATGATCGTACAGCTTTTGCACTTCGCTGTAATTCCCCGGTGAAACATTCCCTAGTGTTTTCTCGGTTTCTTCTTTCTCAGCTTCTAACTCGGCAATTTTATCTTCCAACTGCTCAAATTCTTTTTTCTCCCAATTGGATAATCTCCGCCGCTTGGTATTTTCTACATCCTTGGGTGAAGCCGCACCATTATTTTGAACTTCGGCATTTTTCGGCTTCTCCTTAGTGTTCGCAGCTTGTTGCTGTGCCTCTTCAGCCTTCTTATAGTCTAGATAAATCGAGTAATTACCTGGATATTGCCGGAGATTACCGCCTTCCTCAAAGGAAAATACTGTGTCGATAGTGCGATCGAGAAAGTAGCGATCGTGAGAAACTACAATTACACATCCGACAAAATCTTCTAAATAATCTTCTAATACTGCTAATGTCTGAACATCTAAATCGTTTGTCGGTTCATCTAAAATTAAGACATTGGGCGCACTCATCAAAACCCGCAACAGAAATAAACGGCGTTTTTCACCACCAGAAAGTTTATTAATTGGGGCATACTGTTGATTACCAGGAAACAAAAACCGCTCTAACATTTGCGAAGCAGTAATTTGAGTACCATCGGTAATTTTGATAAACTCTCCTTCTTCTTTGATGTAGTCAATCACGCGCTGATTTTCATTTAAAGCTGTGAGCAATTCTTCAGAATGCTGGTCAAAATAACCGATGTGAATTGTAGTCCCAATTTCGGCAACACCTGAATCTGGCTGAATCTGACCAGTGATAATATCCATTAAAGTGGATTTACCAGCACCATTAGCGCCGATGATGCCGATGCGGTCTTCTGGACTAAATTCGTAGGTGAAGTTATTAATTAAGGTGCGTCCATTGTATGCCTTAGAAACGTTCTTTAATTCAATAACCTTTTTGCCAATGCGACGACCAACTGTAGAAATATCAACTTTACCCTGAACTTCTTTAAATTCAGTATCCCGTAGAGCATGAGCGCGGTCAATTCTAGCTTTTTGCTTAGTACTTCTAGCTTTCGGCCCTTTTTTGAGCCATTCCAACTCGCGTCGCAATAAGCCTTGATGTTTCCGTTGAGTACTTACGGCAGATTCTTCAGCTAAAGCTTTCTTTTCCAGGTAATATGAATAGTTGCCTGAATAGGTATAAATGTCGCCTCGGTCGATTTCAACTATCCGATTGGTGACGCGATCCAAAAAATAGCGATCGTGGGTGATTAGAAAAAGTGCGCCACGATAGCGATTTAAATAACTTTGTAACCATTCTACAGAAAGAGCATCCAGATGGTTTGTCGGCTCATCCATGAGCAAAGCATCGGGTTCTGCTAACAATGCTGATGCTAAAGCAATGCGCTTG
This sequence comes from Nostoc sp. TCL240-02, assembly GCF_013343235.1. Lineage (GTDB taxonomy): Bacteria > Cyanobacteriota > Cyanobacteriia > Cyanobacteriales > Nostocaceae > Nostoc. Next base: position 5,613,163 of record NZ_CP040094.1, on the reverse strand, counting down.
CGATAGCCTCCAGATAAAGTGCCTATCTTGGCATCAAAGTCAGAAATTCCTAATTTTGTAAGGATAATTTTAGCGTTGGTTTCTAATTCCCAAGCACCGCTTGTATCCATCTTTTGCATCACCACAGAAAGGCGAGACATTAGTTGACTATCATCTGGATAATGAGCTAATTTATCTGAGAGTTCTTCATACTCACGTACTAAAGCCGTATGTTCGCCACTATCAGCAAAAACTTGCTCTAAAACTGTGTGATTTTCATCTAAATCTGGCTGCTGGGGTAAGTAGATGATTTTAGAACCGGAGTTAATTATAATTTGACCGCTATCAATGGATTCCAACCCGGCAATCATTTTTAATAGGGTTGATTTTCCCGAACCGTTGGTACCAATTAAGCCAACTTTATCGGTAGCATCAAGGCTAAAGCTGGCATCTTTTAAAACTTCTTTGATGCCAAAGTCTTTTTTAACCGACTGGAGTGTAATAATACTCATAAAATCTAGTAATTTTTCATTGATCGTTAATTAGTAGGTAAAGCACATACCTTACCTACATTCACAGAATTCTATACAAATAAATCCAAAGGTAGATGTCCATACATTTCGTTGATTCCGTCTTCGTGGTAAGACTGACAAGATACTAATACTCCACGATGATGTCCAGCATAAGAATCAAGATAGCACAAGCCATTTTTACCGTTTAATTTGATATAAACTGGCCCTTCAGGTGTCAGCAAATTATTTGGTGGTTCATAACCCAAAGCCAAAGAGTAGGTCTTCATAGCCAGTATTCCTTCTTCTGCTGTATCGGCACAAATTCCTAAAATTTGATAATCAGCAAGTTTAGTTACCAAAATTAGGGCATCACGAATTACTGCTTTTTCTGATGGCTTGAGAATAGGCGCAATGTCTAGACAGTTAAATTTATTCAGTAATTTTTTCGCTTCTTCGGCGGTGAGATTGTGAGAATTAGGGGTTGACATAAACTTTGATTGATGAACTTGTTGGTTTTTGTGTTGTGTTTGAGTTGGGACTAGCCCAACTTATACTATTTTGGATTTTAGACTTCGGCTTACCTCGGCTCCGGTTCCATCGAGCGAAGTCGAGATGCTCGGCACAAGTAGCTCAATCGAACGATTTTAGATTGCAAATCGTCCAAGTATTGCAGAATTTGTCTGAAAGTCAGAGCAAATTCCATAATAGAGAGCTTGTTATCTAATGCCAACTCCTTACGGTTGATTTGGGACATTTCCCAGGTTGAATATGAAGGGTACACCGCTTTTTGAGTCGCCACCCATAACGAGGACTTTGGGCATTTGAGCGCCGCCACTCTTCCAAGCTTCAATTGCTTCTTTTTGTAAAACTAACTGTCCTCCTTGGGCTTTGAGTGTCTCTGCTAAAAGTCTTTGAGCTTCTGCCCTACCTTTAGCACGATTCACATCTGCTTGTGCTTCTTGTTCTGCTTCCCGTGCTACATAAACGGCTCTTTGCGCCCGTTGTTCAGCAATTTGTTTTTCTTCCACTGCTCTGGCAAATTCTGGTGAGAATGCTAAATCAACTACGCTAGTATCTAACACAATTATCCCATATTTGTCTAAGCGATCGCCTAACGCTTGATCGAAGTCTTCTTTCAATTCACTTCTTTTAGTAATTGCTTCTTCTACTGTTCTTCTGGCGGCTGCAATTTTAAATGCTTCTTGTGTCTGAGGTGCAATGATTTTTGATACTATATTTGCTAAGGTTCCTTGTTTCCTTCTAACTTCAACTACCTTGATAGGATCGAGACGAAAGTTGATCGCAAATCTCGCAGATAAATTCTGCAAATCTTTTGTAGAACTCTCGGCTGGCACTTCAAATTTTTGAACAGTCAAATCATACACATCTACCACTGAGATAAAAGGCGGTTTAACGTGAATCCCTTCCAATAAAGCGCCATCTCTAGCTTTACCCAAGATGCTGATCACTCCTGCTTCTCCTGGGTTAATAATGATAAAGGAATTTAGTCCCAAAATCACTAGTGTTGCTAACACAATTCCTAAAACTGTGGTTTGCCAATTTCCTAATTGCTGATTTTTCAAATTCCTTTCTCCGATAAAAATTAGTCATTTGTCATTTGTCATTTGTCATTGGGCATAAAATTATTCTTCTCCCCTTGTTTCCCATTCCCTATTCCCCATTCCCCATTCCCCATTGTCCATCCTTAGTGATGATATTAACCAATTAGAGCGGTTTCTGGATGGGGGAGCGAATGATATTATCCAAGTTTCCACAACTTTTTTAATTTATTGTTGCAAACATTAGGGATATGCAAAACACAGATATAGTTGTTATTGGTAGCGGTATTGGCGGTTTGAGTTGTGCTGCTCTTTTGGCGCGATATGGCTTTGATGTGATAGTCTGCGAAAGCCACTCCATTGCTGGAGGCGCTGCTCATGGTTTTGAGCGCAATGGTTTTAAGTTCGACTCTGGCCCGTCTCTCTATTCTGGACTATCTTACAGCCCCTCTGCTAACCCTTTGCGACAAGTGTTAGATGCAATTGGTTCGGAATTGTCATGCGTCACCTACGATACTTGGGGTTGTTGTCTACCAGAAGGTGATTTTGACACGGCGGTTGGTGCCGATCAATTTTCTGAAGTGCTGATGAAATTTTGTGGTGATAATGCTGTTGCTGAATGGCAAGAACTCCAGCGCGTTATGGAACCATTTGCCAGGGCTGCAACTTCCATACCACCAGCCGCATTACGCTTTGATTTTGGTGCAGCTAGAACTGTGGGCCCATTTCTACCATCTATGACAAAGAATGTGGCAAATATAATCAAGCTGACGGGCCCTTTCAGCCGAATTATGGATGGGGTTGTTAAAGAGACGTTTACCCGAAACTGGCTGAATTTACTTTGCTTTCTCCTTTCTGGATTGCCCGCAGATGGCACTAGCGCCGCAGAGGTAGCATTTATGTTTGCGGACTGGTATCGCCCAGATGCAATCCTTGAATATCCCATTGGTGGGAGTAGTGCTTTAGTTGACACTCTTGTACAAGGGTTGGAGCGTCACGGCGGAAAACTGAGGCTAGGCGCTCATGTGGAGGAAGTGCTTGTAGAAGGTAATTGTGCGGTGGGTGTGCGTCTGCGCGATCGCTCCGAAATTCGGGCAAAACGAGCAGTAATTTCTAATGCCTCGGTTTGGGACACACTGAAGTTACTACCAGATAAAGCAATACCTAAACAGTACCGCAATAAACGACAAGCTACACCTGAGTGTGATAGTTTTATGCACCTGCATTTAGGCATTGATGCTCAGGGATTACAGTCAAATTTGCGGTGTCATTACATCGTAGTCAACAACTGGGAATTGGGCATAACAGCACCTCAAAATGTGGTGGTGATTTCCATCCCTTCAGTCCTCGATCCATCTTTAGCGCCAGCAGGTAAACATGTGATTCATGTATATACACCTGGTAATGAGCCATACTTTATGTGGCAGGGAATGGATAGAAGGAGTCAAGAATATGCCGAACAAAAGCGATCGCGTGCAGAAGTAATGTGGCAAGCTTTAGAACGGGTAATTCCAGATATTCGCTCTCGTTGCGAAGTCATACTTGTTGGTACACCTCTAACTCACGAGCGTTATCTCCGCCGTCATCAAGGTTCCTACGGGCCAGCAATTCAGGCTGGAAGCGGTATGTTTCCCGGTCCCAGCACACCCCTACCAGGATTGATGTGCTGTGGCGACTCAACATTTCCCGGTATTGGTTTACCAGCAGTCGCCGCCAGTGGGCTGATTGCTGCCAATACCCTTGCACCAGTTAATAAGCATTTAAAAATGCTTCAGGATATCAGGTGTATTTAATTTTATAAAGTCTAGTTGCCAAGAGAGCCGCACCCACTACCAAAACTGCCAGTACACTATCAGGTTCGGGTACGGCAGCAACTTGAGCATCAATTCGTGCAGTTCCAGCAAATAAACCTGTCAATTCCGGTTTTTGCAGTATCTTTGCAAATTCTGGAGAAACCAGCAATTTAACATCAGGGATGGTTAAATTTTGGCCATCAAATACCGCAGGTTCTGGAATACTCAAATCAAACAAAATCGTATCTAAAGAAAATGTGTCTCTTAAAACAAATCCGCTAGCATCTTGAACGGTACGTCCTGGAACAAAACCAATTGAAAAGTCACCAACAGTAATTTGATTATTGAAGGTAACAGTACCAGTATGTTCGATTGTTCCTGAAAGCGGAGTAAAGCCGCCCTCGTCGCTAAACGTAAAGTTGGTGGCTGAGTCGATGTCAAAGCCGACTAAATAATTGCTGGGAATTGGTGCAACTGTATTATTGCTGCCTGTCAAGGTTAGCCCGATACTTTTAAGTATATCTTCGTGATCGCGATCGATGCTGGTGACTCCTGATATCACTTTAAAAGTTGCAGCTTCTACCTGCATTGGTGCAATTGACATAAAAGCTGCTGTTGTACAACCAAGAATCCCTGCAAATTGAGAAAAACGCATATATATTCCTGATGATATTTGTAGTTTATTTTATCGACAAATGATCTTTTTTAATTTAAAAACTTAGAATTTACTGCTAAAAGACTACACTCAAAATATAAAAAGATAGTTTTTGAAAGTTTATATCAATCCACGATCAAGTTAATACACTTGCTTAAGTTTTATAGTTACAAATGCAAATTTAATTAGGTGGATAAAAATAGATATCACTATACAGATTATGCTGTGAGTTAAAGGCTTATTGCTAAACTACCTAGAAAAATGTCATTCGCTCTACGTGTGTTGCATCATTGAGAAACTGTACGCGATAGACATCTGGATTGCTCAATTTTTCCCATTCAGCATAACCGATGCGATCGTCAAAATGCTTCAGAATCATCGCCATTAAATTGCCATGTGTCACAATCGCAGTTATGCTGGTTTTTTGCTGTAATACTTCATCAATTACAGCTATCCCACGCGCCATAGCACTACGACTAGACTCACCACCATCCAAATATAAATCAAGATTGGTAAATGACTCAGCCAATCGCTCACGCCAATCATCAAGCGGTGTTGGACACAGCACGCGCTCGGTAAGTCGATTATCAATTTCGATTGAAATACCCAGACGTTCAGCGAGTGGAGCAATTGATTGATATGCTCTCATAAATGGACTGGAGATAACCCGCTCGATCCCAAAGCTAAATAACAAATCAGCAAGAGCGATCGCTTGGAAGTGTCCCTCTGATGTCAGAGGTGCGTTAGGTTCTTGTCCAACTGCTTGGCAATGTCGCACAATGTATAGGGTTTTCAGCATCAAGTTTCTGTTTTAGAAATAAAAAACTCAAAATGAGGCAGCAGATGAGCGAGTTTCCTCCTGCTACCTCTGCTTTTTCCTAACTACTCAACGCCTTTAAGAACCGTTGCAAACTCTTAAATATATTGGGCTTTCTCGCAGGTGCAGCGTCCGTTGTTGTTTGTGATTGTCCTTTTAAAAGGATCTGATCCAAATCATCACCCGATGGTTTTGTGGGTAATTCAGCAATTCTTTGATATTCGCCGTCGGTTTCCAGCCAAACTTCCCACTGTCCTGGATAGCAGCGAGATAGAGCGCTTTGCTCGTCGATGGGGCGCAGGTAATAACAGGATTCAATGGTATTAGTGAAACGCAGGCGAGTTTGCCTTGCTGCATAACCAATGCCCACAGTTCCAGAATCTTCTAAACGGGGATTTAAAAAGACTACAGGGCGATCGCCTATTTCTTGACATAGCTTTTCCACCTGCGGTACTTCTACGGAAGTGGGGGCAATGAATAAGAAAATCTCATCCTCTGGCTGAATTTTGGTTTGCAAGGAAGCAGTCCTTCCCGTACCAATATCCAAAATTTGAAATGGTGCATCTGTCCAATTGCGACGCGCTAAGGCCGCAGCCCCCGCGTCAGCAAAGAAAATCTTCAAACGGGAATCGTATTCTGTAAACAGTGGCAGAAATTGTTCCGCCACTGGCATAAACTTGAGTTCTGGAAACAGGAACTCAACTTGTATGCGAGTACAACCATCTGCAAGAGCAGCTTGGACGGCTGCACGAGATTGGGCGATCGCATCTTCAAGGGTATTAGGAAGTTCACTCATAGTTTTTTATGTCGCTTTAGCGTTACTTCCATTGTTCCAGTATTGGCTATGATTGAGGGAGTAAACACAAAGCTGTTTTACATTCCAAATTTAGAGTGCGATCGCATAAAAGACACACTCAAAATTCTACCTGTTAGAAAAAGACTTATTTAAAACTTTTAGCGACAGTGAGATAGAGCGCCGATCAGATAAAACCGAGATATTTTGATACGCGATACGCAAGCAAAATCCCTGCAATACCACCAATAACGCTAAAGAGGATCGAGGCAAAGGATAGCAAACTTCCACCCCACAAGACTGGGATGTAGCTGCCAATCGTAGAGCCAATGAACATCCCAATCCCAATAATGAATTTATTCATTCAAGAAAAGCCTCAAAAGTCATAAAAATAAGTCGTGCTTGAACTCCTTTATGGCTCAAAATATTAGCTTTTGGGAAAAACTCATTTAACAATACCGAATACCTCGCCTATTCACAACTACTCAACCCAGTTTTCTAATAGGAGCGTAGAAATACGAGAAAATTCTCGCACATTATTGGTGACAAGGGTAACTCCTAAACTCAGCGCATGAGAAGCAATGAGCATATCCATTGCACCAATAATAAGTCCTCTACTTTCGAGATCACTTCTGATGCTGCCGTAAATCGTTGCAGATGCTTGATTGAATTCGACAATTTCTAGAGGTAGCAGAAATTGCATCAGGGCGATGTGATTTTTCTCTTGCTGTTGACTTTTGGCAACTCCATATTCTAGTTCGGCAATGGTGATAGAGGAGATACCAACATCAGAAATGCTAAGGGTTTGAAATTTATCCAGTACTTTTTGGGGTTTTTACTTGATCAGGTAAATGCAGATGTTCGTATCAAGCAGGTAAAAAGCACCCGTGTTTAGCTAGTTTATACGGCTAGTATTCCCACAGGTATGCGATTATGTCACATTTAATTTAACGTTTAACTAAAGATAAATCCGGTGTTAGCCTTTGCAAAACTTGCTTCAACACCATCACCGTCCAATCTATATCAGCTTCAGTTGTATCACGCCCCAATGTGATGCGAATTCCTCCCAAAGCGGCTTTTTCGGAATAACCCATTGCTAACAATATTGGACTAGGGCTAAGTTTACCACTGTGACAGGCAGCACCAGCACTGATGCCGATGCCAGCAAGGTTTAGCTGTCGTACCAAGGCTTTACCGCTAAGTTTTTTACCGTCGGCGTTTTCTAAGCACATACTTACATGGTGAGGTAAACGATCGCAAGCATCACCTGTAGGAATTAAACCAGGAATCTCAGTTAATTGGGCAAAGGCGCGATCGCGTAATTCAATTAATCGTGGTGTTTCTGTAGCTAATTCTTGCGCTGCTAATTCTGCTGCTACACCAAATCCGGCAATTATCGGTACTGCTTGCGTACCAGAACGCAGTCCCATTTCTTGTCCACCACCACTCAGTAAGGGCATCAATTCCACACCAGGACGCACATACAATGCCCCTGCACCTTGCGGGCCATATATTTTATGACTAGAAAGGCTAAGTAAATCTACGTTTAGTTGTTGCACATCTATGGGTAAACGTCCCGCAGCTTGCACCGCATCTGTATGGAACAAAGCCCCATGCGATCGCACAATTTTACCCAATGTTGCGATCGGTTGCACTGTCCCAACTTCACTTTGACCGTAAATTATAGAAACCAAAACTGTGTTATGTCGCAACGCTGCCTTTAAATCTAGGGGATTGACTCTACCTTTAACATTTACAGACAAGCGCGTAACTTCCCAACCCCACATTTCTAGCAACTTTACTGTTTCAGAAATTGCGGAATGTTCGACGCTGGAAATAATTAGATGTTGAGGAACAGCATACAACCGAGCCACACCCATTATTGCCAAATTATCTGCCTCAGTGCCACCAGAGGTAAAAATGATCGATTCAGGATTGGCGGCGTTAATTAAACCAGCAACTTGAACTCTGGCTTGTTCAACAACCGTTGCAGCCCGTTGTCCCCACTCATGTAAGCTGGAAGGATTGCCCCACTGTTGAGTCAGGATTGTTTGCATAACTGCGATCGCTTCTTTTCGAGTGGGAGTAGTAGCGCTGTAATCTAGATAAATTTGCATATAGCCGATAATGGTGAGAACACACTTTGGTAATAGGCTGGCGATCTTTTCAGAAGATGCAGTTTACATGGATAAATCCTGAAAAAAATCTTTGTAATTCTGCATCTAGGAGTGGATTTTTCCCTTTGTTTGGAAAGTTATTTTTCTAATTAATTTAGAATACAAAATTTTGGGAATGATAAATCTGTCCACTCTCAATCCACTTTTAACAGATTACAGTGCAACTTATCTCTAGACAAAGATATTTTTCATATATCTTTTTACTAATATTCTCCCTCGCTGGTTGTCAACGAGTCCAGTCTTTCAATCAGCGTCCAGCACCTTTACCACAAGACCCTTTAGTTCAAGTTTACTTTAACCATTCTGAGTCTTCAGAATACAAAGAAGCTTATCGTCAGCAAACTCGCTTGGGAGATGATTTAGAAAAAGAAATTGTCAATGCTATTATGCACGCTAAATCTACAGTAGATGTGGTGGTCCAAGAATTACGTTTACCCAAAGTTGCCCTAGCACTGGTTGATAGACAAAAATCTGGGGTAAAAGTCAGGATAATTTTAGAAAATACCTACAGCAGACCTTGGAGTAGTTTAACATCTGCTGAAGTCAGTAAGTTAGATAAAAGGGAACAAGAACGCTACAACGAATTTCGCAAATTTATCGATATTAACCAAGACAATCAACTCAGCCCAGCAGAAATCAATCAAAGAGATGCTTTAATAATTTTGCAGAATGCTAAAATTCCCTGGATAGACGATCGAGCAGATGGTTCAGCAGGTAGCAGCTTGATGCACCATAAATTTGTGATTGTAGATAATCGCATTGTAATTATCAGTTCAGCGAATTTTACGCTAAGTGATACATCTGGTGATTTTACAAATTCCAATACTTTAGGCAATGCCAATAACTTATTGCAGATTGACAGCCCAGAATTAGCATCTTTATTTACAGAAGAGTTTAATATTATGTGGGGAGATGGGTCAGAAGGTAAGCCAGATAGTCTATTTGGGTTACAAAAACCGATGCGATCGCCTAAAAAAATTACATTAAATCAAACCACAATTACTGTACAATTTTCGCCAACTTCTCCAACTGAACCCTGGAGTAACAGTAGTAATGGTTTAATTGGTAAAACTTTAGATTCAGCAACTAAATCTGTTGACATGGCCTTATTTGTCCTTTCCGATCAGCGACTTGCTAATATCTTAGAAAATCGCCATCAACAAAACGTGCAAATTCGCGCTTTAATTGAACCACAATTTGCATATCGTCCCTACAGTGAAGCCTTAGATATGATGGGAGTTGCTCTCAGTAATAAATGTAAATATGAAGTTGATAACCATCCTTGGCAAAATCCAATTACTACTGTAGGTGTACCTGTTTTACCTAAGGGCGATTTATTACATCACAAATTTGGTGTAATAGATAGCCAAACAGTAATTACAGGTTCTCATAATTGGTCAGACGCTGCTAATAATGGTAACGATGAGACACTTGTAGTAATTGAAAATCCCATAGTTGCGGCTCACTATGTGCGAGAATTTGCTCGTCTTTATACCAAAGTTAAACCCGGCTTACCACCAGCAATTCAAGAAAAAGTTAAATTAGAACAAACACGCTGTCCCCAAATAAAAAGTTCTTCATCAAGTGAACTACAAGCAATTAAACAAATAAATATTAACACTGCAAGCTTGGAAGAATTAGAAACTCTCCCTGGTGTGGGTAAGAAGTTAGCACAACGGATAATTCTTAGCCGTCAACAGCAAAAATTTACATCTTTACAAGACTTAGAAAGAGTTTCAGGGGTTAAGGCGAAAACATTGGAAAAATGGCAATATCGCCTAACTTGGTAGCAGTCTTGGTTTAAAAGATAAGATCCCCCTAAATCCCCCGATAAATTGGGGGACTTTGACTCCGATTCCCCCCTTTTTAAGGGGGGTTAGGGGGGATAAATGAGTATCTAAAATCACAGCCAACTTCTTTTCAAACAACCTCTTAGGCACACAAATTAAATGCGATCGCTACTTAAACCAATCAAACTGCGTGAATGCCCATTCCGAGAAAATCGTTCTGCGATTATTTTTTGATAAACTGCCTCATAGCCATCAGTCATTTTCTCAACGCTGAAACTGTTTTCAACATATTGGCGGCAAGTATAGCGGTCTAACTCTATTACCTGATCGATAGCACTGATGCACTCTTGAATATTATTGCAGAGGAATCCCGTCTTACCGTGGGAAATTACCTCTCGAGTAGACCCTAAGTTCATCGCAATCACTGGCGTACCCGAAGCCATTGACTCAACCATCACTAATCCAAAGGGTTCCCGCCAAGTAATGGGGAACAGAGTTGCTACTGCACCTCCCATGAGAGCATTTTTTTGAGCATGATTAGCTTCACCCAAGTACTGAATTTGCTCTCCGTCAATGTGGGGTTTGATTTCCTTCTCAAAGTATTCCACATCAACAACATCTACCTTACCTGCCATTTTCAAACACCAACCGGCAAGTTTTGCAATTTCTATTGCTAAATGCGCTCCCTTTTCAGGAGACATCCGACCCAAAAACGCTAGGTAGGGCGGATCTTCTGGTTGAGCGTGAAAATTATAACTGCTGACATCAATTCCGTTGTAGACCGTTGCTATACAGTTCAACCCTAACCTTGGTTCTCGTTGTGCATCGGAAATACTGACGTAGGGTTGTTTTTTACCAAAACTAAACATCTTTTCGTTGTCAGGGGTAAAAATACCGTGCAACGTATGAACCGTAGGGGTTGTGACGAGATTTGCGTAAGCCAGTGCCCCATGCCCGATATGGGAGTGAATAATATCAAATTCTTCTGCGCGTTCATACACTGAAGCGAGATTCAGCATTTCATAAACGCTGTAATCTTTGATAGTGCGATCGAGTCTGAGGGCACTGGGATGAACTGATACAAGTTTTGCCAGACTGATAGAATCTCCCGATGCAAATAAAGTTACTTCATGTCCTCGTCTGACTAATTCATCGGTTAGTAACCCCACTACTAACTCTATACCTCCATAAGCTGGAGGTGGAACTCTTTCCCATAATGGAGCTACTTGAGCAATTCTCATCACAAACCTCCTAAAAAATAAAGCTTGAATTAGAAGTTTTTTATTTCTGTTGTCGTAGTGCTTGTAATTAATTCACTTGGCATCAGAAAGTAACTTCGGATACTAAATCTATTAACAATTTCCTTCAAATCTTATGCTATTTATTCTATATTGCTTGTCTATCCTAGTACAGAAATTATCCACTCCTAAAGAGGTAAATCTATTCTGATATATTAATTTTTGGTTGTTTGGTGTAATTTTAAATATAGATTTTTTGATGAATAATAATTTTATAAAATTGCCTAAACTTACTTTAAATAGTAAGATTAGGCGATAAATATCCAATTTCGCTTATTAACTATCGGATTTACAAATATTAATTAAATAATCAAACGTGTAGGTACTCTTTGAGCGGCTTTCCGTACTCTAAAAGATAAACTGTAGCCGTCCAAAAGACAGATTTTGGTAAATTAGGTATTTTGAAATCAAAAACAGCAATTTTGTTAGAAGTTCTATCAAAGTTTTTCAAGATAACAATCATTTCTGTTCCTATTAACCTTATTTAAAGGCAATAGAAAGTCACGAGAATTACCTCCATGAGTTGGATTCCCTCGTAGCCAAGAGTGAGAAAACAGAGTTAAATAATTGACTTATTACATAAAATATGATATTTTGTATTTCCATCAATAAAAATCATATATATAAACGTGAATATCTCTCCATCTCTCAAAAAACCGCGTGTCTCATGGCAGGCGGTTTTCTCACTAGTAATATTTGTGTTCATGTACCTGCCTATACTGGTACTTAGCTTTTATAGCTTCAATCAGTCGCCCTATAGCGCAACTTGGCAAGGATTCACTCTCGATTGGTATCGCAAGTTGTTCAACGACGATCGCATCTTATCAGCTTTGCAAAACAGTATGATAGTTGCTGGTTGTGCAGTTGGGGTTTCAGCCGTGCTGGGAACTTTGATGGCGGTTGGGTTAGCGCGTTACGAATTTCCTGGCAAGAAATTGTATCGGGGTGTTGCTTACTTACCATTGATTATTCCCGATATTGCGATCGCAGTGGCAACCCTAGTTTGTTTAGCCGCCTTTGCCATACCCCTAAGTTTGTGGACGATAGTTGCAGCGCATATCGTGTTTTGTCTAGCTTATGTCGGACTTGTAGTTGCTTCACGACTTACCAATTTAGATCCCCACTTAGAAGAAGCAGCACTAGATTTAGGTGCTACACCAATCCAAGCTTTCATGCAAGTATTATTACCTCAACTGATGCCTGGTATTTTGGCTGGTTGTCTCCTAGCCTTTGTCCTCAGCCTAGACGATTTTCTCATTTCTAGTTTTACTGCCGGTAGTGGTTCTAACACCCTACCAATGGAAATTTTTAGTCGGATTAGAACAGGAGTCAAGCCTGATATTAACGCTTTAAGCGTCATGTTGATTTCAGTATCTGCGATCGTTGCATTTATAGCTGAATTAATTCGCGCTTCTGGAGAAAATAAAAGCTAAAAACAAAACTTGTAATTAACAATTAAAATTATGGATAACTTGGTTCTCCGTGAACTTTTTTGGATGGCAAAAAAAGCTATATTCAAAGAGATGTTGCAATGTGAACACCTCTACATTCTTCATACTTATGTATTCGTATTTACCAATAGTTAGAAACGTCCCAAAATAAGTAAATATATAAAATTTATTCATCTTCTTGTTCTCGTGTTAAAAGAAGTTTAAGCACATGAATAAACTTCCGTGTTCGCTTCTCTACATAACTGTTTTCAATTAGATAATATTGGGGCTAACTTTGGAGAAAATGCTATTTCCCCCTCATTATGCAAATCTGCCAAAATCCCAATTGCTCAAATCCATTCAACTCTGCTAGCAATAGATTTTGCGTGAGTTGCGGACAAAGCAACTTTGGCAAACTTCTAAGAAGCCGTTACCGCGTATTAAGACTCTTAGGTGAAGGTGGATTTAGTAGAACTTATGCTACAGAGGATGTAGACAGACTAAACGCGCCTTGCGTCATCAAGCAATTTTTTCCCCAATTTCAGGGAACCGGACAACGCACTAAAGCAGCAGAATTTTTTAAAGAAGAGGCTTTTCGGTTGTATGAACTAGGAGAGAATCATACCCAAATTCCTCGATTACTAGCTTATTTTGAGCAAGGTGCTAGTTTGTATCTTGTCCAAGAATTCATTCAAGGAAAAACTCTCTTACAAGAAGTTCAGCAGCAAATCTATGGTGAAAAACAGATTTGGGAACTTTTAGCTGATTTATTGCCAGTTCTGGAATTTATTCATACCCATAACGTCATTCATCGGGATATCAAACCAGAAAATATTATCCGCCGTGCAAGTGATGAAAAACCTGTATTAATTGACTTTGGTGGTGCTAAACAGGTAACACAAACCAGTTTAGGAAGACAAGCGACAGTAATTTATACCCTTGGTTATGCCCCAACTGAACAAATGGCTGGATTTGCTTGTCACGGCAGTGATTTGTATGCTTTGGGTGTAACTTGTGTACGTCTTTTAACTCGATGTTTACCGTTGCAGGATGCTTCTGGACAGGTTAATGACCCTATTTATGATGCTATGAATGCTAAATGGATGTGGCGCGAATGGTTACAAGAAAAAGGTATTACTCTCAGCGACGACTTAGGAAGAATTTTAGAGAAATTACTAAAACATCTACCGAGTGAAAGATATCAAACAGCAGTAGAAGTTATCAACGATTTGAAATTTGCAACATCGAATATTGAACCTGTTGCCCTGAAAATCGTTTCGATGTCTCAACCTATATTACCGCCGCTACCACAAAAAATAATAGTACCATTACCTCCCTTAGAAACTTTTGAATTTGACGTAGTGACAGTAGACACAGGTGGTAGAGAAGTAAACCGCATGAGTGGTAATGCCAACTTCTTTGCGGAAGAATTGGGTAAATCTGTCACCTTAGAAATGGTATCGATTCCTGGTGGTACTTACATGATGGGTTCACCAGAGTTTGAGGGAGATGCTGACGAACGTCCTCGGCATAAAGTCACCGTTGAACCATTTTTTATGGGGAAATTTCCCGTAACTCAAGCCCAGTGGAGAGTAGTAGCAGCTTTACCCAAAATCAAACAAGCTTTAAATCCCAATCCATCGAAATTTAAAGGTTTAGATAGACCAGTAGAAAATGTATCTTGGTATGAGGCTGTAGAATTCTGTCTCAGACTATCAGAAAAAACTGGACGCGACTATCGTTTACCCAGTGAGGCTGAATGGGAATATGCTTGTCGGGCTGGAACTACAACATCTTTCCACTTTGGCGAAACCATTACCTCTGAGTTAGTCAGTTGCACTATTGAACCAACAAGCAAATTCCGTAAAGAAACAACTAACGTCGGTAGTTTTGAAGTCGCCAACGCCTTTGGATTATACGATATGCACGGGCTAGTTTGGGAATGGTGCGCTGACTCGTGGCACAACAATTACAGCGATGCACCCTCAGATGGAACAGCCTGGGAAGTTGGTGGTGATATTAATCGCCGAGTGCTACGTGGTGGTTCTTGGAGTTTCAACGCCGAACTGTGTCGCAGCGCCAGCCGTAGCTGGAATGAGTCAGACGGTGGGCTGAGAGTTTGTGGCTTTAGAGTAGTATTTTCTGTAGAGGAGATTATTTAGCAATTTGATTTATAGGCTGTAGTAATCATGAAAGACAAAATTGAGAAAGGCGACATAGTAATTATCAATAAAAGTGGAAAATATCATCATCAAATAGGTGAAGTTATTGGGGTTGATTACAATATTTTCTTTGTCAAAATAGTAATAGTCAAGTTAGGTAATCAAGAAGAAAACTTTGAAGAAAAAGATTTGCAATTAAAAACTAAAAAGCCGAGTATTGAAGAAGTCTTTATATCAATAGACAAAATTCTGGAACAAGTTGAGCAAATTATTAGCTTGTCAACAAAAGAGAAGGTAGAGCTACCCAACCGTCTGAAATATCTTAAATTAGATATTCCTAAATTAGATAAACAGCTGATTCAAAAAAACTTTGACGGTATAGATAAAATACTCGCAGCAGCAAGAGAAGTAGACTCTTCAGGAAACTTTTGGCAGGAAATAGATCCTAATTTAGAGAAAATAAGCTGGTGGATTAGAACAAGCCTGTGAAGCAATAAGTCTGCAAGCATAAATTAAACTATCTGTTTTGCAAGAGCCACTGTTGATATGAAAGATATACAAAATTGTCTTGTTCTTAGGGGATATTTGAAAAGTCCTCTTGTTCAGTATCAAATAGTTTTAGATCCCCCTAAATCCACGCCATGTGCTTCAAGTCGGCAAAGCCGCCCAACGCAGTAACTCCCCTTAAAAAGACTACAGTGTACACACAAGTCTGAAGTCATTGATAAATAATCGGCTTTACTCCACTCTAACCCTCCCCGATGCATTCGGGAGGGTTAGGGTGGGGTAATTTGAGAACTTGTAGTGATTCGATAACTTGTGTGTACACCGTAGCCTTAATAAGGGGGGTAAAATGCCTGTGGAATAAGTATTTGAGCTTAAGTTGACACCAATGGTATCTGGCCCGCCCAAATTAATTAGCGTGCAGGATGTCCACCCCACAAAATTGAGTAATGTATTTGTTGTAATTCCCAGTCCTTTGCACGCAATTAAGGTGCAAGGGCATTACCCCGAATTAGACTACCAATAGTTTTGGCAGTAATTTTTAATTGGGTGATGGGATTAGCTGGGACAACCGTCTTATACAAATAGCTATCGAATGTTAGCCGTTGTACATCGAGGTCATCGCACATTTCCACAAACGCCTCACGGGTAGCGTCGGAACGATAGAACACGCTTTGCAGAATGTCCAGCACCTTGTAAGTGAGTCCGTATCTCTTATCCCAACGCTTTAGGTAAATCTTGAGGTCGCCTTCTGTAGGAATACGGCTACCACTATTAGATGCTTCTACAATAGTTTCGGCACACATCCGCCCAGATTTAGCGGCAAAATAAATACCTTCACCAGAGGACTTGGTAACATAACCAGCAGCATCTCCCACCAAAGCGATGCGACCAACGACACGACGGGGACGGGGATGTTCAGGAATGGGGTGCGCTTCGACTTTGATGATTTTACCGCCTGCTAGTTTCTCGGATGCACGGGCGCGGATACCAGCTTGTAACTGTTTGATGCTGGCTTTATTGATGTGCATCGTGCCAGTACCGACAGCTACGTGGTCATATTTGGGAAAAACCCAAGCGTAGAAATCGGTAGAAACGTCATCACCGACATACATTTCGGCGAGGTCGTTGTAGTAGGCCATTTTGTCTTCGGGTAAGCGAATTCGCTCTTGGAAAGCGATCGCATAATTATAATCCCCAGCGTCCATTTCTTTAGCAACGCGAGAATTAGCCCCATCTGCCCCAATGATTAAATCCACCTTCAGAGTTTTGGCAATTCCCTGAGATATACCTTCTGTATGGTCAACGTAATGAATGGTATAGGGATCAGTATTGTTTCCTGGTATATCAAGTTTATGAACAGTGGCATTAATTAAATTTGCGCCTAATTTTGCCGCTCGATCACGCAAAAAGCCATCTAGCACTTCCCGGCGGCACATTCCTATATATTCATCTTCATTTATCAGATTGATATCAACCTCCCGATTGGAAGGCGAAATCATTTTCATCTTCCGTACCCGGCGATCGATAATCTCTGGTGGTAAGTCAAATTCACTCACCATACAGAGGGGAATTGCACCCCCACAAGGCTTTGCATTATCCAGCTTCCGCTCAAACAGGTAGGTTTCAATCCCAGAGGCTGCCAGTGTTTCTGCGGCAGATGAACCAGCAGGGCCTGACCCAATAACAGCAACCCGTAGTGTCAAAGGTCTTTCTCCCAATCTTCACATTTACCGAGAGCATACTACCACGGTATTTCTGGTGATTTGGCGGTTTACCGTCAGGTTTCTGCACAAATGCAATATTCCTTAATGTTTCGATACGAAGTGGGAATTGGGAATTGGGAATTGGGAATTGGGAATTGGGAATTGGGAATTGGGAATTAAGGATTGGAAATTGGGAAGAATATTGCCTAGTCCCCAGTCCCCAGTCCCCAGTCCCAAAATATGCAGATTTCCTTATTCGATTCTTTTGCTAGACAAATTAGTGCCGCCGCAATTACCGGATATCAAAAGCATATTTCCCCACACAAAGGTTTTGCTTGTGCCCACAGAATACTATATGGCGGTGAATCTTGCTCTGCGTACTTCAAGCGGGTAATTGCTCAGGAAGGTTTAAAAGTAGCATTTGTCAATTCTCGTGAACGATTTCAAGCTTGTAAAGAAGCTAACCATATTTTGCGTAAACGTGCAGCAGCTTGCCGCTATATATCTATGCAAATCGAGAATTCAGAAGAATCCACAGAGGAGGAGGCAGAAACACAGCAACCAAAACAAGCATCTGGTAAAGTTGGTCAAAACCCCTCATTTATTAGCAGCAATAATACTGAATGTTTTGATTGTGCCGATTTGGGCTGCAATTGTGCCGAGATGGTTAACATAACTCCTAATTGTGGTTCACCGGATTGTAGTTCCCTAGATTGCAGTGGTGCTGATTGTAGCTTTCTCGATTGCGGCAGTTGCGGTAGCTAAATCTTGTTCATCCATAAATAACGATATATGGTATATGTAAGACACAGTAATCCTACCAAGGATCTGTAGATTTAGTTGCAGAGGTATAGCAGTAGTGGGCATAGTAGTTGAGAACGTCTCCAAACAATTCGGGAGTTTCAAGGCAGTTGATGAGGTTAGCCTGGAAATTAAGAGTGGTTCGCTAGTTGCGTTGCTTGGGCCGTCGGGATCGGGTAAATCTACGCTACTACGGCTAATTTCAGGTTTAGAAATGCCAGATAGCGGCAAAATCCTGCTTACCGGTAAGGATGCTACATACCAAAGCGTGCAACAGCGGAATATTGGCTTTGTATTTCAGCACTATGCTCTATTTAAGCATTTGACCGTCAGACAAAATATTGCTTTTGGCTTAGAAATTCGCAAGGCGCAGCCAAAGAAGATCAAGGGAAAGGTAGAACAATTACTAGAGTTGGTGCAATTGAGTGGATTAGGCGATCGCTATCCATCACAACTTTCTGGTGGTCAAAGACAACGGGTAGCCTTAGCAAGGGCTTTGGCAGTAGAACCTGAAGTATTACTCCTAGATGAACCTTTTGGCGCACTTGATGCTAAAGTCCGAAAAGATTTACGGGCATGGTTACGCCGCCTCCATGATGAAGTTCATGTTACCACGGTTTTTGTCACCCACGACCAAGAGGAAGCAATGGAAGTTTCCGATGAAGTTGTGGTCATGAATAAAGGGCGTGTGGAACAAGTGGGGACACCATCGGAAATTTATGATAATCCTGCCACCGCATTTGTGATGAGCTTCATCGGCCCGGTAAATGTATTACCCAGCAACTCGAAGATTTTTCAAAGTAGCGGGTTTGATGCGCCACACCCACAAGTATTTTTGCGTCCGCAAGATGTGATTTTAGAAAAGGTTGCCAACGGTGCTACTACGGCTGCCACAGTGAGCCGATTGATACATTTGGGTTGGGAAATTCAGGTAGAATTAACTTTCGATGATGGACAAGTGGTGATGGCGCATTTAACACGCGATCGCTTTAATGACTTAGAGTTAGAACCGAAACAGCGTATATATGTCAAGCCAAAGGATGCAAAATCCTTTCCTGTGTCTTATTCAATTTAGACTTTTGCCAGTTCCCCAATGGTCAAAACCCCTAGTTAATCGCTGTCCAATTCAGCTATTGACTAGGGGTTTTAATCTTACGTAAGTAGGTCGGCGCAATTAAAGCTAACTGGCTAAGGCTGTCATTTTTCATTGGTAAGGATTTTAAGCCTATTTTCATTTCGTAATATACTTGGGTTTTTTTGCACCAACTTACTTAGAGGATGTTTGAAAAGTGGTTTGTTGTGATTTTAATCAAATTATTACCCCCTTAAATCCCCCCTTAATAAAGGCTACGGTGTACACACAAATCGGAGTTACTTTTAGATCCGGGTTTTACCCTCCTTAATCCCCCGATGGATTGGGGGAAACAAGAAAATCTAGTTCCCTCCCCAATACATACGGGGAGGGTTAGAGTGGGGTAAAAAATATTTGATACATCAATCACAACTTTTCAAACATCCTCTTAGGCTAGAGGGATAACAACACCGAAACTTCCAAGATGAAAACCCTAATTATTGACAATTATGACTCTTATACTTTTAATCTTTACCAATTAATTGCAGAAGTCAATGCAGAGTATCCGACTGTGATTTACAACGATCAATTTGCATGGGATGAACTGCAACATTGGGAATTTGACAACATTGTAATTTCACCAGGGCCAGGCCGTCCTGAGAATATCAAAGATTTTGGGATCTGTCGTCAAGCTATTCAAAATACCCAAGTGCCCCTTCTAGGTGTTTGTCTTGGACATCAAGGAATTGGTAATGAGTATGGAGGTAAAGTTATCCATGCACCTGAGGTTCAGCATGGTCGAATCAGTGAAGTTTATCACAGTGGTACTGATTTGTTTGCGGGAATTCCTTCTCCTTTCTCTGTTGTGCGCTACCATTCTTTGCTGGTTGCAAATGACCTACCAGACTGTTTAGAAAAAGTAGCGTGGACAGAGGATAATCTGGTGATGGGAATGCGCCATCGAGCTTTGCCGCTATGGGGTGTGCAGTTTCATCCAGAGTCAATCTGTACTCAGTATGGACAAACCTTATTCGAGAATTTTAGAGAGATTACCCTAAAATTTGCCCAAGAGCGCGGCAATAGTCCGAGAAAACACTATTGGGTAGGAGATAGTGGTGCTGCTTCCATACCTCCAAGTTCTTCTTCCCAAAAACAGCAACAGGAATTTCAACTTTGTACGCACAAGCTGAATCTGTATCCCGATACAGAGCAGATGTTTGTGCATTTGTTTGGCAAATCACCAAATACCTTCTGGCTAGATAGCAGTCTGGTTGAATCTGGTCTTTCTCGCTTTTCCTTTATGGGAGATAGCGGTGGCGAAAACAGTCTGCTAATTCGCTATCAGACGCGATCACAGGAACTCACGATTACACAGTCCGATACCATAAGCTGTAAGACTAAGGGGATTTTTGAATATCTCCAGCATGAAATTGAACGGCGACATTGCTCATCTGATGATTTACCCTTCGATTTCAATTGCGGGTTTGTGGGTTACTTTGGCTATGAACTAAAAGCAGAGTGCGGGTCTCAATTAAATCACCACTCTAGCTTACCTGATGCCATGTTTCTACTAGCAGATCGAATGATTGCAATCGATCACCAGGAGCAAACACTCTATCTGCTTTGCCTAATTCAGCACGGACAAACAGCCGCCTCTGAAGCCTGGTTTGAATGGATCAGACACCAGATTGACCATCTTCTTCCCCTATCGCCTATTGTTCCACCAGAAGTTCAAACACCTGTTATTTTCCGCTTAAGTCGGTCTGAAAGGACTTATCTTGATAATATTCAGATGTGTTTGCAAGAAATTCACGAAGGAGAAACTTATCAAGTTTGTTTAACAAACTTGATTCACACAGACACAACACCCGATCCCTTGGTGTTCTATCGTTCATTGCGCCGCATCAATCCTGCTCCATACTCTGCATTTTTGCGCTTTGGTGATGTGGCGATCGCTTGCTCATCTCCAGAGCGATTTCTGCATATTGATTGCCAAGGCTGGGTAGAAACAAAGCCCATTAAGGGAACCCTACCACGAGGAAAAACACCCAACGAAGATTTTATCCTGCGTGAAAAATTGCAAAACAGTGAAAAAGATCGGGCTGAAAATCTGATGATTGTGGATTTGCTTCGCAATGATTTAGGAAAAGTTTGTGCAGTCGGGACTGTCCATGTTCCCAAATTGATGGATGTGGAAACCTATGCTACGGTACATCAACTGGTGACGACTATTCGCGGTCATTTACGCGCTGATATGAGCGCCACAGACTGCATTCGCAAAGCATTTCCCGGCGGTTCAATGATAGGCGCTCCCAAACTCAGAACCCTTGAGATTATCGATCGATTAGAGCAAGAAGCACGGGGAGTTTACTCAGGAGCAATCGGCTTTTTGGGATTGAATGGTTCGGCTGATTTGAATATTGTCATTCGTACTGCTGTGCTGACTCCAGAGCAAACCTCAATTGGCATTGGCGGCGGCATTGTGGCACTTTCCGATCCTGAAATGGAGTTTCAAGAAACACTCCTGAAAGCAAAGGCATTGATTCATGCCATGATGATTGCTACGCATGGAGCCTTTGATTCTAACCAATATTACATCCAAGGGATAGAAATAGAGGCTTTTGATAGCTATAAAAAAGTGCGAGCAGTTTCCTAGCCGCCGCTAATACCATTTCTTTGTGAGATTGCACCAAACCCTTTTAACTTCTCTTTCTTTCTTTGTGTCCTTTGCGCCCTTTGCGGTTCGTTTTTCTTTCTTTGTGTCCTACCCTGCGGGAAGCCAATTCTCTACGAGACGCTCCGCTAAAGTGTCTATGCGCCCTTTGCGGTAGCCTGCTATGGTTTAGCGCATCTTCATACAGAAGAAAGATAACCCCAGTCAGATAACTCGCTCAAAATCTCTACAGGTGGGATTTTTGTTAGACTACTCATCTGTGCGTAACCAATATTAAAAAAATGGGGTTTAACGCCTTAATCCTCAATTGGATATCAACAAGAGGCAGGGAAAGAAAAAGAAATAAATGTATTCATGGCCATTTCGGTAGAAAAAATCACTAAAATTTTCTCTTTACTCCCCCTGCTCCCCTGCCCCCTGCCCCCTACTCCACTTCGGCTACGCTCAGTGACCACCTGCTCCCCTGCCTCTTTTTCAACTCCATCGCCCAAATGAGGTAAATTCGTTAAGACAACCTTAACAGAGATACCCTCTAATAATTCCCCATTCCCGTTCCTCTAACATATTTGTCAAATTAACTGTTAATTTTTTAGTTGTTGGGCTTTATAACAAAGACTACTAACAACTTTATTTAAGATGCTAACTCTGTTAAAAACAATTCGACATGCAATCGCAAGTTGGTGGTCTGAGTTCACCCTCCAGACTAAGCTGCTGGCTGTGGCTACATTAGTGGTTTCCTTGGTGATGAGTGGTTTGACCTTCTGGGCTGTGAATACAATCCAGCAGGACGCGCGGATGAATGACACCCGCTTCGGGCGTGACTTGGGTTTGCTGCTTGCTGCCAATGTTGCCCCCCTGGTTGCTGATAATAATCTCACGGAGGTTGCCCAATTTTCTCAACGCTTCTACAGCAGCACCTCTAGCGTGCGTTATATGCTTTACGCTGATGAAACCGGGGAAATCTTCTTTGGCATACCTTTTTGGGAAGCCGAGGTAGAAAATTCCCTCACCATTAAACGGCGAATACAACTGCCAGAAGATTACCCTGGTGATGGGGAAAAGCCGATGGTGCGGCAACACATGACCCCAGATGGAGTTGTTACCGATGTATTTATTCCTCTGATCGTTAATAAGAAATATTTAGGTGTATTAGCGATCGGTATCAATCCCAATCAGACTGCTGTCATCTCCACCAATTTTACCCGCGATGTCACCATTGCCGTTTTTATCACGATTTGGGTAATGGTAATTTTGGCAGGTGTAATAAACGCTTTAACTATTACTAAACCAATAAAAGAACTCCTGGTGGGGGTAAAAGAAATTGCTACCGGGAATTTCAAGCAACGCATTGATTTACCTTTAGGGGGCGAATTAGGGGAGTTAATTTTAAGCTTTAATGAGATGGCAGAGCGATTAGAACGCTATGAAGAACAAAATATTGAAGAACTGACCGCCGAAAAAGCCAAGCTAGAAACCCTAGTTTCCACGATCGCAGATGGTGCTGTGTTGATTGATAACAATATGCAGGTGATATTAGTCAACCCTACAGCCAGGCGAATTTTTGGCTGGGAAACGGCTGATGTGGTCGGCTGCAATGTGTTGCATCACTTGCCGTCAGCAGTACAAATGGAAATCAGTGGCCCATTGTATGAAATGGCAGCAGGCGAATGTGAAAGTGCCGAATTCCGCATTTTTCTTAACCAACCCACCCAACGGACAATCCGCATTCTCTTGACGACAGTACTCAACGTGCAAAGAGAAAGCATCAAAGGTATTGCAATTACCGTCCAAGATATAACCCGTGAGGTGGAATTAAACGATGCAAAAAGTCAATTTATCAGCAACGTTTCTCACGAACTGCGAACACCTTTATTTAACATCAAAACCTATATTGAAACCCTGCATGACTACGGCGAAGACTTAGGATTAGAAGAAAGGCAAGAGTTCTTGCAAACAGTTAACCATGAAACCGATCGCCTAACCCGCCTAGTTAACGATGTATTAGATTTATCAAAACTAGAATCTGGTCGTCAGTATAATTTCGATGGAGTGGATCTAGCCCAAGCGATCGAGCAAACATTGCGTACTTACCAACTCAATGCAAAAGATAAAGGTGTTGAACTTCTTCAGGATGTTGCTGCTAATTTACCCCTGGTAATGGGTAATTACGATCTGTTAGTACAAGTCTTTGGCAACCTAATTGGTAATGCCCTCAAATTCACCAAAGCTGGTGGTAAAGTCGCAATCCGCGCCTACCAACTAGATTTAAAGCCCAACCACACTCAATTTTCCCCAGTGCGAATTGAAATTTCCGATACTGGAATTGGTATTGCAACAGAAGATCAACACTCAATTTTTGAACGCTTCTTTCGCGTAGAAAATCGAGTTCATACCCTAGAAGGCACAGGTTTAGGATTATCGATTGTCAGAAATATCATTGACAGACATCGTAGTAAAGTCCATCTAGTGAGTGAAGTTGGCATTGGTACAACTTTCTGGTTCGACTTAGCCGCCTTTGAGGAAAAAGCGCCAGCGATACAAGTTGAAGCTATTACTGAAGCATCCACAATCACCACGGTCTAAAGTTTAGGGATTGGGCATTGTTTGTTATTTTTGACCTCTTTCTTTTTTGGAGAAAGGCTTTGAATCTTACTCTCCTTCCTTACAAGGGAAGGGGTTGGGGGTTAAGTCTGTATTAGATTCAGCCCAGAAACGCTATATTCCCCACTCCCTACAAAACACCAATCAAGACCTTAATATCACGAACAACAAACAGACCAATAATAAACCTAATAGCAACAGCAAACCTTGATTGTCTTTTACCCAAGTTTTCACAGTTACAGCAAAACTGTTAGTGTAACGCTGCTGTTCCGACTCTAACTTTGTCTGTTCAATATTTTGGTAGAGAGTACAGTCTTTGGCGTAGGGACGTTGAGGAAAATTGCAAGTATCATCAGCGTGATAAGTGCAGGTGTCGCACAGATACCCATCCCCAGTAGCGCGGTGCAATGGAATACCGGGATGACCGTAAGCTTTGAGTGTAGTCCGGCAATAGGGACAACTAATAGCTTGACTATCAACAAGTTGATGGCAGTGGGGACAAGATACAGTAGCCAAAACTTTTAGCGCAAATAGGTAAACACTTTGATTCTAGCCATTTACAAGTTTAATGGGAAAATAGCTCTCAAAAGTTGTTACTGTATCAGCAAAAGTACCAGAAGTGTTGAATGTTAAGAAAAATCTGATAAAAATAACCCAAAATATGGTAATTTTGGGCGAAGGCTTAAAATATATTAGTTTGGTTGTGATTATAAATTCATTTCCCAAAATTGTCAAAGATATCCTGAAAAGCCTGCCAAAAAACGATTATCCAGTATTGAACAGTCGTCTGTTCTTCGAGTGCTGGCTATCCTATGCCCTGGATAAGAGTTTAACAAGTATGCGAGATTTATTTACTCATATTAAATAATACAGGATTTTTGTTGTAGATATTTCTACTTTTTCCAAAGCCAACTCTCACCGTCAACAAAAACCCTTCCAAGGAATTTATCAAAAATTAAATGAATTAGTCCATAATAAAACTCAGAAAAGATTACATGATAAATACGCAATTTGTCCTATTGATTCAAAAATTATTACTTTAACAAGTAAATTGTTATGGGTTTTAGGACATCATCAAGTTAAACTTTTTAGTTCTTTAAATCTAGCTACAGGTACCCCAGAAGATAACTTCATCAATTTTGGTCATGCTCATGATTATAACTTTGGCTCGAAAATGATGTTTAATTTACCCACAAATGCTCTTGGGGTAATGGACAGAGGATTTGCCGGGTTGAAATTTATTCAAGACTTGGCGCAAGAAAATAAATATTTCGTTTTGCGGATTAAAAATAATTGGAAGCTAGAATTTTCTGACTCAACTGGATTAATTAAAGTTGCTGCATCTGATGACTCTTGTACTTCTTTAGCCGTTTTTTACGCAACTTCTCCAGCCCGAAAAATCTGTTCAGCAGTTAAATTCAACTCTAGGAAGGCTAGCGATTGAATTCGGTCATTTCCTCTAAATTGCCTAACTTGATACTCACCTTCAATTAATTGGTAAATCGAAATAGTTGGTTGTTTAGGATTGCCAATAAAGCGCCTACCACCTAAATCTAGATAGTCTACAATCCAATATTCTGGAATGCCCAAAGACTCGTAATCTTCTAGCTTCAAAGCATAATCATCACTCCAGTTGGTTGAAACAACTTCTACAACCAACTTGACAGAACTACCCCGCGTAATGATAGATTCTTTTTTCCAACGAGATTCATCCCTAACAGCTTGTCTATCCAGAACTATGACATCTGGTTCATAACCTGAATCAGTGTTAACTGACTTGATGACACATTCTTTAGGGATAAAGCAAGGGATTGAGAAACGGGTGATTTCAATAAACAAAGAACCATTGATGAACCCGGCTATCTCTGAGTGCTTCCCTGTTGGCTTAGGCATTTCAACAATTACCCAATCATGTAGTTTATAATGCCTGTCTGAAGATTCGGGATACCAGGCGATAAATTCATCAAATGTTACTTGTTTGGTTGAGGCTTGAGTCATATTTTGCCCTCTTGCTTGATGTCAAATTTGACCCCTCTCCAAACCTCTCCCCGACACGGCTACGGTGTACACACAAGTATAGTCCGCAAAGGTTTCAACCCTTTTAGCCCCGTAAATACCCAAATTTTGGACGACTAGAAACTCCATTTATCCCGCTAATTTTAAGGTTAAGGCAACGAAACCAAGTTTTAAGTGGGATTTCAAGACTTGTGTGTACACCGTAGCCCGACACGGAGAGAGGCTTAATCAGCGAACTTAGGTTAAACTTTCGCCGCAGCAGCATTTGGTAAACTGACTTTCAATCGCTTAAACATCGCTTCTCGCCCTTGTAAAGCAAGACTATCATCTAAAGGTTGTAACGTAATTTCCTGCTGATACTTTAGCCGCAATGCTGTTTGAATTAACCAATCGGCGACGAAAGGATTTTTTGGTAGCAAAGGGCCGTGGGAATAAGTAGCGATCGCATTCTGATAAAATGCTCCTTCTGTCCCATCCTCTCCATTATTTCCCAAACCGTACACCACGCGCCCCAATGCTTCCACTTTCCCCAGCTTGGTACGTCCGCCGTGATTTTCAAAGCCTACCAAATATGGTGTGCTACCCGTCATCTCTTTTAAATCTTGCGCTAGGCGTGAAGCTGTAACTTCAATTACTAAGTTACCAATACAGCGCTTAGTATTTTCACCAGGATGGATGGAAACTAAATCGAGTATTCCTAAACCATCAATCCGTTGTCCTAAGCCTGGTTCATAATAATGTCCCAGTAATTGGGGTGAACCACAGGTAAATACGCCTGGTGTGCCATTTTCGATTTTTTCGCGCATTGCATCGGCTTTCGCACCTTGCAAATCACGCATGACAATTTCTTGCTGACGATCTTGTGCGCCACCACCCACTATGACATCTACAGTTTTAATATCTGCGGCTGTGGAATTTTGATCTAGGGGTAACACTTTCACATCGTATCCCCGCCACTCGGCGCGACGTTCTATAGTAATTACATTACCGCGATCGCCATAAGTACTCATCAGCGTCGGGTACAACCAACCAATTGTTAATTCCAAATTTTGAGAACTCATAAATTTTGGGAATGGGGAATGGGGAATTAGGAATTGGACGATCACAAATGACCAATGACAAATGACAAATTTAAAGAATTTTCCGCCCAGTCAGAACTTCTCGCACTTCTAGCATGGCTGAGTAGGTGGGCAGAATGTGCAGAGTTTCATTCTCTGGTGTATGCTCTAATGCAGTTGCGATCGCTTGTCGCAAATCTTCTTCTACAATTAAATTTATGCTACTCTCAGGGGACTTTTGGCTGTAACGTAGACGTAGTGCCATATCATAGACGCGATCGCCACTCACTACTAAAGTCCCGCCGCGTTCGACTAATTTCTCGGTATCCACGTCCCAAATCCAGGATACATCAGTACCATCGGGTGTGCGATCGTTTAATACCAATAGTGTGGTTTTATCTGTGCTTTGAGTAACTACGCGAATGGTTTCATTCGTTCCTACAGGATTTTTTGATAACAATATCCGCACTCGTTTACCATTAATTACTAAATCTTCTGCCCGACCAAAGGCAGCTTGGAAGTTGTTAATAGTATCTCTGATTGTTACTTCATCAACTTCTAACTCAATAGCCGCAGTAGCAGCAGCTAAAGTATTATATTTGTTGTACAAACCAACCAGAATTTGCGACCATTCACTACTTTCTAGAGTTGGTTTACTTTTAGTAAAACCACACTTGGGACAAGTAAAATCTCCCAAATGAGACAAATAAACGCCCTTGTAATCTAGAGAATGTCCACATTTGGGGCAATAGATAGAATCGACAGCGTGAGGAATTGCTTCTAGATAATGTTCTGGTTCATTTAAGCCAAAGAATAACACCCGTTGCGGTAACTGCTGACCAAGATTAGATAAAGTTGGGTCATCAGCATTAGGAATTACCACCGTTTCTGTTGGTAGGGTAGAAATAACTTTTGTCCAACGTTTACTAATTGTATCTACTTCTCCGTACCGATCGAGTTGGTCGCGGAACAAGTTTAAACAGAGAATAATTCGCGGCTGGAGTGGCTTTAATACTCTGGGGACAATATTTTCATCAACTTCTAAAATTGCGTAATCAGTATTTAGCGTACCTAGTAAGTTGGTGCTTTCTAACAACGCCGTCATCAAGCCATTTTCTAGATTTGCACCTGTAGAATTATGAGTTACGCGAAAACCCTTGCGTTCTAGGATTGTACATAAAAGCAGCGCTGTAGTAGTTTTGCCGTTAGTACCAGCAATTAAAATCACTCCGTTTTTAACTTGCTGACTCAATAATTGTAAAAGTCGGGGTTCAATGCGACGAGCAATTGAGCCTGGTAATACACTAGCAGCACCCAGACGGAGCGATCGCACTATAAACGTCACACTTTTTGCCACTGATACCGCGAAACCCAATCGCAGCCTATCTATGAATTGAATTTTTCCCACATCTGTACCCTAGTCTTCTGGCGTTGCTAATTGAAACTATTTAATTGCAAATTTAATATGCGTGAGTTTAGCGAATCTTAGCTGAAAAAGCCAGCCTCTTAATTTTGAGGCAGGGGTTAGGGGAGGCAGGGAGCAGGGGGCAGGGGAGGCAGGGGAAGCAAGAGAGAGTTTAGAAATCTCGTTCATCCATATCAGAACTCCGTTCATCCACATCAGAACTCCGTTCATCCACATCAGAACTCCGTTCATCCACCTCGGAACTCCGTTAATCCATATCAGAACTCCGTTCATCCACATCAGAACTCCGTTAATCCATATCAGAACTCCGTTCATCCACCTTGGAACTCCGTTCAACTCTATCATCCACTTCCGAGAGATAATCTCAGTAGGCGTTATCTTAAAAATATAGTGTCTGGGCATAATTACATATCCAGCCCAGTTTGCCGAATTCAGCACAAACTCACAACAAGTAGTAGCTTGCAAGGTTCCTTTTGATGAATAGCACAAAGTTTCTTTTTTTACATAAACAAATTAATGGCTGGCGAAGTTGGTTTTCCAAATGCCTGTTGTTGCTTGTAAGTCTTTTCATTATAAGTACGCAACCTGCTTATGCTGGTCTCGATAATGATTTATATGATGGCAACATCTTCGTTGTTTATGCTGGCAACGGTTCATTAGTTCCTCCCAGACAGACACTCACACAAACTTTAGCGGAACATAAACCAATATTTTTGGCTTTTTATTTGGATGACAGCAGCGATTCTAAAAGATATGCCATTTCTATCTCACGGGTACAGGAATTCTACGGTCGGGTGGCAGAGATTATGCCGATTAATGTAGATACTATCCCGTCTAAAGAAACCTACGACCCTACAGAACCAGGATATTACTATTCTGGGTCTGTTCCTCAAGTCGTAGTGTTTAATAAATCAGGTGAGGTAGTTTTGAATAAAAAAGGTCAAGTACCTTATGAAGAAATAGACGACCAATTCCGCAAAATCTTTGATTTATTACCACGCACCGAAACAGCACAGCTAAAGCGACGAGCCTTTAATGAGTTCAGTAGTGAGTTAGCTAAGTAACTTATGGGGTAGACCAAATTGGTCTGCCTTAATTTTTCGTGCTATCTGTTACCACTTTTCTGTCGATGCCAAAGCATAATATTGAAGTATAACGGTTCTCAATTGTATGAAATACAGACCTAACCCCCAGCCCATTCCCTACAAGGGAAGG
Organism: Nostoc sp. TCL240-02; assembly: GCF_013343235.1. Lineage (GTDB taxonomy): Bacteria > Cyanobacteriota > Cyanobacteriia > Cyanobacteriales > Nostocaceae > Nostoc. The sequence goes on along the minus strand of NZ_CP040094.1, from coordinate 5,583,125 downwards.
GGAGTAAGATTCAAAGCCTCTCTTTTTTTAGGAGAGAGGAATGGAAGTGAGGTTCAACTGTATTGCTTCCATTCGAGAAGCGCCATATCTGTGTTAACAACAGATTAAAAAGTTAATCCATAGTCTCTAGTTTGTAACTAAATGACTAATGACTAATGACCAATGACCAATGACTAACTAGAGTGTATTCTGATGTCAAAGGTTTACACCACCCAGGAGCTAATTCAAGTTTTGGCAGCCGAACGTCAAGCTTGCCTCAACGGAAAACGTCTAAAGTTAGAAATAAAAATCTCTGGCAATCCTGTAATTGACCAGTTTATCAGCACTGATGGGCTGCAACAATTCACAGCTTATCAAGATTTCAAAGCTGCGATTCACGACTATCAAAAAGAAAATCAAGTTTCAGGTATTATCTGGCGGGAGGTGACGGTTAAAGGTAAAAACTTGAGCTATCCCGAAGTAAATACTGATTTAATAGCTCTTGCTAATGACTTAGAGATATTAAAAGCTGCTAAAAATTCTATTGTAGAATTTTGGTATGAAGTCTCTATGGGGATGGATTTATACTTGAGTTTCAATAATAGTAAACAATATCAACAAATTCTCACTTCTGATGTAGAAAGACTTGTTCAAAGAACAGAATGGGCAAGTTTGTGTAAGTGGGAAAATTCTAGTTTTTTGGAAATGATTTTGCAGCTAGGATGGGGTAAACCAGAAGAAGCTTACTATAAACGAGGAAGACCGAGATCGGGTAGTGAATATATCCATGCAGTCAATCCTGGTAATCGCCCCATTGGTTGAGGAAAGAGGCAGGGGAGCAGCGGGAGACAAATAAATAAGTGTATTTTGGGCTATTACGGTAGCGAAAATTACTAAACTTTTCTCCTTACTCCCCCTGTTCCCCCTGTTCCCTCTGCTCAAGAACAGCCTATTTCACAAGGATCTCACTTTTTCGCGTTGCTCCCTCTGCACCTTGCCCCTTTTCCTCTTCTTTGACCAAACCTTCTGCCTCCTTCAAGTCAAGGTTTATTGTGCCCGATAAGATTAATGATCGCTGTAGCTAATTCCCCTGGATCTACAGGTTTAGGTAGGTGTTTCTGGAATCCTGCTGCCATTGCTTGGTTGTAGTTGATTTCTCCAGCATAAGCTGTCAGTGCGATCGCGGGAATTTGCCCGCCTTGCTCTGGTGGTAATTTTCTCACCTCGCGCAGCAGCATATAGCCATCCATCAAGGGCATTCCAATGTCGCTTAACAAAATATCTGGTTTTGATTGGATTAACATTTCCAGTGCTTCGGCTGCTGATTCAACTGCTGTAACAGTCGCACCATATTGTTCTAGCGCAAAGCTAAAAAATTCTCGCACGTCAGCTTGATCGTCCACAAGCAATATTTGGACTCCAGCCAGTAATGTGTCGTCAGTATTGAGTTCTGCTTGAGAAGCCTCATCACCGCTAATTCGCAACTCAGAATTTTTCAGCAAAGGTAGTTTAACTGTAAAAGTAGCCCCTTGCCCTTCTCCCAAACTCTCTGCCTGAACTGTACCACCATGAAGTTCTACTAAATGGCGGACAATTGCCAGTCCTAATCCTAGTCCACCAAATACTCTGGTTGTTTTAGCATCTGCTTGGCGGAAGTAATCAAAGACGTAGGGCAAAAATTCCGGGATGATTCCTTTACCTGTATCAATCACCTGGATTTGAGCATCTAAGCCAACTTGCTCTAGACGGATTTGTACAACTCCATCTGTGGGTGTGAATTTAACGGCATTGGAAAGGAGATTCCACATCACTTGTTGCAAGCGATCGCTATCTCCGAGAACTTTGCCGATATCATTACTTAATACCGTTTTAATTTCAATTGATTTGGCTTCTGCTGCTAAACGCACTGTTTCTAGTGCAGATGCGATCGCTATTTTTAAATCCACTGCATAAAGATTTAACCTCACCTTACCTTGTAAAATCCGCGAAACATCAAGTAAATCTCCAATTAATTGAGTTTGTAACTTGGCATTCCGCTCGATTGTTTCCAATGCGCGGATTTTAGTGGGTTCGTCAAACTTGCGGGTTCTGAGTAACTTTGCCCACCCTAAAATCGGATTCAAGGGAGTTCGGAGTTCATGGGAAAGGACAGCAAGAAATTCATCTTTAATCCGGTTGGCTGTCTCAGCTTGTGCCCTGGCGGTCTTTTCGGCTTCGTAAAGTTGAGCGCGAGCGATCGCTTGCGCACACTGCTGTCCCAGTGTCAACATAAATCCTCGGTCTTCTTTGTTAAATATTTGTCCAGTAGTAAAGCTTAATCCTAAAGCCCCAATTACTTTACCTTCTGCTATCAAGGGAATGGAAGCCCAGGCATTATTCCCTATAACAGTCACAATATTTGCTAATTCTGGATATCTAGCAATCATGGCTGCTAAATTTTCTAAAAAAATCGGCTGCCCAGTTCTGACTGTTTCTGCTATTTGGTTAGGTGCAGTGATGGGAAAAGTTGCCCAAGTATTTATGAGCGTTTGCGGATAGCCAATTGCTTGCACAACTTTTAGGATAGTATCCCTCTCTGTAAGTAAGACGACAGAACCACCCGTTGCTTCCAATGCAGCAATACCTTGGTTCACCACTACATCAGCGACCTGTTGGGGAGTTAATGCTTCCGAGAAGGCAGCAGTTATTTTTTGTAAAAGTATGATGCGATTGACAGACCTTTCAGCTGCCTGTTTTGCCTGTTGAGTTTCTTGGTAGAGTCTGGCGTTATCGATGGCTGTGGCCGCCCGACGAGCAATATCTTCTGCTAAGGCCAAGTCTGTTTCTTTGTAATACCGACCTGATTCGGCTGTAAAAAAGGAGATTGCCCCAAATAACTGTCCACGGGAACGAACTGGAATCACCATTAGAGAACGAATACCCAGACTTTGCAGCAATTGCAGATGTCCATCATCTTCAGCCATCTCTACAAGATGAGAGTCAGATAATTCGGAGTAAAAAGCAGATATTCCTCGCCTTAGCTGTTGCACAAGCAGTTTGGCTCTAGCTTTGGGTCGATAACGCCGTCGAATTTCATCTAAAATATTTAATTTGGTGGCATCAGCAATTGCGATCGCAATTTGTCTACTTGACCAATCTTCCTGGAAAACATCGACAATACACCAGTCAGCTAAGGTAGGAACTGCGAGATTAGCCACGTTTTTTAAAGCAATTTCATAATCCAATGAGGCAGTGAGTAAAGTGCTGGCCTCGACTAAAAATTGTTGTGTGGCTTCAACTTGTTTGCGTTCGCGTAGGGCAGCTTGCCGTTCGCTAATATCCTCAATAATGCCTAACGCATACTTTGGAAGTCCATTAGTATCCCAAACTACTGATGAAGTTAGGTTTACCCAAACTATAGAACCATCTTTGCGGATGTAGCGCTTCTCTAAGGAATAACCACTAATTTCTTTTGCTATAACTCGCCGAGCATTTTCCCAATCAATTGCTAGGTCGTCGGGGTGGGTAATTTCCTGAAAGTTTAATTGAATTAACTCTTCAGGGCTATACCCAGTAATTTCGCACAGGGCAGGATTAACCTGAATAAATTGTCCATCCAAGGCTACTAGAGTAATCCCGACAGCTGCTTGGTTGAACATTGCTCGGAACTTTTCTTCGCTTTCTCGCAAAGCCACTTCTGTTTGCTTTGCTGCTGTCACATCTGCCAAAATAATCCCAATTCCTACCGTTTCGCCCATTGCATTGTTGACTGGGTAATAGTTGCCCAGCCAGTAGCCGTAGCGTGGGGATTGTTCCCTTGTCTCACCGCTAATTTCTACATTCAGCAGTGGTTCTCCAGTATCCAAAACGTGCTGTAATTGTTGCTCCACCTCAGCCGCCATTGCTGGCAATACTTCCCCAAATGTGTGTCCGAGATGTTCTTCTATAGTCAAACCATTAATGTCAGCGAAAACTTCATTAATTCGGATATATCGCAGTTCTCGATCCAAAAAGCATACGGCAACAGGAGCAGCTTCTAACAGCGCATCTAGAAGAGATAGAGATTCCGCATAATGGACTAAAGCGTGGTGGATATCTCGATAAAGTCGGGCATTTTCTACTGCTAAGGCTGCACGATGGCTAATCTCTGTTGCTAAAGTAAGGTCAGTGCGATCGTAGCGACGGTTTGATTGCGTGCTGACAAAGCTAATAGTGCCGAATACCCGTCCTTGTGCGATTAAGGGCACAATCATTACAGACTTCATACCCAATTGCCGAACAATTTCTAAGTGTTCCTGATTCTGAGTGCTTGCCACTAATAGCGAGTCAGATATTTCTGAGATTAATTCGCTTTGCCCGGTTTGCATTACTCTAGTAATTGCACTTACACCCTTGTAATCTGTTGCATACTCCTGGAGTTTACGCGCCAACTCCGCCTTTGATGGGTCTGCATGGGCAATGGGTAGACGACGAATGGAACCATCTTCATTTAAAATGTCAGCACTACACCAATCAGCTAGCTGGGGAACTGAGATTTTGGCAATTTGTTCTAAGGTTTCTTCATAATCAAGCGAAGTAGAGAAGACGCTACTGACTTGCGCGATATAACGGAGTCTTTCTTCAGCCTGCTTGCGTTCTGTGATATTCACAGCAGCACAAGTAATACCATGAATACTATTGTCTGTATCTTTCAGTGGTTCAACCAGCAAATCATAGTAACGATATTCTCCGCAAGTTGTCAGATAAACCTCTTCACGGGTTGAAATACCAGTCTCTATTACCTTCAGCTTAATAGCCTTCAATTGCTCTGCTACTGAAGCTGGAAATAATTCATCATCAGACTTACCTAACATTTCCTCAGCAGTATCTAGACCTTGAGCATTATGAATCCACTGATATCGCAAATCTCGATCTTGTTGAAAGACCACAATATCTGAACTGCTTAACGCTAATCGAAATCTCTCCTCACTAACTCTTAGCTGTTGAAGATTTATATCAGCCCGTCTTTTAGCAGTGTTTAATGCCTCACATAAGATACTAAAGAGCAATCCTTGTAATGCAAACAACCCAATTCGCACAGAATTAGATAGGTCAAAACTCAGCTCATAAGCTGGCGGGAGAAAGAAGTAATTGCTCAGTAATGCAGACAAGGAAGTTGCTAATAGCCCTGATTTCAAACCACCATACCAAGCACTAACCATTACAGCGCCAAAAAACAGTAAGAAAGGAGTTCCACTCATGCTTAACCAGGGGTCTAGCATCAACATTAACACTAGTGCTAGTGTGATAATTAATACAACAATTCCATAGCGCAGTAACTGGGAATAATGAATATGAGGCATGAAAATGTCTAAGGACAACCAATACTTATTGCAGAGGCTCTACACACCATAAGCTAGTTTTTAAGTTTTAGTAATTTATCTCTAGATAGATTTTTTCAGTTTTAAAAACCTCTTTTGCTAGAGGATAATTATTAAGTTATGTAGTACTATCATCAATGATTTATTGTGAATCTTCTATATCCATAACATTAATTTGCCGCTCATGAATAGTCAATTATCAGAAATGCATTAGCCTAATTTGCTTATAAAAATTATGGTCTAAAATCTACCAATGGCTAGTTTTCCATTAGTCAGTCGCAATCATCAGAGGATATAATACAAAGTTTTACTTGCGAGAAGTCCTTCTGCTGTCTGGTAGCTTAGGGGCCCTACACCAGAAGAAATTACGCGCTTATAAGCTTGAATACGAAATTACACGTAGCTTGTCATTGGAAGGTGTTGTCCAGGCTTATTGTTTGCAGCAATATCAAAGTACTTTTGCAATCATTTTGGAAGACTTTGGAGGCGAATCTTTGGCGGAAATTTTAAAAGGAGGATCGTAAAATCCTGCGATCGCTAGCAAGAAAGATACAACCAACAACATCACTGTCTCTGCCAACCAATCAGCTTCAGCCTAATGATATAGATATCTGCGTCGCAGTACATCCAGGGAGTTTTTTCAGCTTCAGTAATTTCAGGTAATCCCTCAGATCGGTGTCGGTAAAACTGCTCGTCTTTAATTTGGACTAAACCAAATCCGGTCTAGGCATCTATTAAGCTGGTAATTGCTGCTGTCTGTGTCATAGTTTTTTACCTTGCTGTGTATGGAAAACCCAGCCTTCCGGTATTATGACTTCTCTTACTTATATATAGTGTGAGATTATTCCATTTTTTATTGCACCAGAACTACTACAATTACTATTGATGCTAGATAATGGGAAGGCTTTGACATTTTCTTCCCAATCTAGCCCAGGAAACAATAATTAACACTTATGCGAACTCATTATTGCGGCGAACTCCGAAAAGAACATATTGGAGAAACAGTTACCTTTTACGGATGGGTAGACCGTCGCCGCGATCACGGTGGTGTGATATTTTTAGATTTACGCGATCGCTCTGGAACTGTCCAAATCGTCAGCGATCCGCAACGCACCCCAGATTCTTACGACCAGGCGAACGCCCTGCGAAATGAATATGTTGTCGAAATCACAGGTAGGGTAACGCAACGTCCTGAAGAATCGTTGAATACCCGCATCCCCACAGGCGAGGTAGAAATCTACGCCGATAAAATTCAACTCCTGAATGCAGTCCGCAAACAGTTACCTTTCCAAGTTTCCTTAGCTGACACCGAGACAGTGCGGGAAGATTTGCGGCTGAAATATCGTTATTTGGATTTGCGACGCGAACGCATGGCGCAAAATTTGCAACTGCGTCATCAAATTGTCAAAGCCATGCGTCGTTATCTGGAAGATTTGGAAAGTTTTATCGAAGTCGAAACCCCAATACTTACCCGTTCTACTCCAGAAGGGGCGCGGGATTATGTTCTACCCAGTCGGGTTAATCCTGGTGAGTGGTATGCTTTGCCGCAATCACCCCAGCTATTTAAACAATTGCTGATGGTATCCGGCTTAGACAGATATTATCAGATTGCCCGTTGCTTTCGTGATGAAGATTTACGCGCCGACAGACAACCAGAATTTACCCAATTGGACATGGAAATGAGCTTCATGTCCCAAGAAGAAATTATCGAACTAAATGAGAAATTAGTTTGCCATATCTTCAAAACCGTTAAAGGTATTGAGTTACAGCGCCCTTTCCCCCGCCTCACTTACGCCGAAGGGATGGAACGTTACGGTAGTGATAAACCAGATACCCGCTATGGTTTAGAATTAGTTGATGTCTCAGATATTGTCAAAGAGTCAGGTTTCAAAGTCTTTCGGGACACTGTGACTAATGGTGGTATCGTCAAAATCTTGCCAATTCCCAACGGTAACGATGTAATTTCTAACGTCCGCATTAAACCAGGCGGTGATTTATTCAAAGAAGCCAGCGAAGCCGGTGCTAAAGGTTTAGCTTATATCCGTGTCAGGGATGATGGCGAGATTGACACCATTGGCGCGATTAAAGACAACTTAAGTGAAGAACAAAAACAAGAAATTTTGCGCCGTACAGGTGCAAAAGCTGGACATTTATTGTTGTTTGGGGCAGGGGAAGCTGCTACAGTTAATAAAACTTTAGATAGATTACGGCAAGCGATCGCTAAAGAGTTTAATTTAATCGATCCAGAAAAAATTAACTTGCTGTGGATTACAGATTTCCCGATGTTCGAGTGGAATGCTGACGAAAAGCGTTTAGAAGCACTACACCACCCATTCACAGCACCCCATCCTGATGATTTGAGCGACTTAAAGACAGCACGCGCTCAAGCCTACGACTTAGTACTCAACGGCGTAGAAGTTGGCGGCGGAAGTCTGCGGATTTATCAGCGAGAAATTCAACAGCAGGTGTTTGAAGCGATTGGTTTATCTCCTGAAGAAGCACAAAGTAAATTTGGCTTTCTCTTAGAAGCATTTGAATATGGTACACCACCGCATGGGGGCATCGCCTACGGTTTAGATCGTTTGGTAATGTTGCTAGCTGGCGAAGAATCCATTCGAGATGTCATTGCTTTTCCGAAGACACAACAAGCGCGTTGTTTGTTAACAGATGCACCTTCGAGTGTAGATGCTAAACAGTTGAAAGAATTACACGTTGCTTCGACTTATAAACCAAAGTCTTAGTGAACTAAATAATTATCTAAGTAAGGTGGGCAATGCCCACCAATTACTTTGAGGATACTCAATGGAAATTTTCTTAGCTAATATTAATCATCTTGAAAGTGTTTCAGTACTATTTGATAGATATCGTATTTTTTACAATCAAACATCAAACCTTAAAGCTGCTAAAGAGTTCCTCAAGGAACGTTTCAACAATAATGATTCACTAGTATTTGCAGCTAATGAAAATGGGAAATTAGTTGGATTTACTCAGCTTTATCCTAGCTTTTCTTCAGTCTCAATGAAACGAGTATGGATATTAAACGATTTGTATGTAGAAGAGTCGCATCGCGGTAGGGGAATTGCAAAGTTATTGATGAGTGTTGCGGAAGAATACGCCAAAGAAAGTGGAGCCATTCGAATAACTTTATCTACTCAAACTTCTAATATAACCGCGCAAAAACTCTATGAAACGCGAGGTTACGTTAAGAATGAAGAGTTTTATCATTACACTTTGCGTTTGCAGTAGTGGTATGACAAACCTACAATTTTTCTTAACCCAAGCGTATTGCCCTAAGAGCGCAATTACCATAGAGAGCAAACCCCCTAAAAACAAAAAAAACCCGCCGTAGCGGGTTACACAACAAACTAAGAACAATGAAAACCTGATTTAGCTGGAATATCTCATTTCAGCTTCAAGTTGACGAATCAGTTGTTCGTCACCCTTTGCTCTGGCTACTTGCAAGCGATGCTCTAGGCTTTTTTGAATATTCTCTCTGTGGGCTTCTTGTGCTTTCCTTGAACTTTGTAGTCTACCTTGATTCATAGTGATTACCTTCTTTAATTTTTTGCTTTATGTCTTCTATTGCTAACATAACACATATTTTGTAGCTGTTGCTACAGAATATTCGGACTTAATGTAGATTTTAACAAAAATATGTCTGAGAAGCAGATAACGCAACAACGACTCATAACTTTTTTAAGCGATTTTGGCGATCGCGATATTTATATAGGCGTAATGAAGGGAGTCATAGCCCAAGCCAACCCCAGGCTGAGGGTGATAGACTTAACGCACCAAATTCCACCACAAGACATCGCCGCAGCCAGGTTTTGCCTGATGAATGCTTATCCCTATTTTCCCGTTGAGACCGTGCATTTGGCAGTAGTAGATCCAGGAGTGGGAAGCAAGCGACGAGCGATCGCAGTAGAATTTGCTCAAGGGTTTCTAGTCGGCCCAGATAATGGTATCTTTAGCGGGGTACTTAGTCAAAGCCCTGCGATCGCAGCCGTGGAACTTACAAATCTTAACTATTGGCGAACTCCTCAACCAAGCAACACTTTTCACGGTAGAGATATTTTTGCACCAGTGGGAGCTAGTCTTGCTAGTGGTGTCTCTCTCAAACAACTAGGACAAGAAATTGACCCAGCAAGTTTGGTCAAACTGGATATAGGCGAGTGCAAGCAGACAAGCAGTGGTGTAGTGGGTTGGATTCAATATATTGACTACTTTGGCAACTTAGTGAGCAACATTCCAGCGAGTTATGTACAAGGCAGAACTTGGTATGTGCAAACTACAGGGTTGAGTATACCAGGCTGTGAAACTTACAGTGATGTCAAGGTAGGAGAGATACTAGCTTTAGTTGGCAGTCACGGCTGGGTAGAAATTGCCATTAATAGCGGTAATGCTCACTCCCGGTTGCATTTAGATCGGCAAGCACCGCTTCAAGTTGTTTTAACGTGAACCAATCACACTGACTAAAACTCTTCACTGAGGTGAGTTACAAAACCCAGCAATCACTGATAATATCAAATATTATAAAGAGTTTCTGCCCCCTGCCCCCTCACATCCACCCCCCAACTTCCGCATCAGTTAAAGGTTTCTCTAACTTGCTATATTCCGTCTGAGCAGCCCGCAATACGTGTTTCATCTGTACTGCTTCCCCAGCATCAGCAGCGAGGAAAGCTGCATTTAAGGCTATGTTACGAATATTACCCCCAGCGACATTTAGCCGTGCTAGTTGCAGAGCATCTAAATCTGCGGTTGGGGTGTCGGCGGGAAAGACGCGCCGCCAAATCTCGGCTCGTTGTGTTGTATCGGGGAAGGGGAATTGCACCACGAAGCGAATCCGGCGCAGAAAGGCTGTATCAATTGCACTTTTCAAGTTAGTAGTTAGGACTGCTAAACCTGGATAGCTTTCCATCCGTTGCAACAGGTAGCTAACTTCAATATTGGCATAGCGATCGCGCGCATCTTTAACTTCACTACGTTTGCCAAATAAAGCATCAGCTTCATCAAATAACAAAATCACCCCACCTTGTTCAGCAGCATCAAATACCCGGCGCAAATTCTTCTCTGTTTCCCCAATATATTTGCTAACTACCGATGATAAATCGATGCGATATAAGTCGAGGCGCAATTTCTGAGCTAGCACTTCTGCCCCCAAGGTTTTACCAGTGCCGCTAGCACCTGCAAATAAGGCGCTGATTCCCAATCCCCTAGCACTCTTGCCACCAAAACCCCAATTGTTATATACAGTACTGCGTTGACGCACATGAGCCGCAATTTCTCGGAGAACTTGTTTCTGTGCCTCTGGCAATACCAAATCTTCCCAATCACCAGATGGCTCAATCCGTTGGGCAAGTTCATCCAAACGCGGACGTGCTTGCACACGGCAGGCATCCCATAAAATGCTAGTGATATCGTTGTCTGGTTTTTGGGCTAACTGTCCTGCGGCTTCTGCACAAGCAGCGCGGATGGTTGCGGCACTGAGGTTAAACTGCTCCACTAGGGTTTTAACTTGCCCGTTCATTTGTGATGCCATTGAACCTAGGGCATCTTGCCAAACTGTGCCTTGTTCTTTGCTAGTTGGTTGATGTACGTCAAAATTAACTACCAGACGTTGTCCTAGCCCAATGCGTTCCCGACTTGTAACTATTAAAAAGCCTTTTGTGCGTTCGATAAAACGTGCAATCGCATTCAGCCGCGCCATATCATTATTATCTAGTTCGTTGCAGTCTATGAGTAACGCACACTTACTTAAAATCGTCTCGCGAGTCCACAGGCGAATGAGATTATCTAACTCGCTAGGTGCTAAGGGAATCAGTTGTGCAGGCATTACCCACAAACTTAAACCCTGGAGTTGACAAATGGTCGCGGCAATGGCGCGTTTGCTAGTAGTTTCGCTACTACATAGTTGGATAATTGGTAAGCTATTAACTTTGTCAGCTTGTGACCAAACGGCTGCAACTCGTTCTGCTAAATCTTGGTGCGAGGGAACTAAATCACTAACCTCTTGTAATGGTTCAATGATGCCAGCTAATCGTTCGTCAAGATATTGAATGCCCGTGAGATAATGTAAAATTCGTTCGTCAATTCTGACGGGACTGAGAGTCAAGGCATGACCATCACCAATTTGAATTAACCGCCAATGACGTAGGGGAGCATTTGGAGCGATCGCATCCCAGTGGACTTTAGGTAAAGCAGACAGAGCTAAACTTAAAGTTGGGTAAGCTCGTTGTAAATCTCCGTGCGTTATGGCACACAATTTAGCAAAATCTCCATTCAATTCCATACCTGCACACAACAGCAACAAATCACATTCAAAGGATGAGAGGCTAAATATTTTACATATTCTTTCCAATGCCGATGGCGCAGGCATTGCAGCAGCCGCTTCCTGTAGCACTTGCTGTAAATGCTCTTGGTTTTTCTCTACAAATTGATTTTGCTCTTTTGCCGTATGATTTTCTAAAATTCCACGCACCACGGCAAGGGCTGCTGATAGATAGCGGTAGTTTGCCTCATCCCAATTGCGATTTGTTGTAGCATTCATAAGATTGTCACCTGTGGCGAATCATAAGCTCCAGACTGATTTTTCTTGTGCAGTGGGCTTTCTGCCCCATCTACTTGCACCCGAACAATATAAGTCCCTGGCTTTACATTTTTCACAGGAATAGTAATTGCATCGGTGTCTTCAGTGCGTGGTGCAACTAAGAAAGAGTAAGCTGCCGGACTCTTACCTGATGCCTCATTGAGTAACAAAACTACTCGTTGTATCTTACCAACTTTGGGCTGGAATTTAACGGTAATTTCTGCTGTGCGTAAATTGTCGCCGCTATTTTCCACTTGAGCAACGAATGCTGTAATTGTTGGATGCAGGACAAAAGCCGCAACGTTTGATTCAACGACATAATCTTTTTGCCCTCCATTGCCCATTGTAAGATGGACAACTTGGATACCTTGTACACTTGCGGATAAATCTGATGGGATTAACAGGCTGATTTGGGTTTCTTTAACATCATGAGGTACGATCAAACTTTCCGTATTACTCAAACGGATTCGGGTAATCTCACCGCGTAAACGTTTACCACGAATTACTAATGTTGTGCCCGTAACAATCGTTTGATCAGTCTTTGCCGGAGCCATAACTTGCTCTATAGTCGGTTGAGACAAGGGCATTATATAGAAACCTTCAGAATTTTCAGGTTTGCTACTCTCAATCAATACCATTGATGCCAAATAGGTAGCTGAAGGTCGATAGTGTGTTTGCAACGCAGACCATAATTTAGAAGTTTCTTCCATGTTAAAAAACTCTGGAGTCAGTTTAATCTGACCAATTTGTTCAGCTAAATCAGGTACAGATACACTTGCTACAGCTTGCGAAAAAGCACTTGAGGTATTGGTTGTAGAGGCATTTATCAGAGTATTCTCAATAATATCCGATGTGATGGCTGGTGTTTTGTGTAATAAATGCATTGCATAGCCCAATAAAAGCTCCGCCTGAAAATCCTTGGCTCCATACGCTGTTAGTAAGTAATGGAGGTCAAGAGCTAGTGGTGGGCTCTGAGAGGATGTGTTTCCATTTATACGTGAATGCCTGCTCCGAAATTCCTGAGATACCCAATCGACATTGCGGTTCTGTGTTACTTGATAAAGAAACAGATTAATTTGAGCCCGCTCGTCAGCTTCAACTGAAATTCGATCGGGCGGTAGGGCAGTTACAATCACATCACCAACACTAGTAGCGATCGGATCGCTGACTAAGCCATTTTCCAGCAAGACTTTTAGTACTGCTGTCACGGCGGCTATAGAGAGTACATTACTCATCCTCGTTCCTCATGGCAATAGCACATCTTAATCATGTACGCCAGAGTACATTGACAGAATATATTTTGCAAAACTTTAAATATTCTGTAACAGAGACTATCCGCATGGTATGCGAAGTATCAGCACTAATGAAGCTAAAGACCTTGTATAATTTGCGTTAACTTCACATCAGGAAGCAATTTAAAGTACCATAGGGCTTAATTTTAAACATTTTATCAAATTGCTAACATTATTTTAAGTTAGTAATATGTTAAGCTGAGTATAATCAGATAAATACTAAGTAATATATATTACTAACATTCATCTAAGTTACCAAGTAAGCAAAATATTTGTAATACTAGTAGTATATCTGACTAAAGTTAAAACCTTAAAGTAACTAGGATGGGTTCCCTTAGATGAAATCCCCACCTCCTTCAAATTCTTGGATTGGTCGCTTGGTAGGTGATAACGAGCGATATCGTTTAGACAAACGGTTAGGCGGGGGTGGCATGGGAGATGTCTTCCTGGCAACGGACACCCGTGTGGGTCAACAGGTAGCGTTGAAGTTGCTCAAAGATACGCTGGTGGCATCACAAGAAATGAGAAAGCGTTTTGAGCGTGAGGTAGCAGTTTGTGCTGCTTTGCAAAGTGACCACATAGTTAAAATTAGTGATTGTGGATTCACCACAGAAGGCTTTCCATTTTACGTAATGGAATATTTACGCGGGCAAACGCTCAGACAATTACTGCTGCGCGAGAAGCGGCTATCTGTTGAACGGGCGGTAAAAATTATGGCGCAAGTTTGCAAAGGTTTACAGCTTGCCCATCAAGGGGTTACTCTCCAACGGGAAGGCGGAAAAAGCACTGAGCATATTCAGGTAGTTCATCGTGACCTGAAACCAGATAATATATTTTTAGTACCTACAGATTTGGGTGAGTGGGTAAAGGTTTTGGATTTTGGTGTTGCCAAAATTCGGAGTGAATCTTCAGAAAATGCCAATATTACAAATATCACCAGTACTTTTATTGGGACATTTCGTTATGCACCTCCTGAGCAAATCCAAAGTGATAAAAACTTGGATGCAAGGGGTGATATTTACAGTTTAGGAATTATCCTTTATGAAATGCTGAGTGCTGCCGATCCCTTTGGAATCAGCATTAAGGGTAGTCATGTGAGCGAGGCTTCTTGGGTATTAGCTCATGCCTATGAACCACCAAAACCACTGCGATCGCAACCAGGTTGTGAGCATTATTCCACAGAATTGGAAGCGGTGGTGATGAAATGCCTCCACAAGAACCCAGCTAACCGATTTGCAACGGTAGAAGAACTTAATCTTGCTTTGCAAGCTGCTGCCAAATCTGTCATAAACACTATTAATTTACCCGGAAAAGCTAGCGGACAGTCACAACCTTCCTATAATCAAGGTTCAAACAACGAAACTGTTCCCAGACAATCAAACGACGACACCGTTTACCGTCCTCCATCTGCATATAATCAAGGTTCAAATCACGAAACTGTTCCCAGACAATCGAACGACGACACCGTTTACCGCCCTTCATCTGCATATAATCAGGGTTCAAATCACGAAACGCTTCCCAGACAATCGAACGACGACACCGTTATCCGCCCCCCATCTGCATACAATCAGGGCTCAAATCACGAGACTGTTCCCAGACAATTTAACCCGATTGAACAAAACCAATCTGAGGAAACAGTTCCTCCCCTTCAGCCTGGATACAACCAAGGTTCAAATAACGAAACAGTTCCGAGGCAGTTTAATCCCGTTGAGCAAAGTCCACAAAGTCCTGTGAATAATCCCAACCCCAGCAAACCGGACGTGACCTTGTATCAACCACGATTTGGATCTAGGCAAGGTGGACAGCAAGTGCCACCAGATAAAACATTGTTTCAACCACGACCTGGGGCTAGTCAAGGTGGACAACAAGTATCACCAGATAAAACATTGTTTCAACCGCGACCTGGAGCTAGTCAAGGTGGACAACAAGTACCACCAGATAAAACATTGTTTCAACCGCGACCTGGAGCTAATCAAGGTGGGCAGCAAGTTAGTCAAGGTGGGCAGCAAGTGCCACCAGATAAGACATTGTTTCAACCGCGACCTGGGGCTAATCTTGGCAGACCACAAGTGCCGCCAGATGTGACAATGTATCAGCCACGACGTGCATCAAATCAAGGCAGACCACAAGTGCCACTAGATGACACTATTTACCAACCAAAGCTAAGTGGGCAGCTAACTACGAAAATTACTCCCAATTTTTTGCGAATCTTGGGAGTAGTCTTGGCCATTGGGCTGACTTTAGCCTTGGTGGCCTATATTTATACTCAATCTCGTAAAGAACCTAGCAACCAGCAAAATCTACCTAATAGCGATCGCATTCAGAACTAATTCAGCTAATAAGCTGAAAAGCTTCTAAGTTGAATAATCAAATTAAATAAAAATCTTGTGGGGTGGGCATCTTGCTCGCCTTAATTATACAAATTAAATGCCGAGCAGCTTAGTACGTCTTTACAAGGGTTATGGATAACGCATATTTCATTCCAAAAGATGTCTTTTACCTATATATATTCATCCCAAGCTACGGGAAAAGAATAATCTGAAAACGCCGAGAAATCACGATTTTCGCTGCGGGTTTCTTCATCCAAAACCTTGACAACTTTGTTATAAATATCTTGTGCTTGTTGCGGAGAATCACCGATACTGGTTAATCCCAACTTGCCAAACTGCGAAAGACAACCCATGAGATGAAACACTGTGCCAGTCTCTGTACCACTGTCAAAGTGTAGTCTGTGTTCAGCAATAATATCCATCAAATCATTAGGTAACAATCCCTGATAGCGCTCTTTGTGCAAATTATCAGTAGCAATGTAGTATTTTGGACGACCTTGCTGACTATAAAATAACCCAGTGGAAAGGTCATAGCGACCGTTTGTTAACAATTTCAGGGTCATGAATGGATGAGTTGTGCCACCTTTACGCAGATTAATTTCGATCGCCTGAATATCCCACTCACCATTACCCTTGTCAACGGTGATAAAATCTACGCCAAATCGCTCTAAAGTACCTTTCTCTGCTAGCTTTATACCAACTTGTAGTCCTAATTGTTGTAATTGCAATCGATAGCTTTCATCAGCCGGGAAGCGACAACCAAGATAAATCTGACCGTCTGGGCCTCCGAGAATTTGGTCGTGAGTTGAAAGGATTTCCACTTTACCAGTGGGTGTGATCCGTCCTTGGACACTGGGCGATCGCTTTATTTCCCCTTCCACAAATGCTTCGGCAATTGCCCCTAATTCCGGGATTCTTCCCGAAAAATTATCCCAAGTCTCAAGTTTTGCTTGAAAGCGCATTGTTGAGAAGCGATCGCTAATTGCTGCTACTCTTTGAGCATGAGTACCAATACCTGGTGCTAAATTCTCAATTGGCCTCAGATCGAGCAAGGCATTTCCCTCTCCCGAAATACCTTCGTTGAGTTTTATCACTACCCGTTTTAATGTTGGTTGTCGTTCCCACAAATCAGTGGTAGCTTCTGCCAAATCTGTATGGTTCCAAATTTTTTCGCTACCATCTGGATGCGGTACTCCGCTTTCCTTGAAGATTTGCCGACTACCACTTTTTGTCCCCCAAATCTGTAAATCTGGTGCAGCAGCATACAGTGGCACACCCAATTTTAAAGACAATTCGCCTTCCCAGTGCGAAGAGTTGTAGCAGATCATAAATGATTTATCTAGCCTCAAAGATTGATGAATCCGCTCTAGTAGACGGGGGCGTTCTAAAATCTTTTGGCTGAGAGGTTTAAGGGAAGAATCGTAAGTAGAAAGTAGTAGCAAGCGATTGCGAGCATGAGAAAAGGGAATTCCTGGCAAAAGTTGCAGATAATAATCAATGATACTAGGATGCAGTGGTACTGATGTTACATAAATCAGGCGAGTCCGGGGATTCTGCAACCGAATTAAAGAAAATAGTAATCTTTCTTCATAATGTTCGCAGCCTTCGATCTTTTGGAGTTCGCGCTGATCGAGACTCAGGGAGGGAATAATTAAAATATCTGCTTCACTATTGTCAAATGACTCGATCGTTTTCCAGCGATCGCGCAGGGTTAATTGTAATTGGCGAAACTTTTCAACCTGCTCTAACTCGGAAATATTTAGTATTGCCATAAACCCTGCCCTCTAATAACCCCAATGTAGCGCACCATGCAGGCTTTTGGTCTATTAGTTTGGTAACTAGTAAGCAAGTACTTTATCCTGCAAAAATGTGGCAATGCAGATATCAGCTTAAATTAATACCAATGAAGCTCAATGCATAATATCACTATTCTGTCAAGCTAATTTTGAAGGTTTGTAGTAATGAGTTTATTACTTAGAAAATAAGCACTAAACTTATTAATCTAAAATTGTCAATATGACTCATATTTTATTACGTGAAAAAACTCCGTACAATTTAGAAAGCCTTCTTTTTTATTGCCTCTTGCCTGCCCACGCAAGTAACTATGGCTACGCTCCCGTGAGGGATACAAAAATCAAAGCGGATTCCTATATCCATAAATTTAAACTTGACAGACTAGTAGGTAGTTGTGCAACTACAAAGTGAAAAAGTAGAAATCTATATTTTCATTTATCGAAATGGCACGGTTCTTGAGTGAGCTAGAAAAAATCATGATTAACTAATTGAATAATTTTTATTATTTAATTTATTTTCAGCCTTAAGGTTGAGCAAATTTTAGCGAAGTTTACCTCTATGGAGCGATAAATTACAGCAGCTTAATAGTTAACTTAATAGCAGATGAAAGAGATAATGATTTCATCAAATCATAGTTTTATACTTGTTTTGCCGTCAGATGAATAGTGTCTGTTATGTTTGAGTATAAATAATGTCAGCCGCCTAGAATTGCTATAAATAAGTGCCTTTGGTAAGAATTCGGGATATGTATATCCGAAAAAATGCAAATGGCTAGGAGCCAAAGCAGAAACTAAACCTTGGGTTAAATTTTTGATGCAGGGTTTGCTTTTGAAAATGGCTAATGAAAGAGATGAGGGTAATAAATGCCCAATTCAATATTCAATTACCAAGAAAAGACCTATGGCTAAAGCAAAAGAGAAAAAAGAGCAAACATTGCAGCCACCACAGCAGCAAGAATTACCAGGTGTTGAATTAGAAATGACACCAAAACCAAAAGCAGATAATGCCCAGTATCAAGGTAGTGGTAAGTTACAAGATAAAGTAGCATTGATTACGGGTGCAGACAGTGGTATCGGTCGTGCTGTAGCGATCGCATTTGCTAAAGAAGGTGCAGATGTGGCTATTCTTTATCTGAATGAACACGATGATGCCAAAGAAACAAAACAGTTGGTAGAAAAACAAGGTCGTCGTGCAGTAACTATCGCAGGCGATATTGGCGATGAAACTTTTTGTCAGCAAGCTATTCAACAAACAGTTGGTGAGTTTGGCAAACTCGATATTCTCATCAACAACGCCGCCGAACAACATCCTAAAGAAAGTATTGAAGAAATTACTAAAGAACAATTAGAGCGAACTTTCCGCACTAATATCTTCTCAATGTTTTTTATGACTAAAGCTGCACTCAAGCATTTGCAAACAGGCAGCGCTATCATCAATACCACATCGGTAACAGCTTATAAAGGTAGTCCACATCTGCTAGATTATTCTTCTACAAAAGGTGCGATCGTTGCTTTTACCCGCTCCTTATCACAAAATTTGGTATCAAAAGGAATTCGCGTTAATGCTGTCGCGCCAGGGCCAATTTGGACACCTTTAATTCCCTCAACTTTCCCAGAAGAGAAAGTTGAGAATTTTGGAAAACAAGTACCAATGCAACGAGCCGGACAGCCAGAAGAAGTTGCCCCCAGCTATGTATTTCTAGCATCTGATGATGCTTCTTATGTTTCTGGACAAGTTCTACACGTAAATGGTGGCGAAGTTGTCAATGGCTAAATAAAAAAGTTAGGCGTTAGAAGTTATAGAATTTGGAATTTTATATTTTTTCTTTAATTCCAAATTCAAAAACTCAAGTTATCAGAGTTCAAAATTATAACCTATTAACTTCTAACTACTAACTCTTCACGTCTAACTCTACCCTCCTTTTCTTCCATTAGAGGGATGAGTAAAAATTTAAATATTGATAATCTATTCAGCAGCATACATTTAGAAATAACAACTACGTCTATGGCATCTCCTACACCACTATATGGCACAGAACTAGTAGATTGTGCTAGAGCAAATGCCCAGCAAGGAATTGAAACTGCTGCTTATCAATGTGGCTATGGTCAAGACCTCAACAAATTTGCCCGAGAACTCAGACAAGCTTGTGAAGAAATGAATTTACAAGTAAAAGAACTCAGTGGATTAATTACTGAACAAGACATGATACTGCAATTGGGTACTGGCGAAATTGTCGCTCCAGTGACGGAATCAGAATTGTAAAAATAGTCATTTGTCCTTTGTAATTTGTTATTGATTAATGATCAATGACTCCTCTCATAACTTTAAAATTAACTGCGCTAAATTAAAATAAATCAAAACGCCTGCAACATCAGCTTCTGTAGCAATAAATGATGCTGACATTAATACCGGATCTAAACGGAGGTAACAAAATAGAAACGGCAGTGCCGAACCAGAGATAAAAGCTAATACAGAAATAGCTACCAGGCACATGCCGCGATCGCTACTTCTAATCGCCCTTGCAGAAAGTAAACCCACACAGTAGCGATCGCAACATAACATTCATTCCTCCCAATAATGCCCCAGGGTAGACGCATTAGCGAAGCGGTAGCGGCTTTTCATCAGACATCGCTTCTCGGCAGCCAACTACCTGCAATGTGCCAAGCAATCGGATTTCATCGGTGTTGATTCCTCGAATCACCACTGTAGAAGACTGGACACGCACATTACTGCCAGCACCAGTCAGCAAAGGGATAAATGCCGTCAGTGTCACCGTTTTTGTTAAAATTTTTTCTTGTGACTTGATAATTGTTCCTGTAATGGTGTGAATAGGTCGGCGAAATTAAAGCTAACTGGCTAAGTTGTCATTTGTCATTGGTCATTAGTAAGGGTTTTAAACTTGTTTATGTTTCGTAATATACTTAGTTTTTTTCACGCCAACTTACTTATTGGTTACAATTAAAACCAACAACCATATAACCCGCTTCTGAGCAATTTCTAATAAATTCATCTGAAAATAGTTGTCGCGTCGCCCCCGACTGCACACTACCACCCAAGGTATAGATAGATATCTTCGGTGGTTTCTTGTTGTCCTCAAATCAGCTTGAACATTCCCATTTACACCCTAGTTTAAGAGCAATACACTTCAGATAAGACCAAAACACTTGTAGAGACAGCGATTTATCGCGCATCTCAAAAACCCAAAATTTTTGCCAGTAGCCCTTAACTGAACAGTATTGAGTTTAAGAGAATGTTTGGAAATTCCTTAAGTATACTATAAACCCCGCTTCCATTCCTCTTTGCGAAAGATCAAGAAGCTTTGAATTCCCCCTTACCGCATTGATAAGGCAGGGTGGTTTCATACAAGTGGAGAAAAACAACAACTAGGTTACAAAGCCTCTCTCTGTTTTTGCTCACCAAGATATGGATTAATAGTCAAGATGAAGCATAGATAAATTATTACTTTTTTAAATCTTTAAATATTAAAAATTTTCTTTATATAATTTTCATGTAATTAATAACTATGAGGCTAGAAAATATGACATCATTCCCTATATTGGCGATTTTTATTTAAAAATCATTAAAACTTTTATATTCCTTTAAAAAGGTATATAGCAATGTGAATATTTAAATAAAGTTCTATAAAAAAGATAGACATAACACCGTGGTATAGTGTCCAATGTGTAGTTGATCAATCTAATTACAGTACTTAAGCATCCACATGTAAAATATAATGTTCGACTACTTAAGCATTTATCTGACATCTTGAGTTTTGCTTTGTTTCAACTTTATGTAACTGCATATCAGTTAAATCACAAGCTCTCAAGAGAGTTTACTTGTAATTTTTAATTAAATTCCCCAAAGTGAATTTAATCAAAAATCATAACCTGGGCACAAAAAATAACCATTTATAAGGACTATTGCACCCTTCCAATAATTATTATCTAGTATTTCTTGTAGTACCAATTATTCTATATGATCTACCTTCAAAGAATATTATAGAAAGGTACATCAGGTCATAGCCGTTCATTTTTAGGTTGATACAAATAGACAGCCCATTAGAAAGGAATATGAGCGAATGAGCATATATAAAAAATAGTTTCTACCAGCAATATAAGAGAAAATATTACATGCAACAAATATATTAATTAAGACAGTTTACTGTTATGTTCTTAATATGTTTCCACCTAGTATATTTACGTATTTTTTGTTGGAAATACCCATTATAAAACTAGTTCCACAGCATTGATTATGGAATTAGTTTTAGCACTATTGTGAGGCATATATTTCAATGAATGAATTACAGAATCAAGTTGTTGTACCTCTACAACAACAAACCCTAGATAAGCCGCTACTGCCAAGTATTTCTTCTCAAGCTAGTTCCAGTCTGCTTTCTCAGGGAGATGGACTAAAAGCAGAGTACTACGACAACATCGACTTCACCAACCTGAAGCAAACCCGTACAGATGCGACAGTGAATTTTGACTGGGGTCTTGGTTCTCCAGATTCGTCCATTGCTCCAGATACCTTCTCAGCACGTTGGACAGGTCAGGTACAAGCCAAGTACAGCGAGACTTACAACTTCTATACAACTAGCGATGATGGTGTGCGACTCTGGGTGAATGGTCAACAAATCATCAATCAGTTTGTCAATCAATCTGCCACTGAATTTAGCGGCTCGATCGCACTAGTTGCAGGTCAGAAGTACGATATTAAGCTTGAATACTTCGAAAATACCGTCAATGCCGTTTCCAAACTGTCTTGGTCTAGTGCTTCTCAGACCAAAGAAATCATTCCTCAGTCCCAGCTTTATAGACAGAGCGACGTACCTGCGATTGGCAACGGCAACGGACTAAAAGCAGAGTACTACGACAACATCGACTTCACCAACCTGAAGCAAACCCGTACAGATGCGACAGTGAATTTTGATTGGGGTCTTGGTTCTCCAGATTCGTCCATTGCTCCAGATACCTTCTCAGCACGTTGGACAGGTCAGGTACAAGCCAAGTACAGCGAGACTTACAACTTCTATACAACTAGCGATGATGGTGTGCGACTCTGGGTGAATGGTAAGCAAATCATCAATCAGTTTGTCAATCAATCTGCCACTGAATTTAGCGGCTCGATCGCACTAGTTGCAGGTCAAAAGTACGATATTAAGCTTGAATACTTCGAAAATACTGTCAATGCCGTTTCCAAGCTGTCTTGGTCAAGTGCTTCTCAAACCAAAGAAATCATTCCCCAGTCCCAGCTTTATAGCCAGAGCGACGTACCTGCGATTGGCAACGGCAACGGACTCACAGCAGAGTACTACGACAACATCGACTTCACCAACCTGAAGCAAACCCGCATAGATGCGACGGTGAACTTTGACTGGGGTCTTGGTTCTCCAGATCCGTCCATTGCTCCAGATACCTTCTCAGCACGTTGGACAGGTCAGGTACAAGCTAAGTACAGCGAGACTTACAACTTCTACACCAGTAGTGATGATGGTGTGCGGCTGTGGGTCAATGGTCAACAAATCATTAATAAGTTTGTCGATCAATCACCTACAGAAAACACTGGCTCGATCGCACTAGTTGCAGGTCAAAAGTATGATATAAGGCTTGAATACTACGAAAATACAGTCACTGCCGTTTCCAAGCTGGCTTGGTCTAGTGCTTCTCAAACCAAAGAAATTATTCCTCAGTCCCAACTTTATAGTCAAAGTGCTAATGGCAACGGCAACGGACTCAAAGCAGAGTACTACGACAACATCGACTTCACCAACCTGAAGCAAACCCGTACAGATGCGACAGTGAACTTTGACTGGGGTCTTGGTTCTCCAGATTCGTCCATTGCTCCAGATACCTTCTCAGCACGTTGGACAGGTCAGGTACAAGCCAAGTACAGCGAGACTTACAACTTCTATACAACTAGCGATGATGGTGTGCGACTCTGGGTGAATGGTCAACAAATCATCAATCAGTTTGTCAATCAATCTGCCACTGAATTTAGCGGCTCGATCGCACTAGTTGCAGGTCAGAAGTACGATATTAAGCTTGAATACTTCGAAAATACAGTCAATGCCGTTTCCAAGCTGTCTTGGTCAAGTGCTTCTCAGACCAAAGAAATCATTCCCCAGTCACAACTGTATTCAACACCTCTTCAGACCACAATCACCTTAGGATCGCCTTCCACAACTGTGAACGAAGGCGCTGGTAACGTTACCATAACTTTGCTCAGGACTGGTGATTTAAGCAGCACATCTTCAATCAAGTATGCAACCCTAGCGGGTACTGCCACAGCCGGAGTTGACTACGGAAGTGATGGCAGCGAAAGCGCTGGAACAATTATTTTTGCACCAGGAGAAAGTAGCAGACAGGTATCAATTCCGATCAATGACGATTCATCGCCAGAAGTAGATGAAACCTTTAGTTTTGTTATCGATCAGCCAGGGGGAGCAACACTTGGACTCCAAAGAACTCTCGGAGTTACGATTCAAGATAACGATCGCTCTGGCATCGATTTCAGTGCGCCAGTAGTTAATGAGGGCGCTGGTACAGTTACGGTGGTAGCTACACGGGGTAACACTGTAGGGGCGGCTAGCGTGAACTACACAACCGTGGATGGAACTGCTAAAGCTGGATCTGACTACCAAAGTAAATCTGGAACCTTGAGTTTTATAGCAGGACAAAGCCAGCAAAACATTATTATCCCCATTATTAATGACAACATTGGGGAATCAAATGAAACATTTACTTTGAACTTCAGTAATGCAATTGGAGTCCAACTAACTAATCAACAGACAACTATCACGATTCTTGATGATGACTCAGGTAAGGTGCTTTTAGAGACAGTAGCTTCTGGTTTGAATCAACCCACAGCTTTTGACTGGACAGCTGACCAAAAGCGGATGTTCGTTGCCCAGAAAAATGGCGTAGTACGAGTCTTAGACAACGGCAAATTATTAGCAACACCATTTATCGATATTTCTGGACAGGTAAATGACACGCGCGATCGCGGTCTTTTAGGCATTGCCGTGCATCCAGATTTTGGCAAAAGTCCAACAGGCAACAACTATGTTTACCTCTTGTATACCTACGATCCACCAGAAACCACTTCAAAAGATCCTACTAAAAACAATCCCAATAGCACCTTGGACGATCCCGACCAGAATGGGAATCGGACTGCACAGCTAATTCGGGTAACAGCCGACCCCAACACGAATTACACTACTGCCATTGCTGGCAGCCAATTTGTGCTACTGGGTACTAATGCCACTTGGAATAATATTAGCCATCCAGATGGAAATAGCACAAATGTCTCACTTGGCTACGCACCATCAGGAATTCTCAACAAAGATACTGGTAAGCTGTTTACCAGCTTGCAGGATTATCTGAATAATCTTGATAAAGTCCAAAATGTCCAGAATTTTATAGCTAATGATAGTGAATCTCACTCAGTTGGTGCTGTGCGCTTTGGTACTGATGGTACTCTGTTTGTAAGCTTAGGAGACGGCACTTCCTATAACGGGATAGATCCGCGAGCAATTCGCGTTCAGGATGTCAATAATCTGTCCGGCAAGATCCTGCATATTGATGCCATTACTGGTAAAGGCTTATCAAGTAATCCTTTCTACAATCTTACTAACGACCCCAATAGCAATAGTTCCAAGGTCTATAACTTAGGTCTGCGTAACCCCTTCCGTTTCACAATTGATCAGAAGACCAATACCCCTGTTATTGGTGATGTTGGCTTTGATACTTACGAAGAGGTCAATGTCGGAAAACCAGGAGCTAACTTTGGCTGGCCGTTCTATGAAGGAGGTCTTGATGCAAATGGAAACATTGTCAGCCTGCAACAACCAAAATATGCGACCTTAAATGCAGCAAAAGACTTTTATAGTAGTGGTAAAACTGTTACAGCACCAGTTTACACTTACAAGCATTTTAGTTCCAATTCAATTGTTTTGGGTGACTTTTACACAGGCAATACTTTCCCCTCAATCTATCAAGGTGCGTTATTCGTTGGTGATTTCAGTCAAGGAACTATCGATGCTTTGACATTCGATAGCCAAGGCAAACTTGCTTCTGTTAAGCGGTTTGCTTCCCAAGCAGACACCCCAAATCTAGGAGTGACTACACAAATCACCACTGGACTAGATGGCAATCTGTACTACGCAAACTTGACCGGGGGTGAGATCGATCGCTTCCGACCTGCTTAGAGATGACGGTTATTAGTCAGCTAAAGCTACAGGCTCCCTGCCCCTACTAGGGTAGGGGCTACTCTGAAAAGTTATGCAGGAATCACAATTTGGAGGTAAGAGGGAATAAGGGACAGGGGAAACCTACAGCTTAAAAGCGTGGGATTGTAACAGTGAACAGTTGTCTGACTGTTAGCTGATTTTTTTCAAGATAACTTTGTCAAGAATCCCAACAGTTTTTTGGTATTTGATGTTAAGAGTGTACGACGATAAGCATCAGCTGCTTTTTTAATAGCTTCGGCTTGAGTGGGATAAGGATGAATTACACTGCTTAACTTACTTAAACCGAGCTTATTCACTATTGCTGTAGTCACAACTGATATCATCTCACCTGCGTGATTAGCGACAATAGTTGCGCCAATAATTTCATCAGACCCTTTTTTATGGTGGATTTTGAGAAATCCTGACTCTTCACCATCTGCGATCGCGCGATCTACACTACTAAAAGGTATTTTGATTGTCGTCACCTCAATACCCAATTTCTGCGCCTCGTGTTCGTACATGCCTACGTGGGCAATTTCTGGGTCAGTATAAGTTACCCAAGGCATCACCAAACTGCTAAGTTTCGAGCGTCCTAAGCCAAAGGGAGAAAACAGCGTATTTTTAATTACAATTCGCGCCGCAGCATCAGCAGCATGGGTAAATTTCCAGTTCATGCAGATATCGCCAGCCGCATAAATTTTGGAATTCGTCGTTTGGAGATAATCATTTACCTTCACACCTTGACGTAAGTCGTATTCTACACCCACTGCTTCTAAATTTAGATTTTCTACATTTGGCGATCGCCCCGCACCGACTAAAATTTCATCTACTGTCACCGAATCTCGATGACTATTAGAAGAAAAATAAAGCCGTTTCCCCTCAGTAACAGTTACTACTTCTTCCAACTTGGAATTCAACACTACGCGAATTCCTTCCCTAATCAAAACCTTTTGCAGAATTTCAGCAGCTTCAGCGTCTTCTTTATTTAGAAGATGCGAACCGCTATGGAAAAGTACCACCTCAGAACCCAAACGCCGGAAAGCTTGCGCCAATTCGCAACCAATGGGGCCGCCACCAATCACCGCTAAACGTTCCGGCCGTTGAATTAGGGAAAAAACCGTCTCATTAGTTAGATAACCCGCCTTTTCAATTCCTGGAATCGACAGTTGTGCGGCTCTTGCGCCAGTAGCAATTACAGCTTTTTTAAACCGCAGGGTTTTACCGCCAACTTCCACGGTATTTTTACTTGCAAATCGACCGCTACCCAAAAAGACATCGACACCCAACTTTTGAAACCGCTCCGCCGAGTCGTTGTGGCTGACATCAGCCCTGATTCGCCGCATCCTTGCCATGACTTGGGGAAAATCAACATCTATATTATGTTGGGGAATATTAACTCCCAAGTCTTTAGCATCCCAGATTTCGCCAATGGTGCGGGCAGACCGAATAATAGTTTTAGATGGTACACAACCAACATTTAAGCAATCTCCACCCATGAGATGCTTTTCAATTAACGCCACTTTTAAACCCAAATCTAGACCCGCAGCCCCCGCCGCCACCACTAATCCCGCCGTACCAGCCCCAATTACTACCAAATCGTAAATATCTGCCGGTTGAGGATTAACCCAATTTGGGGGATGGACGTAAGACACCAACTTTTGATTATACTCATCCGTTGGGCGAACTGTGACTCTCTCTAAATCTGAATTAGTCATTGGCGAAACCTCTTTTAAGAATTAAAAATACTAAAGTCAACTACCTTGGGGAGGAATTGAAAATTAATAATCCTGATAAATTTAGGTGGCTCAGTCTCTTGTTTTTTATGTTTGTTTAATAACAAATACAACCTTTGACTTGTTTTGTCCGTTTGGGAATTGACAGATACGATTAAAGTTTTGCTGTATAAACGTTTCAACAATCGATAATTTACAGCAATTTGCTGTTGAATAGTCCACAGTAGAGTACCTACAATTCTTCTTCTAAAGCTTTGCGTGCAATCCGGGTTATATAAACTGTAACGGCTACTGTCGCAATCAAACCCAAAATCCGAATTGCCCATTGTAAATTTGGGTTAGTCGGTTGAGTTTCAGTACCAATCGCAGCAAGATTACCTGCAAGAGAACCTATGTAAACGTACATAATGGTTCCGGGAATCATGCCTACAGAGCCGATGAAGTAATCTTTAAGTGAAACTCCCGTGATACCAAAAGCATAATTTAATAAATTGAAAGGAAATATTGGGGAGAGTCGCGTTAGCAAGACGATTTTTAATCCTTCTCTGCCAACAGCTTGGTCAATGGCGGCAAATTTTTTGTTATCTGCGATTTTGCCAGCAACCCAGTTCCTTGCTAAATAACGTCCCACAAGGAAGGCAGCAGTAGCACCAAGTGTTGCACCGATAAACACGTAGAGAGAACCCCAAACTGCACCAAAAATTACACCTGCTCCCAAGGTAAGAATAGAACCAGGGAAAAAAGCGACGGTGGCGGTAATGTAAAGTGCAATAAAAGCGATCGCTCCTACAGTACCAAGGCGATCGATCCATTGCAACGCATCTCGTAAAATTGTTTGGGGATTAAAAGAATTGGTATTTACAGAGTCTTGTGCTAAGGCAAAGTCTGTGTTTAACAAAAAAATAAAGCTAAGTATTAGTAATATTAATACAATAAATCTCAAAGGCTTGTAGAAATTTGCAATATTAAATAGATTTTCTGTGAAGTGCTTTTTCATTTTACCTTAAGAAAAAACAATTTAAGACTTAACTTAATAACACATTTCTTACTTTTTAATACAAAGTTATCAAACGTATTATTGTTTAAAGAGCATATTAAAGCCTTAAAAACAAATTGTAACAAAATTATTACAGCTTGTATTCATTACAAATTACGGTTAATGTACCAAGGCGAAGGCCATTACGAATTGCGAATTATTATAAGTTTCTACTATTTAATTAAACGGTTAATTTCTTGTTGTGTGAATGGATTTTTACTAGCGCTTAAAACTTTTACCCAACCTTGGCGTTGTGATTTCATTTCTTTATCGTCAGTCTGAGCGATGAATACTTGAAAGTCTTCAATTGCGCCTTTAGTGTTCCCTGTTAACATCCTGGCAAAACCACGACTATCACGAATATTACCATCATTAGGAGCAAGCGCTACAGCAGTTTCACAGGCAGACAACACATCTTTGGCATGACCCTGCTGAATACCTTGCACACAGAGGTTCCAAAAATCTACATAAATTTCTCCGTTGGAAGTGAATTGTTGGGCTTTAGTATAAGCGGCTACTGCTTCTTTAAACTTACGTTCCTCTATAAGTTTATTTCCCTTATAAACCAGCAGCGAAACAGCTTTTGTCTTTAGCTCAAATTCAAAGCTAGGGTCTAATTGCAATGCAGTTTGAAAAGCAGCAACAGCACCATCAATATTGCCTATCTGTGCTAGCTCCTTACCCTTGTCAACTTGATTTGCAGCTTCTACCAATGGCTTTGCCTTTGCCTCTGGGTCAAATTTTAAGTTGGGATTCCACTTCAAAGCTTTACGGAAGGTTGTAACTGCTGGTTGAGCATAACCTTTTCTTGCTTGCTCCTCACCTTCCCTAATCATAAATGGCGCTGCTGCCATCAAAATAGATTGATTTTGGCATACTGATAGTTTTTCCAAGTCTTGGGGATGTGTAACAAGATAATCATGTAACCAGTTACAACTCCGAGCCAACAGTTCATCTAAGCTTTCCACTGGCCACACCCGCGCTGTTTTGTCATAACTAGCAGTGACAATTAGCTTGCTATCAGGGCTAAAACTGGCATTAATAACCCCACCCTGATGCCCTTTGAGTTGGGCTAACAGCTTACCTGTTGTGTCCCACACCCGTGCTGTCTTGTCATCACTGGCAGTAACAATCAGCTTACTATCAGGGCTAAAACTGGCATTAATAACCCCACTCTGATGCCCTTGGAGTTGGGCTAACAGTTTACCCGTTGTCTCCCATACCCGTGCTGTGTTGTCAGTACTTGCAGTCACAATCAGCTTGCTATCGGGGCTAAAACTGGCATTGTTGACAAAATTCTCATGCCCTTTGAGTTGGGTTAACAGCTTACCCGTTGTGTCCCACACCCGTGCTGTGTTGTCATAACTGGTAGTGACAATCAGCTTGCTATCAGGGCTAAAACTCGCATTGGTGACCCCATACTGATGCCCTTTGAGTTGGGCTAACGGCTTACCCGTTGTGTCCCACACCCGTGCTGTGTTGTCATGACTGGCGGTAACAATCAGCTTGCTATCGGGGCTAAAACTAGCATTGTAGACAAAATTCTCATGCCCTTTGAGTTGGGCTAACAGCTTACCCTTTGTATCCCACACTCGCGGTGTGTTGTCATCACTAGCAGTGACAATCAGCTTGCTATCAGGGCTAAAATTGGCATTTCTGACTGCTCCCTGATGCCCTTTGAGTTGGGCTAACAGCTTACCCTTTGTATCCCATACCCGCGCTGTCTTGTCTTCACTGGCAGTAACAATCAGCTTACTATCAGGGCTAAAACTCGCATTGTTGACCTCTCCCTGATGCCCTTTGAGTTGGGCTAACAGCTTACCCTTTGTATCCCACACCCGCGCTGTCTTGTCATAACTAGCAGTGACAATCAGCTTGCCATCAGAGCTAAAACTAGCATTGTTGACCCCATCCTGATGCCCTTGAAGTTGGATTAACAGCTTAGGCGTTGTGTCCCACACCCGCGCTGTGTTGTCATAACTAGCAGTGACAATCAGCTTGCTATCGGGGCTAAAACTAGCATTGGTGACCACTCCTTGATGCCCTTGAAGTTGAGTTAACAGCTTACCCGTTATGTCCCACACCCGTGCTGTCTTGTCATGACTGGCAGTGACAATCAGCTTGCTATCAGGGCTAAAACTGGCATTGATAACCCATCCCTGATGCCCTTTGAGTTGAGCTAACAGTTCACCCGTTGTCTTCCACACCCGCGCTGTCTTGTCATAACTAGCAGTAACAATCAGCTTGCTATCGGGGCTAAAACTCGCATTTCTGACCACATCCTGATGCCCTTTGAGTTGGGCTAACAGCTTACCCGTTGTGTCCCACACCCGCGCTGTCTTGTCATCACTAGCAGTGACAATTAGCTTGCTATCGGGGCTAAAACTGGCATTAATAACCCCACCGTGATGCCCTTTGAGTTGGGCTAACAGCTTACCCGTTGTGTCCCACACCCGGGCTGTCTTGTCAACGCTAGCAGTGACAATTAGCTTGCTATCGGGGCTAAAACTGGCATTGTAGACCACATCCTGATGCCCTTTGAGTTGGGCTAACAGCTTACCCGTTGTGTCCCACACCCGCGCTGTCTTGTCATCACTAGCAGTGACAATCAGCTTGCTATCGGGGCTAAAACTAGCATTTCTGATCTCACCCTGATGCCCTTTGAGTTGGGCTAACGGCTTACCCGTTGTGTCCCACACCCGCGCTGTCTTGTCAACGCTAGCAGTGACAATCAGCTTGCTATCAGGGCTAAAACTGGCATTAATAACCCATCCCTGATGCCCTTTGAGTTCGGCTAACGGCTTACCCTTTGTGTCCCACACATGCGCTATGTTTTCAACCCTGGCAGTGACAATCAGCTTGCTATCAGGGCTAAAACTGGCATTGTAGACTGCTGGTCCCTGATGCCCTGTAAGCTGCGTCCGTTCTCGAATCTCATCTAGAATCGTTTGTAAAGCCAATATTGGGCTAGCGGCTGGATATTGTTCTAGTGGGCGACCATCCTTAACCATTGATTGCAACCCTTGTCCCGTACTTATGGCTGAGAGTAATGCTTGCAACCCAAACTGCTGTTGGGCTGCAACTCCCTCTCGCTCTAGCCTTGTGCCTTCTTGGGCTTCTTGAATAGTTTTGTTTGCCCAGACTCCAGCTATTGCTGCTGATACCAATGTCAGACCCAGCACGCCAAAACCAATGCGAACCATCTGTCTTGCCTGCTGTCCAGCTTTCACCAATCTTTGATTCGCTGCTTCAGCTTCGCGGCTTTTACTAATGTAGTTCTGCTGCTGTTGAGTTGCTTGGGGTTGTTGAGCAGCACTAGAGACAAGCCATTGCTCTGCTGCGTCTAAATCAGTTCCACGTAGCAAAAAGCTATCGTTACGTCCCTTGTTCTCCCACTCCAGCGCCCGAATTAGCAAGCGCGTATGCCCGCGCACATATTCTAAATTCGTATCAATTGCTTTAATTAGCTGGGGAAAAACAGTGTCGAAATCATCTTGTTCTCGAAAGAACAGCCAGTTGTGCTTGGCAAGGGCAGGATTAACCTGCTCCATGTCGAAGCCTTCTCGCCGCACAATTGGCACGAGGCGCTTATTATTTTTGACAGCGTGTTCAATCTCTTGATGGCAAACTTTAGAGGCAACCGAATCTGGGCTAATTACAAAGACAAATGTGTTAGTTGCTTCAATCCCCACTTGAATTTCTGCCCACCAATCGGCTGTCAAAGGAATATCTTTCCAGTCAACCCAGGTTTCACGATTCTGAGCTTTGAGGGCGTTTTGGAGAATAACAGCGAATTCCTTGTCTCTGCGCGAATAGGAGATAAAAACGTCTGTCATCTGATTTGCTAAGTCTAGGTTTAGCTTAATTTAGAATAGGGAAACTACTAAGTAGGAGGCAGGAGGCAGGAGGCAGAGGGTAAAATCCTTTGCAGGAAAAGGATTCGCTGGTTTAGATTTTAGATTTAATTATGTCTG
Organism: Nostoc sp. TCL240-02; assembly: GCF_013343235.1. Classification (GTDB taxonomy): domain Bacteria; phylum Cyanobacteriota; class Cyanobacteriia; order Cyanobacteriales; family Nostocaceae; genus Nostoc. Next base: position 5,550,835 of record NZ_CP040094.1, on the reverse strand, counting down.
TTTTATTTTTATTGACAACTGCGATCGCTCACATTGAAATTTGATTGTATAGCAGGGAACTACTCACTTACTACACTGTAAAATAACATGGTTCTCGCCATCAATTTCAGGTTATTTTAAAGCTGAGTTTCATCATTGATAATTTCTACTAATGCTACACTTTTAGCTAATGCTTTCTGAGCAACTTTTGTGATATATACAGTCACGGCAACGGTAGCAATCAACCCAACTACTTGCATTATCCATTGCCAGACTTGAGTTTCTGGAGTAGTTGGTTGATGAGATGTGTTAATCATGGCAAGATTACCAGCTAACGAAAGTAATGTTGCTAAGTTGTAGATGGCTATGTAAGCGATAGGCCCAAAAACTCCAAGACTCTCAACCCAAATGATTGATGTCTGTAAAAATCCTTGAAAATTTAACTGTTTAGCAGCAATTATTAGAGTGACAATCAGGCAACTTAGGAGTAGTAATTTGAGTTTGGAATTTAATATAGCGGTTATCAGTCTACTTCAGTACAGTAGGAGAGAGCAATTCTACTGATAATTGGTGGTGATGAAAGCCTACTCTCTCGACTTGCGTCAAAAAATAGTTGATGCTTATGCCTGCGGTGACATTTCCCAACGAAAACTGGCTAAAAACTTTGGTGTCACCTTAAGTTTTGTGCAAAATTTACTCAAACGCCATCGAGAATTGGGGATGATAGGCCCCAAGGTGCGGACTGAGCAGACAGCAACAAAGTTGAATGCTGAACAGTTAGAAATCCTGCGCCAACTCGTCATAGCACAGCCCGATGCGACGTTAAGCGAATTGCGGGAACGACTTTACGAGAAAACAGAGGTCTTAATTGGGGTAGCTACGGTGAATCGGATGGTTCGCTGGAAACTTCACCTCAACCTCAAAAAAAAAGTCTCCACCTCACAAAAAAAGGTAGTGATGAAGTCCAACTAGCCCGATTTGAGTACTGGAAACTCTTGAGGGGGATACCCGTCGAAGAGCTGATTTTCTTAGATGAATCGGGAGTTAATCTGTCCTTCATCCGCAAATGTGCCCGCGCCTTGCCTGGCCTTCGGGCCTATGCTCAAAAGCCCAACCGCAAAGGGAAAAATGTCTCGGTAATTGGTGCAATTAGCTTGAAAGGACTGCTCACCCAATGGAGTGGCTTAGGTTCTATCGATGCTTTGACTTTTGATGCCTTCATCGCCCAAAAGCTCGTACCCAAACTTTGGCCTGGTGCAGTGGTGATCATGGATAACTGCTCAATCCATAAAAGTGATGAACTTGAAGCTTTGCTCATCGCTGCTGGCGCTCATCTCATTTATCTCCCCCCCTATTCTCCGATTTTTCACCGATTGAGAATTGTTGGTCCAAGATTAAGAACATTCTCCGTCGCATCGGTGCAAGGACATACCCTGATTTACTCCAGGCATTAGATACGGCATTCGCAGAAGTGACAATAGAGAATTTGCTGGGTTGGTTTACTCACTGCTGCTACTGTACCTCACAAGACTGATAACCGCTATAACCCTCTTCTGTCACTCTCCGAGATAAGCAAGTAGTAAATAAGTGAAATCATCCAGAAGCAAAAAAGGGTTTAAATTGGTTCATGGCACAAATTAAATGATTAAATCCTAGCAATAAATGAGAATTTGGAAAAATATCTAACCAGGGATAAATCAGCCAAAATAGTAAAAGAGGTTGGACAATTAAACGAAGATTATTAAGAGTATTCTTCCATCCAGAATTATGATTCCATTGTTGATGATGAGAAAAATCTACACAATTAACATAACTAGTACCTATCACCTCAGTTTCAATTTGAAGAGATTGATTTAAGGCTAAAAAGGCTGGGGAATTTAGACTAATCATTGTGTAAACACAAAAAATAATTTCCCACCATCTCTCTATATGTTGAAAATTTGTCAAGCGATAATCTGTCCAGCCGAGTTCCTGTTTACATTGTCGAAACCCATATTCTACCCAGGTTCTTAATCCATATAAATCGCCTAAAGTTTTTTTGAGATTTCCTTGAAGATTCGTCATGACAAATGAAGTGGAATTATCCGGCATTGTTTCTGGATCAGTAGTTATTTCCCAGTAAGTTATGGCTCTTTTTTTACCATAAATTATTTCTCGGATATATCTGATTTCGGATTTTTTATTACTAAATGTTCTCTCAAATTTGCACCACTTGTTAGCTCTAACGCTCTGATTAGCTGGTAGCCAGACTCCGTGATTACTTCTAATTGCTACAACATAAGCTAATTCATATTCATTGAGCTTTTTGATGAATTTGCTACTTTCACCATATAAACTATCGGCTAATACTAATTCAATATTAAACCCCTCATTTATTAATTCTGTAATAATTTCTGACGCTAACTCTATTTTGGTTTTATATTTATCTCCTGATTTGAGCGTCCCTTTCGGTTTAAATACTTTGAAACTTAATGGAAATGTTACATTTTCATAAACTCCATAAGCATTGACTGATACTATTCCATTATCTATTTTTCCTACACTCCCTAGATATTGTCTTGCAACATAATCTGTCTTTTTACCTTTTTTCCTATCTCCAGTTTCATCTATTACTACGGTTATCGCCTGACTATTTAATGCTTTCTTTAATTTATCTAATCTTCGGCTCTTTAATTTATTTGCTGACCAATCTGAATAGGCTATGAAATGATGTAATGACTGTGCCGAGTTTATACTTACTACTTTGGCTATTTCTGGTAATGATTTTCTTTTTATTGGTGCAATTATCCCTAAATGTAAATATTTGAAGCATTCATAATTTCTTACTTCTTTGAACAGGTCTTTATACTCTGCACAATATTCATCTATGATCGCAACTGTTGGCTGGGCATCTCTTGCCAAATGTTTTAGGATTTGTAATTCTACATCCATTGCCCTGCTTACCTGAAGAGAGTTTTTTCTTTTAATCCTTTTATTCAGAATACTCGGAAAGTGACAGAAGAGGGATAAACGCTTCTTCCTTTTTATAAATTTGACCTTCTGAGGCTCAATGTTGACCTTCTGAGGCTCAATGTTGACCTTCTGAGGCTCGATGTTGACCTTTTGAGGCTCGATGTTGACCTTCTGAGGCTCAATGTTGACCTTCTGAGGCTCAATGTTGACCTTCTGAGGCTCAATGTTGACCTTCTGAGGCTCGATGTTGACCTTTTGAGGCTCGATGTTGACCTTCTGAGGCTCGATGTTGACCTTCTGAGGCTCGATGTTGACCTTCTGAGGCTCAACTTTGAAACTTGTCCTCAAATCCAATGCCCCTAAGATATACTACCCAGATGAGAAACAGCTTAAATTCTCTTAAATTTTTCTCGGCAATACCAGCGACGAATTCGCTCAGGTGAAACGCCGAGTAAATAAGCAATAATTACTATTTGATTAAGTAGCGTAGTTTTTAATACTCCCTTTTGCAACCATCTACGCGCTGAAGTAAGAACAGGTGTAGGAATAATTACAATGCGTCCGATGCGTTTTAATCGGTGCATGAGTTCAAAGTCTTCCATGATAGGCAATTCAGGAAAGCCGCCTATTTGCTGAAATACTTCCTTAGTTAAAAAAATTGCTTGGTCGCCGTAGGGCATTTGGCAAAAATGCGATCGCACATTTACTCCCCACTCCACCCATCGTAAACTTAAAAGTGACGCATCAATCCGCAAGTTAAAAGCACCAGCCACAATCCCAGGTTGTTGTAGCGCTGTGCAAATTATCTCATCAAACCCAGTCGGTAAACGGGTATCTGCATGAAGAAATAACAGAATCTTGCCGCTAGCAGCTACTACACCCGCGTTCATTTGCACAGCACGACCGGGAGATGATGAGATAACTTTGACATTTAAAGACTGAGCTATTTCTATAGTGTCATCTTTAGAGCCACCATCTACTATGATTACTTCTATATTTGTATTCGGTTGAGTAGTTACAATTGCTTCTTTGATATTCTCTGCTTCATTAAGAGTCGGAATAATAATAGAAATTCGGCGTTGCATAATAGGGTATGAACATAGGGTGCTAAAACATGAATTGTTCTGAATGTGGCTCTCATGATATCCGTAATAATGGGATAAAATGAGGTAACTAGAATAAGATTTACATGACTAGAGTAGAAGGTGAAAACACCCGTTTACGTCATTATTTAGCACGACTGCACGCAAAACACTATGTTATTCTAAGCCCGAAGAAATACTGAAATACTCTATTCGATTATTACTTTACTACTTGAAGTATCGTTTTATCCTGGTGTTCAATTAATTCATACCGCACTCAGCAACGCCGAGTTTTTTAAAAGATATATTTATGTAGGTTGGGTGGAGTGAAACGCAACCCAACATTACCACCTTATTTATTTTGGGTTACGCGATCGCTGCACCCAACCGATAAAACTACGGTTCTCAAGGTAGACAAGGTTTAAATAAATCCCCGTCTGAAAATGTCTTTATAATTAACAACTCATCATGAAAACTAGTATTTTTTACCGCCTGTGCCACACCCTGACAAATAGTCGAATGGGGCTATTGCTGGTCGGTCGAAGGCGCGGCATCGGCGGATGGAGAAACTGAAGCTCTGAGTTTCCTATGGAATGCTGGGACGAGATGCCCTGCTTTACGGATTTAGAATTGCTCAGTTTCTTTTAATTAGGCGCTCTTACCCCATTTTGTCCCAATGCAGAATAGTCTCTGGCTGGGAAGAGGCTGGCTTGACTATTTACATCATACTTAAATCCTTGAACAGGAACAATTTGCTTGAACGTAATTCCTTGAGCGGGAGCAGGTGATATTCTTGCGTTTCTGCCATAAGCATCTGTATAGATTACTGAATTTGCAGAATTACTAAATGCAAGACCAGAAAAGTGAGTTTCTCTTTGAGTTGTTCCTCGAAAGGGCGATCGAGGGTCGTCCCACTCTACTTTACTACCAGCAGCTAATGTTTCTTCGCAAATTAGAGTTGTAGAAAGAGGATGCGCTGGGTCGTAGCAGTTATTCACAGTCCTATTGATCTTCGTTGTGGTAGACGGATCATAAAAACGGGAAGGATTTGTGATGTTAAAGTAAAAACTTTTTCCAGCAAAGCCAGTAAGCCAAGATTCAGTATTTCTTGTATTTACATCTGCCGTTTTTTGATCAACTGTCCCACGCTGGTAACAACCAGCAGTCGGAATGGCGCGATGGGCATCACCATAGGGTTGATTCGTAGGGGAGGGAGTAATACCAGGATTTACCGATAAGTCACACAAAGAAGTTTCAGGTTCTTTAAATTCTCCGGCAGCACCAAACAAAGCAAAATGCTTTAAATTGAAGGGTTCAAGCCCATCACATTTACCAGATGCAAACATTTCATGGGCTGTATTTGCTAGCGCATCTGGCGAATGTGTACCCATGTGCAGTTTGAAACTAACGTCACAGGATTTAATTAAACTGGTGTTGCTGGCATTGAGCATCTGCCAATTGTTGGCAACAAAAGACTTATGCCCAAAGTGATCTTCATTCCGATAAACAGATTGATTTGCTAGTTGCTCATTTACATAGCCAAAAGCTGGCATCCCTGCAATATTAAATACCTCTGAACTGAGTGGATCGTCGCCATGCTCGTGACCATAAGTACAATACACATTTGTTTCAGGGTTAAAATCTACAGGCGGATGCCATGTGGGGTATACTTTGCCATCATCGCCATTGGTAAAATAAGTATCGTGCATCCACTTGGGGCATTCCCATGTTTTGCCAGGAGACCAAAGCCCATAGGATCTGGCCAGAATCTGGGAACTGGCTGGTAGTAAGCTTTGTGTTCGTATCGGTCTGCCAGAAATCGGAATAACAGGCGAACCTTGGTTGATATCGCTGGATTGGATTTTTTGTATCTCGTCAATTTTTTGCACTGTATCCTTTGCCCAGAAGGCAAACCAATTAAAGCGCATAGAACTGTTAGAGCCTGTAAACCTAATGACAAGGTTTTGTTTTCCCTTTGCAAGGCTGCTATTCAAAGGACACGGAACTGTACGGTAGTCTGACAGAGAACCAGTGCTGTTGATGGTACAGCTCCCCACCACAGAGCCGCTCACTGAACCTAAGCGCACTTCAACGCTGTTTGTCCCAGAAGGCAAAGCGATACGCAGCATCAATGCCTCTACACCACTACCTAAGTCAAGGTTGTTGTATATTGCATAGTTACCATTGGCGGTGTTAGTTAGTTCCTGGGTTTGCTCTGTATACCCAATATCAAAAGGATTTTCGCTACGCTCCCAATAGTCTCCCCAGGCTGTGTTTAGTCCAGAACGAAACGATGAGTTGAGAGCATCTACACGCTCAAATACGGGCCAAGGTGCCAGCGCGCTCGACGGAATAGTCAATGTGCTGGTAGCCGCTACAACCTTCAGTGGCTGCAAAACCGGAATATTTAATACATGACTAATGCCGGATAAGCTCAGTAGTAACAGTAACGTAATAGCAGTGTGCAGAAAAAATCTGCTTAATTTAGGGTTCACATCATTTATCCTCTGAAATTAAACGGCGTTGCTGAATCAAAACAAAACACAAACAAACTAGCCGCAGTCAACAGGCTGCCAGTTACTACATCTACTAATGACTCTTGAAATATGCCAGAGATAATAGATTAGAGATTGAACTAACAACTTCAGTATTTATTCGGGTGAAAAAATTTTGAAAATGTGATGACTTCAAAATGTGATGACTATCACTTTTTCATTAATCTAGGCTAGGCATCCTTCCTTTGTTACTACGCAGAGAGTATATCAGGGATCAAACCGTTCGAGAACCATATATAATTAATTTTGTAATTTTGTCTGATTATTTATAAGCTTAGATTCTGACCTATTTACAACGAAAAATATCTCAAAATACCATTATCAGTTTAAATTTACGTTAAGAGTGCAATCTGCGATCGCCTGCTTGAAGCTTTTTGCACAGAGGCTTTGCCTGTTTTCAGATATGTTTTATCAAAGCTTTCGTTGCTTGATGGGTTGAGCCGGATTACCTGCATAAATGGTCATCGACTGTAGCGATTTTCCAGCAACGCCACCTAATGTTAGTACTGCTCCTCGACCAACAGTGACTCCTGGCCCAATTACAGACTTGGCAGCAATCCAACTACTCTCTTGAATATTGATTGGGGCAACAATTAATTTAAAATCGGGATGATTCCAATCATGATTTCCGGTGCAGAGATAGACCATTTGAGATAGGCAAACATGGCTTTCAATAGTGACACAAGCGAGGTTATCTATCCATACATTTTCCCCAATCCAAACAAAATCACCAATGTCTAACCGCCAGGGAAATTTTACCCGCACTCCAGGTTTAATGCGAACACCTTGACCTACTTTAGCCCCAAAACTGCGGAGTACCCAAATCTTAAAAACTGAAAATGGTAACCAATAACTTTCAACTAAGGCTGATCCAACAAAATACCAGAGAAGTTGTTTCCAGTATGGTGCTCCTGGAGTATAGTCGTTAACAGTATATTTATTTAGGCGCATACAGTGATTAAATTTATCGAAATAGCATTCAGAAGCCAGAATTTAACATGAATTCTATACGACTAGCAGACTTTGACTTCGGTGTGACACTTCAACAAGGCTTGGTCGAACGCTGAATAGATGGTTTTCAGATCCACCAAATCGTAGATTTAGTGGTCAATCTTTGTAGCTGTAGGTCTGAATCTCCTACTGATATTTACTGAGTGTATCGAAATATTGTAAATATTTATAAAATTTAAAATAAATTCTTAATATAGCGGTTATCAGTCTTGTGAGGTACAGTAGCAGCAGTGAGTAAACCAACCCAGCAAATTCTCTATTGTCACTTCTGCGAATGCCGTATCTAATGCCTGGAGTAAATCAGGGTATGTCCTTGCACCGATGCGACGGAGAATGTTCTTAATCTTGGACCAACAATTCTCAATCGGTGAAAAATCGGGAGAATAGGGGGGGAGATAAATGAGATGAGCGCCAGCAGCGATGAGCAAAGCTTCAAGTTCATCACTTTTATGGATTGAGCAGTTATCCATGATCACCACTGCACCAGGCCAAAGTTTGGGTACGAGCTTTTGGGCGATGAAGGCATCAAAAGTCAAAGCATCGATAGAACCTAAGCCACTCCATTGGGTGAGCAGTCCTTTCAAGCTAATTGCACCAATTACCGAGACATTTTTCCCTTTGCGGTTGGGCTTTTGAGCATAGGCTGAAAGGCCAGGCAAGGCGCGGGCACATTTGCGGATGAAGGACAGATTAACTCCCGATTCATCTAAGAAAATCAGCTCTTCGACGGGTATCCCCCTCAAGAGTTTCCAGTACTCAAATCGGGCTAGTTGGACTTCATCACTACCTTTTTTTGTGAGGTGGAGACTTTTTTTTTGAGGTTGAGGTGAAGTTTCCAGCGAACCATCCGATTCACCGTAGCTACCCCAATTAAGACCTCTGTTTTCTCGTAAAGTCGTTCCCGCAATTCGCTTAACGTCGCATCGGGCTGTGCTATGACGAGTTGGCGCAGGATTTCTAACTGTTCAGCATTCAACTTTGTTGCTGTCTGCTCAGTCCGCACCTTGGGGCCTATCATCCCCAATTCTCGATGGCGTTTGAGTAAATTTTGCACAAAACTTAAGGTGACACCAAAGTTTTTAGCCAGTTTTCGTTGGGAAATGTCACCGCAGGCATAAGCATCAACTATTTTTTGACGCAAGTCGAGAGAGTAGGCTTTCATCACCACCAATTATCAGTAGAATTGCTCTCTCCTACTGTACTGAAGTAGACTGATAACCGCTATAACTACTGACTAATTAAGTTTTAAATTTCTCAGCTTCTATAAGTCGAATGCTCAAGAGTATTTCTGCCAGAACACGCTGAAAAGCATAGTAGCAACCATGCCAACCATCTAGAATACCGCCTTTGATAATCAAGCAATACAATAAAATTATAAAAGGTGCAATAATTTTTTGTTTGCGGATGCGATCGCCTAAACTAAGTTCACTAGTAGGAGTCTCTAGTAGTTTTTTTACTTCCAATACCATATAACGCTCCTGTGCCCATAACCAACGCTTTAGGGGTTTGCGATCATCGTGGTGAATATAGGCAGAAAGTGTTGCAGAGTTACCAAACATCTGCAAAAGTTGTGTGTGTCCATCATCAATGTACTTAGCCTTACTTTTACGAAAAAGCACTTGACGAGGTGGAAGTATGCTATTACGCATTGGTTTACCAAACACACAATACTTGAATCTGGCAAAATAGCCATCAATCTTTCCATCAATTGGTAGAGCAGCAATTTCCGAAATTAACTCATTAGTTAGTATATAGTCTGCATCTAGAGAAAGCACCCACGGCGACTGAACTTGCTCTAAACCATAATTCCACTGCCTAGTATGGGTATCAAATTCCTGTTGGAATACATGAACTTGTGAATAGGAGTTAAGAATTTCTAGAGTTTTATCACTACTATAACTATCAATAACTATGATTTTCTGTGCCCAAGTGAGTTGCTGGAGTGTGCGTTCAAGATTTGGGTCTTCATTATATGTGAGAATAAGAGGAGTAATCAGCTTTAGCATATAAAAAGAAAATCTCTCAGAATCAGCTCAATTACCGAGTAAAGTACTAGAACAAAGCTATAGACTTCCAAAGAAAGGGAAATCTACTTGCAAATTTAAATTTAATGTTTGTAATTATATTCCGATATCATCTCCATCAAAGGTTTTATGAGATAAAGATGATGATGTGATTGATTGGAAGATTGATATTTGTATTCGTATTGGTTAGTAATCTTTGAATTTATATGTTTAATCACCTATTATTTATCATTTACGTTAACGGGCAGTAGAAACAGTCTGACTTTCAATGATATCAGTATAAACTGAAATCAGTTTTGATGCGATACGATCCCAAGTATAATTTTCTAGTATAAATTTCTGGGCGCGATCGCCTCGCTTCTGTGCTTCTTCGGGACAATCTAAAACCTGCTGTATAGCAGCGGTGATCGCAGTTACCTGTAGTTCTGTAACATAGCCAAGATGTTGCTGTGCAACCAGATCAGCTAAAGCGATGCCAGGAGTAAGTAAGACTGGAAGACCGACAGCTAAAGCTTCTAAAGCTGCTACCCCAAAGTTTTCAGAGTAAGAAGTGAGAGCAAATAAGTCTGAGCCTTGCATTATTAAATCTTTGATTTCTCCCTTAACAAATCCTGTAATATGGGTGCGGTTTTTAATGCCATTGGATACGAGAAGTGATTTAATTTCACTTTCATATTCTTGTGAACCACTACCTGCTAACACAAATGTAAAGCGATAATCAGATAATTTTCCTAAAGCTGGAATCAAGTATTCTAAACCCTTTTTGTGATGCAGGCGAGATAAAAATAAAATAATTGGTTCATCATCTGGTAAGTTTAAGTATTGCCGCAAATGCTGACGCGCGTTAGGGTTAATATTAGGAATATCAACACCGTGCGGTAAAATAAAACTTGGGGAACTTAGATTTAACTGCGAAGCTTCTTGCTGTTCTTGCTTTGAGGTAAAATGTATAGATTTACTATAATTTAGATTGGCTTTTTCTATCAGTTGGAGATAAATTTGCTTTTTGCGAGAGCTTTGTTGTAAAGACCATTCACATAGCTGTCCTAAAGGGCGAACGATGTAAGGAACTCGTTGGAAACGAGCGATCGCCATTGCTACTGTAGAAGGATAGGAAAAAATAGCGTGGACGTGTAGTAAGTCATACTTAGAAACATTTTGCCACAACCATATAGTTAGCTCTCTAGAAAAGGCAAATTCTCTGATGGAGCCAACTTTAGGAGAAAAGCGCTTAAAGAAATTTACTGGCACTTGGTTGTACTCAATACGCCTACCAAGGGGTACATCAAGCAAATCATTACCATTATCATTAGTAGTAACAATTTCTGCTTCGATATTTTCATCTCTTAATGCTTTAACTACCTCTATTACTGCTTGACTTGGGCCACCTCTTACTGATGCTATTGAAGGAATAATATGAAGAATTTTCATTTTTATTCAAAATTGTGAGGTTTTTAACTATTAATTTAACTTTTTTTGGCAGTCCTCACAAGTTACCTTTAAAATTGAACAACTTTTTAGGCATAAGTTCGCTCTAGCCAATGTTGTAACATCATCAAACTCCAGTGCCGATACCAATGAGTAAGAGAAATATTATCGGGAACCTTTACATTATTAAAATGATTTTGTAAATCCCCAGAAATCCACTTGTCAACGGGAACATAAAATCCTTTTTTGGGACGGTTAACAACCCATTCTGGCAATTCAGGAACTGATTGAATTAATAGCTTTTTACCAATTGCTAAACGGATATTACTAGGAATAGAAGCTACTGCCTCAAATAGATTACGATCAACTAGGGGAACCCGTAATTCTAATCCCCAGTTCATGCTCATCACATCACTATCCCTTAACAGTTGATTACGCATATAGCAGGTTATTTCTAACAGACTTACTTCATCTTCTATTGTCAAATCTACTTTATGAGTATCAGTTGATGGAAAGATATAAGTAGTTAAAAGTTGATGAGGAATATATTGCTGCATAATTGCACATGCTTCTTTATGGGAGAAAATTCCTCTGAAAGTAGAATAGGCAGATGTAGAACTTGGAGCCTGCTCCAAAAAATCACCCAGTCGTTTAAGTTTTGGTGATTTTCCCCAACGCGATAATCCTTTACCTATATTTTTCCCTAGAACAGGAATTGCTTGCAATGTTTTACCCAATGCTACCATCTGGGGAATTTTTTCAAATGACTTATATCCACCAAAAATTTCGTCTCCACCTAGCCCAGATAGAACTACTTTCATGCCGTCTTCGTGGGCAATCTGTGATACAAAAAAAGTATTAAATCCATCAATACTGGGTTGATCAATAGCTTGTAGGAATTCAGGAAAGAACTGTTTCGCAATAGAGGCGGTAACTTTATATTCTGTATGTTTTGCTCCAAATAAATTGGCAATTTTTTTTGCAACTTCGCCTTCATTCCATTGGGTTTCTTCAAAAGCTATAGAGTATGTAGATAGCTGTTTGTTCTGCGCCTTTGTAGCTAGAGCTAGAATAGCTGTAGAGTCAATTCCACCACTAAGAAAAATGCCAACAGGCACGTCACTTACCAAGTGATGTTCGATTGTATCAACTAAAGCATTACGAACTTTTTCTTGGGCTTCTATTGGTGAAATTGCTTGTGGAGTAAAGTTAATTTGCCAATACTGTTGTTTTGTGACATGATCGCCTTGCCAATACAACCAATGACCAGCTGTTAAACAATGAATATCTGCAATCAGGGTATATGGTTCTGGAACTGAACCATATACCAGATAGCCATATAATCCTTCTGGACTCAAGTTAAGGGCAGGTAAACGAGATGCAAGGATAGCTTTAAGCTCTGAAGCAAAGACTAAAGTAGAACCAGATTTCCAATAGTATAATGGCTTGATTCCTAAAGGATCGCGAGCCATAAAGCAAGTTTTTTCCCAGTCATCCCAAATAGCAAAAGCAAACATACCTCTTAAATGTTCTAAACACTTAGAACCCATTCTTTGATAGAGCTTGAGGATAACTTCAGTATCTGTTTGGGACTGGAACTGCTCTCCTTGAGAAATGAGATTTTGCCGCAGTTGGGAAAAGTTATAAATTTCACCATTGAAAGTAATCCAGTACCGACCATCAGGTGTAGACATTGGCTGATGTCCAGCAGGGCTGAGATCCAAAATTGACAGACGAGTATGAGCAAGGGCTACTCGTCGATCCTCTGATATATAAGTACCTAAATCATCTGGGCCACGGTGCTTAATAGCATTTTGCATCTTTAGCACCAAATTTGCCAGATCCTGATTTATTTCCGTTTTAGTTAAAATTCCGGCGATACCACACATTTAAGACCTCTTAAGAAATACAGAAAATATAAATATGCAAAGTAATAGTAGATTAGCTTAATTTAGCGGCAAAGAATCTACAATCTTTCTTGACGCTAGCTACTCTTTGTACGACAGAGGTACCTATGGATTCGCATAAGTTTCTTAGAAAAGCAAGCTCTGGAAAGAAGTTTTTGAATCTTCAAATTTTTAGGAAACTTGATTGTTTTCCTTAAGGCATAACGAAGGCTGTTCTTTGGAAGCTCACCTTAAATTACCATCATTTACTTACTTTTATGTAAAATTCATTCTACTCGACAGCAAAGACACAATATCAAGTCTGGGAAAACTGCTTTTCTAAGTAATAATTAAGGCGTTGTTGAAAGCGTTCAAAACCAAATTTATCAATTACCCGCTTTCTTAATTCTTCTGGTTGATATATTAGAGGGTTAGGATATTTACCTTGGAGGATTTGAATTATAGCTTCAGCGATCGCCTCTACATCATCAGGGTCAATCAGTGCGCCTAATTCTCCTTGACATAGAGCATCAACACTTCCATCTTTATTCCCTGCCAAAGTAGGTTTACCACACGCCAGTGCTTCTAGGTAAACAATACCAAACCCTTCACCTCTACTTGGCATGGCAAACAGATCGCAAAGATTATAATAATCTCCCAGTTCTTCATCAGGAACGTAGCCAGTTAAGGTTACACAATCTTGAAGTTTAGACTCAGCAATTAACTGTTCAACTGCTGGTCGGTCAGTTCCTTTACCGACTATAACATAGTGTACATTTGGGATAGCTTGACGAATTTGTGGTAAGACGCTAAGGATTTTATTATAGCCTTTGTATTGCTCTGATTGAGAAAGCCGAGCCACAGTAAGAATAATTGGTTGCTGTGCATTTAAGCCATATCGTTGGAGGAGATAATCTGGTTTGGGTGCAATCCTAAAGCGATTGGGAGTGAAAGTATTAGGCAGGACGACAACTCTATCTGGCTGGAGATTTTGTTCTTTGAGTAGGCGATCGCGAGTGTAATTACTAACGGCTAGAATTAAGTCAGCATTCTTGAGGGCTTTTTTAAGGTTAGGATTTTGGATGTCCCAGGCTTCTATTCCATGTGCTGCAACCCAGTAGGGAATGCCAATTAACCGTTTCAATAGGTACGCTATCACACTAAAGTTGAGATGAGTAGAAAAGATAAGTTTTGGTCGTCGCCAAAGACCAAGACCAATCATTTGCGCTGCAAGTATTGGAGTACGTAGGGATAAAGGCCAATTACCGGTTGTATGAAAACACAAATTAGGTGACTTGGATGGCACATCTGTATCATGCTTAATTACAATATCGTAGGCACAATCGGGGTAGAGACTTTCAAATGCTTTTAAACATAAAGAAGAGTAACATTCAATTCCACCTGTTGAGTTGAATAGACCAGGAAACCAGAGATGATAGTGGTGGTTATGCTTACTAAAGTTTTTCTTATTCACTTTTTGTTATTAACTATCAGCAAATTAAGGGTAGGAAAATTTTTAGATAAGGTTTTGATCTATTTAGCTGTAACTTCCTCTTGTTTGGGGCGACATACATAATCAAGCGCCTGTCTCAAACCCTTGCTTGCATTAGCATAGCTGTATTGAGACACAATTTTTTGGCTTTCTTCTCCCCAACGATATAAACGCTGGCGATCAGAAAATGCTTCTTGCAGGCTAGAGGCTAAAGCTGACACATTACCAGCCGGAAATACAAGCCCATTGTGTTTATGATGAATCAAATCTTGGGCACAACCCACGTGGCTGCTGACAATTACTGGGCGAGACAAACACATTGCTTCGTTAATTGCCAGTCCCCAAGTTTCTGAAGCGCCGTAACTGGGCAATACAACTAAATCAGCAATAGCATAGGTGCGAGGCATCAAGCTTTGATTTTGAAAAGGAGCAAAATAGATATTTGCATGGTGTGCGGCTGCGGTTTTTAAGTCTGCCTCCAAAGAACCTGCACCGACAAATAGCAGCGATACTTGAGACAGGTTTGCTGTCAAAAAAGCTTGTAGCAAATCCAAAGGACGTTTTTTGGATTCAAATTTACCTGCAAATAGAATCACTGCATGATCCGATGGAACACCTAATTCTTGTTTCCATATAGTTGCCTGGTGTTTGGCACTCTCAGCTTGAGTAAAAAAGCGATCGTTATCAACAGCATGGGGAGAAAAAAATAGATGATTACTGGGTACACCATGATATTGAAAGTAGCCATAATTAGCTTTACCTACATAGAGGCAAGCAGCAAAGCGGCGATAAATCTGGGTAATAAACTGCTGACGCGCCCATGCTTTCATTCCAGTAGGTTGTAGTAGTCGATGGGAATCACCTCTAAATAGCAACGGTATCTCAGATGAATTCCATTTCCAGAGAAATTTATAGATGCTAGCGTAGTTGTAGGTCATCAAGAGAACTGCATCAGGATTATAAGCTTTCACTTGTGAGATTAAAGATGGATTTTGTAACCCCCAAAAATGATGAACTCCTGGTTTGTAACTAACATTTGGTACAAACTCGTATTGATATCCATCTAAGAGGGGAATATCCCACTGTAGAGCTTGCTGAAAGCCTGTATCAAGCTGCTGTGTAACACCGAAGTTCCACAAGTAAAATACCTTAATTTGCAAATTACCAGCACTAGCCAGGTAACGAAACCAAGGTGCGTAGTATTGTATTGGGTGAGATGTGATAATTGCCAGTTTTATCGTATTCATAATTTAATTCATTTGTTCCCCCTGAAAAGCATGTCGTGAAACCCGCTGCTTTTTCATCAAAACTAACGAAATACCAGCAATTGTTGTGCTTGATTGAAATAAAGCAGCAACATATACTCCGGCAGAAAACTCAGATTGGAAGGAGTATGACATCATCAGTACAGCAAACAGAGACTGGAATGATAAAATTGGAGCATTCATACTCCAACGAGTTGCTTTTCCATAAGCTGTACCCAAAATAATAGCCAGTCCTCCACAGCCAATTAATCCAAAATTGGCATAGGATTCAGCTAGCAAACCCCAGCCAATAGTAGTTTTCACACTTTGTTCGTATGTCTGTAGTTTATAGTGTACGTTTAAAATACTTGTACCTTCGTGAGACCTGATTTTATTAGAGTTTAATATCCGAGGGACTAAAAGTTCTGGTAATATTGCATAGGTCGCTCCGTATAAATAAGATATGCTTTCGGGACTCTTGTCCTGAGCTAAAAGTAGCATTTGGATTACACTAGATCGTTCAACAAAAGAAGCTTTTTCTTCGGAATTACTAGGTAAATTATCTTCACTCTTATTTCTATTTATATAAGTTAGTGAATAGCCTATCCATTCAGAATACCATGCAGGATAATTCCATGGTTGAACATAACAAGAGCTGTTTTTAGCAAACCAATACTTAGACCTCATCTCGGATTTGCCATAGTGCAAAAAATTCAATATAACCAGAAGGATTATAATTGATATTATGGGTAGTTTTTTACGAGAAATAACAAAGGAAATTATAGCGAGCAAAGCGATGCTAGAAGCAGACACAAGCAACAATGTAACTGTACTTGTCACTAAATTGGCAATTAGAAATAATATAAACAATCTAGCCTGTAATTTTGATAATTCTTTTTTTCCTAATTGATAAGAAAGGACAAAAACACCTAGTGCGGTTAATCCTAAAATTGTACCGCGCACTACAGCAATTGTTCCTCCATTAATAGATTCAAGCCAGCCAGCATTACTATATACATTAAATAAAACACTGGTTATCAATATAAATAAGAAAAAGTTAATGCCTTTACGAATGTTCAAACTCCGATAAAACTTAGGCATTGGAGGAATAGATTTGACAAATCGGAACCAGACTAAGGTTCCTAGTCCTAGAAATCCAGCTACCGTCATACCAGCAAACAAATGGCTACTGGGAGAGTAAGTCATAACGGTTGGATGATTACTGACAAGAGGTAAGGCATAAGTCCAAAGGAAAGTGAGAGCAAAAAATGGGAAGATAGGCATTCCATGAGCGCGACCTGAACACCAAAGATAGCTAGGTATCAGAGAAGCAGTAGTAATCAATATTGCTCCAGCTTTACTAAGTAAAGAGGTATTTTCATTGAAGAAGATTTCAAAAGCAAAAAGCCCTAAAGCAATTATCCAAAATACTCTCAATAGCTGATCTTGTTTTTTCTTTGGGGGGCGAGGAAAGTATTCCCAAGGCTGAGGATTAGACTCAAAGTATCCGTTCATAATGATTTGTTAATTTTGGCAGTAGTAAGACAATTGTCAAATACACTACATTGCTTTTTAGTCATTTCTCTAGCGGTATAAGCTTGAAAAGCAGACCAGTTAGTTTCTGGTTTATAACCTTTTGGGATAGATAATAACCAATTGAGTTGGGCAGCTATCTTGGGGAGCAAATCTGCTGGTTTGTTTTGGGAAGTGAAGGTTACAGATTTACCAGCTTGGCAACTCTGTAATATATCGACTACAGAACTTTGCTGGTGAAAAATGGCCAGAACGGGTTTGCGGGCTAGAATACAAGGATAGAGTTTAGAAGCGGTATAGTCTGGGTCATCAGAACCAATCATTAGAATAGCATCGCTATCGACAAGAACTTGTAGCGCTTCAAAGTAAGGAATACGATGGACATGTTCCTGAACTAAGTCGGCAACACCTAATTCTTGAGCAATCGGCTCTACAGTTTTGACAGCGCGATTTCCTGGAGCATAACTAGTACCTACAAAGTGTAATTCAACTGCTTGCCATTTTTCAGGGTGATGGCGACGCTCTGACTGGATACCGAGAAATAGAGTCCGCAGTGCCAAAGCCATATCATTACCACCTCGACCTACGTAAACCCAATGACGTTTACCATCATGAGGGTTAAATATTTTTTGTTGAATATTCAGGTAGGGTAGTTGCTCAAAATCAGGCTCAGGCGCACCAAAGGGCAGAACAGTAAACTGTTCTGAAAGCAAATGTGGATAGCGCTGTTGTAGAGTTTTTGGATAGGCTGGTGATACGCTAATTACATGACTGACTTTGCTCATAGCTCTGGGTTCGAGCAGTTTTGCTTGGAGTTGAGAAAACCCATATTTCCAGCGTCCTCCTGGTGGAGGTGTGTCTGTCTGTTTGTAGTAATCGCTTAACCAGGGATCTTGAAAGTCCAAGACGTAAGGGATGCGGAAGTGGCGATACCATCGGCCACCCAGAGCCATTGTGATAAATACAGTTGTTGAAAAGTATATTAAATCAAATTTTGTTTGCTGAAGTAAGCGATCGCCAGCCTTGAGTAAATAGGGAAAACTTCGTATACCCAGGCTACCTATGCCAAGACGCTGAGTTTGTTGCAGAGGTAATGCCTTTGTATAAGTTACAGGGATGCGATCGGGAATTGTTTTTGCTAATAGAGAGTCTTCAATACCTGCAACATAGTCTGGTTGAACCGTGAGAACGTGAGGTTCCCAACCAAATTGTTCCATGTAGGGTAGAGACATTCTTACCCGTTGATGATCGGGGGCATTAATTGGTGGGAAGTGGGGACTTATGATTAAAACTTTATGCTTTAAAGTAGGATACATTGCATATTACAATTTAATTAGGCAGGAAAAGTCCGTTAGTATGACTTGGCCATTGACTTGGAGAATATATTTTACCTCGTGAGTCAAATAAGTAACAGCTATAGCCAAACTGAGAAAGATAATCTCGAATTCGCTGCCCATTTTCATCAGTCATCTCTGCGTAAATAGCTTTTATCCGTTGCTCCTTTAAAAAGGTTTCTGCACCTTGTAAGGCTGAAATCTCATAACCTTCTACATCCAACTTCCACAAATCTACTGTTGTAATAGAACGTGCAGTTAATTCGTCTTCTAGACGTACTATCTGAATTTTTTCACCTTCAGTTTCAGATATTTGGCTCCAAGCACCATGTCCCAAGCTATCTCCAATATGGTTGAGACGTAATTGAGCCACAGATGCACCAAGTCCTGCCTGAATTATTTCTACGGGCAGAGTGGTGTTAATTGCTAAACATTCTTTTAGCCAGTTGCCTGCTTCAGTACCGGGTTCAAATGCTAGTATTTTACCTTGCGGTAGCCACTGAGCTAAGTACATTAACATTTGGCCGATATTTGCACCTGAGTCTACAACAATACCATCGCTAGGAAGAAATTTTTTCGCCCAGTTTAGAAATGCTGCTCCTTCATATTTGCCATAAACAATCCAGCGATGGGTGCAATTTGTCAAATCAAGCTTCCAGGGAATTCCTGCTCCGGTTTCCACCCAACAAATGCCTTTTAATGCGATCGCCTCACCAAACAATCGTTCGCAAATTCCCAATTTATGTTTAAAATCCAGCGCTTGTATCCAAGTTAGAGGTAAAGGTAAAGAAATTGTTTCTATGCTCATCTTCTTTTAACTAAAACAAAAGGTTATGATAAAGTTTTTCGTACTGTTCTAAAATAACAGAAGCTGAAAAATGTTTTTCAGCCCGTTGACGACATTGATAACGATCAATATTTAGTAATTGGTTAACAGCAACAACTGCTTCATCAATAGTGTTAATCAAGTATCCGTCAATACCTTGACGTACAATCTCTGGTAATGCACCTCTGGGACAAGATATGACAGGAGTTCCACAAGCGAGAGCTTCAGCAAAAACAATCCCGAAAGGTTCCTCCCATTCTATTGGTACAATCATGGCAGCAGCTTGTCCTAATAAATCATTTTTCTGAGCATCGTTGACAGGTCCAACATACTCAATTCCATCTTTTCCCAAGTGAGGAAGGATCTCATCTTGCCAGTACTTTCCTGCTTCTCCAGTTGTAATATGATTACCAGCAATGATTAAGCTGCGTCCGGTTTTTTTAGCAATAGCGATCGCATTATGCGCTCCTTTAATCTGCTCTACTCTGCCGAGAAATACCAGTGGTGCATCGGGAGCTACCTTTGGTTGGAAAGTGTATTTTTCTAGTTCCACACAGTTGTGGATCGTATGCCAAACTCCCCCGGCAGTTCGTCCGATGCTACAAATATAATCACTACAACCTGTAAAAGTTAGAGAACCCTTAGCAAGCTTTGTACCCCAGCGAGTGGTGTGATAGCTGGGATCTCGCTGATAAGACATCACCTTGGGGAGGCTAGACGGTAACAGAGGTAATAAATAGAGGATGCGAGAGAAACTATGGATAATGTCGGGCTGAAACTTCTTTACTGCTGACCATAGGGTCATTGTATTCTGCAATGCATCAAATTTGTTTTGCGATCGCTTCCCTGGCCAAGGAAAGAATTGAGTTACTTTTGAGGTTGAGTCAGGGTGAGCAACTAGTCCCACGGTGTGGCCACGAGTTTGTAATCCTGTAACCAATAAATCAACAATACGTTCAATACCACCATAAAGTTTTGGTGGTACTGGAAGTTCCGGATCGGCAGTGAGTAGAATACGCATTTTAGGCTGCCCAACGCTTATCAGATATTAGAGAACTATGATGTGATACAAAAATGAAATCTGTTTGCCAAAGAGCCATGAATACTAGTGAACCACAAATAAACTCACCCAATACCGACAATACCGAATACTTCAATAAACCTAATCGAGGATCGGCAGGAATAAAAATAGAAGCTAATCCTAAACTTATAGCTATAAGATTTATAGTGCTTTCTATCATAAATAAAAAATGATAAGAGCTAAGTAAAATTTTTGCTGTTAACCAGAAATTTATAAGCTTCTTCTTGCAGGATTTTTGATTTTAAAATTAGCAGAGACGATATTGGTCTTCTTACGATAGTCATTAGAAACCTTAACTTGAGGTTTAGAGGACACATTGACCATAATATCTTTGCTTCTGTAAACACAAGTGCAGTAAATAGTAAAGATGTGTATAGTTGCTTTTGAGATGTAAATGCTTTTTGCCAAAGAGAATGAGCTAACTGTTGTCTCATATCAACCATATCAACATAAACTGTTTCAAATATGGAGCCAATTAACAAAACTTGGTAAGATCCCCATTTTGAGACATCAGAAGACCTATAAGAGTCAATAGTTTCAGCGTAATTTACAAGTGGTTTTTTTACTAGCAATATAGGATGTGGGATAACCCGTTCTCGAAAATGCTCAGTTACGTCTATAGGAATTGACTGTGGTGTTTGCCAACTAGGTGAGTTTTTTGTCTTCCAAAACATTGAACTATTACATATTTTAGCAGAACCACATTTGTCTAATAAATTAGATTCGAATAATTCAAAATCGTTGTCATATTCCCAAATTGTTTTTTGCGTATTTAACCAGCTACCATCTGGTTCCTCTTTCCAGATAATTTCATTGGCACAAGCAAGTTCTACATTAGGAAAATTAGTCAATGCAGATATCATACACTGTAAAAAATCTTCTTGATACCAATTATCATCTTCAAGTAGGCAGGCATACTTAGTGTCTTGCGCTCGAAAAGCATAGTTAAAATTTTCTGTGCCTCCTCTATGAATCATTGGTTGAGATAGAAATATCCTAGAATCATTTAGATTTTTGATAACTTGGTTGACGCTATCATCTGTCGGATCGTCATTAATAACTTCTGCGATCCATGATGTATGAGTTTGCTTAATTAAACTTTTTAATGCTCTAACCAAAAGATGCGGTCTTCTATAAGTCACGATATGCACTTTTACAGTGTGTTGCTCGGTCATTATTTTGATTTCCCTCTAATGTCTTGAAAAAAGTACATTAAAATACGACAATCGACTGGGATTCTTCCAAATAACCTGATCGTAAATAGCTGTTATTTGATATCCATAGACTTTCAAGTAATCATTTATTAGTGCAAGATTAGTATGGCAGTTATCATTTTCTAAAATTGTTGACTCAGCTAGAATAAAGTTTATCTTGTTGCTTGCTAGGCTTTGCTTTGCCCCTTGTAAGACCTTAACCTCGTATCCTTCTGTGTCAATCTTGAGTAAGTCAATACTAAGTATGTTAGAAGAAGATAAAAAATCGTCAATAGTGACGACTTTAATGACCTCTGAATTTTTTTCTTCTTTTACCAGCAACCTGTTATTTAGAGAATGAGTTTGTGAATCTGACTGAAGTCGAATATCAACAGTTTCTTCTTTATCTCCTAATGCAAAATTATAACAATAAATTTCGGGGTACTTTTCGACGTTCTTTTTTAGATGTTCAAAGTTATTTTTTACTGGCTCGAATGAATAGATTTGTGCTGATGGAAATTTTTTTCTAAAGTCGATTGCCGTTTCACCCCGATGAGCGCCACAATCAAATATTATTTTTAAATTACGTGAATCAAGTCGGTTAAACATGTCATAGGAAATATCTATACCTGCTGACAAACCCTTGAGTTGGCGAACTATCCATCCTCTATTAGAGATTTTATTTTTAATTTCTTCTTTTAATGCTGTTAAAAAGTTATTCATAAATTTGGATAATGACGACTAGGGTTTTTCCGAGCATCAGTCACGCATAAAAATTTTCTGATGATCGCTATGAAGCTTTTTCTGTTAGGGACTCAGCCCAAAAATTAAAATGCAGATTAGCTTATTTTGTTCAAAGCTAGTTTAGCTAATGCAGCGACATCAAGAACAGAAGGAGATGTTTCTGAGGCTAGGATTAGTTTTTGTCTGACTAAAGATATATCATATTCTGAGTCCTTGCCACATAAATAAGAAGAATACTCGTTTATTGCATCGAATCTAATCACATTGCCTTTTTGCCATGTGTATCCTCTACAACCTGCTTCAGTGGTTAGCACAGGTATTTGCCACTCCAGCGCATCAGCTAGCTTAGTGCTACAGCCGCGAGACCATATAAATAAAGGATGAATAAACCATGTCCAAGTTGATGCTTCATTTTTAAGGTCTTCGTTATCAAGGCGACCTAGATATTTAACGAAATGAAACCGCTCTTGTAAATATTTGCCAAGTTCTTTTGAACTACTGACTATTCTGATAGTTCCTTCAAAATCTTTCCTAGTTTGCAAGTTAGTCAAAATACTTAGCAGTCCTTCATAGTTTGGTTGATGATCTAATGTGCCAACAAACCCTGCACGACCAGCAATCGGTCTCCAGTCTAGAGGCTTTGGTAAAATAATGCGAGGCAGCCAACTTACGGACTTTGCGCCTAGCCAACGCTCAAATGCGATTTCTTGCTCACTTAATGTAAATACATGATCTATATGTTGTCTAAGTTGCATCTCATCAAGAATTGTATTAGTTAGATGCGATCGCTTCCTTGGAGATATTGAAGTTTGATTCTGCGTTGCAAGAAAATCATCGACAAACTGCGCCCCATGGGATAGCAAGACAATCTTGACATCTGGTACAGCACTTTTTAAGTATGGTGCAATAGGTAACGCATCCACTTGATTGAGAAATACGTAAGGAATATGTTCTGATTGAACTTGTGCAATTAAGGCATCAATAAAAGACTGCGGAATGCGATTATAAAAGCTCGATGGTTTAAGTTTACGGAAAATTCTCGCCTGCCATCGGCGATCTATTTCATACGCTAAAACTTCTAAGCTCCATCCTGCCGCTTCAATAACTTCTTGATATTCCTTTGTGCAGCGCTGCACTCCACCAAAAGCACTATTAACATAGACGGAGAAAGTTACAAAAAGACCTTTCTTTATTTTGTTTGGCAAATTATTTCCTCTTTTTTCTAGCAATTAAAATTATAAAAATGACTGCACTGGAGTTAATAAACTATTTAGTAATTTATTTGATAGCGATACCGATAGTAAAATCTTTGCAAATTCATTGCAGCCTTCCAGCCAAAAATATCTCTTAAGACTCTAAATAGTGAGCCACCGCCTGGCTTGACATCACAACCGCCAAGTTCAGTAATTTTCTTCTCTGCATATTGCACTAACTCTGGTAAACGATGATAAGCAAGAAAAACAAAGTGCTGCCAAGAGCAAGCAGCAGCATAACGTGTCCGATCGCTATTTTCAACACTTAATAATCGTTCTGTACTGAGTCGAATGACTTCATATTGAGACCACAAGGCTTTTTCAGAGCGTTGTCCACTCAAGCTAGGGTTTCCTGAACGATAGTACCATTTAGCTTCAGGACAAAAAACTAAGCGCCTACTGGCAAGTACGGCTCTTGTAAAATATTCCATATCATTATTCAGTGTTAGTTCCTCATGCCATAAGCCAGTCTTTTCAATGATTTCTCGTGGATATAGCCAAGAGCCTGGGGGCATTGTTCCGTGACCTGTCCAACATTCCACTAGCCAAGCAATGGGATCATCAAAGTCGCACCAGTCGTTATTGGGTACAAATTTCGCGGTTAACAAATCATTGTGATAAAATCTTGCCCAGGGTGCGATCGCCAGAGTACCGCTAGGTTCTTCTAAAAGACGCTTAATTTGTACTTCAATTTTTTGTGGTTCTAAAATGTCATCAGCATCAAGGTATTGAATAAAGTCACCCTTTGCTTCTGCCAAACATCTGTTTAAGGCGGCCGTTTGTCCTTTATTTTGACCTTGAGAAATCACTTTTACACCCTTTGATTTGTAGCTTTTAGCGATCACTAAGCTGTCATCTTTAGAGCCATCATCAACTAATATTATTTCTATATTTCGCCAAGTTTGATTTAGAGCCGAGTCTAGAGTTTCTCGCAGATATGGCTCGGCATTGTAAACAGGTATGAGTATTGAGACTAATGGACTTATTGACATTTTAATTGTTATTTGTAGCCAATTTTAAAGAGCTAAATGCTGATTGCGGACTGAATTCTTGAGTATTATTTAGATAGCCCGTAAAATCTTGCCCATTCACATGCAGCAACAATTTTAGAGTCTCTCAGACCCTGTAATTATTTGCTGGCGAAGCTGTGGCTTAAAGAATCTAATTAACCACTCTCTAAAACGAATAGCAAAATAAGGATTAAAATTACATAATAGCCGGAATAAAGCACTTAAATGATTAGGAGTTTTACTGTGAAGGGAGAAAGCTAGATTTACACAGCTATCAGCAGTTTTCCAGTCTAAATAAGCAGCAGAAACTCCAGCAATTCCCCAAAGTTTTTTAGAAATTTCATGAGAGTATTTCCCTTTGAGAGATTCAGATACCTTCCGCATAACATGAAATTGTGCTTGAGCACATTGAATTTGGTTAGCAGAGGACATAGAATTAGCTCGATAGTAATTAATGATTGTAGTTGTCGGTTCAGCCGCAAATTTTAAACCTGCGATCGCCATCCGACAATGGAATGCTACATCCTCGTTGTAAAGTACTAATGGATCAGTGTCATAACCACCTGCCTGTAGGTATGCCGAACGGCGATACAACCCACAAAAGGGATTAATTTGTTGTCGAATTGTGTATGCGATCGCATCTCGTCTCAATTCAGCATCATTAAACTTGCAAATACCGAGTAACTCTCCAGTATCATCCCGTCGCCATTCATAATTGAATAGCACAACATCTGGCGGATTCTCTAACGCCATCCATTGATGAGCTTGTTCTACAAAATTTGGATATAGGGCATCATCAGCATCATGGAAATGAATCCACTCACAAGTTGTGAGTTCTGCTAGCACATTTTTACCGTGAGAACAGCCGCGATTTATTTCTCCTCTAATAACTTTAGCTCCAAACTCAGCAGCGACTTTCCCCGTTTCATCGGTGCTGCAATCGTCATAAACCCAGATTTCATCGAACGGAATTGTCTGTGCTAAGGCAGACTCAAGTAATCGTGGTATGTAAGCTGTAGCATTGTAAGCAGGAATACATAAAGCTAAGGAAGGATTAGTCATAGCTATCAACTTAGAAATTTTTGCAGACTGCGTTTCCACAGATAATTACTCAACTCACGCAAAGGTAAACGATCAAGAAATGCTAATGGTTTTCCTAAAGGCTGTGTAGGAGAAACAGCATCAATTAACCAAGAATTAGGACGAATTGAAAATCTACCATTATTGATCAGCTTTTGATAAATTTCAATTCTTTGTTGGGCAATTTTAGTCGGTGCAAGTTTTGTCTTGACAGTTTCTTGAGCAGCCTTGCCGATTTCTTCTCGTTTTGCGACACTCCAACTCAGTAGAGTATTCAAGCCTTTTGCTAAACTTTGGGGATCACCTACTTTAAAAGTTAAACCATTGACTCCATCAGTAATCAAATCTGCTGCTCCAGCTCCCTGAGAACACAATACAAGCTGTCCTTGAACCATGCCTTCTATACAGGTGTAGTTAAATACGTCCCAAATAGAAGGTACAAGTATGAAATTTGCCATCGCTTGAAGTTGGCAAGTTTTTTCTGGAGAGAAAGTTCCTAATGGCTGAATTTTTGTTCCCCAAATATCAGGATAAGTCTGTGTAAGATAGGCAGACATTAAAGTTTTTGAATCCCGATAAACTGTATCACGACCAATCCAGTCGATAGTAGGTGATTTTTCTCCAAGTAATCTTAGGGTCTCACAGAGAATTGTTGGCCCTTTCCAGTACTGAATTCGCCCTACCACTAAACCATTGGCAGATTTATCTAATGGTTTAGTAATAGGCTTAGATGACAAAGCTGGGGGAATATAGGTAACATCTCGGCCAGTCATCTTTTGCCAAATCTTAGCATTAGACTGACTGTTAGCTTGTAACTCATCTGCTAGCGATAGTAGGTTTAATTCTAATAAACGAATCAAACTACCTTGGAGTTGATTATCAATTTGAGGATCATAAAAATCTATTTGACCAATGCTGGCATGAAGTTGAACAACTGTGGGTGGGCTGTTTTCTGAGACAATCCAAGGGGCAAATAACATACCCCAATCTGTTGTTTCAACTAAGTCGTAGTCTTTACCTCCGTTTACTTGTTCCCATATTGTCCAAGCAGCTGCAAGATGACGTTGAAATTCTGGAATTGCATGGTAACGATTAAATTTTGCAAGATTAGCATTTACTGCTTGGGGTTTGAGAAATTCTATAGTTAATCCGTTTACCTGATAGTCGGTTATTGCTGGTGAAAAGGCACTACCGACTACTACACGAACTTGATGTCCTTGACGAGAAAGTTCTGGTAGCAGGTTACTGTAAAAAGTAGCTATTCCACCACCAGAGCAAGGTGGATATTCGGGGATAATGAATAGTAATTTCATGCAATCACCGAATTCCAAAAATTATCAATTTTAGACTTGAAAAATTGGTATTTTGCTTTTCCTCAAGTGTATAGCAATAATTTATATACATCTTCTGTAATTCTGATATAGGTAGATAAAATATATGATTAATCAATTTATAAATATTATTAAAATCCATATAAATAAAATTTGTTTTTAATTTGTATGTTTATTTATAAAACGTCATATCATTTCTGATTAATATTAAAATATCTTATCAGGTAACTCAGACACGAACTGTGAATGAATACGTTCTGGATTGAATTCATCAAGAGCAAACTTCTGTGTTTGCTCAGATATTTGCATCCAACTTTCTTGGTTTGTCAGCTTGACTATAGTATTCAAAATTTCTGCATTATCTAGTTGGGTAATGTGTGCAAGCCACTGGGTTCTCTCAGCCCACTTAGATATGGCTGTAGAGCGAGGTGACAGGATAAGTATTGGTAAACCTAATTTTGAAAACTCAACTAACTTGCTTGGAAAACTAGTGGCTGCCCAAGGTTGTTCAACTAGGGAAAAGGAGTAGGATACCAATATACAACTAGCGTTATCTGATAGAAAGCTGATAACATCTTTATTTTGCTCAAAAGGCTCGTGATATTTTACATTGGGGCATATATCAAGCAACTTAGTCAAAGTAGGATTATCACCAGAAGCAATGATTAAAAGTATTCCATTTATTTTTTGCAGACTTTGAGCAAGGATTAGAAAGTTAGTAAATTGAAATGGATGTAAGCTTCCAGCATGAGCAACAACAGGATGGGACTGGAAATTACTTTTCCATTCCACAAAACTGCAATCGATTTTTTCAGGAATAGGATAAAGAACAGAACTTTTTTCGGTATTGTTAAGATTGTAAACTTTTGCAAGCTCTGACGAAACTGGCCAGATTCTAGCTGCTTTGTTAAGTATAGTTAGAGAGCGTTGCCTAATGCGGCAACGTTCGTCTTCTGATTTTGCCCATACTTCCTCTTGATCGTGAATTATGACTGATAGAGGAACGTTCCAACTTTGTGATAAATGCAAAGCTAATAGAGGATAGATATCCCAAAGACACGTCAAAATTACTGATGGTCGCTCTTTTACTAGATATTGCTCACACTCCCATCGCCAAAGAGGTAGACGCATTTTTAATAGCCCTGAAATTTCCCGTCTAACAGGAGGCCACCACCATTTGCGACCAGTTAAAGGAATAATTTGCCACGAACTGGAAAATTTATTTGTATTCCTTAGAGAGGATTCTGGCACTACAATTGATATTTTCCAGCCTTGAAGCTCAAGTTGGCTGAGATGTCTTTTTAAAATAATAGGACTACCAGTTCCTGGCATTGGTGGTAGGAAAGAAACTAAAAGAATATGCTTTTGCATTATTTTTGCCTATTCATAGCATTTACCAAGGACTCACTGAGGAGAATGTCTAAAATGGGTGTTGCTGCAAATGGACAATTTTCATTGATGCGATCGCCTGTGGAGATCGCTCTACAATCATTGCTAAACTTGTTTTTATAGCTCAATGTATCGTTTTGCTTGTAGTTCCAGAGGATACTGCTGAAGAAAGATCAAGAAGTTAGTTCCCTCAGCGCCATCTGTAATCCTCTCTGAGAAGCATTGTAAAGACGACGATGGTTAGGAGCTAAACGCCAGCGAACATAATATTGAAAAACTTTTCTTCGCCAAGAGATTTTTGTGGATACTTCGCCTCTAATAGAATGTAAAATAGTGTGCGAATAACTCAGTCCTTCAGCTAATCTTTCAAGATAATCCAGTTGCAGGCGAAAGGCTGGAATCAAATGGGTCATTTTAAGCGCTGTAAATAGACCCGTGCCTAAACCCACATCACAAGCTGTATAAGCTAAATCTGAGTCTCCACCGGAAGTTAACTGCTTGCCCTTACGATCTAAATTGATTCGCTTGGTTTGAGTACACACTGATTCAGCATACTTTTCAGCCACAAATTTACGAATACAAAGCCCAGCGCCACAAGGCGTTGTTTCATAAAGCAAGTTTGACCACTTATCTTGATTAAATTCTCGAATTGCTAGCATTTCCCAATATTGCTTTGTCCATTCGGGTGGTTCAATCTCAAAATCTGGTCGTATTTTTCCACCCCAAGCACCAATAAATGGATAATTTTGACTAATTTGTAAAGCTATTTCAAGGTAGTCTGAATCTAGGACGTTATCATCATCAACGAAGATTAAAGTTTGCCCTAATGCTTCTTTAATTCCTCGTAACCGCGCAGGAGTTAAACCTAACTGCTCTTCTCGAACATAACATGCATTGGGGTGCCAAGTTAAATCAAATTCTGAGGACAGAATTTTATCACTAGCATTGTCAATTAGTAATAACTCCCATAAATTTATCGACAGAGTTTGTTTCTCAAGCGCTGCTAGCACTCTGTCCAAGTAATCTTTACGAGGATTATGGGTACAGATAATAACACTGACTAATAATTCCATATAAAATAATAACTATATTTTTGATATTTGTAGAACTAATTTTAGTAAAATCTTGCCTGGTGTTTTATCAAGTTTATTAGTTGTATAACCCCTTGTTTTCTCCCCATCTAACGTCTATCTTCTACAAGAAAATTACCGAAAGTAGCTAAAAACCTATATTTTAACCATTTAAAAATTTTGTATAGAATTGGAGTATATATTTGAAGTATGAGCGAGGCTTTAATTGGTAATATACTTAATACCCTATTGTTTAACAAGTCATTTAATAACCATTTGTTAATATATTTACGAGCGTTTTTAATATCCCCATTTTGCTTATAAGATATTACCAGATCAACATAATAGTTGGATAAGATAACTCTAACCTTTCTTTGATGTTTAGAATCCAAATTTAGATATTTACTAAAATATTGAAATAGTTTGGTTAACTCTTTAGTAGCTTCTAAACTACTTTTCCGAGACCAGTTACCTTCAGGGTGTTTTCTATACACACTCCAAAACTCGTCTATATATCCGATATTACCATGCTGGGCAAGAAAAACTTGCAGTGTCCAATCTACTAAATCTACATCGTAAATCCATTTTGGAAATTCATGTATTAATCCTTGCCGAAACATTATTGAAGCAGTTGGTATCATGTTTGACGATAGTATATCTTCAAGAGTAAAAACATTTTTATTTTTTTCAGTAGAAAAAGGAGATATTGTGCTGCCATCTAGATCAAGAATTAACGCATTATGAAAACACATTGTATAATCAGTGGATGAATCTAAAAATTCTACTTGTTTATGCAGCTTATAAGGAGAAATCCAGTAATCGTCTCCCTCTAGGAGAGCTATGTATTTACCTCGACAAGCTTTGAAAGTTTGAATAAAATTATCATGCATTCCCAGATTTTTTTCTGGTAGCAACAAGCGGATTTTATCTGGATATTCCTGTTGATAGCGAATGAGAATATCTCGCGTATTATCTGTGGAACAGTCTTCACCGATCACAATCTCATAGTCAAAATCAACTTGTTGCATCAGGGCGCTATCTAGGGCCTTGGCAATAAACTTATCATGATTATAGGCGAGCATTAATATGCTTACTTTCATAGAAAATACTATCGAAATAATGTTGAATCAAACAAATAGTCCTCAGATTTAAGTCTGGGACTATTAAGATTAAATCAGCCTTCGTTGACTAAATTATGCTAATTTGCGGAAGCAGGCTTCGTCTGTCTAATCACAATTTCTAATTGCCTGGTTTTCCTCGGTTAGATGCACCTCACCTGTCATCAATGTGTCTGTACTAACTCAGTAGCTGCGTACAGTAGTTTATCCTTCACTTCATGACTATGCTGAACTACAAACCGAATAATCTGACAGATTTTACTGATATCCTCTGGATCAACAGCAGTACCTGTTGGCATAACTAATACCCGTTTCCCTAAAGTTTCAGTTTCCGGAAGCAGCAGTCCTGCATGAGGAAAGTAGGAGCGATAAGGTTCCATACGATGGCATCCAGGATAAAAATAGCGTCGAGCTAAGATATTTTCAGCCCAGAGTATTTTTACCAGTTGATCTCGACTTATTTGGGTAATTTCCTCATTGATTTCTAACACAATATACTGATAATTTGATTTTTCAGCCTCATTGTATGTTAATAATTCAACACCTGGGATATCTCTAAGATCGCACTGGTATTTTTTGTAGTTGCGATAGTTAACAGCCACAAATTCGTCTAAACTTTCCAAACCTGTTAGCCCCATTGCAGCACAAATTTCGCTCATTTTGCCATTGGTGCCGATATAACTGACATTCTCAAATCCAGAAAAGCCAAAGTTTTTCATCAGACGAATTTTGCCAGCGAGTTCATCATTATTGGTGGCGACAGCTCCACCCTCAAAGGTATTGAAAAATTTAGTTGCATGAAAGCTGAACACCTCTGCATCGCCAAAGTTACCTATCATTTGTCCGTTGTAGGAACAACCAAAAGAATGGGCTGCGTCAAACATCAGTTTGAGGTTATGCTTGCGAGCTATTTCTGTTAGGGCTTCTACATTACAAGGTTGTCCCCACAGATGAACGCCAATGATTCCGGTCGTGCGGGGTGTAATCATTGCCTCAACCCGCCACGGATTGATAGTGTAAGTGTGAGGATCAATATCGCAAAAGACTGGAGTTATCTCTTGCCACTGTAATGCGTGAGCAGTAGCAATGAAGGTGAACGAAGGAATGATAACCTCTCCCGTGAGTCCTGCTGCTCTAATAGCAATTTCTAAAGCAACAGTTCCATTACACATAGGAATGCAATGCTTGACCCCAATCATGTCAGCAATGCGCTGTTCAAACTCCTGAACGTAGCCACCGTTATTGGTCAACCATCTTCTATCTAGCAGGTCGTTGATTCGTTGGAACAGGCGATCGCGGTTCCCAATGTTGGGACGACCCACATGTAGTTTTTCATTAAAGGCGGAATTCGCACCAAAAATTGCTAAGTCTTCCAATCGAGTTTTGTAAATCATTTGCTGTAACTAACCTTTTGTCTGATGTATGTTTACTAGGTAAGATAGAGAACTAATAGAGTTCTCGAACAATTGCTATTAATTAGTTTAATGAGCCAAACTTAAAAGCTAAGATTTCCAGTGGGCTGGTACATCACTAACAGCTTGTTTAATTTTTTCAACGACTTCGGGGTCGAGTGCGCCCAATTCCACAACTTGCAAGTTAGCTTTCACTTGTTGAGGATTTCTCATTCCCGGTATAACGACTCCAACACCTGAATGATATAAGACATAGCGCAACGCTGAAACTGTAATTCCTCCTGGTAATTCATCTAGAAAAGCCAATTTTCTGGCACTTTCCAATAACCAATTTTTATCTCTTTCGGGCAAATAATGCCGCCAATCATTTTCGGCAAATTCTGGAGTTTGGTACAAATATTTTTGCTTAAGAAAACCGGAAGCTAAAGGCACTCTAGCTATAAATTGATATTCATGATCTAAATTATTAAATAAATATTCTTCGGCACGCCGATCCAATGCATTAAATATAGCCTCAATGTTACTTCCAAATTTATCTTCTGCTACTTTTAATGCGCCTTTAATAGTTTTTGAACTCACACCATATTCCTTAATATATCCTTTCTGTTTGAGGCGTTCTAGAATAAACTTATCGTAATTTTTCCAATCAAAATTATCTGGCGGGCTATGAAATAGTAAAACATCAATGCAATCAATGTTTAAACGCTCAAGGCTGTTAGTCACAGCTTTTTCGAGCCATTCAGGAGAAAAATCCTGAAAAGAATTACCTTGATTATCTTTTCGATTGCCAAACTTCGTACAAACAAGAAAATTCCCACTCGGATAGCTTTGAAAAGCTTTACCTAAAATTTCTTCCGATTTACCCTCTCCATAAGAATCAGCTGTATCAAAGAATTGGATACCGTGATCAAGAGCAAGATGAACTGCCTGAATAGCTTCTTTATCGTCAATATATCCCCATCCTTTATGCTGACCAGCAATAAGGTTTTCGCCGCCAAATTGCCAAGTACCAAAACCTAATTTAGCAGTTTCTGTTTTCATGCTTGGCAAAAAAGCTCTAAATTTTTAGATTTTCTTGAATGTAGAATTACAGAACCTTTCATGAGAATACGGTCGCCTTTGTTAGGAGTAAAAAAGGCATTTCTACCATGCAAAACTCTTTCGTCATGGAAAAATACGGCATCTCCTTTTGTTAATATGATATTCGTGTAAATTCCGCTATGGTGAACGCGATTTTCAAGGAAGTGCTGAAATCTTTCAACCAAATCTTTAGCTTCTGGGGTGTTATCTTTATCTAAAGGGTAATAATTATAATTTAAGCGAATTCCTAATTCGTCTTCTGTAATAATGGGCTTAGTTTTGCTGACATCTTCTTTTGAAAAAGACACAGGAACTTTTTTTAGGTCTTCTAGTAACTGATACTCATTGTCTAGCTCCAAAACCTTAATGAGCAATTCGCTATCTAAGAAAAAAGTAGCACCTCCCACTTGCGCCTGAGATAAGCAATAAAAATAATTCACCGCATCATGATGATTAAGATAAGAATTATCCGTATGAAGAGGTTGCCTAGTTTTACTTGAGCGGTATTTATTTGGACGTGCGGGATCGTAGCTAATATCTATCCAACGTTGACCCGTTCGTTTACCTGTGTCTTTATCTTCATCCATGCTAATCACTAGTCCCAAAAAATCACTTAGTTCTGTGAAATAGTCGTGAATATTTATTTGAAAATCAAATCCTACAAAATGAACTATTTTATATTTATTAAGTGCTTCTTGGATAGCTTTTTTAGTTTCTTCAGGAGAAGTGTATTGTATTTTTTTATAAAATTCCATAATCAGTCTCACCAAATAAATCAATCTTCCTTATAAGTCAATTTCTCTTATTACCCTAGCCGGAACACCATAGACCAAGACACCATCAGGAATATCATTGACGACAACCGCGCCAGCCCCGATGAAGGTACCTGCACCTATCCGCACACGATCTATGACCGTCGCTCCAATTCCTACACAGGCTGCACGCCCCACAGTTACTCGTCCAGCTAAGTGAACACCTGGGCAAATATGCGCTCCATCTTCTATCACGCACTCGTGATCAACACTCGCACAAGTGTTGATAATGACATTTTGACCAATCTTTGATCCGGGATTAACAACCGCTCCAGCTGCAATTACGGTTCCCGATCCTATAGACACGTCAGCAGAAATTATTGCGGTTGGGTGGATAGCAGTTGCTAAGGAAAAACCTTTTCTATAAATTAATTCAGATAACTTTAATCGCGCCTGACAATCTCCGAATCCAAAAATTATATACTTAATCCCTTTATCTTTACAATAATCTAACTGTTCTTGTCCTCCCAGAATTTGAGCTCCGCAGAAGTTTTCACCATGACGTTGTGGATTCATATTATCAAGGAAACCAACAATTTCATAGATTCCTTGTAAGCGGATTATGTCTGCGACCACTAAAGCGTGCCCCGAAGCACCCCAGAACAGTAACTTTGATATCATAAAAATTTACTAAAAATCTTCGTTGAATTATCTATGTCCTAATTCATATTCAACATTTTTTAGTCAAAAATTTAGCAGGACTTAGATGCGAATATTTCAACGGGAGCAAACCTCCACTTCAAGTTAGGGCGAACTATTCCTTGCCATTTGCCATACCATTTAAATTCTCTCTCAGTATCATGCACAGTAAAACTCAGTAAATTTTCACATGTATAAAGGACAGTTGAAGTATCTTGAACGACCATCATCGTAATTTGATAACTTCCATCATTAAAAAAATCTTCAGGAATGTAACAAACTCCTCTGATTAGACCTGAAGTACAAGGAATCGATCTTGAGATTGAATTAAAAACACAAACTCCCTCCAGTGTGTAGACGTGTAAGCTCAAATTTAAATGAGCACCATCGAGGTAATTCCAATACTCAAATTCAATCCTAAGAGGGGTTTTAACCGTAATCTCATCTATTGAGTCATCAATATCTGGAATCACCCTAATTTGATGTATGCGAATTTTCTCGTTTCCGGGAGCAGTTTCAATATCATCCCAGATTCTTTCAAGAAATTTAGAGTCATTATCGGACTCCAAATAACGAGATACGACCTGATGAGTTT
Organism: Nostoc sp. TCL240-02; assembly: GCF_013343235.1. GTDB lineage: Bacteria > Cyanobacteriota > Cyanobacteriia > Cyanobacteriales > Nostocaceae > Nostoc. The sequence continues at coordinate 5,515,682 of NZ_CP040094.1, read as the reverse complement.
CTCCATAAGTTACTAAACATCCTGAATTGAGCAGGATGGCTTGATCGCATAGACTTTTTAATGCTGCCATGTTGTGACTAACAAACAAGACGGTACGCCCTTCTTTTTCAGAAACATCATTCATTTTTCCCAAGCATTTCTTTTGAAATTGGGCATCTCCTACTGCCAGAACTTCATCCACAATCAAAATCTCTGGCTCTAAATGCGCTGCTACGGCAAATGCCAAACGCACATACATTCCTGATGAATAGCGTTTAACAGGTGTATCTAAAAACTTCTCAATTTCGGCAAAAGTGACAATTTCATCAAACTTTCTTTTAATCTCTGTTTTGCTCATCCCCAGAATGGCACCGTTGAGATAAATGTTTTCTCGACCTGTCAATTCTGGGTGAAAACCTGTGCCCACTTCTAAAAGACTTGCGACTCTACCCTTGAGAGAAATACAGCCGCTGCTTGGTTCAGTAATGCGGCTCAAAATTTTAAGTAAAGTTGATTTTCCTGCACCGTTGCGACCAATAATTCCAATGCTATCGCCCTGTTTAATTTCAAATGACACATCCTTTAATGCCCAAAACTCTTCACGGGCTGGATTATATATTTCTTTGCCAGAAGACTTCACCAATTTTTTACCCAGTGAACTGACTCTATCACTGATGGATTCTCGCAAAGATTTATATCTGCTGCTACCTTCTTGTTGATGACTCAACACGTATTTTTTACTGAGGTTTTCAACGCGAATTACTGTATCAGACATTATTAAATTACTCTCAGTAGCTCGAAAACTGTTCTCTTAAAACACCCAAGTTACTATGGTGTACCACGCACAGGCCAACCGTAGACGAGGCTCGGCTTACTGGTGTTGATAACGCCGCCAAAGTTTAGGAAGATTGCCCAGGCAGAATTTCCAGCCTCCTGATAAGGTCCCGTAGTACTAGACCAGTAGTTGAACTGGATACTGGTAGCCCACTGCGTCCCCTGTGCAAAGCAGCCTGCACCTTCTTGGTCTACCAATGTCGGATTAGTACAGTTTAGATTTGAAGGAGGTAATATCGCCGTAACCTCGTCTTTGGTCGGCAAACGCCAATCGCCAGGAGAAGAGTTATCCGACAGATTGCAGTCGCCGCTCTTAATCTCAGCGGCTTTATAGTTGGCTGTTGCCCAATCTGTTGCTTCGAGACAATCTGCCTTCTTGAGCCATATAAGTCCAGTCATAGTATCAGTCACCGTGCCATTACCACAGTCTACATAGCGATCGCTGTTATTGAAGCAGGGACCAGAGGCTTTGACCACAGTTCCCAAGGAATGTTGGGTATTGATGTAGTTTCCATGTTTCCTGGCTTGTACGGACACAGGAAGAGTAAAGGTAAAAGCCAGAAAAAATATGAATACAGCCCCGTATAGTATTTTGATAGCAAAACCAGGTAAACGAATGTGGAGCATATTTTTCAACTTCCAAACATCTAAGGGTGCAAATTTTTGCCGCTTGCCTCGATGAATTGGTCCTCAGAGATTAAGCATAAAATACTATAAACTACTTCAACAGCAATATTTTTGTCATAGTTGTACATGATAATCACTGAGACAACAAGGCCTTCTTAGGCTCGCGCAAATAGAATCTTATCGACCGCAAATTTTCTCACCAGAGTCATAGCTCCGGTTTTCATATCTACAGTAAACAGTGAATTTGTTCCCTCATATTTGAGGTCAGCAAGTGCAAATAGTTGACCTGATGAAGAAAAGGCTAAACTTGCTAAGTCATTTTCCAAAGGTTTGTTCTTGAAGCTTAATTCCACTAATCTGATGATCTTTCCTCTGCCACTAACTACTGCCCTGTTCTCTAGGTCTAGTTGCACTAAACTTAGACCACCACCTTCACCGCCGACACTAGTAGCGTAAATTTTTCCATCTAATGGAGATTGAGCAAGATTACTGACCCTCTGCTTGGGGGAAATATCTGGTAGACCTGTTGCAACACTAGAATCTACTTGCCCTGAGTTGGGGTCAATAAATGCCAACTCAAAAGGGGGGCTACCTTCTGCAAGACTAATTACACCAAGTAGTACCTGCTTACCTTTTATAGTGGTTGATAATAACCCTTCAACAGTACTATACTTCTTATCCTTGTTTTTTTTGATTTTCAAGCCTTTTGGAGGCTTAATTCCACTCTTTTTAGGTGGTGCAATAGATATGAGGCGACTGAAATCGCCCTTCTTAGTAGCCGCAACAGCGGCAATACCAAATGTGTTATCGGATAGGAGAGTAAAAGCAGTTATCCGCTCGCTGGGCTTTTTGACAACGAAGGCTTTAGCTACAGTCTCAGTGGTTTCTAGAGAGTTAGTAACCCTGTCGGTCGCGGTTTCGGCATTTAACAACACCTGACCAGTCGTAAAGTTTATAGACTGAAAGATAATTCCTGGTATGGCGTTAGCAGCTGCAGCAGCGTCAACTAAGTCTTGTGTTTTACTTTTGCTAGCTGAAGAAAGGATCACTCCATAAAGCTGCTCCGACTCTTGTGCAAACACCTTAGATGTAAATTTAGCGCTTGCTGCGGTGACAGCGCTGACGATAGCCAACTGCCCAAATCTTCGTCGTCTGATTCTCAAATTCATAACCTACTACCTAAGCAACTGGGATTAGTATTTGCTCAATTATGAAAGATAACCGTGGTGCATCCATTTAGGTGGTACAGACAGTAGTCCAGCAAGGTTAGAGCATAATATTTGTGAAATTTGTTACGTTTTTTCAAGGCACAATTATGCCGGAACCGGGAGTCAAAGGTCTAGCTCCCATGTCTGCTAAGATATTGACAACCATTTGCTTGGCGCGAGTATCTTCGCGAGGTCCGCTAACGCCCTCGCTGTCTAACCCCCACATAAACTGAATAGAGCCAGTTGAAAAGACCTTGGCACCACTAGCAGAAGTGAAGCTAACTGCTTGGGAAATCCGTGGGTCTGTTCCAGCAGGAAAACCCTCTAGTTCAGCTTGATCAATGTTTTGCGACTGTACGGACTCACTCAGAACGACTAACCCACTTGGAGATGCGTTGAGATTGATTGCATCCCATTCAAAGCCCACCAAACCACTTAATTTATCCCCATCATTCAAGTTTGTGTTGGCATAGTAGGGATGAGTACTGTTTTTAACCACAAAATCGAACCCATCAAAAAAGAAATTCTGCCACCTCCCTCCAATGTACATATTTCCTTTCAACGCACTCTCTGGCTTGTTGTTTTCTGGGCTGCGGAACTTGTTAGTTGGTGCCACAGGATCTGTGGCATCTTTGTAGCAAGCCATAGTCCTGTTGGCTATCCCCGTACTAGAGTTTTCAAACCGAACTCGCCAGTAGACACTGTTCGCTGAGAAAAAAGCCTTGTTGATGGTGTTACTCTGGACATTATTGAACTCCTCTAGCGACCAGTACTCATCGTGACCGACTGACAGAAATATGTTGTGCTGTTGCAGCAAACTTGAGTTGGCGTGGACATCCACGTTAGTTACGTAGGAGATGTCATAGCTTTGGGACTCCAGCCACCGCACCATGTTGTACTCCCAAGCCAAGATAATGTTGTTATAAGGGTTACTACCAGTTAACGTGCTATGTTGTGCGAATGGTCGGTCGTAAGAAAGCTTAAACGCTCTTTGACCTCCGATACTCTGTTCTGGGTATAGAGAGTAACCACCACTGAGATTATAAGCCTGCAAAGTGTTGAAGCTGCTCTGGAACAATATGTTAGACCTGCCGCTGTCATCGCGGACAACAAACACTATCTGAGACTGACTGCCACTTCTCTGGTCAGTTAGCTTGGCAATGTACAAACCACTAGTCCAGTCATTGCCAACTTGTATCGTATAGGAAGTTGACCAGTTTTCACATGAGACTGTGCGGGTAGAACTGTCGAAATTACATGCGGGCTGGGTAATTCCATTAAGCTGACCGCTATTCAATATCAATCGTCCGCCTTGTCCTCCGTAGTAACCTAAGCGATACACATCAATCGTGTAATTTCCGGCCTGTGCTAGAGAAACTTTGATTGGCAACGAGCCGCCCTTGTTTACACTAGTTGCTGCCGTATAGCCAGCAATATCCGATTGACCTACTTGAGGAATTCGCCAATCTGTAGTACCAGGTTTTTGGTTTTCTAAATAAATCGCATTAGTGTTTGCTGGGTTAGCACTAGCACTGAAGGTGACGCTGCTTATGCCAGAAGCTGTTGCACTCACAGTATTTGTTATACCAACTGTTGTCCCTAGAGTTAACACTGTGCTAGCTTGACCATCGTTACCAGTTACCGCACTAGCGGATGAAACCGAACCTCCACCACTGGTGATAGCGAAGTTGACTGTCACTCCTGACTGAGGATTCCCATTACTATCTGTAGCTTTCACAACGAACGGGTTGACTAAGGCAGAACCTGCCATACCAGTTTGATTATCGCCGCTTACTTTAGTCAGACTGTTGCCAGCCATAAATACTATGTCACGGAAATAGTTACTGTTCTGATAGGAATTAGTTGGGAAAGAATTCAGACTACCAAAGACTGCATTGTTGCCATCAGCAACTGAACTGAGATCGCCATTCACAACTGGGCTAGCTAATCCATTATTAGTGACACCAAAATAACTATTGCAACTGACAGTAACTACATAAGTGGTATTGGCTAATATACTTACAGGTGTGCTGAGGTCCTGCTGCTGCCAACCCGAAGCCGTTTCATTCGAGAAAGTAACACTTCCTAGTATAGATCCTGTTGACGACCAGATTCTGCCTATATGATTGCCAGTCTCATTGACCGCTTTCCAATAGCGGATTGCGGTAATTTGACCACTTTTGGCACTTTTGAACTTCATTCCAAGTTCATAGGATACACCATCACTCCATTCAAACCCAGGTACCTGAGTTGTAAACACACTTTGCGAGGTAGTCTGAGCCTGAGCTAAAAGTATTTTATCGAAATCATTTTGCTGAGTCATTATTGTTCAAAACTTTTATTCAAATGTTAGTTAAGATAAAAAAAATTAAATGCAAAATCTTTAGAGTGGTTAGTAGAGTAACATGATTGATATTATTATCAAATATTTCAAATACTATCTTTCAAATACTTCTTAAATTACGTCAGCAAATGTCCGTTCCATTTTGCGGAAGTACCAAATGCCACTTACCAGTAACAAAGCAACTAATCCTAAAGATAACGTGAATCCAGTCCAGTAAAGTTTGGACTCTCCCCCTAAAATTGCCCAGCGAAAGCCATCAATCACGCCTACCATTGGGTTCAAATAGTAGAGCAAACGCCATTGCTCTGGTACAATACTGCTACTAAAACCGACGGGCGATACATATAGACCAAACTGCACAATAAACGGCACAATATACCGGAAGTCTCGATATTCCACATTCAAAGCTGCCAACCACAGCCCTACTCCTAATGAAGCAGCAAAGGCAATGCCAATAAATAACGGTAATGATAATATCCGCCAAGTGGGAACAAAATTATACCAGGCCATAAGCCCTAAGAGAATCATTGCAGAAACGAGAAAGTCCACAAAGCTGACAATCACTGAGCTAGCAGGCACAATTAAGCGCGGAAAGTAGACCTTAGAAATCAAGTTGGCATTACTAATTAGGCTGTTGCTACACTCACTTAGAGCATTGGAAAAAAATTGCCAGGGTAACAAGGCAGCAAATACCAGTATTGGATACGGTGCTGCCCCCTCTGAAGGTAATTTCGCCAAACTTCCGAAGATGACGCTGAACACGATCATCGTCAAAAATGGTCGAATCAATGCCCAGAGCATACCAATCACTGTTTGTTTGTAGCGTACTAGGATATCACGCCAAGCAAGAAAATAGAATAATTCTCTATAGCGCCATATATCTTTCCAATACTGTTGCTCTGTACGTCCAGCTTCAATCACTAACTCTTGTTGGGAGACAATTTTTGGACTATTCATAGTTCTTGATTGAAGATTAATATTTTTAACGAAATGACACTAATAATTCTTAACTCACAAACTGGAAACCTCTAATACCTTGATAACCAACTTGCCTGGCGCTTTTACGAGTAAACTCACCAACGGAAGGGTTCCCTAGAGAATCAATTACTCCTGTGACTTGTCGCCATAGTTCTTGTGGTGCTACCAAAATTTCATAATTACTATCATCACACTTACGAATGTGATACCAAGTTGTTTGCTGACATCCTTCACACCAAAAAGCTTCTAACCATTCCCCTTCTATAGGAACTGTGGTTTGGTTCGCTACTAACATCAAAGCATTCCGTCGACTCATACCTCGTTGCTGTAATTGACCTGCTTGGTCAGCAAACATTTTATATTTTTGACTGACGCTATCTATATAGCAACTATGAATCGGACAGTAAATTGCTCTTCGCTTGGAACGTTTCCGATTTCGGTCACACCTCATCTGTAATTTCACCTCCTGTATAGACAAAAACCATGAGCAAGGAAGTCTATGTTGGAGGGACTGAGATCAATAAGACCATCAAAGCCCTACTCCTAAAAAATACTGCGGAAATATTTAATTATAAATGATGATTTTGTTTTTATTTTACCTTGCTTTTTTAATTAATTCACTCCTTTTCTAATTAAAAAAATGATTTTGCAAAGAGTTATTTTTTGACTAAATCAAAATATTTTAATACTTTATTCTTATCCTAATAAGTTTATACCATGCAACCAAAAATTTGTGGATTAAATTGTTTAAGGTTTATCAAAATAATAGAAATTTAATAAACCTAATATGCTTACTTTACATCGCTTCGAGACATGGTGATTATTTCATCAAATACTGCCTGCTGTAAAACATGCAAGTATTGTTTAGAGATAACTTTAGGCGTGAAGTGCGATCGCAAATACTGACGACCTGCTTTGCCCATCTGCTCTCCTATTTGGGGATCTCGATTCAGAAAGCGAATAAATTGCGCTAGCCCTTGACCATCTCCATTGTCAAATGTGCTACCACAACTGGCATCAGCCACTAGTTGTCTCAGATATGAAGTCTGGGAGCAAATTACTGCTATTGGTCGCCCAGAGGCTAAAGCTGAGTAAAGTTTGCTGGGAACAACTAAACCCTCTGTAGTTGCATCTACACTGACTATTGATAGATCGCAAGCTGTTAGAGAATAAGGTAATACCTGCTTATCTTGATAAGGTAGGAACGTAAAATTGGTCAGCCCTAACCGATCCACTTCCATGATTAGTTCTTGGCGTTTGACACCACCACCAATGCAGACAAACTGAATTGACTCATCTTGCAATTGCTTTGCAGCTTCCAACATGGTGTCAATATCATGGCAACGACCCATATTGCCAGAATAGAGGACAGTAAATTTGTTAACTAGGTTATACTTCCAGGCAAACCAGTTTTCTTTCTTAGCAATCGGCACGATCGCTTCTGGGTTAGCCCAACTGTGAATTACAGAAATTTTATCAGCTACTTGGGGACAATGTGCCACTACCTGTTGTTTCATCGCTGGGCTAAGTACTATGATCCCCTTAGCTTTCAACCAAACCTGTTTATTGATTGCACGCCACAATTGCACCAGCCAGTTACTCTTTGAGATTACACCTAATGCGATCGCAATATCAGGGTATAAGTCATATAGTACGCAGACATAGGGCAATTTGAATAAGATATGAGCTAGATATCCGATCACTGGCAAAAACGGGGGAGCCGTAGTTAGTAACAATACATTGTTGCGGCGCGAACCTCTTAGCAGATAGAGCGTCGCCCGCAAGGTGTACAGCACACCATTAATGGCTTTGCCACGAATTCTTCCCGGCCAGAGTTGAGCAGTACGCGATCGCTGAATTCGGATTTGGTCAGCCCATTCAACTGCTGGGGCCGTATCAGAACGAAATGCATATCCTGGCTGACTTGTAAAAATTTCAATATCCACTCCTTGCTGCCCTAACTGTTTCACTAATTCTTCAATCAACTGCCCTGTAGCGGCATAATCCGGAGGGAAAAATTGGGTAACTACAGATAACTTAATTGATTGTTGAACTTTTACAGAAGGCTTGTTTTTTGCATTTAAAGGAGTAGAAATGGATTTCAAAAAACTTTGATTAATCCATTGATTAAGTCTCATAGTCTATGGCCTCGTCTGAAATAGAAAAAACTGTTATCCAAAACCTGTATAAACTCGAAATCATCTAGCAAAAATATCTAGACTAGATTGTAAGAATTTACAAATCTGACTTAATATTTACTAGGAAAGCTTGACTTAACAAACTACAATTTTCGTAAAATTTAAGCCATTGATATAAGGTACTATCAAGACTAATTTTGTTTCAGCACGTTAGCCACAGCTTGGCACACCCTAACTAAACTGAAAACCTTGTATTTTGTTTAGTTCATGCTCCCAAGTAGATTCTAGTTCGTCACTCCACAATAGCTATAAAAGACCTCTGAACCTTACACATTTAGGCATGATCTTATAACTCTATTAAGGCTAACTAACAGAACACTCTTTCTAGTTTATATACACACTTCTCTAACAGATGCGAGAACACAAAAATGATGAAAATACTTCTAGCCGAGAACAAATTATTTTAGAGAGAAGGTAATATATTTATGTGGTAAAGCAAGTCTTTGACAGGTTGAGCTGGTACTTACTTAAACTTCTAAAAAGAGATTTAATGCTTGGTGGCAGTCTCTATTGTTTGAGTAATATTCAGTCAACTGAGATATCTGGAGTTACGGTTACTATTCACAATTTAATTTTAGAATGTTTTGTTTTGAGTAGTGTTTAGTTTTTGTTTGAGTTTCTCTAGTTACATACAACTTTATAAATAAAGCTTTTAGGCTTTATTACTTTTTATATGCAAGACTGAGCAACTTTACAATACCATGTTTCCATATCGAATCATTTACTTCATTAAAAATTTATATTCTTAAAGTATATCTAATCTAAAACTTTATAAAATAATAGTTTTATGGGCTAAAGAAACTCCTGTTTGATTATTGAACAGGATTTAGATCATATACTGAGAAAATTAAAGTATAATAAAATACATTGTTGTTTTGTATAAAAAAGCACCTAATGTTTATTCAATGAACTGCAAGGTATACAAAGAAAGAGATCGGCCGAGGAATTAATTATTCAGTGCATTTACATATAATTTGGTAGAAGTTATCATTTACAAGCTGCCACAGCCTCAGTAGAAGTATGGCAAAAACTCCACTTGATGCCAAGCATCGATAATTTATATCCTTTAATTATTAACTTAAGCACTTGAGTATTGCCTGTGTTTCCACTGAATCCAAAAATAAATCGTTTTTATGAGAGAATAATTGGACATCATTTACGAAATTCACGTTTATTAAGTAGAAAATTTAAATTTTTGTACTCTCTTATACTTCAATCAAATTGCTTGTATTATTTCATACTATTGAACGAGTCTAACTAGCAGCTTGCGTTATTTGTGTAATGGATTAAAGAATAAAGACTTGTGATTTCATCATAAGTTTATTAAGTAAATATCAAATCTAGTATAGATTGTTGGTTGTATCAAATTTATCTCACAGAAGCTTATAAAACTCTTTCTACTAATTCTGTCTAAACTTATTACCAAATATTAAGAATATGATAGAAAATTATCCTTCTCAACCTTCCAATTCTGATCGCAGTAATAATTCTGCGCCTCCATCTTTTCAAAATCAACAAAATCAACTTGTTCCGTGGGCTGAAGAGGAAGAAGAAGACTGGAGTGTGCAAAAAATTCTGGGTGTTTTACGGCGTAGAGCGCTAGTTATGACAGGTGTAACTATTGCTGTTATGACAATTGCAGTTATTAGCCTAGTGCTAAAGCAGAAGCCACCAGAATATGAAGGCAATTTTCAGCTTTTAGTCGAACCTGTAAATGATGACTCCAAAGAGGTGGATGTTGTCAAAGACTCTAACTCACAGATGTCTAGTCTAGATTATGAAAGCCAAATTCAGGTTCTTAAGAGTCCTGAACTGATGAGAGACACTCTTAAAAAGCTACAAGCTTCTTATCCAGAAATAGACTATTATTCTCTTCTCGATTCTCTAAAAATTACTCGATTGGGTGAAACCAAGATTATATTAGTTAGCTATCGTAGTAGCAATCGAGATCAAACTCAAGCCGTACTGAAGCGGATTGCTAAAGATTACTTAGACTATAGCAAAATCAGGAGGCAAACCAAATTACGTCAAGGGCTTCAATTTGTTGAAAACCAATTACCTTTCACACAGAATCGGGTAGATCAACTCCAAAAAGAGTTGCAATTTTTTCGGCAAAATTACAATTTTGACAACCCAGAAGCCCAAGCAGAGCAAATCTCATCACAAACCGTTGAATTATCTCAACAAAGACAAGCAATTGATCTACAGCTAGCTCAAGCTCGTGCTAATTTAACGAGCCTAAAAGAAAAAAATGGAGCAACAGCAATGCTGAATAATGCTCCTTTATATCAGCAGTTGATTACTCAAATACGTCAATTTGATGTTCAGATTGCTACTGAATCAACTCGTTTACGTGACAAAAACCCAACCATTCAAACATTGAAAGAGAAACGAGCTAGTCTTTTACCTTTGCTACGTCAACAGGCACAGCAATTATTGGGTGCAAAGTTTGCAGAAGTGGAGATACAACTTCAGACGTTAGAAGTAAAAAGCCAAGAACTTACTAAAATAGAACAGAAACTTGCACAACGACGCAACCAATTACCAATTTTAATAAGACAGTACGCTGAGTTACAGCGTAAATTGCAATTTGCAAATGAGAGTTTAAATCGGTTTTTATCAATCCGCGAAAATCTCCAAATTCAGATATCCCAAACAGAGTTGGGCTGGCAATTACTTCAAGTACCAACTACACCGGAGATTCCTATTTCTTCTTCTGATACCCTACGCAGTTTTGTATTAGGGTTAGTTGCAAGTATCATCTCAGGAGTTGGTATTGTTTTACTAATGGAAAAGCTAGATAATGCCTACCATACTGTCGATGATCTGAAAAGAAAAGTTAAGCAGCCGTTGTTAGGAAATATTCCTTTTGAACAACAAATTCAAACTAAGCAAAACCGCACTTCTAAGCAAATTTTTTCCTTATCAAGGATACCAAATTTTCTTTCTAAAAAGATTGCTAAAGTGAGTGTTTTACCACAGGAAGAACAGGGTGAGTATTCTTCCAACTTTTCCGAAGCTTTAAGGGTAGTTTATACAAATATTAAACTACTCAGTTCCGATAGCCCGTTGCATTCAATAGTTATTAGTTCAGCTATGCCTGGTGATGGCAAGTCCACCGTAGCTCTTCATCTAGCTCAGATAGCTACAGCAATGGGGCAACGAGTCTTACTCGTAGACGCTGATCTTCGTAAACCCACAATTCACAACTTATCACATTTAAATAATCTCTGGGGATTAAGCAATTTAATTTCTACAAACTTGCCAGTGGGAGAAGTAATTCGACAACTACCTTCTATGAGCAAATTATCTGTAATCACTGCTGGTCCAGTACCATCCGATCCCGCAAAGTTGCTCTCATCTTCAAAGATGAAGCAATTAATGATAGATTTCCAGAAGACTTTTGACTTAGTGATTTATGATGCACCTCCCCTAGTGGGATTAGCTGATGCTAGCCTGATAGCACCCCACACTGATGGACTATTGATAGTAGTTCGAATTCACAAAACAAATTCTTCAATACTAAAAATAGCTTTAGATAACCTGAAAATTTATCGGTTGAATATATTAGGCATAGTTTGTAATGGTCAAAAAACTAATTTCAATGGTTTGTATTAAGAGGGAATATATTTTACTCTTCACATTGCAGTTATGAAACGTATGACTTTGTAATTATTGAGGCTAGTCCATTTTATGGATTTGCCTAAGTAGAAAATTCCAATCGATGTGCAGTACCATTATCCACAAAACTCTGTTCACCAACGCCGACTAATTCCACAATGATTTCACGCGTTATAGGTGAAAACTTACCTTCTCTAGCTGCAATCTCAACAATGGTTCTTTGCTGCTCGGAATAAACATGGTAACTTGTGGTGCAAAAGGCTCCTGTTTTGTACTCAAAAGTATGACCATCATCTTCATAAAGGGTAAACTCACCAACACCCTTCCAGATCCGCAGTCTCATTTGGTTTATGGGATGTTCATCTACATATTGCATTACTGGGGCGATCGCAATAATGGAGCCAGCACGAACATATAACGGCATTTTTTCCAGTGGTGCATAAGCAAGAATGTGAGTTGGCCCTGTAAATTCCTCTCCACTCCACCAATCGTACCAACAACCTTCAGGCAAGTATACAGCACGATGTTCAACGCTTGGACGGTAAATAGGTGCTGCTAGTAACGAGGGGCCAAGCATTACTTGATCGGCAAGAGAAAAGGTTTTTGGATCATTGGGAAAATCATACAGAAGTGGGCGAAGAATTGGTGCGCCAGTAGTTGCAGCTAACCAGAAAAGAGTGTAAATGTAAGGTAGTAGTTGATAACGGAGTTCAATATACTCGCGACAAATTTTTTCGATGTGATCGCCAAATACCCAAGGCTCATGCTGTGCAGTAGTTAATGCTGAATGTCCACGCATCAAGGGGTAAAGCATTCCTAGCTGCATCCAACGCGCATATAGTTCAGCCGTAGCATTCCCCGCAAACCCCCCAATATCACTACCAACAAAGGGAATGCCCGATAGACCCAGGTTACAAAGCATTGGTATGGACATTTCCAAGTGTTCCCACAGAGATTGATTGTCCCCTGTCCAGATAGCTGACCAGCGTTGAATGCCGGCATATCCAGAGCGTGTCAATATAAAAGAGCGTTCAGTCGGACGAGATATTTTAGCTCCTTGATAAGATGCCTGTGCCATTATTAGCCCATAAAGATTGTGAACTTCTTTGTGGGTGGTTATTTCCTCAGTTGGCCCCTGTGGTGCATCAAGGGGAAAGGAAATTTTGTTACCAGGGTCGCCGAATGGACGGTCATCCAGTGCGGGTTCATTCATGTCGTTCCAGATGCCGGCAACACCAATATCAGTTAGACTTTTTTGCCAATTTCCCCACCAATCTCTAACTTCAGGACGTAGATAATCAGGAAAGACAGCCTTGTCTGGCCAAACATAGCCGTGAAACAATTGACCATTAGTTTTTCGGATGAAATAGTTATTGTTTAATCCCTCGTCAAAGACTTTGTAATCTGCTTCTGGCTCGTATTTGACTCCCGGATCAACAATCGTCACTACTTTAAATCCATCTTGTTTGAGATTTTGGATTAATTTTTGAGGGTCAGCAAATCGCTTGGGACTCCAGGTAAAAACCCGATAGCTATTCATATAGTCAATATCTAAATGAATAACATCACAAGGAATGCGACGCTGACGAAATTCATCAGCTAGTTTGCGTACTATATCTTGTGACTCATAACTCCAACGACATTGGTGATAACCTAATGACCATCGAGGTGGCAAAGGCATCCGTCCAGTTAGCTGGGTGTAAGTCTGGATAATTTTCGCAGGTTCAGGCCCATAAATAATGTAGTAATCTAGTTCGCTCCCCTGAGTTTCCATCTGCCAGACTCCAGGCTGCTGTGCGCCCAGATCAAATCGGCTCCAATAAGTAGTATTAAAAAAAAGTCCGTATCCCAATCCAGGACGCAAGGCGATGAAAAAAGGAATTGCCTGATACATACTGTCTGTCATGATGCCGTAATCGATCGCATCTGATGCCCAGTTGGTTTTGACTTTTGAACGCTGATCTAGTAAACCAGTCGGTTCACCAAAACCATAGAAATGTTCGTCAGATTCAATTCGTTTCCACCCAGCAACCTCCCCTGTCCGCCAGCCCATCCCTAAGTCTGTATCTTGAGCAAAAGGCTGTCCTGCTGAGTCAAAACACTGGATACGACATGGCTCACGAGACACGACAATACACAATTGCTCAGTTTCAATTTCTATAGTCTCTGCTTTTTCCCGCACTTCAAACGGCACAGTAGGCCATTCTTCATCCGCAAGTGCTACTGCCCACGATCGCCTAGAGAGAAATTCACCACTTGGGGCCATCCGTACCCGAATTAAGTTTGATGCTAGCACACTAACTATTACACAAGGGTCGCCGCACAGCAAAAGGATATGACGCTCATTCTGTTGTATTGCTTGTACTGCTCCCAGGATTGACCAAGGCGCTTCAGTTGTGTGCAGTTGTCCAAAGTATTGTGGCATAATTTCTGATTTTAAGATAACTGTTTTACCCAATTGAGATTCACATAAACTACTACTCAAAAGCGTGTATCTTTAGGCATAGCGTATATTGAACTTTATTTATCACTGTCCTAGGCAATCAAAGCCGCGCTTTGGAGCCAAAAGTAGTAATATCTGCGATCGCAGATATTACTACCGTTCCCCAGAGAAACAATGGTGTTCCTCATTCCTTCCAAGAGCGATCGCTTTCTGTGCCACACCATTACCAGTTTCTATGTGAATACGAAATTTCCATCAAAGTCTCAAGGTGGATGAAGCTATGAGCTAAATTTGTTACTGTTGGCTAAAAATTACAGTTGAGTAAATTTGATGAGTGGTCGAACAGTGCGCTCCTACGCTTTCTTATCAATTGGGGCAGCAATTGTTACTATTGCCTTGAAGTTTGGGGCTTATCTGCTAACCGGATCGGTAGGGTTGCTTTCGGATGCAATTGAATCGTGTGTGAATCTGGCGGCAGCATTGATAGCACTGTGGGCAGTAACTTATGCTGCCAAACCAGCCGATGCAGAACACACCTTTGGGCATTCTAAAGCAGAATATTTTTCCAGTGGAGCAGAAGGTGCGTTGATTATAGTTGCAGCTATCAGTATTGCAGTTGAAGCCTGGGGAAGATTACTGCATCCAGAAGCGATCGCTCAAGTGGGATTGGGTTTGGCTCTATCAATGTTGGCAACAGCAGTCAATGGAGGAGTTGCTTTTGTCTTGCTAAAAGCGGGACGACGTTTGCGTTCGATTACACTGCGAGCTGATGCTCACCACCTGTTTACTGATGTCTGGACTTCGGGTGGTGTTATAGTAGGAATCTTTTTAGTTCAGGTAACAGGTTGGCTAATACTTGACCCAATCATCGCTTTGTTGGTAGCAGTCAATATTGTCTGGACAGGATTTAGTTTGCTACGAGAAAGCTTTTTTGGATTACTGGATACTGCCTTGCCTATTGAAGAAATAGAGACAATCCGGGTTATTCTCAGTAAATATGAACACCAAGGTATCCAGTTCCATGCAATGCGTTCTCGGATTGCTGGAACACGTCGGTTTATTTCCTTTCATGTTTTAGTACCTGGAGTATGGACAGTGCAGCAAGGACATGATTTATGCGAAGCAATTGAGTTGAGCATCATTCAAGCATTGCCAAAAAGCAGCATCACAACTCATCTGGAACCATTAGAAGACCCTGTATCCTGGGACGATCAGGAATTGGAGCGGACTAGTAACAAATGAAGCGTCAGAAACCCCGTCCATCTTTTTGGATGGGCGGAGTAGTTCATTAAGTGTATGTATGAGGCGGTAGCCCCTAGGGACGAAAAAAAGCAATTACCTCTGGAAATCTGCATAATTCTTTACCTAATTACACAGAAGTTACTAACTGTAACTTCTGTGTAATTAGCAATTTTAAAAATTTTAACTATCTCTTTAACTGTCTTAACTGTCTTAACTGTCCGCTTAACTGTCTTAACTGTCTTAACTGTCTGTTTAGCTATCTTAACTATTCGCTTAACTATCTCCTTAACTGTCTTAACTGCTATTGCATTTTGTAGATAAAGCTGAGATGATTTGTAGGCTGAAGTTCAGCTTTTTCTTTGAAATGCAGTTATTAAATTGAAAATTAGTCTACTTTAATAAATCTATTGTGGAAATCTATCATAAGAAAAGTTTTGTCCGATATTAAATAGTAGGAATAACCGTAAATATTATCTCATAATGAATCCCTAATCTCCCCCAAAAACTATGGAGGTCACACCAATCAAAGATATAAAATTTGTTATGAATAGAGGTGGTATCGGGGCAATTGTACCAGTATAAATAGAAAAGCAAATACTAAAGATTATTTTGAGTATGTTAAATTTAATTGCTGATATTTATACCGGATTTATTCTTATAATCAGACTAACGAAATTTTATTAACCTTAAATAAATTTCACGCATTTCCGAGCGTTGAATATAGTATCGGAAAGATACCCAAAAATATCTTTAGTATAGGAATGAGATATATTACGAGCTATTATTTAAACAGATAGTTGCTTCCATAGAGAATATGTTATTTCTATGAAAATATTTCTCTGAATTAGATACTTAAGTAGTGTTTTCATCAGCATCCAAGTGTAAGGATTTCAGGTAATTATTATAATGGATGACATAGTTAAAAAACTTGCTGGTCTGGGTCTTCCTGGTGTAATACTCGTGATTCTAACGGTAACAACAGGGGGGAGTTCTGCTGCTGTCGCAGCTACTCTGACAGCCTTGGGAGGGCCATTTGGCATCGTTGGAGGTATAGCCCTGCTAGGTCTAGTAACTTTAGTAGGAGATGCTGTAACGGGATATGGAATTGAAGCCATTCTTAAAGGCATCTATACAGAACGTAGCAAAACCGAATCTGTGATATTTATCCTCAAAGAAATTCAAAGTTTACCGATTACAGAGGAGCTAAAACTCAAACTGAAAAATCAACTTAGTGTAGCAATGATTACTGATACTAAAGAGGTTCGATATCTAAAAAAAATTGAAATCATTGAGGAATAGCTTTTATACAAACTGTAAAATTGTCAACACTTAGGTCGACCAACGTACAGCAAGATAATACTAATTATCTCAAAGGGGACTTTAATAAGGATATAAAAGCTAATGCAATTACATAATTATAATCAGCTTTTAGAAAATTCCAGTAATTTAAGTTTTAAATATAGAGAAATAGAAGTTCCTACTCGGTCTAGTTTCACTGTAGACGATTGTATAGTTATAGAAAGAGAGACAGAAAACTTAAAACAGGAGTTAGTTGATTATGTAGTTCCATCACGTATATTTTTAGCAGTTCAGTCTTATCAGGAACTGTGGCAAGATGCCCAACGGGTTTTAGCTGGATTGAAAAAGCTAGGGCTCAAGCCTCAAGACTTTTGCATTTTCCCTCATTTGCGATCGCGCTTTCGATATCAATCGAAACAATTGGGATTTGTCTTCAATGAAGTTTGTGATTAACTCAGAAGAGCCGATTGTAACTAAAGTAGCAAGGAACTTAGTGAGTCTCGTAAAAGAAATTCGCACTCAAATTGTGAACAATTTGAAAGTAAATCCCGATTATTTGATTCCAGTAGATAAAGAAATTATTCATAAAACTGCAACGCAACTTAGCCAGCGTTTTAATGCAGGTGAGTTTAAAGTAATCATTAAACGGATTGATATATTACTGGGTAATGCCAATAGTATTCCTGGCTAGTTCTACCGTAAAGTATGAAAGCAAAATTACAAATTTATTTTTTTGTGGAGATTAAAATCTTGTGACAAACCAGATATATAGCCAATCAGTACTAACATTTGATGGTCAAGATGATTACATAGATTTTGGCAAAAACGATTTTAGTGGTGTTTTTGCTCAAGGAAGTTCAGCCTTTACGATTTCAGGATGGGTGAATCCTCATCAACTAACAGATAAAGCCACCACTTATGGAACGCGCAACGTTTTTTTCGCTCGTTCTTCAGATCGATATAGTGATAATTTTGAGTTTGGCATCAGTGAATCAGGGAACCTAGATATATACATTGATGAGAATGTTGAAAAGTTTATCAAACCCTTTGGCAATGGAGAATTAACTGTCGGACAATGGCACTTTTTTGCTATTGTTTTTAACAAGGGGCAAGTAAGTATATATATTGATGAGCATGAGTACTTTGGCTACTTCACAGGTGACTCTTTAAACAAAGCAACGAGTTCTGTGACTCTGGGCGCGACTTTACACAACAACATATATTTCACCGGTCAGTTAGCTAACATTAGCGTCTGGAATTACCCTTGTCCCCCAGTGGAAATCCAGAGGCATCGCTATCAACCTTTAGTTGGCAATGAACAAGGATTAATCGCTTACTGGGCATTAAACGAAGGACAAGGGACAAGTGTAAAAGACCAAACTGGAAATGGCTATGATGGAAAATTGCGTGGCAATCCCAGTTGGGATATTGCACAACTTCCCTTTGGAATTACACAATCATCCAATGAAAGTGAGACACAAGAACAGGTAGCAAGTAGTCTCGATGAGGAAAAACCAGCAGAAACTGTGGTATCGGACGAAGAAAGCCAGTTGATTACAGAAGTTATTCCCATTGAAGTAACTGCGATCGCAGAAGGCGATTTGCAGCAAGTATCCGTTGAGGTTCCTCCGATTGTAGAAACTAGCATCCCCACAGAGACAACAACAAAGGGAAAAAAAGGGACAAAAAGACAAACCGAAAAATCTGCAAATATTCAAACTAACCAGCCAAAGGGGGAAAAATCAGAAACAGCCCAAACAGTTGCAGCGAATATCCAACAGCAGGAACAACCACAAACATCAACTCAGGAGCGATCGCCAAAAACTATGAATACTAAAGCCAATCCCAAATATAAAATCCTTGCCATTGACGGAGGCGGTATTCGGGGCATTATCCCCACCATGATCCTGGCAGAAATTGAAAAGCGGACACAAAAGCCGATTTTTAGTTTGTTCGATTTAATTTCTGGCACTTCTAGCGGCGGAATTCTGGCACTCGGATTAACTAAACCCCGATTAGATTTAGAGGCTACTGATACCTCACCCACCGCCCAATATAGTGCTGAGGATCTCCTGCAAATATATATTGAGTATGGGGCTGAGATATTTTACGAGCCATTCTGGGAAAAAGTACTCGGTCAAATAGAGGATATATTCGTTCAACCAAAATATTCTTCCGAAGGGAGAGAAGAAATTATTAGGCAATATTTTGGTGATACTCCTCTAGAAAATAATCTCAAAGAAGTTTTTGTCACTAGCTACGATATCGAGCAGCGAATTCCAATATTCTTTACTAACAAACTGGAAAAACAACAGACAGAATCGAAAAAGTTCCGTAAGTTATGTGCAGGTTTTACCCTCACAGATGCGGCATTGGCAACTAGTGCAACTCCAACTTATTTCGCTCCCTATCGCGTTTCTAGCTCCCATAATACCAACGGCTTTTATACTTTAGTCGATGGCGGAGTAGTTGCTAATAATCCAGCTAATTTGGCTATTTTAGAAGCACAAATCAGTAGACAAGAAACCAAACAACCTCTGAATATAGAGGATATCTTATTAGTATCCTTGGGTACTGGTTCTTTGACCAGTGTCTACGCTTATGATGAAGTGAAACAATGGGGACTATTACAATGGGCAAAACCACTGTTAAATATTGTGCTTGACGGTGGGAGCGAAGTAGTAGCTGGAGAATTAGAACGGTTATTTGAGGCTACAAATAAGGGTAATAAAGCTTCTTATTATCGATTCCAAACATTCTTAAAAAGCGAGCTTGAAGCAATAGATAATGCCAAACTAGAAAATGTCCGGCAGTTACAAACTTTAGGTAGCATACTGATTCAAGAAAAAAGTCAACAAATCGAGGAATTGTGTAGTATTTTAACAAGCTAAATCTGAGAGGATGTTTTAAAAGTTGCCTTGGCGATATCAAAAGTTTTAGTTCCCTTTAAATCACTCGATAAATTGGGAAACTTTGATTCCAGTCTCCTGCTTTTTAGAGGGAGAGAGGGAATAAATTAAGTGTCTAAAATCACAGATAAACACTTTTAAAACAACCTTTGAGACTTTCTGAGTAAGTACGTAAAACAACGAGGTATTGGAGTTGTGGCCAAATGGAGTCTTTAAGTAAGGCATCTTATCGGATTGTTGCCATTCCTGGAGAAGGGATTGGGCCAGAAGTTGTGGAAGCTTCCTTAAAAATTCTGCAACACGTTGCTAAAATTCAAGGATTTACCTTACAGGTAGACTATGGTTGGCTCGGCACAACTGCCTTTGAACAACTGGGTAGTTACTTCCCTCAAGCCACCGCCGAACTGTGCGATGGAGCCGATGGGATTGTATTTGGTGCAGTTAGTCAAGGCGGATTGCTGGAACTCCGAAAGCATTTTGACTTCTTTTGCAATCTTCGTCCAATCCTCAGCGTTAACAGTCTTGTGCATAAATCTAGTCTTCGACCAGAGAAAATTCAAGGACTTGATATTCTCATTGTTCGAGAACTAGTCAGTGGAATCTATTTTGGCCCATCTGGACGCACTTGCGATGAACAAGGAAATTATGGCTACCATACAATGCGCTATTACGATGAAGAGATTCGTCGAATTGCTCACAAAGCATTAGAAAAAGCGCAATCTCGCGGAGGATTACTGACCGTAGCTCACAAAGAAAACGCTTTACCTCATTTGCCTTGGACTCGTCTAGTTCAAGAAGAAGCTAGACAATTTCCAGGCGTTGTTGTTGAGCCAATGCTGGTAGATAACTTAGCTATGCAAATGGTTTTGAATCCCCAACGCTTTGATGTAATTTTGGCTGGTAATTTGTTTGGAGATATTCTCAGCGATATTGGCGGTGCATTAGTTGGCTCAATTGGCTTATTAGGATCGGCAAGTATTAACGCTAATGGATTTGGTTTGTACGAGGCCATTCATGGTACGGCTCCAGATATTGCAGGCTTAGGAATTGCTAATCCCCTCGGAACCTTAGGAGCCTGTGTTTTAATGCTTCAGCAATGGGGAGAAGTGCAAGCTGCTCAACAGATTATTGCAGCGCAAGACCGAATTTTAGCTAAGGGATACCGAACAGCTGATTTGTTTACCCAAGGAGAAGAAATTTTAGTTAACACTGCAACCTTAGTTGACCTTTTACTTGAAGAACTTTCAGTTGTGCAACATTCTCAATTAGGAGTGCTTCATGAGTCAGGAAAATAAAGTTTTATACCTTGGGGATGATATCAATACTGATGATATTATTCCTGCTAATCGAGCTACAAATGATGACCTAGATAGTTTAAAACATTATGCTTTAGAGCATGTGATTGGAGCAGGTGAACTGCTAAAATATGATGTGATTGAAGCAGGAGAAAATTTCGGCTGTGGTTCCAGTCGAGAAATTGCTCCCATTGCCCTACAAGCTGCTGGAATTACAAAGATTCGAGCGCGATCGTTCGCCGAAATTTTTTATCGTAATAGCATCAATATTGGGCTTTCTCTGGAAATTCTAGGGGAGAAACAGGAGAATCCTGTAGTTGATGCGATCGCAGCAGCAGGTGGGTTAATGTCTTTTAATCAGCTGCGTCGTCAGGGACAGATCACCATTCCTCGCAGCCTGACACCGCTACGCCCCATGACTTTAGTAGAAAAACTCTTAGCTAAAGCCTCTGGAAACTCCTACGTCCATCCTGGAGAAGTGGTTTTTGCCCAGGTCGATTTAGCCTTATCCCATGATGCTGTCGCTGGCCCAGTAGCCAAGACATTTTATAAGCATTATGGAGAAGGAGCAAAGTTGTGGGACTCCCAAAAAGTGGTCTTAGTAGCAGATCACTTCATTCAAATCAACGACATCCGTGCTGATGACAAAGCATATCTGATGTACGAACAGATGATTGAATTTGCTAAATTCCAAGGATGCCACTTATTTGATGTGGTTTCCCCAGGTGAAGCAACAGGCATCTGTCACGTTTTACTCCCAGAAAAAGGGTTTGTCCGACCAGGGATGATAATTGCCGGTACAGATTCTCACACATGTACCTACGGAGCATTGGGAGCCTTTTCCACAGGGGTGGGAACGACAGATATGGCTAATATCTATGCCACAGGAGATATGTGGATTCGTGTTCCTCCAACCCTAGTATTTGAGTTGTCTGGAATCTTACCTCCTAAAATCAGTGCCAAAGATATTATCCTGTTTATTTTGGGACAAATCGGCTGTGCTGGCGCTACCAGTAAGGTAATAGAGTTCAGAGGGTCAATTCTCGCACAACTGCCTTTTGATGAACGGTTGACTTTAGCTAATATGGCCGTGGAGTGCGGGGCAATCTGTGGGTTGATTGTTCCTGATGAAGTAACCCGTGAGTATCTAAAAAACCGAGTTTCAGAAGAATTTCCAGAGATTATCGGCGATGCTGATGCTGAGTACGAAAGGGTTTATCAATTTGACCTCAGTAGTTTAGAACCACAAGTTGCACGTCCCCCGAAACCAGATCAGGTAGTTGCCATTAGTCAGTTAGAAAACATTCCAATTACCAAAGCCTTTATTGGCTCTTGTACTGGAGGAAAACTCTATGACTTAGCTCAAGCAGCCGAAGTTTTAAAGGGTCGCCAACTGGCAGACGGCGTAAACTTGTTTATTGTACCTGCAACCATTGAAATTAGAGAACAAGCTCAAGAATTGGGCTATATCGACATTTTTGAACAAGCAGGGGCACAAATTCTCAAGACAGGTTGTGGGGCTTGTATCAATTCTGGATTTGGGGTTTTGGCGAAAGAAGAAACAGGTATTTATGCAACCAATCGCAATTTTAAAGGACGCAGTGGCGATCCAACGGGCAAAAATTATTTAGCCTCACCAAGAACAGTAGCTATCTCTGCTGTAAATGGAAAAATTAGCGATCGCTTTGATTAAATACTGAGCTATCAGATAGGGTTGAATTAGAGATAAAACTCAAAGAATATTAACTCAATCTGAACGTGAATTACTCTTATTTAGCTTAGTCTAGGTTTTGAGAGAGGTTTCTTGATTTACAAAGACTCCATGCTCTTACCCTTAGTAATGTCTTAACCAAGAAAAAAGGATTTTAGGTAATTAAAATGGACGAAATCGCTAAAAAACTTGCTGGTCTGGGTCTTCCTGGGATAATTCTCGTGATTTTAACAGTTACATCAGCAGGTAGTAATGCTGCTATTGTTGCTGCCCTCACAGCAATAGGAGGCCCATTTGGCATCGTTGGAGGTGTAGGAATACTCGGTCTGATAACGGTTGTAGGGGATACTGTAGCAGGATATGGAATTGAAGCTGTTCTCAAAGCTGTCTATACAGAACGGAGTAAAACCGAATCTGTAAGATATCTCCTGAAAGAAATTAAAGATTTACCCATTTCAGAGGAGTTAAAACTCAAACTGAAAAATCACCTTAGTCCAGAAACTGTTACTGAGGTAGAAGATGTTCAGCCTCCACAAACAATTGAAATTGTCGAGGAATAATTTCACTGCTTGTTGCATTGTTGAAATTTCAGGAAAAATTCTACTAAATTAAGTGCGATCGCACTTAATTTATGTAAAAAAATGGCCTCTGAGTCCGATCGCACCTGATTAAACCCTCAAAGGCCATCCTTAAAATAATTCCTATAAAGTAAGTAGGTTTTTCAAAAGATAAATTTGATACATTTCTGAAAAAGATCAATTTCTATTCTCTAATGTTTAGCTTATGTTTAAACGTCAAAAGAGTCACAAGGGTATACTCCTTCTGATTTTTTTGGTGCCAAACTTAATCAAAAACAGCTTGATAATATTTATGGACAAAATCAAAAAAAAGAAAACCAAATAATCTTAGGTTATTTGCTAATGGACTATCGCAATTTATCTACTAAATTTATGACAGAAATTGTAATTAACTCTCCTCAATCTATTGATTATTCTTCTGCTTTAACTGAGCAGGAGTTATGCAAAATATTATTTGAATGGAATAATACAAAGGTAGATTATCCCAAACATTTATGCATACATCAGTTATTTGAAGCACAAGTAGAAAAAACTCCCAACAGTATCGCTGTTGTCTTCAAAGAGCAACAATTAACTTATCAAGAGTTGAACTACCAAGCCAACCAAATAGCACATTATTTACAAAGTTTGGGTGTAAAACCAGAGATGCTGGTAGGGATTTGCGTAGAGCGATCGCTAGAAATGATTATAGGAATGTTGGGTATCCTCAAGGCGGGTGGAGCATACATTCCGCTAGATCCAACCTATCCCAAAGAGCGTCTATCGTTTATGCTCTCAGATTCGCAAGTCCAAGTGGTGTTAACCCAAGAAAAATTCGTTGAAGAATTGGCTGCAAGTGGGGCGAAGTTGATTTGTCTGGATACTGGTTGGGAATCTTTTCGGCGAGAGAACAACGAGAATCCTAGTAGTGGGGTTGCACCCGAAAATCTGGCTTATGTAATTTATACATCAGGGTCAACAGGAACACCCAAAGGTGTGCTGATTCAACATCAAAGCGTGTGTAATTTAATCCAGGCACAAGTCAAACTGTTTGATGTACAGCAAAACAGCCGTGTTCTCCAGTTTGCTTCTTTCAGCTTTGATGCTTCAGTTTGGGAAATTTTCGTGGCTCTGTGTTCAGGAGCTAGCCTTTACATTGGAACTCAAGATTCCTTGCGCCCAGGAACAGATTTAATTCAATTTTTGCGTAAGCAATCAATAACTCAGGTAACACTACCACCTACAGCACTAGCAGCGTTACCAAAAGAGGAATTGCCAAACTTGCAAACCCTGATCGTCGCCGGAGAAGCTTGTAATCCGAAGCTGATTGCTGAATGGTCAAAAGGGCGGCGCTTTTTTAATGCTTATGGGCCAACGGAATCAACAGTCTGTGCCACGATAGCAGAATATACTGGCGACACTCAACTGACCATTGGTCGAGCGATCGCTAACACTCAAATATATATTCTCGATCAAGATCAGCAACCAGTTCCCATTGGCACACCTGGCGAATTGTATATTGGTGGCGACGGCTTGGCACGAGGCTATCTGAACCGCCCAGAGTTAACCAAGGATAAATTTATCCCTCATCCGTTTGAGGATAGCGCAGCGTTAGCGAGTCCGCGAGCGTCGGCTGAAGGTAGAAGGCTTTACAAAACTGGTGACTTAGCCCGCTTTTTAGCAGATGGCAACATTGAATTTTTGGGGCGAGTCGATCATCAGGTGAAGATTCGCGGCTTCCGTATTGAACTGGGAGAAATTGAGGCGCTTTTAAGCCAACATTCGGATGTACAGCAGGTAGTGGTAATCGTCCGTGAAGACATCCCTGGTGA
Organism: Nostoc sp. TCL240-02; assembly: GCF_013343235.1. Taxonomy (GTDB): domain Bacteria; phylum Cyanobacteriota; class Cyanobacteriia; order Cyanobacteriales; family Nostocaceae; genus Nostoc. The sequence goes on along the minus strand of NZ_CP040094.1, from coordinate 5,490,605 downwards.
TAAACGGCTGGTTGCCTATATTGTCCCTAATCAAAAACTTGATGTGAGCGTTACTACCCTCAAACGCTTTCTTCAAGAAAAACTGCCTAACTATATGGTGCCAGCAGTCTTTGTGATTCTCGACTCCTTGCCCCTTACTCCCAATGGTAAAGTTGATCGTCAAAATCTCCCAGCTAGCGATCGCACACGCCCCGATCTCGAAGAAACCTTTATCGCACCTCGTAACTCCACTGAAGCAACACTCGCAAGCATTTGGGCTGATTTACTGGGACTTGAGCAGATAGGAATCAATGACAATTTTTTCAATTTGGGCGGTCATTCTTTAATAGCAGCTCAGATTCTTTCCCGCATCCGCGAGAGTTTCCAAGTCGAGTTATTCTTTCACCACATTTTTGCCAATCCGACCATAGCGGGTCTAGCGAAGCTGATTGAACAGCACAGCAAACTCAAGCAACAGTTACAACGTCCACCCATACAACCAATTTCACGCACAGGATACTTGCCTGCTTCCTTTGCTCAAGAGCGAGTATATTTCATCCAAGAAGTAGCTCCTGAAAGTACTGCCTATCAAGCTCAGGTAACTCTGCGATTTACCGGAAAACTAGATTTGGCAGCATTAGAGCAGTGCTTGAGTGAGATTGTCCGACGACATGAAATCTTCCGCACGACTTTTCCGGCAGTAGATGGACGGTTATTTCAGGTAATCCATCCACACCAACCAATTAAGTTAACAGTCGTAGACCTCCAGACATTTCCTGAGTCTGAGCAAGAAGCAGAAATTCAACGCCTATTTGACGCAGAGGTGCAAAAGCCTTTCTACTTAAATCAACTGCCTTTAGTCAGGTGGTTATTGTTGAAGTTGAGCGGCCAAGACCATATTTTGATCCATATCGAACATCACATGGTTCATGATGGCTGGTCTTTCAACAACGTTTTTTTGAATGAGTTTCTGGAAATTTATCAAGCCTTTTGTTTGGGTACTCATTCCCCATTACCGGAATTAACCCTCCAGTTTGGAGACTATGCCCATTGGCAGCGAGAGTGGGTGAAAAGCGATGAAGCCCAAGCCCAATTAGCTTATTGGCAGCAACAGTTATCTGGCAGTCCGCCCCTGTTGGAATTACCTTATGACCACCCACGACCAGCAGAACAAACCTACAACGGCGCTCAAGTCAGGGTAGAGTTGCCCATTAGCTTGTGCGAATCCTTGAAAGTTCTCAGTCGTCAAGAGGGAATCACCTTATTTATGACGACGCTGGCAGCTTTTTTAGTCATGTTGCGCCGCTACACCGGACAGGACGATCTCTGTGTGGGGACAGCTGTTGCAAATCGGCGGATGCGCGAGACAGAAAATTTAATTGGCATGATCGTCAATAATTTAGTTTTACGCACCGATTTATCTGGAAATCCCACGTTTCGGGAGTTACAAGATCGAGTCCGTCAAGTCAGTCTGGAAGCCTTTGCTAACGAAGATTTACCCTTCGATAAGGTCGTGGAGGTTCTGAAACCAATACGCAACCTGAGTTATAATCCTCTATTTCAAGTGATGTTCAGCTTCCATGATTCTCCCCAGCCAGATTTGAGTCTTCCTGGCTTGAACATCAGACCAAATGTAGCCCTCAGCAACCAATCGACAAAGTTTGATCTTGATGTAGTTCTGATTCCGCATCATGGCGCAGAGAAGGGAATTACTATGATTTGGGAATACAACACCGACTTATTCGACACTGCCACAATCCAGCAGATGGCACAGCAGTATCAAACTTTGCTAGAGGGAATTGTAGTCAACCCAGAACAGCGAGTTTCCGAATTACCACTGTTAACGCAGGCTCATCAGCAGTTACTCATGGAGTGGAATCAGACTCAAAGAGAGTATGCCGTTAAAGATTGTATTCACGACTTATTTGCGGCTCAGGTAGAGTTAACGCCCGATGCTGTAGCTATTCAGCAAGAAGGTCAACAGTTAACTTACCGCGAATTGAGCGATCGCGCCAATCAACTAGCCCACCATCTGCAAAGTTTGGGAGTCAAACCAGAAACCCTGGTCGGTATCTGCGTTGAGCGTTCCTTGGAGATGATTGTTGGCTTACTCGGCATTCTCAAAGCGGGGGGTGCTTATGTTCCCCTCGATCCAGCTTATCCCCAAGAGCGACTGGCTGATATTCTCGAAGATACGCAACTGGGCATTCTGCTCAGTCAAGAAAAATTCCACGGCAAAATACCAGATTATGCCGGAAAAACGATCTGTTTAGATACAGATTGGAAAATAATTGCTCAACACAGTACAGCCAATCCTACTAGTGACGTTCAACTCCATAATCTCGCGTATATTATTTACACCTCTGGTTCCACAGGTAAACCCAAGGGGGTGATGATTGAACATCGGTCATTGATGAATTTTGTCATGACCGCAATGCATGAATATGGAATTAATGCAAGCTATCGCATTCTACAATTTGCATCAATCTGTTTTGATACATCTATCGAAGAAATATTACCTTGTCTTGCGATCGGTGCAACATTGGTACTGCGAACTGAGCAGATGTTGCACTCCAGCGATGAATTTTGGAGGTGTTGCCGAGAATGGCAGTTAACTGTTTTGGATCTTCCCACAGCTTATTGGCATCAGTTGGTAGCGGAACTTACCCCTGAAGACTCCCGAATTCCCGAAAGTCTCAGAATGGTGATTATTGGTGGAGAAGAAGCTCAACTAGAAAAAGTGAAGCACTGGCACAGTAGTGTTGCTCACCTCCCCAATCCACCCCAATTACTTAATAGTTACGGGCCAACGGAAGCAACGGTTATCACCACCTTAGATCGCTTAACCCCAGAAGCCTCCTCTGTTAGCATTGGACGACCAATTAGCAATGCTCAGGTTTATGTCCTGGATAAATATCTGCAACCTGTCCCTATAGGAGTTCCCGGAGAACTGCATATTGGCGGAGCCGGATTAGCTAGAGGCTATTGGCAACGGACTGAACTTACCGCAGAGAAATTTATCCAAAATGCAAAATTGGATCGCCTCTACAAAACAGGGGATTTAGCACGATTTCGTGCAGATGGCAATCTAGAATATCTTGGTCGAGTTGACGATCAGGTTAAAATTCGCGGCTTCCGCGTCGAGTTGGGAGAGATTGAGACAGTGTTACGTCAACACCCACAAGTGTTGCAAGCTCTGGTGATTGCTCGTGAAGACATCCCCGGACAAAAGCGACTCGTGGCTTATGTTGTTCCGCACCATCCGCAACCAACCACCGATGAATTGCGCCAGTTCCTCAAACAGAAACTACCGAACTACATGATTCCGGCGGCGTTTGTGCTACTGGAAACGCTACCGATGACAGCTAACCGGAAGGTAGATTATCGCGCCCTCCCAGCCCCCGACCTTTCTCGGAGTGCAGAAGATAGCTTTGTTGCACCCCAAACCCCTACAGAAGAGAGATTAGCAGCAATTTGGTCAGAAATCTTAAGACTAAAACAAGTCGGCATCCACGATAACTTCTTTGAACTGGGTGGAGATTCCATTCTCAGCATTCAAGTAATTTCCCGTGCCAATCAGGCGGGTATCCAAATTGCCCCTAAACAACTATTTCAGTACCAAACCATTGCTGAGTTAGCTGCCGTGGCAGGCATGACTCGCTCTATCAAAGCCGAACAAGGATTAGTAACTGGCAAGGTGGGGCTAACACCTATCCAACACTGGTTTTTCGAGCAGAACTTGCCCGAACCTGATTACTTTAACCAGTCAGCACTACTGGAAGTGCCACCAGATTTGCAACCAGAGCTATTGCAGCAAGTTGTACAACAATTGTTGGTGCATCACGATGCTTTGCGTCTGCGATTTGTGCAGGAAGGCGAAAACTGGCAGCAGTTTAATTACGAATTACGAATTACGAATTACGAATTATTTAGCGTCATCAATTTGTCGCACCTGTCGCCAGAAGAACAACAAACAGCAATGCAAGCGGCTGATGCGGAACTCCAAGCTAGTTTGAATCTATCTACTGACGAGATGGCTACGCCCAGAGCAGGCATCGCACGAGTAGCATTATTTAGGTTGGACAACAATCAACCTGGACGTTTACTATTCATCATCCATCACTTAGCAGTAGATGGTGTTTCGTGGCGAATTTTACTTGAAGACTTGGCTAAGGCTTACCAACAAATCAGCCGTGGCCAAGCTATTAAATTACCACCTAAGACTACTTCCTTTCAATATTGGAGCGATCGCTTAACAGAATATGCAAAATCAAAGGCGATTAAAGATGAACTAGATTACTGGCTAAGTGAGTCTAGTTTGAAAGTTACCACCTTGCCAGTAGATTATCTTTCAGGTGAAGAGGAAAACACTATAGCTTCAACCGCTTCTGTGTCACTTTCTTTAACTGAAGAACAAACCCGCGCCCTCTTACAGGATGTCCCCTCTGCCTACAACACTCAAATTAATGATGTGCTGTTGACTGCCCTAGCCCAAAGCTTTGCCCAATGGACGGGTGAACGTTCTCTGCTTGTTGATCTAGAGGGACATGGACGAGAAGACTTGTTTGAGGATGTGGATTTGTCGAGGACTATAGGCTGGTTTACTACCTTATTCCCCGTTCATTTGCAGCTACAAGAAGTTGACCATCCAGGAGAGGTTTTAAAGTCAGTTAAAGAACAATTGCGACGCATTCCCAACCGAGGCATAGGCTATGGTGTATTGCGATATTTGCAGCCGGATGAAACAATACGCGCGAAACTACAAGCACTACCCCAAGCACAGGTAAGTTTTAACTACCTTGGTCAGTTCGATCAGGTGCTTACGGCATCTGCGGTATTGGGTTTGGCTAAAGAAATGAAAGCCCAACAGAGTTTACTTAACAAGCGCAGCCACCTTTTAGGAGTAAGCGGATTTATTCGTGCTGGAAAACTGGAAATGACTTGGGCTTACAGCGAGAAAGTTCATAAACGAGACACCATCGAGCATTTGGGTTTTGGATTTATGGAGGCATTGCGATCGCTCATTACCCACTGTCAATCTCCTGATGCGATCGGTCATACACCTTCCGACTTCTCAGCAGCCAGACTCAGCCAAAAACAGCTTGACAAATTCCTCGCCAAAATCAAAAAAAATAATTAGCCATTCCCCATTCCCCGTTCCCCGTTCCCCATTCCCCATTCCCCATTGTCATGAACAACATCGAAGACCTTTATGAACTTTCACCCATGCAGCAGGGGATGCTGTTTCATACTCTTTATGCGCCAGAATCGGAAGTTTATTTTGAGCAGTTGCTTTGCATCCTCTCTGGAGAATTAAATTTTCTTACCTTCCAGCAAGCTTGGCGGCAAGTTGTGGCGCGGAATCCAGTTTTACGGAGTTCCTTTTATTGGGAAGAGATAGAAAAGCCCTTGCAAATGGTGAGTAAGCAAGTGGATCTTTCGTGGGAAGAACTGGACTGGCGGAATTTAACGCCCGATGAACAACAACAGCATTTAGAAAACTTTTTGAAATGCGATCGCCAAAAAGGATTTGATCTAGCTCAAGTTCCCCTGATGCGTTTCACTGTCATTCAGCTAGAGGACTATATTTACCAATTTATTTGGAGCCATCATCATATTCTCTTTGATGGCTGGTCAATGCAGATTATCCTCAAAGAAGTCTTAGCTTTCTATGAAGCACATCAGCGAGGCGAACATTTACGCCTGATGCCCTCTCGCCCATATCGAGAATATATTAATTGGTTACAGCAACAGGATATTGCTCAAGCAAAGAACTTCTGGCAACAAACCCTCCAGGGGTTTGAAACTCCTACCTCTTTAATAGGGAATAGGGAACAAGAACAAGGAATATACAATGAGCAAACTTTTCAATTATCCCAAACGGTAACTGAAAAACTGCAATATGTGGCGCGGCAGCATCATTTAACTCTGAATAATTTAGTGCAGGGAGCATGGGCGTTACTAATTTCCCGCTACAGTGGGGAAAGTGATGTGGTCTTTGGTGCAACTGTATCCGGTCGTCCACCAACGCTTGCGGGGGTAGATTCGATGGTGGGGCTATTAATCAACACCCTCCCCATACGGGTAAAAATTACACCAAAAGCAGAATTATTACCCTGGCTCAAGCAATTACAAAGTCAAGCATTTGAACAGGAACAGTATGCTTATTATTCACTGGCAGAAATTCAGCGTTTGAGTGATATTCCCCCAGGAATGCCTCTGTTCGAGAGCCTTTTAGTATTTGAAAATTATCCGCTAGATTCTGCTGAACAGGATACAAAAAAAACTTTAGAAATTAGTCATATTCGTTGTTTTGAACGCACTAATTACCCGCTAACGGTTGTAGTTAATCCTCAATCAAAATTGTCTGGGAGGATTGTCTATGATGCCAGCCGTTTTGAGCAAGAAACAATTGGGCGGATGATTGGGCATTTCCAAACACTGCTATCAGGAATGGCAACCAATCTACAACAAGATATTTCCCAATTGTCTCTGCTCAGTGCAGCCGAAGAAGAAGAAATAATTCTACAAGAGAATAATAAAAATATAGATTCTATTCGTTACGAATGTATTCATAGTTTATTTGAAGAACAGGTAGAAAAAACGCCGGAGGCAGTAGCACTTGTATATGAAAAGCAACATTTAACTTATCGGGAGTTGAATAACCACGCCAATCAATTAGCTCATTATTTACAATCGCTTGGAGTTAAACCCGAAGTAAGGGTGGGAATTTGTGTAGAGCGATCGCTAGAAATGGTAGTAGGAATTCTTGCTATCCTCAAAGCGGATGGGGCTTACGTTCCACTAGATCCCGCTTATCCTTCCGAAAGACTGGCGTTCATGCTAGAAGATGTACAAACGCCCATCTTGCTAACACAAACTAATTTACAAAATAGACTTCCACTCAATAATCAAACTGTGGTGAATATTGATGCAGATTGGGAAAAAATTTCCCAATATCAAGAAGATAATTTACCTATTGAAGTTAATCCAGAAAATTTAGCTTATATCATTTATACTTCTGGATCAACAGGAACACCAAAAGGCACAGAAGTCAATCATCGTAGCATCATTGGTTTTATGTTTGGGGTTGATTACATTCACCTTGATGCAGAACAAACTTGGCTACAGCATTCATCGATTTCTTGGGATGCACTCACCCTAGAACTTTGGACACCTTTGCTTTATGGCGGGCGTTGTGTGCTTTATCCAGAAAAAATTCCCACACCTGAAGGCTTAAGCCTGATTATTCAAGAACAAAGAGTTAATACCCTATTTCTGACTACAGCATTATTCAATCTCATGATTGATACAATGCCGCAAGGATTGTCAGGCATAAAACAACTACTGTTTGGGGGAGAATCTGTTTCTGTATCTCATGTTCATCGCGCTTTAGAATTATTGCCGGAAACGCAATTAATTCATGGTTATGGCCCTTCGGAATGCACAGTTTTTACTTGTTGTTACCCGATTCCTAAACAACTTGCTGAAAATGTGAATTCAATTCCCATTGGAAAACCCATTGGCGATCGCATATTTTACATACTAGATGAAAATTTACACCGAGTTCCAATTGGTGTTCCTGGTGAACTCTATGTGGGTGGTGCGAGTGTTGCTAGAGGTTACTTAAATCAACCAACATTAACTCGTGAAAAATTTATTCCTAATCCTTTTATTGAAGGAGATACCCTTTACAAAACTGGAGATTTAGTGCGCCGACTTCCTGATGGAAATTTGGAATTTATTGGTCGGATTGATACACAAGTAAAAATTCGCGGTTTTCGGATTGAATTAGCAGAAATTGAAGCGACTTTAATTCAACATCCTGAGATAAAACAAGTTGTAGTTATTGCACAGAAAGATGAACCAGGGAAGAAATTCCTAGTGGCTTATATTGTTGTTGCAAAGGATAGTTCACCAAGCAGCTTACGAAATTTCCTGAAGAAAAAGCTACCAGATTACATGATTCCTGCTGCTTTCGTATTTCTGGAAGCTTTGCCCTTAACTCTTAATGGTAAAGTTAATCGTCGTGCTTTGCCTGATCCTGATATTGATCAAAGAAATCTAGAGGTTGATTTTGTTCTTCCTCGCACACCAATTGAACAAGAATTAGCTACGATTTGGATTGAAGTTATGAAATTAAAACAGGTAGGAATTCACGATAATTTTTTTGAGTTAGGAGGACATTCTTTATTGGCAACTCAAGTTATTTCTCGCTTAAGAGAGGTGTTTTCTCTAGATTTTCTTTTGCGTTATTTGTTTGAAAACCCAACTATTGCTGAACTCGCACAAAAAGTCAGCGAACAACAGATTGAACAAGCAGAAAATGATGCCCTAGCACAGATTCTAAAGGAAGTTGATCAGTTGTCAGACCAAGAAGTGACGCAAGAATTACTTTTGTAAGTATTAATTCCAATACTCGATATTTTTGTTATTTCTCTGTGTTCTCTGCGTCTCTGTGGTTCGATAAAAAACTAATTTTAAACAATAAATATTATGAGCGATATACTAAAACGTCTAGAAGGACTTTCGCCAGAAAAACGAGAATTAGTCCTACAAAAACTCAAAAAGCAACAGCAATCTCCGCAAAAGAATGGCAGGCTAACTCCACCGTTAACACCCGTATCACGAGAACAACACCTTCCCCTCTCTTTTGCTCAACAAAGACTATGGTTTATTGACCAACTAGAAGGCGAAAATTGTGTCTATAATGTCCCGTTTTTCTGGCAAATTAGCGGATTGCTGAATATAACTGCGTTAGAAAAAGCGATCGCAGAAATTGTCCAACGTCATGAAGTCTTACGTACTAGTTTCTGTGTTGTCGATGAGTCGCCGATACAGGTGATTCATCCTCATCCTCAACTGACAATGCAACTGCTAGACTGGCGACAATTGACGGAAGCAGACCAGTTAAGCAAGGCGCAGCAGTTAACAGCAGAAGAATTACAACAGTCATTTGACTTATCAAACCCTCCTTTGCTGCGGGTAAAGTTGTTGCAACTGGCCGATCAATCTCATCTGCTGTTGCTGGTTATCCATCATATTGTTTGTGATGGCTGGTCAATGGACATCTTTCGCCGTGAATTGTTCAGCCTTTATAATGCTTTCTGCGCCAGAAAACCTTCTCCTTTTCCCGAATTATCTCTACAATATACCGATTTCGCCTATTGGCAAAGACAGTGGTTACAGGGAGAGGTACTGCAAACCCAACTCAATTACTGGCAAAAACAATTAGCCGGAGTCCCGCCTCTGTTAAAATTGCCCACAGACAAACCCCGTCCATCACTTCAAACCTATCGGGGACGTAGTGAGTTTTTGCAACTCAATCAAGATTTAACGCAGAAGTTGAAGCGTTTAAGTCAGGAGTCAGAAACTACCCTGTTTATGACAATGCTTGCAGTATTTACGCTGTTATTGTCGCGCTACAGTGGTCAACAGGATATTGTAGTTGGTTCTGCGATCGCTAATCGTAACCGTCGAGAAACAGAATCATTAATTGGCTTTTTTGTCAATACCCTAGCATTACGTACCAATTTGCAAGGAAATCCAAGTTTCTTAGAATTACTTGAACGAGTCAAGCAAGTAACCCTGGATGCTTATGACCATCAAGATTTACCCTTTGAGAAACTAGTTGATGAATTAGGTTTAGAGCGATCGCTTTCTTATCATCCCCTGTTTCAAGTGGCGTTTGGTTTGCAAAGTGGAACTCAAGAGAAACTAGAAATTCCTGGATTATCTCTAACCCGTTTTCAGTGGGAAAACACAACGACGCTGTTTGATTTGTCGCTGATGTTCCGCGAAACTCCTCAAGGTTTGATAGGAGAATGGGAATATGCAACAGATTTATTTGAAGTTGAAACAATTCAACGGATGGTGGGACATTTTGAAGTTCTACTGAAGGGAATTATTGATAACCCGAACCAACCAATTAATACTCTATCGTTGCTTACAGAGGACGAATGTCAGCAAATAAAACGCTGGAATAAAACTCAAACTGATTATCCTCTTAATCAAACTTTGGTTGGCTTGTTTGAAGCTCAAGTTGCGAAAAATCCTGATAATCTTGCTTTGGTGTTCGAATCCCAAAGTCTAACTTACCAACAACTTAATCAAAAAGCGAATCAACTAGCTCATTACTTAATTCAAAATCACCAAATTCAGCCAGACACTTTAATTGGTATCTGCGTTGAACGGTCTTTAGAAATGATTATTGGTGTCCTCGGTATCCTCAAAGCGGGTGGGGCTTATGTACCGATTGATCCTAATTATCCTCAAGAACGAATTAAGTTCATGTTAGAAGATTCTGGTATATCGGTGCTGCTAACCCAAAGTCACCTCAAAGAGCAATTACCTTTAACTAAACTTAAACACCAGATCATTTGTTTAGATCGAGAAACTTTTAATTCGGCATTAATAGATAATCCCAATCCTCAAAGTAACCCTGATAATTTAGCTTATATAATTTATACCTCTGGTTCAACGGGACAACCCAAAGGGGTGATGATTGAGCATCGCGCAATTGTCAATCTCAGCTTAGTCTGGGCTGAAACTTTTCAAGTTCAACACAATAGCCGTTGGCTTCAGTTTGGTTCTTTTAGTTTCGATTTATCTATTGGTGAAATTGCCACTGCTTTATCCGCAGGTGCTTGTTTATATTTAGCCAAGAAAGAAACTTTGTTACCTAGTCAAACTTTAGTTGACTTATTGCGCGATCGCAAAATTTCCCATTTCACTTTACCTCCTTCTGCCTTATCTGTATTACCTCAAGCCTCATTACCTGATTTGCAAGCCGTAATTGTTGGTGGTGAAGCTTGTACAGCCGAGTTGGTGACACAATGGGGCACAAAACGATGTTTCTTTAACTGCTATGGGCCGACGGAATCGACGGTTATCGCCAGTATATCTAGTTGTGAACCGAATGGGAAAAAACCTTCCATTGGGCAACCTATAGCTAATAACAGCATCTACATTTTAGATGCTCATCATCAACCGTTACCGCCTGGACTTCCTGGGGAATTGTGCATCGCTGGAATTGGTTTAGCTAGAGGCTATCTCAACCATCCCGATTTAACCGACGAAAAATTTATTGAAGTTGAATTATTTGGCAAAACTGAGCGAATTTACAGAACTGGCGATTTGGCAAGATGGGCAGATGATGGCAACCTTGAGTATTTAGGTCGCATTGACGATCAAGTTAAATTACGGGGATTTCGGGTTGAATTGGGTGAAATTGAATCGCTATTATTGCAAAACCAATCAGTGAAAGAGGCTGTTGTAATTTTATATGAAACTGATAATAATCCCAGGTTAGTAGCTTATGTCACGATAAAGGAAAAATTCAGCAATTTAGCGAGTCAACTTAAAGATTATCTGAAAACTCGCCTGCCAAATTATATGGTTCCTAGCCAGATTATGGTATTGGATCATCTGCCACTTACACCTAACGGTAAATTAGATCGTAGAGTATTACCAGCACCAGATACAGCCATTTCGACTAACTTTGAAGCCTTCGTTACCCCAACAGAAGAACTACTGGCTACCTTATGGCAAACTCTCTTAAAAGCTAAGTCTGTTGGTCGTCAAGATAACTTCTTTGAATTGGGTGGACATTCCCTATTAGCAACCCAATTGGTTGCCCGTATTCGTGACACTTTTGGGGTAGAAGTATCTGTCCGCAAGGTATTTGAGCAAAGCATTTTATCTGAGTTGGCAACAGAAATTGACAAAGCCTCTTCAGTAATTGCTTTACCACCCATCACACCACAACCTGAAAATACTCCTAAAAATCTCTCCTTTGCCCAATCAAGACTTTGGTTTTTAGACCAACTTGAAGGCACTGGAACTTCAGCTACCTACAATATGTCAACGGCTCTTCAACTTGAAGGCAAGTTGAATATTGAGGCGTTGCGTGCAAGTTTTGATTATCTCATCGATCGCCATACCATTCTCCGCACCTATTTTCCAGCTTTGGAGGGAGAGGCGCAAGTAGTTGTCCAAAATCCAGAGGATATAGAAGTACTGGCGATTGCAGATTTACAGTCGCTCGATCTCCAAACTCAAGCAGAAACCGTACAACGTCTAGCTGATAGTCACGCCCAAGAACCTTTTGACTTAAATACTGGCCCCCTGTTTAAAGCGAAACTGCTGCAACTTAGCGAACAGAAAAATGTCCTGCTCATCAATATGCACCACATTATTACTGATGGCTGGTCAATGGGGGTGTTTAAACGCGAATGGGAACAGGCTTATTCGGCTTTTGCTGCGGGGAAAATTCCGAATTTGTCAGCATTGCCGATTCAGTATAGTGATTATGCAGCTTGGCAGCGCAGTTGGTTACAAGGGGAGATTTTAGAAAGCCAGGAAGATTACTGGAAACAACAACTCAGTGATGCTCCCCGATTGCTGGATTTACCTACCGATTATCCCCGTCCGGCGCAGCAAAGTTACCAAGGTGGGCGTGAAGAATATAGTTTGAGTCATGAAGTGACTCAGAGACTTAAAGCCATTAGTCAACAACAGGGAGTTACTTTGTTTATGACTCTGTTGACAGCTTTTAGTATTTTACTATCTCGTTACAGCCGTCAAGAGGATTTATGTATTGGTAGTGCGATCGCTAACCGTACCCATAACAACACAGAAGGATTAATCGGCTTTTTTGTCAATACCTTGGTATTGCGGAGTAAAGTCAAGCCAGAGCAAAGTTTTAGTGAGCTACTCCAACAAATCCGCCAAACTTGCTTAGATGCCTACTCCCATCAAGATATTCCCTTTGATTATTTAGTAGAACAGTTACAACCAGAACGCAGTCTGAGCCATAATCCCTTATTCCAAGTGATGATGGTGTTGCAAAATACTCAAGAAGCGGGGAAAAAGGTTAGTTTACCAAGGCTTGATATTCAATATTTAGAGCAAAGTTTACCATTTGCCAAATTTGACCTAACATTAGATTTTTCCGAAAGGGGCGACCAACTGCATTGCATGTGGGAATATGCCACAGATTTATTTGCAGCAGAAACAATTAAGCGCATAGCGGGACACTTTGAAGTCTTGCTGGAAGCAATTATCCAAAATTCCCAACAGCCGATTCATCAACTACCCTTAATCACAACAGCAGAAATTCAACAACTGGAAGTTTGGAATCAAACCGATATTAATTATCCCAAAAACCAGACTTTGGTGAATCTGTTTGAACAACAGGTGGCAAAAACGCCCGATAACATTGCGGTGGTATTTGAAGATCAAAGCCTGAGTTATCAAGAACTCAACCAAAAAGCCAATCAGCTAGCGCATTATTTGTTGGAACTCAAAAAAGAGCAACAATTACCTGATAATCCATTGATTGCGATTTGTGTGGAGCGATCGCTCTTAATGATCATTGGCTTGTTTGCTATTCTCAAAGCGGGTGGTGCTTATGTACCGATTGATCCCAGTTATCCCCGCGATCGCATTCATTTAATGCTCGAAGATAGTAATGCTTCGGTATTACTAACAATAAATGCCAACAAAAAGCAACTTCCCCTAGAAAAACTAAAAAATCCCTGTCAGGTAATATTTCTAGAGAAAGAAATATGGTCTGATCAGCCAACAAATAATCCCAATCCGCAAAGTAGCCCTGATGATTTGGCTTATGTAATTTATACTTCTGGTTCCACAGGGCGACCTAAAGGTGTTGCGATCGCACAATATAGCCCAGTAGCTCTAGTAAAATGGGCGCATTCAGTCTATAGTGCAGAACAGCTTGCAGGTGTCTTAGCATCAACCTCAATCTGTTTCGATCTCTCCATTTTTGAAATTTTTGTCCCACTGACTCAAGGTGGTAGTGCGATCGTGGTAGAAAATGCACTCTACATTGAGCAAGCACGTAAGAGTCCTGTACCGATAACTTTGATTAATACTGTACCAAGTGCTGCTGCGGAACTGCTGAATATGAATGCTATTCCGGCAAGTGTTCAAGTTATCAATTTAGCTGGCGAACCATTAAAAAATAGTCTGGTACAGGCTTTATATCAAACTACATCTGTAAGAGAAGTTTATAACCTCTATGGCCCTTCTGAGGACACAACTTACTCTACATTTACCAAAGTTGCTAGAAATGCCCAGCATGAACCAACTATCGGTAAAGCGATCGCTAATACCCACATCTATATTCTAGATAGCTATAGTCAACCCCTTCCCCCTGGTATTCCTGGAGAACTCTGCATTGCAGGTGCGGGTTTAGCACAGAGTTATTTGCATCGTCCCGATTTAACCGCCGAAAAATTTCTCAAAGTCGAATTATTCTGTAAAACTGAGCGAATTTATAAAACGGGCGATTTAGCCCGTTGGCTACCTGATGGCAATTTGCAATACTTAGGACGGATTGATCGCCAAGTCAAACTTCGTGGTTTCCGCATTGAATTAGGTGAAATTGAGGCATCTTTACTCAAACATTCAAAAATTGAAGAAGCGGTTGTCCTGCTTCGGGAAGACACTGATTTCGATCAACGTCTGGTGGCTTATGTTGTCCCAACAGGCAAAGAGGATGAATATCTTCAAGGTGAACAGGTGGAATTATGGCAACAAGTTTTTAATGATGCCTACCATCAACCACAAGATATAAAAGATGACCCAACCCTAAATTTGGCTAGTTGGAATGATAGCTACACAGGAAAACCTTATCCCAAAGCTGCGATGCAAGAATGGCGGGATAAAACTGTTGAGCAAATTCTAGAACTTGCACCCAAACGGGTCTGGGAAATCGGTTGTGGGACAGGGATGTTATTGTTGAAAATTGCTCCCCATTGTCAAAAGTACCTGGGTACAGACCTTGTAGCAGCAGGTTTGCATTATATTGAACAACATCTTCAACAGCAGTCTCTCCAGGAAAAAGTTACTTTAAAACAAGGTGCAGCTAACCAGTTTGACGGCATTGAAAAAAATAATTATGACCTGGTAATACTCAATTCTGTTATTCAGTATTTTCCCTCTTTAGATTACTTGTTATCAGTATTAGGCGGGGCGATAAAAGCTGTGAAAACTCAGGGAAAAATCTTTATTGGGGATGTACGAAATCTCCATTTATTAGAAGCTTTCCACACCGCAGTTGAGTTTTATCGCGCCCCTGATGAATTATCAATTAAAGACTTACGTCAACAGATTCAAAAAAACATCCGCACCGAAGGCGAATTATTGATTGACCCTAATTTCTTTCCCGCTCTCAAACAAAAATTTCCTCGGATTAGTCATGTACAAATTCAATTGAAACGAGGTTCTGCTCAAACAGAAATGAACCGTTTTCGTTATGACGTTGTTTTACATTTGGATCAAACAGATATTTCTCTGGCGGAACCTGAATGGTTAGATTGGCACCAGCAATTAAATTTTGAAACAATCGAAAGAATTTTAACGACTCAGCAACCAGATTTGTTAGGTATTAAAGGTGTTCCAAATGCTTATCTAACTTCAGAAATGTTGCTGTTAGAAGAAAGTGTTCAATTAGATGGTACTGTTTCAGACTTAAAAGCGGCAGTTGCTCAAGCCAAATTAGGCATAGAACCAGAAGCATTCCGAACTTTAGCGCGAGATTTGCCCTATACGCCTTTTATCCAATATAGTTCCACAGGATTTTCCGATTACAATGTTGTTTTTCAACGGAATATCCCTGGACAGTCCATATTGCCAAGATTTTCTCAAGATAAAAATTTGCGGCTGAAACCTTGGCAACGTTATGCAAATCAACCGTTGCAATATCGCACCAATCAAGTTGATCCAGCGTTATTAGAAGAGTGGCAAGATTTTCTGGCTAAAAATCTGCCTGATTATATGATTCCTAGCCATTTCATGGTCTTAGACCAACTACCACTAACACCAAATGGAAAAGTAGACCGTAAAGCTTTACCTGCGCCAAATGCAACCGTTTCCTCAACAGACATTGAATTGCCTATAACAGCGACAGAAAAATTGCTTGCCGAATTGTGGGCGAAGCTGCTTAAATATGAAGCGATAGCTCGACAGGATAACTTCTTTAATTTAGGCGGTCATTCATTATTAGCAACCCAATTAATTGCCCGCATCCGCGACACATTCCAAGTAGAACTGGCGCTGCGTAAAATATTTGAGTTTCCCACCCTCAGCGAATTAGCGAGTTATCTCGATAGCTGCATTTGGGTTAATTTCTCCACCGCAGATATGCAACCTTTAAACTCAGACGAAGAGGAAATTGAACTATGACCATGACACAAAATCAGCAATTAGTTTCTTTAATGCTTCGTTTGCAAAATATGGGCTGCAAAATATGGGCTGAAGATGATAAATTACGAATTCGTACTAGTAAAAACGCCTTAACTTCTGAACTCAAGCAGGAAATTCAAGCCAACAAAGCAGATATATTAGCATTCTTAAATTCTGCCAAAGCCACAACTGTGATGGCAGAGGAAATTCCCACCTTGAGCGATAATGCCCCCAAGTCCCTTTCCTTTGCTCAACAACGCCTCTGGCTGTTAGGGCAACTCCACGGCCCATCAGCTAGTTACAATATGCCGATGGTTTTACAACTAGAAGGCAATCTCAATATTGATGCTCTGCATTGTAGTTTGGCTTATTTGCTTAACCGGCATGAGAGTCTGAGGATGTATTTTCCCACAGTGGCGGGACAACCCCAGGTTGCGATCGCAAATTTAGACGACATCGAAGTTTTAACTGTACAAAACTGGCAAGAACAGGAGGCAGGGGGAGAAGAAATAGTATCAATATTTCCTTCATCTTCCTACTCCCCAAACCTCCAAAGCTTTATAGATGCTTATGTTCAAGAACCGTTTGACTTAAATACTGGGCCTTTGTTTAAAGCAAAACTGCTACAACTCAAAGGGCACAAATATGTGTTGCTTATCAATATGCACCATATTATTAGTGACGGCTGGTCAATGGGGATCTTTGTCCGTGAGTTACGGCAAGTCTATACCGCCTTTACTCAAGGTCAGACCCCAAAACTTGCACCATTGCCCATTCAATATAGCGACTACGCAAACTGGCAACGTCACTGGTTACAAGGGGAAGTATTAGAAAACCAGATTAATTACTGGAAACATCAACTGAACGATGCTCTTCCATTACTGGAGTTGCCTACCGATTATCCTCGTCCAGCACAGCAAAGCTACCGAGGTGATCACGATCGCTATTCCCTATCACCTGACTTAACTCTTGCCATTAAAACTTTAAGTCAACAGCAAGGTGCAAGTTTGTTTATGACTTTGTTGGCAACTTTCAGTATTCTGCTTTCTCGTTACAGTCGTCAAGAAGACTTATGTATTGGTTCTCCTATTGCTAACCGCACCCACAGCCAAACAGAAGGATTAATCGGCTTTTTTGTCAATACCTTGATCCTGCGTAACCAAATCAAGCCTGAGCAAAGTTTTATCGAGTTCCTACAACAAACTAGCCAAACTTGTTTAGACGCATACTCTCATCAAGACATTCCCTTTGAGTATCTGGTAGAACAGTTGCAACCAGAACGCAGTATGAGTCATAACCCCTTATTCCAGGTCATGTTAGCGCTGGAAAATAATGAAAGTCCCGACCTAAGTTTGCCAGGACTAGAGATTGAATGGCTCCCATTAACCTATCCATTTGCTAAATTTGACCTAGCACTTATGGTCATAGAATCTGATAACCAGTTAAATTTAACTTGGGAATACGCCACCGATATCTTTGAGAAAAGTACTATCCAAAGGATGGCGGAACAGTTTGAAGTTTTACTCAAGGGAATTGTTGATAACCCTCAACAACCTCTCAATACCCTGCCTTTGATGACAGCGCCCGAACTTCTACAACTACAACGCTGGAATCAAACTCAAACTGATTATCCCTACGATAAAACTTTAGTAGACTTATTTGAACAAAAAGTTGAAAAAAATCCTCATAATATCGCTTTAGTCTTTGAATCTCAACAATTAACTTATCAACAACTGAATGAAAAAGCGAACCAGCTTGCTCATTATTTAATTCAAAATTACAAAATTAAGCCAGACACTTTAATTAGTATTTGTGTAGAACGATCTTTGGAAATGATTATTGGTGTACTCGGTATCCTGAAAGCAGGTGCGGCTTATGTACCAATTGATCCCAATTATCCTCAAGAACGGATTGGGTTCATGTTAGAAGATTCTGGAACATCGGTATTACTAACCCAAAGTTTCTTGTTAGACCAATTACCCTTAGCTAGCCTCGAAAATCCCTGTCAGATAATTTGTTTAGATGAGGAAACTTTTACCGAAGTATTAAAAGAAAATCCCAGACATCAAAGTACGCCTAATGATTTGGCTTATGTAATCTATACTTCTGGTTCGACGGGACGGCCCAAAGGAGTAATGATTGAGCATCAAGCAATTGTTAATCTAGGCTTTGCCTGGGGTAAAGCTTTTCAAGTTCAACACCACAGCCGTTTACTTCAGTTTGGTTCTTTTAGTTTCGATCTATCTATTGGTGAAATTGCGACTACCTTCATCACTGGTGCTTGCTTATATCTTGCTAAAAAAGAAACCTTGTTACCCAGTCAAAGCTTAGTTGACTTCTTAACTCATCACAAAATTTCCCACTGCTTTTTATCTCCTTCGGCTTTATCTATCTTACCTCAAGCGACCTTACCCGATTTGCAAACCATAGGAGTTGGTGGTGAGGCTTGTACAGGCGAATTAGTTGCTCAGTGGGCAAAGGGGCGGCGTTTCTTTAATTGCTACGGCCCTACGGAATCTACGGTTAATGCTGTGTTAGCACTGTGTCATCCTAATAGAAAAAAACCACCTATTGGTCAACCAATATCTAATATTCGTATCTATATATTAGATGCTCAAAATCAACCCTTACCCCCAGGAATCCCTGGAGAATTATGCATCGCTGGTGTGGGTTTGGCACGAGGCTATCTCAATCGTCCTGATTTAACCACCGAGAAATTTATTGAAGTTGAGTTATTCAGTAAAATTGAGCGAATTTACAAAACCGGCGACTTAGCAAGATGGGTATCTGATGGAAACCTTGAATATCTGGGTCGCATAGACGATCAAATTAAATTACGAGGCTTTAGAATTGAACTCGGTGAAATTGAAGCGATTTTGTTACAACATCCATCAGTTAAAGAAGCAATTGTCACCTTATATAAAACTGAGAGCAATCAGAGTTTAATTGCTTATGTAACGGGAATCAACAATGATTTGTTCACCCAATTGAAAAATTATCTTAAATCCCGTCTGCCCGATTATATGATCCCGGCTCAGATCATCGTATTAGATGAGTTGCCTTTAACTCCCAATGGCAAAGTTGACCGGAAATCTTTACCTGCTCCAAATGGTGTAATTGAGGGCTTATATGAACCTCCACGCAACGAAGTTGAACAGCAATTGGCGCAAGTTTGGTCTGCTGTCCTCGAACATCAAGACATTGGGATTCATGATAACTTTTTCGACTTGGGCGGTCATTCTTTATTAGCAATCAAACTGCTCAACAATATTCAACAAGTCTTTGAGCGACAACTTTCTTTAAGTAGTTTATTTCAAAATCCTACTATTGCTCAACTGTCAGAACAACTTTGTAATAGTGAGGTTCAACAGTCAAATCCCGATTTACTTTCACTCCAACTTCAAGGAGATGCAACTCCTCTATTTTTTCTTCCTGGCGCAAACGGACACGGTTTCTATTTTCGAGATTTGGCAATCAATTTAGGAACTAAGCGGCCAATATATGGACTCGAAACTCCAGGGCGAGACGGTTCTAGCGCACTTCCTGATTCAGTAACAGCCCATGCAAGTCAACTGATTGAGATATTACGTAAACAAGCCAAAAGTCCATATATATTAGCAGGATATTCTTCAGGTTGTGCCGTTGCTTTTGAAATGGCTTTCCAACTCGAACAGCAAGGTGAAACGGTGAGTTTACTAGCTATCTTGGATGCTGGACTGGTTTCTCAGCCTGAGTATTTTACTGATAGAGCAGAGCTTGATTGGATTTGGCAATTGATTCGACGAATTGAAGTCTTAAAAGGAGTTTATTTAGGACTGCAATACGACGATTTAGTTGCTCAACCCAATGACCGAGCTAGGTGGGATTTAGCAGCAGACTATCTATACCGAAATAATGTTTTACCGGAACACTCCACCCTTTCTTTACTCAAAACCAATATGAAAGTGATGAAAGTGCTAACGCTTAATTACGCGAATTATCAGCCTACTCATCCAATTTCTGCTCCCATTGTTTTATTTCGCGCTCAAGAAGTTAAGGATATTGTTTTGCAAGAACTCCAAGCTTTTTCTGATTACGATCTACCCGATTGGGGATGGCAAACCTATACTCAAAAGCCTCTAAAGGTGATTTCTGTACCTGGAAATCATGGTCAAATGCTTTATGAACCTAATGTCAAACTATTAGCCGCACAATTACATAATTTGATGGTAAATACAGCAGAATAGAGTATTTCAATAGTCTATTCTTGCTTTTTTTAGTCCACTATAAAATGATTCTGCAATAGGTATAATGGAAACTATTTCTATCAGAATTTCCGATGAAACCCTGCGTGATGGAGAACAACAAGCAGGCATTTTCTTCTCTTATCCAACTAAACAAAAACTTGCCTATTCCATTGCTCAAACGGGAGTTGATGGACTCGCTATCATGCCCAGTGTTTGTAAACAAGAAGAAGAATTAGTCAAATCATTAGTATTAGAGGGATTGGATAGTCTGATCACTGCTTGTACCTTAATGGGAAAGGAGTACATTGATAAAGCCAAAATGTACGGAGTTAAGCGCATTATCCTTTTTTACGGTCTTTCCGATCGCCTGCTGTTTTTGCGAGATCCTCAGATCCGTTTGTTGAACGAGTTTAAAGGAAAAACTATTGATGATAATATCCCAGCAAAAGTAATCGAGATAATTCGCCAAAACGCCATTGATATAATTGTCGAAAATTTGCGCTATGCCACTAAGGTTGCTGGTCTTAGGGTAGACTTTGCCGCCGAGGATGCCTCAAGAGCCGATTTTGACTTTTTAGTGCAATGTATCCGCTCATACAGCCCTTATATTGAAAACTTTTTACTTTGTGATACAGTCGGAGTCCTCACTCCAGAAAAGAGCTATATCTGGGTTAATGATCTGCTCCAACGTACAACAGGCGTTGCTTTCGGGGTACACTACCACAATGATATGGGCTTGGCTCTCGAAAATACTCTCCAGTCCGTTATGGCCGGAGCGACTTTAGTATCGGGTACATTTTCCGGGATTGGTGAGAGAGCCGGAAATGTTGCCATTGAGCAGGTATTAAATGGGTTGCGAGTCCGTTTCGGAATCGAAGTCAAAGGGATTAATTATGATGCGATCGCCGCAGTGACTAATTACATTGAGCAACTGGGGATTCGTCCTGCTCCCCCTTACTCTCAAACTGCTCAACGCCACGAATCAGGTATCCATGTCAATTCTTTGTTTAGCGATCCTCAAAGCTACGCTGCTTTGCGTTACAGCACTATAGAAGTTCTCTTCGGCAAATGGAGTGGAGTCAGTAATTTTCAATATCTATTTGAAAAGCAACTACAAAATCCCCAACCCAGAAATCAATATGAAAAAATGCGCTCAGTGATCAAATCTCTTGCTGTTGAGCAAGAACGTTATTTTACAGCCAATGAGGTATTAGAGTTATGGAAAAATGGGGTCTTTAAATAATCTATGCTCTCGTATAGTAGCTCGCTACTGTTATGGGATGTGAAAAAATATCCGCGAGCTACATCCTACAGCTAAAACATATAGACTTTGTTTGCACATTACTGTAAAACCCTAAAAGCATTGCAAAACAAAGAATGTAGTCAATATAGTAAAATACCAAAATTATTCAGTCAGCTTCAAAAGTCTTAACTGATTTCTAGAATATGCAATCTAAAACCGTTCATAATCAATCCCTAACCAATACCCCTTCAGCTTTTACTCAATTTTGGGAGGATATCAAAGCGATCGCAGGCCCTTACTGGTATCCTACAGAGGCATGGGGAAGAGCATTTCCAGACGTGATTCGTACATGGGGAATGCTCATTATCCTGATATTATTAATAATAATGCTCGTCGGTGTCACTGCATTTAATAGCTTTGTTAGCCGCTATTTATTAGATATTATTACTGAAGGAAAAGACCTTGCTAAATTTGTTGATACGTTATTAGTTTATGGCGCTGCCCTTGTCTGCGTAACGCTATTAGTAGGATTTTCTAAATTTGTTAGAAAACAAATCGCTCTTGATTGGTATGAATGGCTAAACGATCGCATTTTAAAAAAATATTTGAGCAATCGCGCTTATTATAAAATAAATTTTAACTCAGATATTGATAATCCAGATCAACGAATATCCCAAGAAATTGAACCTTTGATCAGAAATGCTCTTACTTTTTCAGCTACTTTTCTAGAAAAAGTGCTGGAAATGGCAACTTTTTTAGTAATTCTCTGGTCTCTTTCCCAATTTATTGCAGTTGTATTGCTTGTTTATACGATAATAGGCAATTTAATTGCTGTTTATTTGGCTCAAGAATTGAATAAGATTAAACAAGAAGAACTCGAATTTGATGCAGACTATACTTATAGCTTAACTCATGTTCGTAATCACGCTGAATCAATAGCTTTCTTTCAGGGAGAAAAAAAAGAATTAAATATAATCCAGCGAAGATTTAATAACATTATTAAAAGCACCAAACGCAAGATTAATTGGGAGTTAACTCAGGATATTTTTAACAGAGGCTATCAGGCAGCTATCCAAATATTTCCATTTATAGTATTCGGGCCTTTACAGATTAGAGGTGAAATTGAATTTGGAGAAATTGCTCAAGCCAGTTTAGCTTGTAATTTGTTTGCTACTGCTATGGCAGAATTAATTAGAGAATTTGCAACTTCGGGACGATTTTCTAGTTACGTTAAACGTTTGGGTGAGTTTACAGATGCGTTAGAATTTGTTACCAAAGAACCAGAGAAAGTAAGTACTATTAAAACAATAGAAGAAAACCATCTCGCTTTTGAGAATATCACTTTACAAACACCCAACTATGAACAGGTGATTGTTGAAAATTTGTCACTTGAGGTTCAACCTGGAGAAGGTTTATTGATTGTAGGGCCGAGTGGTCGTGGTAAAAGTTCTCTATTGAGAGCGATCGCTGGCTTGTGGAATGCCGGGACTGGTCGTCTGGTGCGACCTCCATTAGAAGAAGTGTTATTTTTGCCCCAACGTCCTTATATAATTTTGGGAACTTTGCGTGAACAATTACTCTATCCTAATACAACTCGTAAGATGACTGATGCAGAACTCAAAGAAGTTTTGCAACAAGTCAACCTACAAAACTTGTTGAGTCGAGTAGATGACTTTGATACAGAAGTTCCTTGGGAGAACATATTATCACTAGGAGAACAACAACGCCTTGCATTTGCACGACTACTAATTACTCATCCTAGATTTACTATATTAGATGAAGCAACAAGTGCTTTAGATTTGAAAAATGAAGAGAGTTTATATCAACAGTTGCAAGACACAAAAACAACTTTTATCAGTGTTGGACATAGAGAAAGTTTGTTTAATTATCATCAATGGGTTTTGGAACTATCAGGAGATTCTAGCTGGCAAATTATTAGCGTACAGGATTATCAACTACAAAAAGCAAAAGAAGTTGTTATTAATGTTCCTAAAAAGCCTGAAATCACAATAGATGTTTCACCCAAAAATGAATCCCAAACTCAACCAGAAACATCCATCAAGATAGGTACAATAGAAGGACTTTCTCATAAGGAAATGCAGACATTAACAGACTGTAGTATTAACACCATCAGAAGCAAGGCTAGCCTTGGTAAGTCCATTACTGCTAATGATGGCTTTACCTACCGCTATGACAAAGATCCAAAGGTGTTGAAATGGGTAAGAGCTTAACCAATATTTTTACTTTTTAAAATCAAGGTCATGCTAACTAAACAGCAAAGACAACTAATTACTTACAAGACTATTTCAATTTATGAAAGAACTTATCAATTACCAGTTCTAAAAAATAATGCTGTAAAAATAGTTCAAAAAAAAATTAGAGAACGTCAAAGATTAATTAAAGAAGGCGTTCGATATCATCATCAGCTTGGTGGGATAATTAAGCGAAAAGAAGAAATTAGCCAGGGAGAAGTTTTTCAGGAAATCCAATTATTTATTAAAGATTACAGCCATATTATTGATTTCCTAGAAAATTATAAGGATAATTATCATGATTTTTTATTAAATCTTGCAGATGACTTAAAAGAATTATTTCAACAAAAATATTTGGCTATAAAAACCTTAGAAGACGAAAGAAGTAAATTAGAGCTAAAAAATCATAAAAATCCGAAAATACTTGATGAGCTAACATGGGAAAAGCAAGAAAATCTCAAAGCAGTTTTGCTACTGAGTAATGCTTATTTCTTAATGCTAGAAAAAATAAAATTGCTTGGTGAAGGAATTAAAAACCTTGCAGAAGATACAAAAAGTCAAAAAGAAGTTGTTCAGCAAATAGTAAAAGATTTAGAAGTATATCAAGAAATTTACGAATATCAAAGAAAAGCCTATAAAATTCGTCAAGAAATAGCTAAAATTGCCCACACTGCAATCAACATTGAAAATTCTTTACAAGATTACTTTAGTCCTTTTCAATTTTTAATAGATGAAGTCATAAAAGTGGATGAATATTTTTATGCAACTGTTGGAGATATTAAAAATTTAGGTGATAATATTTTAAAGCATCAATCAAACTTATTTAACCTGGAAAAAAACGAGGCTATTTCTGAAAGTTTTCTCGATTTTATGGTGACAAGTTATGATAAAAAAGCCAGATTAAAAGATGCTTTTATTCAATCTCAATTATTAGATTGGCAAATCCATAATTTTGATTTGAGCGAAAATGGTGTCTTTTTAGACAAGGGCATTGATTTAATATCTAACTATATATCCAAGCAACTAACAGATCAAAGAAAAGCGCTAAGTATAGCAGAAGTAAATTTTGTCTCTACAGATTCTCTATCTCCTGTTGAAGGAACAGGATTGATAGGACTGACTAATAACAATGTTACGTTGCCAAAAAAATTTCCCAGCAATAAAGGTATTGATTATACCCAATTGCAGGATCTCCTAGCACAACATCATTGGAAAGAAGCTGATATTGAAACCACTAAAATAATGCTAAAAGTCATGAGTAAAAATTATTGGAATGAAGTTTATAAGGAAGATATTGATAACTTTTCTTGTCAAGAGCTTCACACTATCGATCAACTTTGGGATCAATATAGTTATGGCTATTTCGGCTTCACTGTTCAGCAAACTATCTGGAGCGAAATGGGTGGTCAGGTAGACTACGAAACAGAAAAAAGACTTGGCGATCGCCTTGGTTGGCGAAAAGAGGGAAACTGGTTAGACTATGAGCAACTAACTTTTAAATTGTCCCCTATGACACCGATGGGACACTTGCCAGCCCAATGGTTACACTACGATCAACATAGTTTTGACTTATCCCAAAAATCATCTACAGAACACCTTTCAATGGGAGCTTGGCGGGTCAAGTCTTGGTTAGTTTGGCAGATGCATTTATTCTTTTCTCGTATAAAAACTTGTCAAGAAACTTTCTTATGCGATAATCGCACATTTATTAAGAATAAGAAAAATTAGAGCTAAAGCTAATTTGAGGATAAACATGAGTAATAGTAAGCATTCTGATATAGAAATAGAAATTTTACTTTTTGGGAAATGGCGTTTTGATACGTCCTCCGAAAAAGTTACTATTGAATTTAAAGATGATATGACTTATGAACAAACCACGGTTCAAACATTGCTTTTCTCTAAACCTAAAGAACTTATAACAGGGAATAAATTTACCGGGGTATGGTACGTAAGTCAAAAAAAATTGTATTTAAATGTTAAAACTATGCCAAAATCCTTTTTGAATTTAA
This sequence comes from Nostoc sp. TCL240-02, assembly GCF_013343235.1. GTDB lineage: Bacteria > Cyanobacteriota > Cyanobacteriia > Cyanobacteriales > Nostocaceae > Nostoc. The sequence continues at coordinate 5,464,687 of NZ_CP040094.1, read as the reverse complement.
GGATACCACTAGTTTTTAAGATATCTATTGCAGATATGATTGCTACTTTAGGTTCGGTGCTTATGGTAGAAAATTATGAAATTATGAAAATTAATAGCTCTAAATTTTTAATGAAGGATAAAGAGCAATCAATTCTTGGGACAAAAATAAAATAATATTAATATTAGAAAGTAACTTTATTTTGTCACTCTGGGTATGCTTACGGCGGGCTTAAACACGTTATTTTTGATAAAATTAACTTTCAACTAAGATGCAATTACAATTACGGGCGGTAACATTTCTAAAACCGTAATGCTCAAATCAGGAAACTCTAAAGGTGAAATAGTCGCATCTTCGGACAAAATCACTTCACTTTGATAGCCATCCTGAGTTGGTTCTCGAAAGACGTGCAATTGACGACTAACCACATCTAACACCCAATAATCTGTAATTCCCGCTTGCGAGTAGGCTTGAGCTTTGATTTCGCAGTCTAGTTTCAGGCTGCTATCTGCTACTTCAATAATCAGATAAACTTCTTTTGGAGTGGGATGGTGGTCTGCGTAGTCTAGTGGATCTACTTTAACGACAGCTATATCCGGTTCTGGTTCAGATCGTGCGTTTAACTTTACTGGGTCTTGAATACATACCCAAGCCCGATTCCTCAAACTATTTTGCAGTAATCTATCTGTTCTCCCCACTGCTGAACGATGGGCTGTCCCTTTAGCAATCATCCAAATAATCTTTCCTTCTAGGAGTTCTACTCGTTCATCTGCACCAAAAATCCCAGCCTCAGCCATCCGATGGTATTCTTCAACTGTCCACAGGCGAAGCCTTAACGTCGTTTCTGTGTTTTGCATGGCTTGTTTTGCAATTGTGAGAAGTAATTAATATTTTAGCTTGTTTTACTTGACATAAGAAAAATAGTTTGATATAATTGAACTGTTTTTCTTTATTCAACTTAACCTAAATCGGCTGTTAGAAACCGCATCTATAAAGTCAAAACCCGCGCAGGCGGGTTTCAGACTCTTGATTTAACCTTAGCCCAAATCGGTGTAACTCTTGTTTGTGTGCCCGTAACCTCTCAATACTTCTCGGTTAAGCATTTTTAATTCGGAATCGGATTTTGGGTAAAGGGTACTAGGTTTTGGTTAAAGGTTTTTTCTTTCCCCTTGCCCTTTTCCCCTTAACCTAGAAGTATTGCGTAACCTCTGCGAATTCAACTTGTTAAGGCTGCTAATCTTCTAAAATTTGGATTTCATCAAGTTGATTGATCACTACATCTGCACCTCGAACATTATCTGACTTACCCACCCAAGTGATACCAATACAACCTGCGGCTTTAGCATCACGCGCCATTTGCATATCGCCAACGGCATCACCTACCATCAAGGTAGCACCTGGTTCAACTCCCAATGCTTTGCAAGCTTGCAAAAATAGGACTGGATCTGGTTTGCTCGGCCCCTCATCAACTCCCATTTTTAACTGGATATAATCGCTTAATTGATGATGCGCTACAAACTTATTTACTTCATCGGTTGTTGCAGCTGAGAGGATACCGAGTTTTAAACCCCCTTTGCGTAGGTATTTCAACAAGTCTAAGCTACCCACAAATAGCGGTGAAGGAGTTTGTTCGATGTATTTTTCTGCTTCATCCAAAGCTTGACGGGCTATTTTTAAGGACTCAAACCATCCTTTTCCTGTTTCGGCAATATATGCCGCAGCCGCAACTTCTGTTTCGCGGCGACTCGCTACCGATATCAAGCCTGCCGGATCTAGAAGATTGCCATTGATGCCAAATGCCATTAATAGGGGTTCCCCAGTTCCAGGGATTTGAGCATCTATTAATCTTGTTGCCTTTTGTGCGAGCGATCGCAAATACGTTTCTGAATCTTCTAGAGTACCGTTTTTGTCAAACAAAATTGCCTGGATATTATCAAAAGTGATTTTTCTACATTTAATAGTTGCCACAATATTTCACCCCACTTATTTAGTCAGAAGTTATGAGTTTTTATTCTTAACCCCTAACTGTTCCCAATTTTCCACATAAAAAAAGAGGGTTTTTCCCTCTTTATACAATGATTTAATACTCTTACTTAAAAACAAGTAAAACTATAAAATGTATTATTCTTCAATAGCTGCTGGAATTTGTTCTTCAGTTTCCGTGGCTGCTGGAATCTCTTCTTGAATTTCCGCAACTACTGGAGTTACTTCCTCAATTTCTGCTGCTGGTGGAATTTCTTCTAGTTCTGCTGCTGGTGGAATCTCGTCTTCAAGTTCTGTTGCTGGTGGAATATCTTCTTCTGCTAAAACATCAGCAGGCGCAGCAGGCGCAGCAGTAGCACCTTGTTGCTTGGCTAACAGTTGTTCACGATATTTAGCAGCCATTTCTTCTGCCTTATCGTAAACCAAATCCCGGTTTTTAATCATGTCGCCGGGTTCAGGTTCTAGTTGCTTGGTAGATAGGGAAATGCGACCCCTTTCTGCATCCAAGTCGATGATCATCACTTTCACTTCATCATTGACATTGAACACGCTATGAGGTGTATCAATATGTTCGTGGGAAATTTCAGAAATGTGTAGTAGACCACTGACACCACCAATGTCGATGAAAGCACCGTAGGGTTTGATACCACGAACGGTACCTATTACTACTTCGCCGACTTCTAGGCGGTTCATCTTCCGCTCAACCAGCGCCCGACGATGAGATAGAACTAAGCGGTTACGTTCTTCATCCACCTCTAGGAATTTCAATGGCAGTTCTTCGCCTACCAATTCTTCTTTAGGTTTGCGAGTACTGATGTGAGAACCTGGGATAAAGCCACGTAATCCTTCAATCCTTACCAATGCACCACCGCGATTGGTTGCAAACACGCCAGAACGTACAGTGGCATCTTCTGCTTGCAGCTGTCGCACGCGTTCCCAAGCCCGCATGTATTCAATACGGCGAATGGAAAGGGTTAATTGACCATCTTCGTTTTCATCGGTAAGGATGAAAAACTCACGCGTTTCGTTTGACTGTAAGACTTCTTCCGGGCTATCCACCCGGTTAATAGACATTTCTTGTATAGGAATATATGCTGCGGTTTTAGCACCAATGTCAATCAGAGCGCCGCGCGGCTCTATACTGAAAACTGTTCCTGGCACAACATCGCCAGGGCTAAAATGATAATCGTATTTGTCAAGTAGAGCAGCGAAATCTTCGTGAGTGAATCCAATTTCTGTAGCGGTTAAATTCTGATTGACCATGCTGATTTGTTCCTGGTTCTAGTCTCCGTAAAGGTTGTGCGACAAGCGCGATGTACTATGTAAGCAGTTCTATGGCAGCTTATATTTAACATCCTTTTTCATCCTAGCGCAGAAAAGCTAGTATTAACACATATCTACTCCCAAGATTGGAAATTATATCACAATATAAAAATGATTGGTTATTCACTTAGTATTTAAAATTAACAAAGGACAAACACAATAATATCCGTTGCTCCTACAATTAGTAGCAACGGATACTAACTTCTTTAAATCAGCTAAAGGTCTGGTAATTAGGATCTACTTATCTTTTGGTTTCTCAAAGCGAGGTGGTTCGCGAAATGCGATCGCAAAAAAGAGAGTACCTATACACAGAGTAAAAATCAAGATGTAAGCAACGCTTTCCATATTATTAGTTCCTGCCTATCCAGCTAGTGATGAGAAATTAAGGATTAGGTACTGGGTATTAGGGATTGGGAAAACTTTTTCCTATAGTCCCCAATCCCCAGCGCCCAGCACCCCAGTCTCTTAGAGAGCTTCTTTCCGGCGGGTTGATTTGTCACCCACTTTCTGGAACAGCCCCCACTCAACTTGCTCTTCTAGATCCGCATCAACACCGGCAAATACGTCTCGGTAGATTGTGCGAGAGCCATGCCAGAGATGACCAAAGAAGAACAGCAGAGCAAATACAGCGTGTCCAAAGGTAAACCAACCTCTAGGACTGGTACGGAATACACCATCAGAGTTCAAGGTTTCGCGGTCAAATTCAAAGATTTCACCACCTTGAGCTTTACGGGCATACTTCTTCACATCAGCTGGTTCTGTAAAGGTTTTACCATTCAGATCGCCACCATAGAAGCTGACGGTGACACCAGATTGCTCAAAGCTATACTTAGATTCTGCCCGACGGAAGGGAATGTCAGCGCGGACAATTCCATCAGCATCAGTCAAAATCACTGGGAAGGTTTCAAAGAAGTTGGGAAGACGACGCACGTTCAATTCCCGTCCTTCAGAATCTTTGAATACGGCGTGACCTTGCCAAGATTGGGCAATACCATCACCCTTCACCATTGGCCCTGTACGGAATAGACCGCCTTTAGCGGGGCTATTACCTACATAATCATAGAAAGCCAGTTTTTCGGGAATCTGCGACCAAGCTTGGTCAAGGGTTGCACCTTCAGCAACGGTAGTTTGAACCCGGCGCTGAATTTCTTGACGGAAGTAGCCTTGATCCCATTGGTAGCGGGTAGGGCCAAACAATTCGATGGGAGTGGCGGCGTTTCCGTACCACATAGTACCAGCAACAACGAAAGCAGCAAAGAAGACTGCTGCAATACTGCTAGAAAGTACTGTTTCAATATTCCCCATCCGTAGGGCTTTGTAGAGCCGTTCGGGGGGTCTAACTGTGAGGTGGAATAAGCCTGCAATAATACCAACAACACCAGCAGCAATGTGGTGAGCCGCAATGCCACCAGGGTTATATGGGTTAAAACCATCTGGGCCCCATTCTGGTGCTACTCCCTGGGCAGCCCCAGTTATGCCATAAGCGTCAGAAACCCATATCCCCGGCCCAAATAGTCCGGTGACGTGAAAAGCACCAAAGCCAAAACAAAGTAGACCAGATAAGAATAGGTGAATGCCAAACATTTTTGGCAAGTCTAGAGCAGGTTCACCAGTGCGGGGATCTCTAAAGAGTTCCAAATCCCAGTAAACCCAGTGCCATACGGCAGCTAGGAACAGAAGACCGGAAAGAACAATGTGAGCCGCAGCAACGCCTTCAAATGACCAGAAGCCAGGATCGGTTGCTGGGCCACCAGTAACGTTCCAACCACCCCAAGATTGAGTAACGCCCAAACGTGACATGAAGGGGAGGACGAACATCCCTTGCCGCCACATGGGATTGAGAACCGGATCGCTAGGGTCAAAAACAGCTAGTTCGTAGAGTGCCATCGAACCAGCCCAGCCTGCTACTAAGGCTGTATGCATTAGGTGTACAGAAATCAGCCGTCCTGGATCATTCAGAACGACTGTATGTACTCGGTACCAGGGTAGTCCCATCGACTACGCTCCTCCTCGATGAGTTAGTTTACAAAGCAATTTTCTTACTGAGATTCTAAGGAACGAAATTCGCCACTCAGAAAACTCTCTCTTGTTTTTTGTTATTGCCAGAGCCAGAGTACTACCACAGTTAGTCTTATAAGTCAGACAGAGTGGGAGATGAGGCAATGCTTACTCGCTTCGGGAGGTTTACCTTGTAGGGTAGCCACCGCCAAGCAAAAAATGAGAATGTTTTAAAAAGTGTAACTATTGATGGAATTGTTTGCAAGCGTGTAAATTGATGCGATCGCGTAGCATCTCAAAGTTTTTTCGCTACCAATCTCTCTTGAAGATTAAATTTACTTATCTTTAACTTTATAAAGGGAGCAGGGGGCAGGGAGAACAGGGGCAGGGGAGGCAGAGGGACAGGGAGGACAAGGGGAGAATTATTCAAGTTTCTCCCTTGTCTACCCCCTCTTCCTTGTCTCTTATGTCTCTTCTCATCTCAATGCCCCATTCCTAATGCCCAATACCCCATGCCGATTTTACTGAACCACCAACTGGATATTTTGCAGTTGGCACTTCGCCTCAGCTGTGTTTAAACGTTCAATTACCTGTTCAGCACTCATCAAACGCTTGAGTACTACTTGACCTATGGTAGTACCGACTGTGACTGGTATTGTCGGCTTCACTTCCACGGTTAAAATGGCTTCTTCAACTCGATAAAGCCATAGCAATTCGTTTTCTTCCACTAAACAAATATTCATTCGCTGAATATCTGGTTGCCGTCGCCATGCAGTTACTTGCCAGAGTCCATCAGATGCCCAGACTCTAGCAACTGCCCATCCCTCAGATAGAAAGAAATACTTCACGCTCTTAGTCTCACTATTAAACTTTCAATCTGCTATTTACGATTACGATATCGTATATTATTTATTAAATATGTATAACTAATAATAATTTAAATTAAGTCTCTTTAAATTATTATTGCTCAATTTAATTAAATAAAATAAATTTTTCTTTATATTTGATGTAGCTCAGTAAAAAAATAATAAAATTGCATATTTAAATATTTAGCTAATATTTTTTGTTACTAACTTTACAATAAATTTCATGTATGCTTTGGATATTAAACATTAAGCATAACATTAGGAAGATTTTAGGGAACTATGAACAAACCGATAAACTCACCATTTAGATATCCTGGCGGCAAATTTTATGCTCGACATTTGATTCTTAATCATATTCCTTCTCACTCTTGTTATGTTGAACCTTTTGCGGGGGGTGGTTCTATTTTTTTTGTAAAAGATAAAGTAAATATTAATTGGCTCAATGATATTGATGAATTGTTAATAAATACCTTATTAACAATTCGAGATCAACCAGAAGAATTAATCAAATTTTTAGCAGGAGAATCCGCTACTAAAGAAAGACATACATATTACAAAAATGAATTCATCCCACAAAATAAATTAGAACAAGCTGGTAGATGGTTTTACCTTAACAGAACCTCCTATTCTGGGATTATGAAGCATCAAAACTGTTATTGGGGGTATGGTGACAAATACAGTATGCGTCCAGAGAATTGGCCCAAAAACATACGTCGAACTTCAGATAAACTTCAAAACGTTAAAATTACTAATCTCGATTTTGAAGAAGTTATCGAATCTGTACCTAATGGATCTTTTTTATTTATTGATCCTCCTTATTTCAATGCAGAGCAAGATAAAATTTATGCTCATTCATTTTCTAAAGACGATCATTTCAGGCTATGCCAAATATTAAATAGATACAAGGAAAAAATAAAATTTCTTATAACTTACGATAATAGCGACACAATTAGAAATATATATGAATGGGCATTGGAAATACACGACAAAGAATGGAATTATACAATTAGTAGAAGTGATGATCAAAAAAATCGAAAGAGTAAGCAAGATAACTTTAAAGGCGAACGATATAAGGGGAAAGAAATTTTTATATTAAACTACTCTTCTCTTGACTCTACTTCTCCCAATTCGGAACAGTTAATTTAGAACTTTGAATTATTATGATGAGGTAGAGTTCTGCATATTATAGTAAGCATTTAATTATTTTTACTTAATCATCCTGAATACACATAAATTTATCTGTTCGAGCACAATCCTCTATAAAAAGTATTTAAAGTAGTAATTAATTGTAAAGTTTTCTATAAAACTAGCAAATATATAGTATAATCACTGACTTCTGATTACATAAAATTTAACTGTATGACCTGGTTTTCCTTGTCCGTGCAACGGTGGGGTCGGATTACACAATTCCTATCTTTGTTCTGTCTATGCTTATTTTTAGTTGTTAGTTGCGCTCCTCGTCCACAGTCTTCTACGCCACCATCGGGTTCTGTAAATAGCCCTACAGGTGATGGTCGTATTACTATCGGTACAACAGCAAAGCCGAGAACCCTTGATCCGGCTGATGCTTATGAGTTAGCATCCTTGGGTTTGGTGTTTAATATGAGCGATCGCCTCTACACCTATGAACCAGGAAGTACGGAAATTAAGCCCCAGCTTGCGACAGCATTACCTAAAGTCAGTCAAGATGCCTTAACTTATACCATCCCCTTACGTCAGGGAGTGGTTTTTCACGATGGGACTCCCTTCAACGCCGAAGCAATGGCGTTTACTATCAACCGCTTTATTCAAAATAAAGGAAAACCATCATTTTTACTAGCTGATGTAGTAGATTCGGTGAAAACTACAGGCGAGTATGAGTTAAGCATTAAGCTGAAAAAACCCTTTGCAGCCTTTCCTTCACTACTGGCGTTTCCTGGGGTGTGTGCAGTTTCGCCAAAAGCTTACGAACTTGGTGCTGGTAAATTTAAGCCGAATATTTTTGTAGGAACTGGCCCTTACAAGTTAGCGCAGTATGGTACTGATTCAATAAGATTTGATACGTTTGATAAATATTGGGGAGAAAAACCAGTTAACAAGGGTGTTAACCTCCAAATTCAAACTAGTCCAGTTAATTTATTTAATGCTTTCCGTACAGGCGCTGTAGATGTAGCCTATCTATCGCTACAGCCAGATCAAAATCGGAGCTTAGAAGAAGGTGGTAAAAAAGGGGATTGGCAAGCGATCGCAGCTGAAGGTAGTGTAGTAAGCTATCTGGTATTGAATCGGAATCAAAAGCCTTTAGATAAATTAGAAGTCAGACAAGCGATCGCGTCAATAATTGACCGTCCACTCTTAAATGAGCGGGCCTTACTTGGTCAAGCAGACCCGCTTTATAGCATGATTCCCACAACATTTAAAGTTTCTGTGCCATTATTCAAAGATGCTTATGGCGATGCTAACTTTGATCAAGCTAAAAAATTGTTAACTACTGCTGGTTTCTCCAAAGAAAATCCCGCAAAAGTCCAAATTTGGTATCCTTCTAGTTCACCTACTCGTAGTTTGGCAGCACAGACCCTCAAATCTCTTGTAGATGCCAAAATGGATGGAATTCTGCAATTTGAAGTTACCCCTGCTGAAGGCCCAACATTTTTTAAAGACATTGCCAAAGGATTATATCCAGGGGCTTTACTTGATTGGTATCCAGACTTTTTAGACCCAGATAATTACGTCCAGCCATTTTTGTCTTGTGACAAAGGTTCAGTTGCTAAAGGATGTGAAGATGGAGGCAGTCAAACTCAGGGTTCGTTCTACTATAACGAAGCGATGAATAAACTGATCGATCAACAACGCAAAGAACTAAATCCCGAAGCGCGTCAGAAAATTTTTGCAGAAATTCAAAAGCAAGTAACTGCTGATGTACCTTACGTTCCCTTATGGCAAAGCAAAGACTATGTATTTGCCCAAAAAGGTGTAAACAGCGTACAACTTAACCCAACCCAAATTCTGGTTTACCAGACAATTAAAAAGTAGTTAAAAAGTCAAAGGGACAAAAAATTACTCTTTAACCTCTTACCTCTGTGTTCTCTGCGCCTCTGTGGTTGATTTAATTAATTTTTAACCGCAGAGACGCAGAGAGCGCAGAGAAAATAAAGAGATTTTACAAGTCACTTTGAAAGGGTTATGTCCAATATTTTTTATTTCGATTCTTGGTTCTTAAGTAAATATCTTTCGTATCTGGTCAATGGACAAGATACCTTCAAAAATTGAATTTTGAATTTTGAATTGCTTATGTCTCGTTCTAAAGCTTTACAGTATTACATTGTTTCCCGGTTGCTTCTCGCACCACTTCAGCTATTAACAATTATCACCATTGTCTTTCTCTTATTAAGAGCAACACCAGGAGATCCCGCAGATGCAATTCTTGGTGGACGTGCGCCGGAAGCTGCTAAAGAAGAATTGCGGAAACAACTAGGTTTAAACTTTCCTTTGTGGCTACAGTACCTGAATTATTTGGGAAGCATACTGCGCTTTGACTTGGGAACATCTTTAATGAGTCGCGGACAGAATGTTTGGGACATAATTGGGCAATATTTCCCGGCGACGGTGGAGTTAGCAGTATGTAGTATGGCGGTTGCACTCATCGTCGGAATTGCGGTTGGGACTCTTTCAGCTTCTCGTCCTGGGACATATTTTGATGTTGGTGGGCGCTTGTTTGGGATTATCACCTACGCACTCCCCATGTTTTGGGCGGGAATGCTTTTGCAGTTGATTTTCTCAGTCCAACTTGGTTGGTTTCCCAATTCCAACCGCTTTCCGCCTAATCTTCCGGCTCCCACTCCTGTGACTGGGTTGTATACAATTGATAGCTTACTCGGTGGAAATCTCAGTCAGTTTTTCACATCTTTGCACCATCTTGCCTTACCGAGTCTCACTTTGGGAATTTTGCTGAGTGGGATTTTTGAGCGAATTGTGCGAGTGAATTTAAAGCAAACCTTGCAAGCAGATTATGTAGAAGCCGCTAGAGCCAGAGGTATTGGTGAAAATAAGATTTTAGCCTCCCATGCCTTAAAGAATGCTTTAATCCCAGTAATTACAGTGTTGGGATTAACTTTTGCCTCTCTGTTAGGTGGGGCGATTTTGACAGAAGTGACATTTTCTTGGCCTGGGTTAGCTAATCGACTCTATCAAGCGATCGCAGATCGCGATTATCCCACAGTCCAGGGAGTGCTAGTATTTTTTGGTGCGATCGTTGTGAGTGCCAGCATTTTAATTGATATTTTAAATTCTTATGTAGATCCGCGAATTCGCTACTAGCAAAAAGTTCTTAATTCTTTCTAACCTTCTTGTGGGGTGGACAGCGTTCGACTGAGCGCTCACGCCGAAGTCTTGCCCGCCTTTTTTTTATGAGATGAAGCAGTAAAATGTAAAATTGGGTTAAGCAAAGCGTAACCCAACACAAAACTATCATTTTGTCTGTGAAATATTAGGGATTTGAGTTATCTGGCCCAGAGATACTTTGACGGCTAATATGGGTATAGCAGTAGCTGCAATCAGAACAGCAGTAGCCAGGATAATTGCAACTGGTTTACCACCATATTGGACTAAGACCTTAAAAATATTTTCTGCTGTCTGACCCCCAGCTTGAACTAATTCCACTGTATCTGATTTGCTTAAAGCAGCAGTAATATTTTCAGCGATATCGAGAAGTTGTTCTGTGTTGTTTGACTGATTGAGAACATCTAGAGATTGAACTATTGGCTGTTGCTGTGCGGCTAAATTTTCTTTTACAGGATAGTAAGTAGACATCGTTTTGCACTCCTCTGTTGTTTCGATGTCTCTATATTCGCCTGTAGTCCATAGTTATACGTAGGATGTAGGTAAATGTAGGATTATGTCATAAATACAAAGAATATCTACATAGACGTAGGATTATGTAGGTTTTGCTGTAAAATAATAAACTTATATCCAAGTGTTAACTTTACCTACCAACTCAATCAGGTTAAATGGAAGCTGAAGAAGCATTAGAATCTATTAAGCAAATATTTGAGGAGAGGAAAGGAAAAGTAGTATTACTGGGCAAGTTAGAAGAAAAAGTTTTTCTACTAAGTTGGCAAGGGATGAATTATAGTCAAATGCCTTCTAAAATAAAGAAGTCTAATCCTACTGCCAAACCATATACAGAACAGTATTTAAAAGAAATAGGTAAAAGTTTAAACGATAAGATTAAAAGAGTATTAAATATAGACGATCTTGATAAAAGAAATTTGAGGGAAGAACTTGAAAACTTTTTTGAGAGAAATTACAATTACCATACTAAAAAACTATCTTATACCACTGCGCCAGAACCAGATTATATTACTTTTCCAGAGTTAACTAATAATACTGTATCTGAGCTAAATCAAAATCCCTTCATTCCTTTTAGTGGCAGAGTAGAAGAAAAGTATCTCTTTTTTGACCGAGAGCGCGAAATCCGGCGAGTATTTGAGGTACTGAATAGCGGTAGTAGTATCGTTTTAATTGGGGAAGAGGGAATTGGCAAATCTTCGCTGCTATGGATGATTAATCAACAGGCGAAAAATTTTCTCAAAAGTGAACGTCAGCCAGTTTTCTTAGACCTGAATTTACTTCATAATGAAAGTCAATTTTATAGTGAATTGTGCCACGAGATCGGTATACCTGACAGTAAAGACTATCAGTTAACCCGCAATTTGCGAAGTTGTAAAATACTACTGGCTATAGACAATGTAGGAAAATTTACAAGCGAAGGTTTTACTCGCAATATAAGGGATTATTTGCGCGGTTTAGCCGAAGGAAATAATGCTCCGTTGAAGCTGATTTTAGCTGCCACCGAACCTCTGAACAACCTTTTTAAGGATAGTCAGGAGCAAGGTAATACTTCTCCGTTAGCGGGTATTTGCCAAGAGGAACATATTCATCCTTGGGATGAAGCTACTATGCGTACTTTTATTACCAACCGTCTAGCTAGAACTTCTGTGAGTTTTACTGAAGAAGAAATCAGCCAACTCATCCAAGAAAGTGGCGGACATCCTCGCAAACTGATGCAATTGTGTTATCGAACTTTTTTGCAGTGTGTGGAGAGTTTGCAATGAATGACACCGCTTTTATCTCTCCCCTACAAGGGGCTACGGTGTACACACAAGTTATCGAATTACCCCACCCTAACCCTCCCCTTGGAAAGGGGAGGGAACTAGGTTTTCTTGTTTCCCCCCTTTACAAGGGGGGATTAAGGGGGGTAAAACCCGGATCTCAAAGTAACTCCGATTTGTATGTACGCCTTAGCCTCGGAGGGGAGGGGAATAAGATTACTCCTACTCTCCCTTCCGTCATAGACAAGGGAGCTGGGGAATTAGGTTCTTCAGAGGTGATAATGGAGGTTGAATAATGACCCCTGTACCCCGCCTAGACTTAGCGCCCAAGTTGAAGCGTCGCCTCTCTTTGTGGAACCCCTTAGATTATCTGCGCCTTTTATATTGGGTGTTTTTCTTTCCGCAAGCTTTGCGGTGGTATGTGGATAGATTTGGGGGTGGGTATATTCCTGAAGGGGAAATGAATTGGCGGAAAGGATGGGAGTTATTGCGTCAAAATCCTATCCAACGTCAGTTACTTTTTCAAGGATTAGTTTTAACAGTAATTACACCTGTAGCTATAGGTTTAATTTTTCAGACTGCAAATGTTCGCATTAACTGGTTCGGCATGGCGTTCGGCGTGGCGGTAGGCATGGCGGTAGGCATGACGGGAGGCGTAGCGTTTGGCGTGGCGGGAGGTGTGGCAGGAGGCGTGGCGTTCGGCGTGGCGTTCGGCGTGGCGGCTCGGTGTGGCGGTAGGCGTGGCGGGAGGCGTGGCGGGAGGCGTGGCGGGAGGCGTGGCGCTCGGCGTGGCGGGAGGCGTGGCGTTCGGTGTGGTGGGAGGCGTGGCGGGAGGCGTGGCGTTCGGTGTGGTGGGAGGCGTGGCGTTCGGCGTGGCGTTCGGCGTGGCGGTAGGCGTGGTGTTCGGCGTGGCGTTCGGCGTGGCGTTTGGTGTGGCGTTCGGTGTGGCGGTAGGCGTGGCGGTAGGCGTGGCATTCGGTGTGGCGGTAGGCGTGGCGGTAATGCGTCCAGATACCTGGTTTATTGGCTCACCTCTAAACTTGCGAATTATCCAAAACACTAGTTGGCTACTCCCCCGTATTACTCCGCTTCCCCTTCCTAATCTTGTCTGGCGCTTGGAAAATTGGTTGCAAAATAATTGGGAAATAGGTTTACATAATATAAATGAACTGCTGGCATATACCCTACAATTCATTCCTGTTGTCCAAGCAGTCAATAGAGTACTTACTAAAACTCCATCAGAACACATTATTTGGCGTATTGCTTTACTAGCGGCAGATCCCTTTGATTGGAAATTAGTAGGTTTTGCTTCAGGTTGTTTGAGGGAACAAATCAAGTTACAACTTCTTAAAGACTTTATATTCTTTCGTTATTTTAAAGAACCAACCTCCCCTCCCTTAACAGTAAACACTCGCTTAAATACTCCTGCTCGTGCTACTGCTGCTGGCTTTTGGCATCTGCATGAAAAAGAACCAGCCAGAGCAATAGAGGCTTTTGCTGCAGTACGTTCTCTACTTTATGGAGAGGAAATGTATATCCTTGCTGAAACTTTAGCAGCGTTTCAGAAAGCTCAAACATCAGTGTCTATTGCAGCTATCCAAGTTCCTCCTTTTCCACAGGAACCGCTTTTACGTCCAATTACTTGGAAAGTCCTTGCTAATCTGCGTCGAGTTGTTGATGATGTGCAGTTTGTTAATCGCAGTGTCTCACGTTCAGCCAGGTCTTTAGCTCTCAATCGAGCATTAGGTGAACTAACAAAAATCCTAAATCAAGCCGACACCTTGCCGCAAGCAGAGCAAGGGTTAATCATAGATATCGCTGAAACTTGGAAAGAAAGCCTTTTACAAATCGCTGGTGAAGTGGGAAAAATTTCCATCACCAAGCCTATCGCTAATCCTTATGTTGTAGGCGACCCCGTTCAAGGTCATCTCTTTGTTGGGCGAGAAGATATCATCAGACAGTTAGAAGAACTCTGGGTGATGGGTAATCAACTCCAGTCTGTAGTTCTGTACGGTCACAGGCGTATGGGCAAAACTTCCATTCTGGTTAACGCTGCTAACTGTCTAGGCTCACAAATACAGCTAGCATACGTCAACCTGCTACGTTTGGGAGATAGCCCGCAAGGTGTGGGTGAAGTGCTGATGGCAATTTGTGATGAAATTTCTCAAACTGTAAAACTTCCACCACCAGCTGACGCTGATTTACTAAATCTCCCCTACCGGACTTTTGAACGCTATTTAAAACAGGTTGAAGCGCAACTAGATGGTGGGTTAATCATTGCCTTAGACGAGTTTGAGAAAATTGAAGATTTAATAGAGGCGAAAAAAATCCCTATCGACTTTATGGGTTTTCTGCGTAGTTTGGTGCAAATGAGTTCTAAAATCGCCTTTGCCTTTGCTGGTTTGCACACTTTGGAGGAGATGACAGCAGATTATTTTCAACCCTTCTTTGCCAGTGTCATTCCTATTCATGTTGGCTTTCAAGAACGTGCAGCTACCCGCAAAATTCTTGCTAACCCAGGTAATGAAGACTTCCCCCTAGACTACATACCGGAAGCTTTAGATGAAATTTATGCTTTGACATACGGCCAACCATATCTAGTGCAATTGCTGGGTTTTCAGCTAGTGCGCCGCTACAATGACTTTGTTTTTGAACAAGGACAACCCCGTGACCCAGTTTTCACAGTAGAAGATGTGGAAGCAGTTATCAATGACCCTGAGTTTTTCAAACGGGGACGCTACTACTTTGATGGGGTTTGGGGTCAGGCGGCACGGGGTGCTGAGGGTCAACAGGCAATAATACAAGTACTTGCACCTCACCCAGAAGGGCTAAGTCTGGATTCCTTAGCTCAGTCTACAGGTATGAACGACACTGATTTACAGGAAGCGCTGAATACTCTGAAGCGTCATGATGTCGTTGAGGAAATTCAGGGAAGTTGGCGGATTATGGTGGAACTGTTTCGCCGTTGGGTTTTGCAACAGTAGGCGAATAGAAGCGAATGGAAGAAGGCGAATGGAATTCGCGGCTACACAGGCAAAGTCCGCCTTCGCGGACTAATTTCGGCGATCGCATTTGCTAGTTCAGCGTTCGCATTTGTTACTTTGGGATTGGCATTTGTTACTTCGGGATTCGCATTTGTTACTTTGGCGAAAGCATTTGTTATTTCAGCGACAGCATTTGCTATTTCGGCGATCGCATTTGCTACATCGGAGTTCGCATTTGTTACATCGGAGTTCGCATTTGCTATTTCGGCGATCGCATTTGTTACTTCGGGATTCGCATTTGCTATTTCAGCTATCGCATTTGCTATTGTTGAGAGCTTATCTTCTCAAACTACGAGGGTCGAGTGCATCTCTTAGCCCATCACCGAGTAAGTTGAATGCTAGCACTGTGAGAATAATTAGCACAGCCGGCGGCCAAATTAACCAAGGTTGCAGTACCAAAATGGAAGCATTGCTAGCCAGAGAAAGCATATTGCCCCAAGAGGGGTCTGGTTGTTGAATTCCCAAGCCGATGAGACTTAGTATCGCCTCTGCGCCAATAAAGCTGGGAATTGCAAGAGTAGCAGAGATAACTACATAACTAGCCGTTTGCGGCAAGACGTGGCGGAGAATTATATAAAGTGGATTTGCGCCCATCGCGCGTGATGCTTGGACAAATTCTCGCTCTTTAATTGATAGTACCTGTCCTCGAATGACCCGTGCTAAACCAGCCCAGCTAATAACTGAAGTAATTACCACAATCAGCAAAAAGCGCTGGGTACTGCTTAAACCAGGTGGTAAGACTGCTCCTAAAGTCACCAAAAGATAAATACTTGGGAAAGTCATTAGCACTTCTGCCAAGCGCATGATGACGCTATCAGTCACACCGCCGAAATAGCCAGAAATTCCACCGATGAGCAAACCGAGGGGATAGGTAATGATAATGCCAAAAATCCCGATAAACAGACTGATGCGACCGCCATGTAAGAGGCGACTAAATTGGTCGCGGCTTTGGTCATCAGTACCTAAGATATTGACTTTTGCGTCAGTTGTTGTCCCAAATAAATGCCAATTTAAGGGAATACCAGGAAAGATTGTGACTTCATCCCATTTGGGTGGTAGTGGCAAACTCATCTGCAACAATCGGTATTCTGGCCCGGAAACAAATAGACGCACAGGAGATGGTTTTTTGAAGTCTACAATGAGTTGGCGATCGCCTGTTTCTAAATTTGTGTCTCCCTGAGTCGTGGGATAAACATGGGGCCCGATAAACTGTCCTGATTGAGAAACCCAGTGTATCTGAGTTGGTGGCAGCAGTGAACCATTAGGCTGTGAGGCATAAGGGTCATAAGGAGCCACGAAATCTGCTGCAATTACTGCTATGTAGAAAATTAACAGCAAAATGGCCCCAAATTGTGCCAAAGGATTTTTCTTTAGTCGTCGCCACCAATCCATAGTAGTTAGGAGTTATAAGTTATGAGTTTATGAGTTATTAAAGTTTTATTTTAATTCATAACTCATGATTAATAATTATTAACTCCTAACTCTCAACTCGCCACTCCTAACTTCTCTAAATACTTCTGCTGTTCTTGCTGTTGTTTTTCGTGTTCTACAACAAACACGTTTGAGTAGAGATTAGCGAGAATTTGTTTGCCCTGTTGTGTCAATGATAGGTAATGCAGCCCTTCTTGGATATAGGGATAGACACCATTCCAGTAAAACTTAGCGTAGTTATTCCGTAAATCGGCAGGGGTTTTATAGCCTAAAACTTTATTTACACCAGTTTCTTCAAACTCGTAAAATAAAGAAGTAATTTTCTTCAGGTAACGTGGGTCGCTTAGTTGACCAATCAAATCAGCAGCCCGGACTAACCCGGCAAAGCACTTTGTATCTTGATGATCTTCTGCCGCAGGCACGGGAAATCGTGTTAGTTCAATATTGCTCTTAATTGCCTCAGCATCTATTAACTTGTGACCTCCAAAACGCTCATCAATAAAAAGCTTGGCTCTATCAACATGATACGGCGTGAGACTGGCATCAGAAGCGCCAGGAGCGACAGAAACCATTTTGCCATTTTTACCTGTGGAATATAAGCCTACTGCTTCTTGGTCTAGTCGGCAAACTCCCTTAACGTAGCCAATATCATGGCTCACTAAGGAAATAATACAATGCAACCAGTCTTCACTGGAAACACCGCCTTCTCTGATGTGTTTGCCACGTAATATTTCTTGCCCCACAAGGGTGACAAGGACAGTGTGTTCAACATTGTGATAAAGGGCATCGCTATTGGCAATGTTTTCCAAAGCCATGTTACCAGCCCAGGCGATAATGTCCTGATAATCATTTTTGAAGCAGCCATAAGTGCGACGGTAGCCTTCTCTAATTTCATTTACAAAGGCATCAATTAAAATTTCAGTGGCATTGAACATATATAGTGACTCTGGTAAATACCAATTATTTATTGATTTGATTGATTTCAAAATTCCACTATCAGGATCGCCCTGGCTGGAATTTAGGGTAATGGAGTTTGCTCATTTGTAACTCACGTGTAGCTGTAGACGCTAGCTTGAACTATCCCTGGATGTATAACTTCCTGACAAGACAAAGGCTTTAAAAGATTAGGATTTGCGTAGATAAAAGTATTTACTGGTTTAATAAAATACATTGAGAGTCCAGATTTTTATTAAATAATTTTAGATTAGCTTTATCATTTTTTCATATATAAGCATTGGTTGACGGTGATCCAAATGCATACATTGTGTGATTTAGAGTAGCTAGATGAGATGAAATAATTTCTTGTATGATAATCTACAGAAAAGCTTCAAGTACCTTGCATTAGTGATTATTCTTAGTAGCGAAGTTATATTATATACTGTCGTAAATAAAAGACATTTACTATGAAATGCGTCATAGTTGATGGGAAGTAAATAAATTTCAAGTTTTCTTAAGAAAATACCAATATTGGTATGCGTAGACAGAAAGTGGAGGTCGGACTGTGAGCGATGAAAGTGTTTCAGAAATCGAGGTGGAAGAACCTATAACCTCTGAGGATGCTAGCTTTTTGAGCAAATCAGAGCAAAAACCAACTAGGGCATGGTTGAAGCCATTATTTTTGGGTGCTGGTTTAGGAATTGCGATCGCCTTTGCTGGAATGAGTGTATTCAGTCATCTTCCATCCCGTCAACAAAGCGCGGTAGCGGATAAAAAAGTTAACCCATCAATGACAGTTACTATTGCCACAGTAGAAGCTGCCCGTGTTGTGCGTACTCTTAAAACTACTGGAACTGTAGCAGCACGTGATTTAATTCCGGTTTTACCACAGACAAACGGTTTACAAATCAAAAGCATCCCCGAAGATGTCAAAGAAGGGGCTTTTGTCAAAAAAGGTCAAGTTTTGGCGGTGTTGGATGGTTCCATACTGCAAAGCCAAATTAGCCAAGCAAAGGCAGATGTGGAATCAAAACAAGCCGATGTGGAATCGAAACAAGCAGATTTGGCATCCAGACAGGCAGATTTGGCATCAAATAAAGCCATAGTCCAGCAAAAACAAGCAGATTTAGCTCAAGCGAAGGCAAAGCTAGAAGAAGCTGCCAAAAATTATCAGCGCTATCAACAACTGGCCGACTCTGGAACCATTAGTAAGCAAGAACTCGATACTCGTTCCTACGCTGTAAAAACTGCCATACAAGTTGTGAATCTATCCCAAGAAAATCTGCGTAGTGCCCAGGCCAATATCGGCAGCGCCCAGGCTAATATTGGTAACGCTCAAGCTATCATCAATAGAGCCAAAGCCGATGTCCGCAGCAGCGCCGCTAAGGTGCAACAACTACAAACTCAGTTGGAACAAACTGTGGTGCGATCGCCGGTTGCTGGAATTATTGCTGAGAAATTGGCCAGAGTCGGTGATGTGACTGGTGTACCGCCACAAACCCAGGCGGGAACTGTAATTGGTGGCACACAAAAGCTATTTTCGATTATCCAAGATGAAAGGTTAGAACTTCAAGCTAAGGTTCCCGAAATTCAATTAAATCAGGTGAAAGTTGGCACATCTGTGCAAATTACTTCAGATGTCGATCGGCGCGTGCGATCGCAGGGACGAGTCAGGGAGATACAACCACAGGTGAACGATCAAAGGCGAGAGGCTATAGTCAAAATTGACTTACCGCCAACAACTTTACTAAAACCAGGGATGTTTGCTAATGCTGCAATTACTACTAACTCAGGAATGACGATGGTAGTGCCACAAAAATCAGTCCAATCTCAAGCAGATGGAAGTGTAATTGTATTCACCTTATCAAGTGAAGATATAGTCCGCAGCCAGAAAGTAGACTTAGGAGATCCTGCAAATGACGACAAAGTGGAAATAAAAAGTGGGTTGCAATTAGGCGATCGCATCATAGTTGATGGTGCAGGATATCTCAAAGATGGCGATAAGGTTCGAGTTGCGAAGTAAAAGGGAATTGGGAATTGGGAATGGTGAGAAATGATAAATGACAAATGACAAATGACAAATGACTAATAACAAATTCAAAATCTAAAGTTTCTTCATGTCCTTTAATATATCAGCTTGGTCAATTAAAAAACCTGTTCCGACGATAGTTTTATTTCTAATTTTGACGGTGGTGGGTTGGTTTTCCTTCATAAGCTTGGGGATTGATACTAACCCAAATATTGATGTACCAACAGTTACGATCAAAGTTACCCAACCGGGTGCAGGGCCTGCCGAACTAGAATCCCAAGTGACGAAAAAAATTGAAGATGCCGTCGCAGGGTTGGGCAATATCGATTTTATGATTTCCACCGTCAACGATGGCAATTCTACAACCACAATCAACTTTGTTTTGGGCACAAATAGCGATCGCGCCACCAATGATGTCCGCAATGCGATCGCTCAAATTCGCCAAGATTTACCCCAAGAGATCAACGATCCCATTGTGGAACGTCTGGAATTTGCCGGCGGCCCGGTGATTAATTACGCGGTTAAATCAGATAAGCGTTCTGTAGAAGAATTAAGCAATATTGTCGATCAAACCATCAGCCGCGCCTTATTAGGAGTTCGTGGCGTGGCCCAAATTCAGCGTGTGGGTGGAGTTGACCGAGAAATTCGGATTAATCTTAATCCTAGCCGCTTACAATCTTTGGGTATCACCGCCACTCAGGTAAACGACCAAATCCGCGCTTTGAATATTAACTTACCTGGCGGACGGGCAGAAGTCGGTGGTAGCGAACAAAGTATCCGCACATTAGGAAGTGCCGCCAGTGTGGATATTTTGAAAACCTACGAAGTCCTTTTACCACAAGGTGGTTCTGTACCCTTATCCAGTTTGGGAACTATAGAAGATAAATTTGGTGACGTGCGCCAAGCCGCCATCTTAAATAATCAACCTGTAGTAGCTTTCCAAGTGTTGCGTAGTACTGGCAGCGTTCTGGTGACAGTAGAAGAAGGAGTAAAAGCGGCTATTAAACAACTGGAAAAAACACTTCCCGCAGATGTCAAACTAGATTTAATTTTTACTAGAGCCGATATTGTTCGCCAATCTTACCAAACCACTATTGACGAATTAATTCAAGCTTCGGTGCTGGCTGTCATTGTTATTTTAGTATTTTTGCGTGACTGGCGAGCAACATTAATTACGGCTGTTGCTTTACCCTTGTCAATAATTCCCACCTTCGCAGTACAGCAAGCCCTTGGTTACACCCTCAACAACATGACTTTGTTGGCATTAGCGCTGGCAGTGGGCAACTTGGTAGATGATGCCGTTGTGGAAATTGAAAACATGGAACGGCATATTGCAATGGGCAAATCAGCTTGGGATGCTGCTTTTGAATCTGCCGATGAAGTAGGGTTAGCAGTAATAGCAAGTTCAGCGACGATTATTGCCGTGTTTATGCCCGTTGCTTTTATGGGTGGGATTCCGGGGCAATTTTTCCAACCATTTGGTGTTACTGTCGCTGTTTCCACAATCTTCTCAACTCTTGTCGCGCGGATGGTTACGCCAATGATGGGGGCGTATCTTTTACAAGAGAAGGAAGGGAGTGGAAAGAAGGAGGCAGGGGACAGGAGGCAGGGGACAGGGCGAGTAATAAAATTTTTGAATTTTAAATTTACACTTCCAGGTAGTAATAACGGGAGTAGAAAACTTAGAACTGAAAAAAGTCAGGGTTTTCAACCTTATAGATCGCTACTACAGTGGGCGTTACGCCATAGATTGACAACAATGGCGATCGCTTTAGCTTTTTTTATTGCCAGTGTGATGCTGGTTCCATTAATTCCCAAGGGTTTCGTTGATGATGGCGACTTTGGGATTTCTAACGTATCTATAGAACTACCTCCTGGTTCCACATTAGAAGACGTTAACAAGGTAGTCACACAAGCAACTGATATCATTCGGCAAAACCCAGTAGTTGAACGCGTACTAGCAACTGAAGAGATCAATTCTGCAAGCCTGGCCATTAATCTCAAACCCAGAGAAGAACGAAATATTTCCCAAAAACAGTTTGAGGAACAAATACGCCCTTCCTTTGAGCAAATACCAGGAGCTAGAATTAGTTTTCAAAGTCAGTCACCAGGTGACAGTCGTAAAGGTTTATCCATTGTCCTGAGAAGTGAAAATCCCGAAGC
Source organism: Nostoc sp. TCL240-02 (assembly GCF_013343235.1). GTDB lineage: Bacteria > Cyanobacteriota > Cyanobacteriia > Cyanobacteriales > Nostocaceae > Nostoc. Next base: position 5,442,846 of record NZ_CP040094.1, on the reverse strand, counting down.
ATTAAATCAAGCTGCTGATGCCCTAGAAAAGCAAATGCGATCGCTACCTGGATTAGTAGAAGTGTCTTCCACTGCGAGTTTAGTTAAACCAGAGATTTTAGTAATTCCGAACCCGCAACGGGCAGCAGATTTGGGAGTGACAGTGCAAGCGATCGCGCGAACTGCTTCTCTTGCCACTATTGGCGATAATGAGTCCAACTTGGCAAAATTTAATTTAAGCGATCGTCAAATCCCCATTCGCGTGCAAATCGATCCGCAAGCCCGGACTGACATTAACACAATCACCAATCTCCAAGTCCCTAGTCAAAATGGCAGATTGATTCCCCTCGTAGCAGTTGCAGATATTCGTTTTGGTAGCGGCCCTGCTACCATCAACCGTTATGATCGCGCCCGTCAAGTTGCCTTAGAAGCCAATTTACAAGGGATTTCTTTGGGAGAGGCAGTAGAAGCAATCAACAAACTACCTGTGATGCAAAACTTGCCACCAGGGGTAGTACAGCAACCCTCCGGTAGCGCCAAAATTATGCAAGAAATTTTCGGGCGCTTTGGCAGTGCTTTAGGACTGGCATTAATGTGTATCTATGCAATTCTGGTACTGCTGTATAACAACTTTCTCCATCCATTATCGATTATGGCAGCCTTGCCCTTTTGTTTAGGCGGCGCAATAATAGCGTTGATGGTTGCTCAAAAACCCTTGGGACTTTATGCCTTAATTGGTATCATTTTGCTGTTGGGGATTGTCACCAAAAACTCGATTTTGTTAGTGGACTACACAATCATAAATATGCAAGAAGGCAAAACCCAGCGTCAGGCACTTATAGAATCGGGTGTATCACGTCTGCGTCCAATTATGATGACTTCTCTAGCAACGATCGCAGGAACTCTACCCCTAGCATTAGGAATTGGTGCGGGTTCAGAAGTTCGTCAACCAATGGGAATTGCCATCATGGGCGGTTTCACAACTTCCACCCTGCTGACACTGGTGGTAGTGCCAGTGATATTTAGCTACATTGACAATTTCCAATCCTGGATTATGGATAGATTGCGCTATGGCTTTGGTAAAAAACCACAGCGCCCGTAAGGAGAGACGTGATTAATCGCGTCTGTACAAGAATGTCCCAATTCCCAAACTTCTACCAAATTCGTTGTATTTGGAGTACAAAACCAGGTAAAACATTTTCGCCGGAAATAGTTGGAGGAAATTTTAAAACTTCCACATTTTGTCCTGGACGATAAATTTCTACTTCCTGTTTTTTTTCGATTGAGCAACCAACCTAGACGACAGCCATTTTCGATGTATTCTTGCATTTTATTCTGAGTTTTTTTTAAGCTGTCATTAAGTGAAAAAATCTCGATGACAAAATCAGGACATAGAGGAATAAATTTTTCTTTTTGTTCTGTGTAAAGATGTGTATACTAATAATGATTAGAAAATAATGACTCAAAAAATAACGCTTACGTTACTCAGTCATTGAAAGATAAAAAGGATTTATCAAAATGGATTCTTTCGGTATCTACACCCTTGCTAATGATGTGGTGTTTGACCAACTAGTAGCTTTGCTAAACAGTATTGAGGTGAATGTTAGTGCAGATATTCCTATTTGCATAATTCCATATAATGAGCAACTAGATTTAGTTAGGAAAGAAATTAATAATCGAAAAAATGTAATTTTGTTTGATGATTGGGACGTAATTCAACGCTGGGAAGAATTTGCTCATCAGGTTTGGGCAGCACATCCAAGGGAAAAAGATACAAAATTATTGCGCCCTAGTTGGTACAAAAGTCATTTACAAAGAAAGTTTGTTGCTTTTGAGGGTATTTTTGATAAATTCGTATTTTATGACGGTGATAGTTTGGCAATGAAGCCACTAAATAATGTAATTGATAAGCTAGAAACATCAGATTTTGTTTTTGATGATTGGGAACACCTTAAGGATAGGACTGTTGCAGCGTTAAATATTTCAGTTATAGAGAAAACTGGACTGTATACAGAAGTAGATATACGTCCTCAACTCCATTGTTCTAGTTTTTTTGGCTCTAAGCGAGGATTGTTTACTGTTAAAGAAATTGAGATAATGAAGGAGAGATTAATTACTAAACAAGAAGTTGAGTGGATTAATGGACATGGATGGTGGGATGATTCCTTTTTGTTTAACTATATGACCTTGCGCTGCGATCGCCCACTTTTTAACTTTACACTTAGTCCCAATGGTGAAGATAGAACAGGCAATTGTGCTAATGCAGATCCCTTTGTAAATATTAATAATGTTCTTTACAATCAAGATGGCTTAAAACCAATTCATCGTATCCATTATATGAGCTATTCTTCTCGTGATTTTGCCCAGTTATCTCAAGGACAAGATGTTAATATATGTTATGCAAATGAGTTTTTACACTATCGCTTTCTCAAGCAGCCAGAACAAAGACCAAAACAGCTTAAGCCAGTGAGCATAATTACCAAAACTAATAACTTTCTTAACAAAACAATGAATAAAATTCAAAGAACTATGCGCTAAATATAGCTTGATTGACGACGTATTAAATTAGCAATTGATATAAACTTTTTATCTTCTATATTTTCCAGCTATTAGTATAAAATATGCCTAAAATTACTGTTTGCATTCCTACTTTTAATCGTGTTAATCTTCTTCCTTATGCCATTGACAGTGTACTGAATCAGTCTGAGCAAGACTTTGAGCTAATTGTTTGTGATGATGGTTCTAGCGATGGTACGCCTGAATTAATGTCACAGTACACAGACCAACGGATAAAATATATCCGTCATCAGCAAAATATTGGTAAAAGTAATAATATGCGCTCTGGCTTTGATGCAGCCAGTGGTGAATATTTTATTAAATTTGATGATGACGATCGGCTCACAGCAGATTTTCTCGCAAGTACTGCAGCGATTCTTTCTCAAGATTCTAGCATTGATTTTGTTGGTACAGACCATTGGATAATTGATATTAACAATGTGCGGGATGAAGTAAAAACTCAAGAAAATACTCATCGTTGGGGTAGGAAAAATTTACCAGCAGGTGTTGTAGATAATTTATTGGAAGTTGTATTTGTTAACCAAAGCTTTCAAGTTGGCGCAACATTATTTCGCCGCAAAACTTTGCAAGAGCTAGGATTTATGCAACCAAATATGCAAAACTGTGAGGATAATGATTTATTTGTGCGTCTAGCTTTGGCTGGAAAAAAGGGTTATTTTTTACCAGAATTATTGATGGAATATCGCAATCATGCAGAGCAGCAAGGTATAAATAGAGCGATTCCTTATTTATTTGATAAAATGCGATATTTAGAAAGTTATAAGTTTGATTCTGAAAAAATAGAGACAATCAGGAAAAATCGTCTAACTGAAACGCAGTTATTATTAGGTTTGCGTTTAATTGAAAAGGGTGAAACGCAAAAAGGCAGAGAGCTAGTTTTAGCAGGACAGTCTTTTTCAACTCCTAAAGCTTGGACTGGTTTAGGATTATCGCTGTTACCAGTTGGGTTGCGAGGTAAGGCGTTTAATGCACTGCGACAAGTGCGGGGTTAGGCTATAGAAATGCGTTGACGCAGTAGCTGCGTAGGTTGGGTTGAGGAACGAAACCCAACATTCTACGCTGGTGTGGAGCAGAAGAATGCAGCAACAGCAGAAATTGAAGAGCAAGAGTGGGATCGGATCGTAGACACCGACTTGCGCGGCGTTTTTCTGTGCATGAAGTATGAAATCCCTCTGCTACTCAAGCAAGGCGGCGGCGCGATCGTGAACACATCATCGGGTGCCGATATCATAGGCATCAAGGGCAAAGCCGCATACACCGCCGCAAAACACGGCGTGATCGGACTCACCAAGTCCGCGGCTCTTGACTACACCTCGCAAAATATCCGCGTCAACGCTGTTGCCCCCGGTTACACTGACACACCGATGATGGTTCGTTTCACTGGCGGCACTGCTGAAGGACGTGAGCAGGTAATCGCAGAGGAGCCGGTCGGACGGATGGGACAGCCCGAAGAAATTGCCAATGCCGTTGTCTGGCTGTGTTTGGACGCGGCTGCCTTCGTCGTCGGACACACCTTGGTCGTCAATGGCGGTCAAACGGTGCAGTGAAGTTCGTTGCCAACTATGATGCCGTTGCAGTAAGTGGAGATCCCGCCAGACAGTGCTGCGTTCACGGTCGGCTTCGAGGTGATTACGCGGTTCGCCTGAAGAACAGCGTCAGGCGGCACGATGAATATGATGATGAAAAATAATCACAAGCGCAGTCTGGGTATTCCTGAGAAGATTCCAGTTCCAGACTCGTAACTGACAAACAAAACTAAGTATCCGTTTTTTACTTCGAGATTGTTCGATGAAAGCAACCGTTTACTATGCCTCTGGTGATGTCCGGGTTGAGAATGTTCCCGATCCTACAATTCAATAGCTCACAGATGCCATTGTCTAAATTACTCACGCTTGCATTTGCGGATCTGAACTTGAATGTGCCGGCAGTGAACCTGCAATGGCAAGTTAAAGATTCACAAATCATATTATTTTACAACTACCCATTGGGTTATAGGTGCCATTGCCCGCCAGCCCAAAAATTTCCCAATAGGTTCCGCCCGTTGAATAGCAACACGAGTTAAATCGCCACCGACTTGTTTATGCCATTGAAATAAAGTTTGCTCACCCTCTACCGTCACCACATTTGCCACCAAACGCCCACCGGGCCGCAGTGCTTCCCAGCAAATATCAAAGAGTCCTGTTGCTGTAACCCCACCACCAACAAAAATTGCATCTGGTGCTGGCAAGTCTTTCAGGGCATGGGGCACTTTACCTTCAAGGATTTGCAGATTTGGAGTACCGAGAGTGGCGGCATTATCGGCAATATAGAGTAGTCTAGAAACATTTTGCTCGATCGCGATCGCTCGACATCGAGGATTACTCCGCATCCATTCGATGGAAATTGAGCCACAACCCGCACCAACATCCCACAACAACGCTCCCGGCGTGGGAGCCAAAGCTGCCAGAGTAATCGCCCTAACTTCACGCTTTGTTAACTGTCCATCGTGGTGGTAGGCGTTATCTGGTAATCCTGGTAATCTTGGTAAAGGAATAACCCCAGCATCAGCAATACAATAAACTGCGATCGCATTCAATGCCGCAATTTCAGTTTCATTCCAAGATGCAGCCGTACCTTCCACAATTCTTTCATGAGTGCCGCCCATGCGCTCCAACACGTTAATTTTGCTGCCACCATAGCCGCGATTTGTCAAAATCTCCGCAACAACGGCGGGTGTGTCCTTCCCTTCACTTAAAATCAAGAGCCGCGCTTTTGGATAGATGTAAGACTGGATTAGGGAGAATGGACGACCATTTAAACTCAAGGTTTCCACTTCAGTTAAAGACCATCCCATCCTGGCACAAGCGAGGCTGAAGGCGGAAGGTGCGGGGATAATCGTCATTTCAGAAACCGGAATTCGCCGCATTAAGGTGACACCAATGCCGTAACACATGGGATCGCCGCTTGCAAGTACGCAGATTGACTCACCCCGACGCTTGATGATTTCCTTTACAGAGGTGCTAATGGGGGATGTCCAGACTAGTTTTTCACGTCGATCGTCTGTAGGAAGCATTGCCAAATGGCGATCGCCTCCAACAATTACTTTAGCTTGAGTGATTAGGGAAAGAGCGATCGCGCTTAATCCCTGTAATCCATCTTCCCCAATGCCGACGATAGAGAGCCATTTCTCTGTCATGCTAATTCATAATTAATTTTCTCGGCAATTACAAACAAGTAATCTCCGTGATTGTTTTCATATTTATTGATAATATCTGTGATGCGTCCTGTATTAATATCTGCTACTAGTCTTTGACATCCTATGGTGATTTCTTCTGGCGAAGCTAGCAAAGCAAATGTAGAAATTCCAGAGCGGATATTTTCATCTAAATATATTTCAGGACGATATTTACCACTATATAAAAATAAGTCTTGCAAATTTTTTGAAATAAAATAAGGTTCGATATTTACTGAATTAAAATCTGCCTCATTGAGAGCATATCTGATCTTTTCTAAACTTGGCATCTTTTCAGCAGATTTATGTATAGCCTCTGGAAAATATTCGACTAACCAATATTTATTCATCTGCTCTGGCGTGGCAGTAAATAATACAAAACGACCAGCCGCCAAGACACGATTAATCTCCCCAAAAGCAGGAGTTAATGCAACAAAATGATGTATCGCTAATGTGCATAACACACCTGAAAAAGTATTATCGGCATAAGGTAAAGCTTCGGCTTCGGCAACTTGCCAAGCTACAATATTACTCTTATTTCTAGCAATATCAATCATCTTTTTTGACTGGTCTACTCCATGCCAAACACCACTTTTTGCTAAAGCTAGTGTGTAATTTCCAGTGCCACATCCTACATCAAGATATGAATAATCTGATGTTACCTGAAGGTGAACAGCTAATCGAGCAGCAATTTCAGGATCGGCACGACGAGTCAAATCATAGCTTTTGCCAATTTGCTCATAAATAGCCATTTATTAAATTTCTCACAATTTTTTAAAATACAGTAACTAGTATTTACTAGTTACTGATAGCTAATATTGATGTAGTATTCTTGTCAAGAGATGAAATCAATCTACGATCGCTATTAAACCAACGCGGCTGTTGCTTTCACCGCAAAAATCTTCTCAATCACATCTTCTACTACCTTATCTGGAGTAGAAGCACCAGAAGTAATTCCTACGACAATTTCACCATCTGGCAACCAATTTTCTGTAGTTATTAATTGCCCATTTAATTGTCGATGTTCTATAGAATCTCCTGATTTAATCCGTTCAACAGTATCAATGTGATAAGAAGGAATTCCTCGCTCAAAAGCAATTTGCTGCAATTGAGTAGTATTGGATGAATTAAATCCCCCAATTACTACCATTAAATTTAAATTATGTTCCACTAATTCCAACATAGCATCTTGACGTTCTTGGGTGGCATCACAGATGGTATTGAAGCTTTGGAAATGCTGAGTTAACTCGATGGGGCCATACTTCTGCAACATAGTCCGCTCAAAAAGTTTCCCGATTTGCTCAGTTTCGCCTTTAAGCATTGTAGTTTGGTTAGCAATGCCAACTCTTTCTAAATCGCGATCGGGGTCAAATTCTGCTGAACAAGCTTTAGCAAATTTTGTCAGAAATTCTTCACGGTTGCCACCATTAAGAATATAGTCAGCAACATAATTTGCTTCTTGCAAATTCAATACAATTAAATATTTGCCAGCAAAGGAACTAGTAGCGACTGTTTCTTCGTGCTTATATTTACCGTGAATTATTGATGTATAATCGATTTTTTTGTGTTTTTCTACTGTATTCCAAACTTTAGATACCCAAGGACAAGTTGTATCAACAATTTTGCAGCCTTTATCGTGAAGGATCTGCATTTCTTGAACGCTAGCCCCAAAAGCAGGTAATATCACTACATCCCCAGTGCCAACAACAGAAAAGTTTTTATTCTTTCCTTCAATGGGGATGAATTCAACTTCCATCTCCTGCATTCGCTGATTTACAGAAGGGTTGTGGATAATCTCGTTAGTAATCCAGATATGTTCTGTGGGGAAGTGCTGACGAGTTTCGTAGGCCATGGCCACAGCCCGTTCTACACCCCAGCAAAAACCAAAAGCTTGTGCTAGTCGGATGGTAACATCACCCCGTTGTAGAGTGTAATTGCGATCGCGAATTTCTTGAATCAAGTTACTCTGATATTCAGATTGCAACTGGGTGGCAACTTCTGCTTGATGACCGAAGCCCTTACGATTGTAATTTTCGGAATGTTGCAGGCTGCGCTTAAAAGCTTTTGTATCCATTAGATTTGTCTACTTCAACCACTATTTTTTATTTTCTCGCGCCAAGCCGCGATTTATACAGAGTTGTATTCAAAGATATTACTTCTTTTTGCCCTTTAACCTTTTTCCTCGGAAGGACGTTAACGCTGGGATTTTAATTCGATTTCGCTATAAATCTGCAATGCAGAACGCCAAACTATATACCCTTCGGGACTTAAATGTAAGCCATCAGTAGTAAATTCGCGGCGTAGATTTCCTTGCTTGTTAGTAAACAGGGGATATAAATCAAGATATTTGACACCTTTTTTGGTAGAAATACTTTGCAGTTGCTGATTCAACCCCTGAATGCGACTATTGGCAACAGCTAGAAGTTTATCTCGTCCTTTCCAGGTTGCTTCTTCTGCCCCATGTGGCAAAATCGATTGCACAACAATTTGCGTTGTGGGATGCGTCTTTCGGAGGTAATTGATAATTTGTCGCTGATTATCTAAAATTTCCTCGTTGTTCACCCCCCGAATTAGGTCATTAATGCCAATCATCACAAAAATGACCTCTGGTTTGCTGCGGTCAAATATTTTCAACCTGTTTAAGAGTCCATTACTGGTTTCACCAGAAATTCCTTGATTGAGCCAATTTTTACCTTCGGGTAATAACTCAGGGGGAAACCATAAACTTAGAGAATCTCCCGCCAGAATGCTTAAATGGGGAGTTTGTTGGTCAGCAGCGACCTTGGCTTCTTGCTTGAGAATGTCTACCCACTCCTGATAAGTGAGTTGGTGACGACGACCCAAATCAGGTGTAGCAATTTGGGTTGAGTTGTTCAGGTTGATTGGTTCTGGGGATGTTACTATCCCAAAAAAAGTGGCCAATTTCTGCTGTTGCCAGATTAGCAGAATGACCGCCAACATTAGGATGCAGTTGGTTAACAGCGAGAAAAATGCCCAGATAGGGAGGGTTTTTGCAGAAGTAGTCACGACTAGCGAAATTTACCAATTATTTGAATCAAATTTTAACGCTAGCGATCGCAAATTACACAATCTTCAATTGGGGAGTAGGGAAGGCAGGGGGCAGGGGGCAGGGAGGACAAGGGGGAATTATTGAATAAGTCTCTCCCTTGTCTCCACCCTCTTCCTTGTCTACTTTGTCTCTTCTTCATGCCCAATGCCCAATGCCCACTCCCTACTAACTAAGTGGGACGATCGCCAAACTCGGAATTATAACCTTCTTCACCGTGTTCGTTGATATCCAAACCTTGCAATTCGGCTTCCTCTTTGACTCGCAGACCGACTGTAGCATCGATAATCTTGAGAATAATCCAAGTACCAACACCTGCGATCGCATAAGCAACGGCAATTGCTGCTAGTTCAACTCCCAATTCACCAAAATTACCACGTAGCACTCCATCTTTACCTCCGCCGTTGACTTGAGTTGTGGCAAAGATGGCCGTTAAAATTGCCCCCACTGTCCCACCAACACCATGCACGGGATAGGTATCTAAAGCATCGTCAATTTGCAGCTTATGCTTAAAACTTACAGCATAGAAGCAAACAAAGGCGGTGATGAAACCAACTAAAATCGCTGATAGCGGTGTCACAAATCCGGCGGCGGGGGTGATGCCTACTAAACCAGCAACGGCTCCTGTAGCTGCTCCTACGGCTGTGGGTTTACCCCGTAAAACTGCTTCTAAAATTAGCCACATTAAAGCTGCCGCCGCCGCCGCCGTATTGGTGGCAACAAAGGCTGTTGTTGCTAAATTTGTTGTTAAGCCACCAGAAGTTCCACTGGCAACAGATAAGGCACTCCCAGCGTTGAAGCCGAACCAGCCAAACCAGAGCAAGCCAGCACCCAGCAAAATGAAAGGAACATTGTGTGGCGGGCTAAGGCGATCGGGATGGGTTTTCCGAGGACCAAGGACGATCGCTGCTACCAGAGCTGAAACCCCAGAGCTAATATGAACTACTGTGCCACCTGCAAAGTCGAGGGCACCTAATCCACCAGCCAAACCTAATAATCCACCTTTCGCCCATACCATGTGGGCTAGGGGGGCGTAAACAAAGGTTGACCACAGCAGCACAAACAGTGAATAGGCGCGGAAACTCATCCGCTCAACGAGCGCCCCAGAAATTAAGGCTGGGGTGATAATGGCAAACATGGCTTGATAAATCGTAAATGCCTGGTGGGGAATCGTTCCGGCATAAGAGACGACATCAGCATATTTGGGGTCTGCTGCTTTGAGCGCATCTTCATAAGGCAGATGCGGCAAGTAGCCTTGAGTCTCTAAACCGACACCGTTTAACCCAAACCATTGCAATCCACCAATGAATGGCAAGCCTGGTGCAAAAGAAAGACTATAGCCCCACAAAATCCAGGTAACTCCCACGATCGCCATCAACACAAAGCTCATCATCAATGTGTTTAGGATATTACGCGATCGCACAAATCCACCATAGAAAAACGCCAATCCTGGTGTCATTAGCAGCACGAGTGCTGCTGAAATCAGCATAAATGCCGTGTCTCCAGTATCAGCAGCAGGTGGAGCCGCGGCTGGTGTTTGGGCAAAAGCATTGCCCATCAACGGCCCTGCCAAAAACAGTAGGGTGATAGCCCCAATCATTACAACTTTCTTCAACACTTCTTTTTCTTCCTAAGCACCAACGATTTGTATCCTTAACTACATTTGATTACTTTTGGCTACATATTTTTGTCTTAAAAGTTACTTAACTTTAATTTTCTGGAAATGTTAACAAAAATATAATCGTAATCGTAGTTGCCAAAATCGAACCAAGGGTGTAACGATGCAATGATTGCATCTTTTTGTGCAGGATAGCATTTTATGCAAGCGCTACAAAACTCCAAATTTTTAGTTACTTCCTGTTACAAATCAAGATACTTATAAAAATTGATAATAATTATCAATTTTCAGGAAATTTGTACAAATTTACCATGAATTATCTTTATATCTACGCATTTATGCGGTAGATATACAGATGGTTGCTTATCTTCGGCTGGTTATTAAAAATTTTGGCGATTTTTGGTCAGGTTATTATGTGTTCAGGGAATTCCAGCAAAATAAACATCCCATCTCCAGATAGCACAGATATGGTATCCAACAAATATACAAATAATTTGGGATAATTTATTTTTTGTTAGTCTCTGAAAAGTGGGTATTACAAAATTTATTAATCTAGAAGTTTTACTTAAGGTCTGGGTGCAAACATGATAATTAGAACACTCACTAAAGCTAAACATGCTCCCATGAGATCGTAGCGGTCTGGAGTTACCCCGTCTACCTTCCAACCCCAAAGCATCGCTATTGCAATAAATACACCACCGTAAGCAGCATACACTCTGCCAAAATTTGCCGATTGAAGAGTTGCAATAATTCCATAGAAAGCTAAAGCAATTCCCCCCAATATGCCCCACCAGAACGGTTTACCTTCGCGCAACCACAACCAGATTAGGTAGCCTCCTCCAATTTCAAATACACCAGCCCACAAAAAATACAGCAAAGACTTAATCATTTAACAAATGTGTTCATAAGGGCGAACTCAGTGAAATTACGCTAACGCTTTTAACTAAACTATTGTCATTAATTGAAGTAAGTTTGTTGACCTGGGCATTGGGCATGGGAAGAGGCAGAGGGGCAGGGGGAGCAGGGGAAAAATACTAAATTCTGATTCCTAACTCCTAACTCCTAAACTCAGCACTAAATAAAGGGGGGAAAGAGTTAATTTTTTCTTCTCCCCCTGCTCCTCTGCTCTCTGCCCCCTGCCCCTCTGCTCTCAGAATATAGATAAGGCTTAAGGATGAAAGCACCATTACCTAATAACGAAGTACAGAGAATCGAGACACTTTTGGAGTATAAAATTCTCGATACACCATCTGAAGCTGCCTTTGATGATCTCACTCGTTTAGCCTCGTATATTTGCCAGACTCCTATTGCCTTAATTAGCTTAATTGATACAAATCGCCAGTGGTTCAAGTCAAAAGTCGGTTTAGATACCCTAGAAACACATCGAGATTTTGCATTCTGTAGTCATGCTATTTTACAGCCTGACGTTTTTGTTGTACCTGATACAACAGATGACGAAAGGTTCGCCACCAACCCACTGGTTACATCTGACCCAAATATTCGATTTTATGCTGGTGTACCTCTGACTAACCCTGAAGGATATGCTCTAGGAACTTTGTGTGTAATTGATTACGTACCACGAGAACTTACTCCAGAGCAGATAGAGGCATTACGAATATTAGGTCGTCAAGTTATCAAGCAACTGGAATTGCGCCGAAATTTAGCAAGCTTACTACTTTTTAACAATAAAAGTAAACAGGTGCAGAAGGTAAGCAAACAATTTTTCAAAAAGATTGCAGCAGGTTTTGGTATAGCTTCGGTAATTTTAGTTTTGATTGGTGTGGTTTCCTATCAAAATACAACAGTATCTACTCACAACCGCAGTGCCATAAAAAATACTTATCAAAAAAATAACAGTTTAGAACAGCTACTATCTCAAATAAATGATGCGGAGATTGGGCAACGTAGTTACATTATTACTGGAAAACAAACTTATCTAAAACCCTATCAAGAATCACTTGCTAATGTCGATCAAGAAATTGCCAAACTAAAGAATTTAAGCACAGATAAACCAAACCAACAAAAGCAGATTGCAACGCTTGAAGTTCTAATTGTAGATAAACTTACTGAACTAAACCAGACTATCAACTTACGCCAAAAAAAGGGAGCAGAGACGGCGTTGCAGGTAGTACTGACAAATAAAAGTCAAAATCTCATGGATGATATCCGCAAAGAGATCAATGAGATAGAGAACGAGGAAAGGGAGCGGCATCAGAAACTTTCAAAAACAGCAAAAGCTTGGACTCGCAAAACAACTGTGACAATTGCGATCGCTATTTGCCTAAGTTTTATCGTTCTGACTGTAGTTTACTACTTCATTTATCATGAGGTAACAGAGCGCAAAAGAGCAGAAGAAAGCTTAAATCAAGAACGTAACTTTATCTCAGCAGTCCTTCATACAGCCAGTGCATTAGTAATAGTTCTCGATTCTCAAGGGCGAGTTGTTCGTTTCAATCAAGCTTGTGAGCAAATAACAGGTTACTCCTTCGATGAGGTGAGGGGTAGGTATTTCTGGAACTTGTTCCTACTTCCTGAAGAAGTGGATTCAGTTAAAGCAGTTTTTGAGGAATTGCTAACTGGTAGAGGCTTTCTGGAGCATGAGAACCATTGGGTAATGAAGGATGGCAGTCGCCGACTTATTGCTTGGTCGAATACCTTCTTAAAAAACTATGAAGGAGCGGTGGAATACATTGTTGGCACTGGTACTGACATCACAGATAGTAAACGAGTACAACAGCATTTAACTGCACAATATACTGTAACCCGCGTTTTGGCAGAGTCTACCACAATCAACGAGGCTAACCCCCGAATCCTGCAAGGAATCTGCGAGAGTTTAGGATGGGATTTAGGTGAAATTTGGATGGTCGATCGGCAAGCAAATGTGCTGCGTTTTCTTTCCATCTGGTATAAAGCATCTCTTGAAGTGCAAGAATTTGAAGCACTGAAGCGGCAAACCACTTTTATAGAAGGAATTGGACTACCTGGACGTGTTTGGGCTAGTTCTGAACCTGTTTGGCTAACTGATGTTGTCACGGATTTGAATTTTCCTCATTTTGAAATTGCGGCTCAAGTAGGATTGCACACAGCTTTCGGTTTTCCAATTCGGACTGGTAACAAAATTCTGGGCGTGATTACCTGCTTCAATCGTGAAATTAAACCTCTTGACCAAGATTTAATCAACACGATGAATTCTATTGGTGAGCAAGTGGGCCAATTTATTCAGCGTAAGCGGGCTGAAGAGGAATTACAACGCCAAAACTTGCGATCGCAACTTTTTACCGAAATCACCCTTAAAATTCGCCAATCTTTGCAAATTGAAGAAATTCTCGAAATCACTGTCAAGGAAGTGCAAAAGATTCTCCAAACTGACCGAGTTTTGATCTATCAGCTTTTCCCAGATGAGTCTGCAACCACCGTTGTTGAAGCAGTAATTTCTGGCTTACCAGAAATCAAAGATCAAAATATCACCGCCCCTTACTTACGAGCAGAATACCTGCAACAGTACTATCTACAAAAGTACCGTCAAGGAGAGATGTTAGGACTGGCTGAGTTAGATTTACTCGAAGTCCAACAAAGTGACCTGAAATTAATCCAACAGTTTGGGGTCAAAGTCAACTTTGTTGTACCTATTTTGGTCAAAGAAGAACTTCGCGGTTTGCTCATAGTCCATCAGTGTGATGATTCTCACCAATGGTCTAGTTTTGAAACTCATCTCTTGCGGCAAATAGCTGACCAAGTAGGCATTGCTTTAGCCCAAGCTCAACTTTTAAAAGCAGAAACTCGTCAGCGAGAAGAACTTGAAATTGCCCGTCAACAAGCGGAATTAGCTTCTCAGACTAAAAGTGCTTTTTTGGCAAATATGAGTCATGAAATTCGCACTCCCATGAATGCTGTCTTGGGGATGACCAGTTTGGTTTTAGATACTCCCTTAAATCCAGAACAACGAGATTTTATTGAAACAATTCGAATTAGTGGAGATGCCCTTTTAAGTTTAATCAACGAGATTTTGGATCTTTCCAAACTTGAGGCTGGAGAAATGGCTCTCGAAACTCTAGATTTTAACCTATCCACTTGTGTTGAAGAAGTGGTGGGATTATTAGCTCCATCAGCCCATAGTAAGGGATTAGAAATTGCTGCACTACTTTATAACAACGTCCCTATTTACCTCAAAGGCGATGCTAGTAGGTTACGGCAAATTCTGATGAACCTAATTAGCAACGCTATTAAGTTCACTAACGTTGGTGAAGTCGTAGTGCAAGTAGAATTGCGATCGCCTTTGGCAAAGCCATCCCTTTCCTCCACAACAGCCACCATCTATTTTGCCATTACAGATACAGGTCTTGGCATTAGCCCTGAAGAGCAACACAAAATCTTTACGCCATTTACCCAAGTGGATGCTTCTACCACTCGCAAGTATGGTGGTACCGGTTTAGGATTAGCTATTTGCAAACAACTGGTGACTTTGATGGGAGGAGTCATTGGGCTGGAAAGTCAGAGGGGAAAAGGATCTAAGTTTTGGTTTGAGGTGCCTTTTGCCAAACAACTTGAACCTATTTTGCCAAACTCCGATAGCTTCTTGCCTGCGACACATTACACGAAGGTCAAGAGCGAACCCGGATTTTTGAACAATCGCCGCTTGTTAGTAGTAGATAGTAATGCTACTAATTGCAAAATTATCTATCATCAAGCTACCGGTTGGGGAATGCAGGTAGATCAAGCTGACAGTATTGCTGCTGCCCTCGAAGCTATTCAGGAAGCTTGTGAGTGTGGTAATTCTTATGATGTCGTCTTGGTTGATATGCAAATGGCTCAAACTTCTGGCATAACTTTAGAAGAACAAATTAAAGCCAATTCTGCAATTGCTAAGATACCTTTGATTATACTCACCTCTATTAATCAACGCACCCAATTGCAACGAGCGCTAAAAATAGGATTTGCTGCTTATTTAGTCAAACCCGTTAAGCCCTCTCGACTCCTTGATACCATTATGACTATTCTAAAAACTCAGCCTCAACCAGAAGAAGGGTCTAAAGGAAGAAGGCTAGAGGCTACTACAAAAATCTCAAGTACAGAAACTTCCAGCATTCTTACTTCCTCTGCCCCTAACCCCTCTACTCAATTCCAGTTAAGAATTCTCTTAGCTGAAGATAATTTGGTGAATCAAAAAGTCGCCCTGAAGCAACTTCAGAGTTTAGGCTACAAAGCCGATGTTGCTGCCAATGGAGAGGAAGTTTTGCAGCTATTAGAAAAAATTCCTTATGATTTGATTCTAATGGATTGCCAAATGCCAATTCTTGACGGTTTAGAAACCACAAAAGAAATTCATCGTTGGCAAGAAGACGCTTTTGCTCTGCGTCGTCGTCCTGTGGTAATTGCGATGACGGCTAATGCGATGAAAGAAGACAAACAAATGTGTCTCAATGCAGGAATGGATGACTATCTGAGTAAGCCAGTGTTTAAAGAAAAATTGGCTGCCACTCTAGAGCATTGGACAAGTGTTATCCGCTCAAAACAAGAGCCAGTTGTTGATGAACAGACAGTTTCTACCACAAACAACGACAAAATTGACCTAGCAATTGATTGGGAACACTTGCATCGGATATCGGAAAATGATGGAGAATTTGAATTAAATCTATTGCAAATATACCTTGAAGATGTTAAACCCCGTTTAGAGACCATCATTGCAGCGATCGCATCTGATGACTTTGGCCAAATTGCGCGAGAAGCTCATCACCTTAAAGGTGCTAGTGCCAATGTTGGAGCCACAGCTATGTATCTAGTAGCTGACAAACTAGAAAAGTTAGCTTACGAGCAAGAGCTTAGAGATGCTACTAACTTAGTTTTAGAGTTAAAAGAATTTGTCAACTCTATGCAAGACTTTTTAACAAGAAAGAGTTCAGTCTGAATTCTGTACGAGTAGCCGATAAATATGTGAGTTTAAGTCCCCCACTAATTAATTCTGAATTCTACATTCTTTTTTAATCATAAATAAAGTAATAAATAATACCTTAGTTACTCATCAAAAATGATGAGTATTAATTCCAAATTAATATAGAAAAACAGCCTTGATACAATCGTACCAATAAAAAATTTTAGTATTTACAGAGAGAAAACTTGCATAAAATCTTCCTACGTCTCCAGCAACTTTAGCTGATATAGTAGCTGATACCGCCATTACTTGGCTAATTATCATTATTCAAGAGGTCTTATGAAACGCTTAATCTACATCATCCCTGTTACTGCAATTAGCTTACTGACCTTGGTAGGATGCAACAGCGATCAAAAATCCACTACCCAGACTCCTGCTACTACAGAAACCACTAAGGCGGCAACAGTATCAAAAACCCCTAGTGCTACGCAGGGAGGTTTTGATACTTTGGCCGGTGTCGTTACAAATACAAAAACTGCGGTGCAAGCCGGAAACTTTGACAAAGCTCAACAGGAATTTAATAAGTTTGAAGACTCTTGGTCTAAAGTTGAAGATGGTGTCAAAACTAAATCTTCAAAAACCTATAATACCATCGAAGATGCTGCGACCCAGGTGAAGGGGACACTGAAAGCAAAAGATAAAGCGAAATCTCTTAAGGGGTTACAAACACTTGAGACAAACATCGCCACTGTTTCCAAAAAGTGAGGGAAAACTAACATAGAGCAGGAGCCAAAAAATAAAAGACAGTAGAAAAATAGTTTTTATATCTGGCTTTGAGACAAATAGTTCTGTTTCTTATCAAATTGCAAACTGCTATAGTTTCCACTGGAGATTTTGGAGAATGCGTTCATTTCGCAAATACCACCGGACTCTGGCGATTATTTTGGCTTTACCACTTGCTGTAACATTATTAACTGGTTTTGCAGCTACCTTGGTAGGTGAGTGATCAGCTAACATTGGAGTTCCACGTAGTATACTACTTTCGATTCATCGTGGTGAAATCTTGGGTTTACAGGGAATCTACCCGATTTTGAACGGACTAGGACTATTAGGGTTGTTGGCCACTGGATTAAGTATGACTAGTTTGCTTACTAGAAAAAGGTCAAAATCTGTGTAAGGATTAATCAAAAGCGATCGCAGTTTTTTAAAGTATAAAAACAAAGCAGTAATTCTGCGATCGCAAAAGTGCAATTAAGGCATAATCCATTGTCTCCAGTGCTGCAAAACTCATTACAGAAGCACTTAGTAGAGGTATTACTCCTGCTTCAGAACGGACTAGAATTTCGACAGACATAACTTTTTCAATTCTTTGACAAGCTCCTGTAACATCAAGCTATTAACTTGAAAAATATTAGTTTTAACAAAATAATGATTCGTGGCAATAACTAAAATGTTTTGCTCCTGCCAAGAGGAATTTTCAAACATCCTCTAAACCAACAAGTATTTTTGAAGGTTCAAATAACTATGAATAATCTATCTTATCAGTATCTAGAAGAAAGTAATAAAAAGGAGAAACCTTTATATACTGCTGATACAGTACGTACTTATCTTCACGATATTGGACGTATACCTTTATTAACTCATGAGCAGGAGATTAATTTTGCCAAACAAGTCCAAAAAATGATGGCTTTACTAGCTATAAAAGAAAAATTAGCTACTAAATTAAAACGTCAGCCGACCCAGCAAGAGTGGGTTGAAAATACAGATATCGGCGAACAATCACTGCTGCAACAGCTACATCAAGGGCATAAAGCCAAGCAGAAAATGATTCAAGCTAACCTGCGACTCGTAGTATCTATTGCTAAGAAATATCAAAGACATAACCTAGATTTTCTGGATTTAATTCAAGAAGGAAGTTTAGGTTTAGAGCGAGGAATTGAGAAATTTGACCCTACAAAAGGGTACAAATTTTCAACCTATGGCTATTGGTGGATTCGCCAGGCGATTACACGAGCGATCGCCGAACAAGGACGTACTATCCGCTTGCCTATTCATATTACAGAAAAGCTGAACAAAATCAAGCGGATTCAACGTGAATTAACTCAAAAATTAGGTCGTACTCCTACCGCAGTTGATATCGCCGAAGAACTATCTTTAGATCCAAAACAAATTCGAGATTATTTACTTTTGGCACGTCAACCTATCTCTCTAGAATTACGAGTTGGCTCAGACAAAGATATAGAATTACAAGATATGTTGGAGGATAATGGACTCTCCCCAGAATTATATGCTGAACAAAAGTTTCTTCAACAAAATATTCAAAATTTATTGTTAAAATTAAATCACCAGCAACGAGAAATATTAACTTTACGTTTTGGTTTAACAGATGGAAATGAACTTTCTTTAGCAGAGATTGGTCAACGGATGGGTATTAGTCGAGAACGAGTGCGACAGATAGAGCAACAAGCTTTAGGTACTCTACGAAGACATAAGGATAAGATACACAGCTATCTAGCTAGTTAATTGGGAATTGGGAATGACGACGGTTGCATAGTAGCTACCGCCTGTTAGTTCTTCTTTAATTAAATCCGCATAATTTGGTATGTTATGATGGGCGATATTTACGACAAGCCGCTAAGAGCGTCTACACAATCTACAAAAACAGAGGTTGAACAGTCAGATCCTTTTGGGTGATGCTGAAGTTATGTTGTTCTGCTGTGGCAATGAATGAAACGATCGCCTCACACGCCACAGCAACAGTTAACATCACCAGGTTTCGCGCCAACGGATAATCACAAACATCATCATTAACCTCAGAAGGAACGCGATAAACGTCATTCCAAATCACTTCTGCATAATCTGCTGATAGTCCAGCATGAAGACAAGGAATACTTAATTGTTCAGCATAATCTTTCACTGCTTGACGTGCCACGCTATTGTCAAAGACATCGACAATTAACTGGCTGTCTTTGAGCAATTGAGTTGTATTTGCTGGTGTCAAATCCTTTATTTTGGCATCAACTTTAGTACCAATTGCTCGATATAAATTGTTCGCCAAAATCTTCGCCTTGAACGCTCCCACATCAGAACGGTAGTAAGGCTGAGTCGATAAGTTACGCTCCTCAATGCGATCGCGATCTATCACGGTAAGTTTATCAAAACCAGAGCGAGCTAAGTTTTCCGTAATATTAGCTCCTAATGCTCCAGCGCCACAAATGGTTATAGGATAGTTTTTCAGCTTTGCCATCACAACATTGGTGCGGTAAAGTTGTTCGTGAAAAAAGATACTCATTGTTCTCACTACTCTTGTTGTTCCATGACACCTATTAAAGATTGCAAATCAAAATCGCGATCGCGTCCACTTAGACAAATACCAGAACTAACAACAGTCAAATCAGCTTTAGCGATCGCACTACTATGGCGAACACCATCAGCAGTTGTCCAATCGACTGTCCAGTAGTCGCTGCGATCGTGGAATTGATTTAATTCACCGCCGCCCATTTGCAAAGCTTTTCTCAGTCGCTTTTCATCCTGTTGGGGTTGAGTAAATCCCTCAATGCGCCGAGTTGCTAATTCATACACTGTGCGGATTTCTGGAGTAATGCCCTTAAACTGTAATTCCTCAGCAGGAATGAGTTGCTTAACAGCAGATTGCAAAGTTTCAACAATTACCGGATCGGTTCGGCGATCTATTTCCTCAAACCAGCAAGACTGTCCATTCCATCGGGCAATGATTTGCTCAAAGGCGATACCCTCGGTAACTAAGTGGACTGCGATCGGCTTAACTACCTTCAACCGTTGACGCATATCTGCTTCATTTACGGGGTATGCTAACCAAGTTTGTTTACGCAATTGGTGTGCTAACCGCAGCCGTATTTGGGGAAAGTGTTGCAGGTATTCTGCAATTTGGGGTAAATCTGCCTCTTCTACAACCGTTGCTGTCTTCTCATCCACAGGCTGAAAGATGCCCCAACCTTCAAATTTACTAGGCTTTTGCGTGAAGGTGTAAACCATCCCGGCTACCCTTGTGCGAACTCGTCCACCTTTGACACAGGGTGCAAGGAATTGGGTAGCAGATAATTGTGCTTCTGCGATCGCAATTTGGTTAATTAGCTTAAATATATTAGTCATAACTAATACTCATTTTCAAAAGAATGCTATGGATGCAATTCCAGAAACCGAAATGAAATCTAAATTACAAATTACGAATTAATGTGCGTGCAAGTTGGTGGAGCATTGCGTGTTCTCAGTTACTAGAGGGACTCTGCTGGTGAGTTGTTACACACTCTTTAAAGGATGGCTACTTTTAAGCCAACCTCCCAGGTTCTTCGCACTCCCCGTTCACACACGCCCACTGCATTTGGCAGTGTTACCTTCCTCTCGTACTAGTATGTAGGCTCACACAAGTTGGGGCACGCAGGATATTAATATAATACAGCATACTACATAAAATTGGAAGAGATGAAAAGAGAAATTTTAGAGTAGAGCGATCGTTGCCATTTCAGATCGCTCATCAATCTACTGAAATTCTCATTGATGACGCTGGTAATACGGCTAAACTGCCAAGAAACCAATCTAATATAAAATAATAAATAAAATCAAGTGTAATACTTTAGATGGCAGAATATGATAACCTTTGTAAGATCCTTGCAGAAAAGTATCCCCTTGATTTTACCCGTTGGTTATTAAATCAAGAACCGCAAAAAATTGAAATTTTAAAAACTGAATTGAGCATCGAACCCATACGCGCTGACTCAGTAACATTTCTGCAAACAGAAAATCGGATTTTACACCTAGAATTTCAAACTACTGTCAAATCACAAAAACCAATTTCTCTGCGGATGCTAGATTATTACGTTAGATTGACACGTAAATATCAAATTCCTGTCACACAAGTAGTGATTTTCTTACAAGAGACAAGTGACGCGATCGCTTTTACTAATGAATATGTCAGTGAAGTAACAACCCACCGTTATCGAGTTATACGGATGTGGGAGCAAGATTCAGCACTATTTCTTAGCAATCTAGCTTTATTACCTTTAGCACCGTTAACACAAACAGATTCACCCCAAACGTTATTATCCCAGATTGCCCAGGAAATTGCTAAAATTCCAGATATAGAGACAAGACAAAATACTGCTGCCTATACTGAGATTTTAGCAGGGTTAAAGTTTGAGCAAGATTTGATTCTGCAATTATTACGGGAGGAAACTATGCAAGAATCAGTGATTTATCAGCATATTTTGCAAAAGGGAGAACAAAAGGAAGCGTTTAAATATACTTTACGTCTTTTAAATAGACGCTTTGGTAAGATAGATTCACTAATAATCGAGCGTCTCCAACTATTATCTACCGAGCAATTGGAAAGCTTAGGAGAAGGATTTTTGGATTTTTCGAATATATCTGATTTAGTTGCTTGGCTTGAACAAAATACAAGCGGTTAAAATTTAAAAAAAAATCAATGCTTACTATTTATAATAATAAGCATTGTTATAATTTTAGAACTTATTTATCATCTCTCACCGGCAACGGCATATCCAGAATCTCCATCAGCAAATCTAGACGAGAGGGGCGCGTTAGAAGTGGGACGAGATTCGGCAAGCTGTAGTAATCACCTGCGAAAGTGAACGTATCTACAGGTGCTTGCTGCTGCTTCAATTGAGTCTCCACCCAGTCGTAATGACCACCTACACGGACAATCACCACGTTGGGCATTATCGCCAACTCCCGGCAGTAATTCTTGTAGACTTCACCGAAGTAAGGAGCAGCATTTTCGCCCTCATCCGTCACTATGATAATCTGGTCAACTACCTGCTTCTTCTTCCGCATTGTTTCCAATGCACAGCCGATGCTAGTACCACCACCAGCGTTGATGTGCTGGAAGGCACGCTCCCAGTCGGTCAACTCCTTGCCCTTTGCTGTAATAGCGTAAGGAATGGTGTCAAAGGCGTAGACAAACAGTTCTGCCTTAGTGATACCAGAGATTAGGGCAGCGAGTTGCAAACCCGTCGCGATCGCATTTTCCATTGAACCAGACTTATCCACCAATAAAGCAGTTGGACGAGCGATCGCACCACGGCGCTTTACCTGTTCGTTTGTCACCTTTTCCAATTGGGCAACCGTGTCTGCGTCAAAATCTCCTGCGTCTGCCGCAACCTGTGCTTTAAATGCTGAGACACGCGTACTCTTAGAGGCTGCCTCCAACTTGGAATCAATCAGCTTCTTGACTTCTGGATGATCCATTGCACCTCTAGTCTGGAGAGACTTGAGGTTGTTGATCGCTTCTTGAGGAGTCATGCTGTTGATTAACGCCACCAAGACAACAGGTGTAAGTTGCTTAATTGCACCAACTGCGATCGTATATGGAATTTTGAACTCCACAATCAGCCGTGCCTGTTCTGCGGCATTTGCTGCCTTAGCAACCTGTTTCAGCACATTTGCTAAGGAACCCTCACAAGGAGTATCGCCAAACAGAATCGCATTTGCCCGTTCATTTGGCTTGATGTGCAGTGAAGCATATAAGTGCTTCATTGCCTTACGACCTCGCAAAGCGGCGCGATCGAATAGAGCCGGATTGCTCTCCCGTACCTTCAAGTAACGCCGTACCGCAGTCCGAGCGGAACGAGGTAGCTTATTTTGCTGCTGCTTCATGAAGTCCACCACACGAGCCACCTGATAGGGCGGAAACTCTTGCAGCATCATAAATCCAGCATCTCGGTGTTCAATCAAATTGCTCGTTAGTAAGTGAGCTAGGAATACTTCTTTATGGTCGCGGACATCGCCATGACGCTGATACCACACTGCTAGATGTCCGTAGAAAAGGGGATCGAGTTCAACAATTAACTGGTGAATTTCTGCAACTTGCTCAAGTTTGCGGTGAGGAGTTGTCAGCAAACTATTGAGCATTTCTAAACGCAAATCGCGTTCTGTGATATTCATGAGAACCTCCTTTAGGAATTTTGGATTTTGGATTTTAGACTTCGGCTTCGCTCAGTCGAACGATTTTGGATTGCAATCTAAAATTCAAAATTGAAGGAGGCAGATGTTGCACGCGGGGCGATAAAGTCACCGCGCAAGTTGTAGAAGCATCGTGTATAACTTTTGCACAATTATGTAAGCTTCTGCGATCGGGGCGCGGCAACAACTGCCAGTTTTGATGTAACGTATTGAAATCGTTAGTACTACTCCCTAAAAGTAGTAGCTGCGTAAGCTGCCATCATATCTGCCGCTATTGCGACAGCACTTCTTGAAAGCAGCGACCAGAACCACAAAGACAAAGGTCATTGTTACCAAGCTTTTCCTGTAGTTCCTTGTCGCCATGAACAAGGCGATGGCCACGTTTAACAGCTTTTTCAGATGGGAAGCCACGACGACGTTTGCTTAAGGGTTCAAAAGGAGAAATCGTCGAAATCTTCAGGCTCGATGTTGAAAGAATTAATCTTTTTCATCGTTCTCACCTCCATATTGAAATGAAATAAAATCACCTCGTGCAAGTCGAAGAAGCTGTTGGTTCACACACGGGATTTGAACCCGTAGTTGCTTGATCTTCAGTCAAGTGCCTTACCATTCGGCTAGTATGTAAGCTTTTTCAGTTAGGGCACGAAGTAAAAATTTTAGTTTTTAGAAAGTTGATTTAAAATAAATCGAATTTCTTTCTTATTACACTGCTTTTTACTAACAGCATAAATCGTTTGGCCTCTATAAGTTGCAGCAGAATAATGAATTTTACCCTTGACAGCATCCATCACATAATGAGTGTGTACTGGTGGAATATCTTCAAAGGTAATTAAATACCAAATCTCGTTTAGCTTTTGGTATTGATGATAATTATCAATGATAAAAATATCAGTTTGTTCCTGCTTTCGCTTCTGCTTTCGAGGTATTTTCTCGACTGCACAAAGAATTCCGGTTTCAGGATGGATATAGAAGCGATCGCGATAGCTTACATCTAGCTGATTTCGATACCCTTGATAAGGCTTACTGTAAAAACCACCATCAATTATTTCCACATGCCGTTCAACGTAGTCCCACACATGACCGATAACATGCTGTCCTGCCATTGTACTGGGATCTAATCGTTGACACAGTTGGCTGTAAACCTCATTCCAAGGCTGTCCGACTTGCGATCGCAAAAACCGACGCAAGGGGCCGAGATGATCTGAAAGATACTTGGATTTATTTATTGGTTTAATCAGGTAAGAATTAAACAATCCATCCTGAATTGCATCCTCGGTGATTTTATATAATCGCTTCTTAAAGCCAGTCACCTTTTTGAGGCTAATTCTCCTCCCACCGCGAGGACGCTCAATCACAATCTCGCTCAAACGATGTTCGCTCATATCTCACGTTGTTTAAATTCACTTGTTCTAATTGAGTTGTTATTAAACATGAGTTAGCTAACATCATTGAACTCACCTCCGTATTGGGTAAAAATTATAGACAAATACGATTTAAATAATTGTAATTCCGCGCAAGTTAGCAAAGCAGTTTTCACGATTGCCTTTACCAGTTTGGCTACGCTCCCATTAGCGGGAGCGACAGGAATTGAACCTGCATTCCGTTGCCGGAGTGTGTGTAGACTTCACAAGTCAGGGCGCGGAACAAAATTTAACCATAGACAGCTTCAGGGCGGATAATCAAATCACCACTAGGACGGCGATCGATTACGTAAGCAGAAAGGCGATCGCTATTTACATCTAAATGTCGAGCAACACGCTCCTTCACCGCCACATCATTCATCCCTGCTGCAATTCCCAATTGGGTTTTTGGCACATCAACAGAACGTCCTTCAAATCGAATATGAACCATTGCAATCACCTCCTGTTGTAATCACGAATTGATATAAGTGGATCTGATCGGGATTGAACCGATACCCTCCCTGTGAGAGTTACACTCACACCTCATGCAAGTTGAAAAAGCTGTGGTAACACCGCAGGAATTGAACCTACACTTATCGTTAAAATACGATCGCTCTACCATTGAGCAAGTATGTAAGCTTTTTCTGTCAGGGCACAAGTGACATCTGGGAACTCTACCGTTAGAGCTACAGACCCAAGTTTGTATAATTGCGATGCTCTAATTGAGGTTATTCCAACCTTCAATAGAAGTCAAAGCAAATGGAGCCGTCGGGAATTGAACCCGAATCCTGCAACCGTCCGTTTGTTGGCTTCGGAGCAGTCGAACACCAATCGCGGCCCCAAAAGTGGCATCTATGCAATTGTCAAGCTTCTAAGAGGTTTTAGTTTTGCCTTTTGTTGTCGTCTTTGTGATCATACTACAAATGTAGTATGTACTCTCCATGATGTCAAGGGGATACTACAAATTTTGCATTTCAATGCATGTTAGTTAGATTCTCTCTTCTAAAAGGCTTACTCCCCAACGCTAGTAGGGAAGGGGCTAGGGGTTAGGTCTTTTTTATAGTCTACTCAACTGAAAAATCGCTGTATTACAAAATTAACTGCGGTTATCTATCTGAGCGCGTTGCAAACTTCCAGAAAAGTCAACATAAACGCTTTTCCATTCTGTGAAAACATCCAAGGCAGTAGTTCCAGCTTCGCGGTGTCCGTTACCAGTTTGTTTCACGCCACCAAAGGGCAAATGTACTTCTGCGCCAATAGTAGGGCCGTTAATATAGGTGATACCTGCTTCGATGTCGCGCATGGCAGTAAAAGCCCGATTGATATCGCGGGTGTAAACTGAAGAAGAAAGACCGTAATTGCTATCGTTGAGAATTGCGATCGCATCCTCAAAGGAACTAACCTCAATCAATGCCACCACTGGCCCAAATATCTCTTCACGGGCGACGCGCATATCAGGAGTTACATCATCCAAAATAGTTGGTTGAAAGAAGTAACCATTTTTCAATTCGCCTTCAAGAGCAATTTCTCCACCAATTAAAACCTTTGCTCCTTCATCACGAGCGATATCCAAATATTTGCTCACCTGTTTGAGTTGCTTATCATTGACAATCGGGCCAATATCTGTATTAGTGTCATTACCAGCACCTAAGCGTAACTTACTAGTACGCTCATAAAGCATGGTAGTAAATTTTTCTTTAATATCACGATGCAAAATCAGTCGACTAGTAGCCGTACACCGTTGACCGGTTGTTCCAAATGCTCCCCACACTGCGCCATCTAAAGCAAGTTCTAAATCGGCATCTTCCATTACCACTTGGGCATTTTTACCACCCATTTCTAGACAGACGCGCTTGTGAGTGCGGCCGCAAGTAGCGCCAACAAAAGCACCCGTTTCTGAAGAACCGGTAAAAGATACTAAATCTACATTAGGATGCTCAACTAAAGCTTTGCCTACTTCTTCTCCCACACCATGTACTAAGTTAATTACTCCTGGTGGTAAACCTGCTTTTTGGAAAATTTCAATCAATTTAGTTGCACAGGCGGAGGTATCTTCGGCAGGTTTGAGGATGACTGTATTGCCACACACCAAAGCTGGCATAGCTTTCCAGCAAGGAATTGCCACAGGGAAATTCCAGGGAGTAATTAAGGCACAAACTCCTATGGGCATTCGCACAGTCATGGCGAATTTATTGGACATTTCTGATGGTGTGGTTTGCCCGAATAGTCGCCGTCCTTCGCCAGCAGTGTAAAAGGCACAGTCAATACCTTCTTGGACATCTCCCCTAGCTTCTGTTAGGGGTTTACCCATTTCTCGACTGATTAACTGGGCAAGTTCTTCTTTATGCTGGAGTAATATTTCCCCGACGCGAAAGATGTATTCTGCCCTCGCTGGGGCCGGGACTGTACGCCAACTGTGGTAAGCTTTACGGGCTGCGGCTACTGCTGTATCTACATCATTAACTTGGGAACGGGGAAATGTGGCAACGATTTCGGTTTTGTTTGCAGGGTTGCGACTTTCTAAAGTTACTTCTCCTACAGCACTCAACCATTGACCATCGATGTAATTGCGGCAAGATAGCGGAGTTGTCATCTTGAAAATCTCCGGCTGATTATCCACTGGAACTTTGTGTACTAAGTTTGCTTGCTTTCTAGGTTATCCTCAAGTTTAAAAAATTGGTGTGAGATAGAAATATTGATATAAAAATTAAGGCACTAACGCCAAGACACCCACAGGAGAACCAGAACCACCACGCAACCGAAGAATCCCGATCGCTAAAGTAGTACCTTTAGGTGGTAACTGATCTAAATTGGTGAGATTTTCTAAAATAATACGCGGTTTTTCCAATACCAGGCGATTAGTAGCAAAAGTGTTATCCTGTCCAGGGTCTACACCATGAGTATCAATTCCCACTCCAGCGATTTGCCGCTCCTTCAGTAAAAATTGAGTTGCATCACTACCAAACCCTGGAAAATGAGCAATACCTTGAGCATCATGATTTAGAAATGCACTTTTATCAAACCACTTTTTTTGCCAGCCAGTATTCAGTATAACTACGCAGCCTTGAGGAATTTCACCGTATTCTTCTTCCCAAGCCAAAACATCAGCAACAGTCAGCGCATAATCAGAATTCACGGCTGTGGCTTGCCGAATATCTATAACCACCGCAGGTACAACTAGAGATTGAGCCGGGTATTGGTCAATTCCCATACTATAGCTATGAAAGCTGTTAGGAGCGTTGATATGGGTAGCGCTATGTTCCCCCAAGGCGAAACGTCGGAGGTAATAGCCATCATTATTGAGTTCAGCCACAGTTTCAAATTCGACTGTGGGATCTCCAGGCCACTGGGGAATATCTATGTCAATCACGTGACTTAGATGAATAACCCGTGTGTAGGTGATACTATTTTGACCTTGGGGTTGTATCATCCCAGCCTTCTACTTTACTTGTATTCAGGGATTTTTTTTAAGGTGCTATCGCCAGGGTTGGGCTATGCCGACGCAGGCGATAGTAAGCTGTTAAGCTTTTAATTTGCACATTGAGACCGCAGGGGGGCAGGGAGCAGGGGGCAGGGAGAGGGTTTCCAGCTTTTATTGAAAAATGGTGCAACTTGTAGGCGCGACAGCTTATTACCATTACAACGTTTTTCAATCAATTGAACTGTAATATTTCTAGTCATAACTCACTCTACTAGTACAAATAATCCCCCCAATTCCTGTAAATTTTAGGTTTTTGGGGGGTTAAAATGTTGCAGCAAAAAGTGAATTAATCTTAGTTAACAACCAATAGGTTAATTTTTTGATTAAGAAAAGATTAAAGTTGTATCTATGTTGAAGGTTGCTCATGTAGTGGAATCATGATGACAAACTCCGCACCTTCTCCTGGTGATGAAATACACTGGATTTGCCCGCCGTGTTTTTGGACGACAATTTGGTAGCTAATTGATAATCCCATACCCGTGCCTTTACCCACGGGTTTTGTAGTAAAGAAGGGGTCAAATAAGCGTTTGCGTACTTCTTCAGTCATGCCTGGGCCATTGTCAGCAAAGCCAATAATTACACGGTCTTCTTTGATAAGGGTACGAATGCGAATTGTGGGTATGGAGCATGGGGCTTTTGGTATTTGGAAATCTTTCTCCCTGTCCCCAGTCCCTATTCCCCAGTCCCTATTCCCTACTCCCTCTTCTAAAACATCGATCGCATTTGCCAGCAAATTCATAAACACCTGATTCATCTGTCCAGCGTGACAGACTACTGGTGGTAGGTTGCCATAGTCTCGGATTACTTGAATTTCGGGACATCCTGGTTTGGCTTTCAAACGATTTTGCAACAGCAGTAAGGTGCTATCAATACCTTCATGAAGATTTACTGCTTTCGTGCCGTCTTCATCAAGGCGAGAAAAATTACGTAAAGATAAGACTATCTGCCGAATACGTTCGGCTCCCATGTTCATAGAATCCAGAATTTTAGGCAAATCTTGCTTGAGAAAGTCTAAATCTATGTTGTAGATTTGTTCGTGAATCTCTCGTGTTGGTGGGCAGTAACTCTGTTGATAAAGTTCTACCAAGTGCAATAAATCTTTAGTATATTCACGGGCGTGGCTAATATTGCCGTAGATAAAATTGACGGGATTATTGATTTCGTGGGCAATACCTGCAACCAATTGTCCCAAACTGGACATTTTTTCGGTTTGAATCAGTTGCGCTTGGGTCTGTTGAAGTTCTAGTAATGCTGCTTCTAATTGTTGGGCTTTGTCTTGGGCAGTTTGGGCAGCAATACGACTTTGGGTGTAGAGTTTAGCTTGGTCAATGGCGATCGCTATTTGAACTGTAACTGCCTGTAGTAATTCTACTTCGTTGTCTAGCCAAGGCCGGAAACCACCACAAGAACCACAGCTAAATGTGCCTATTTCACCAGATTGGGTGTGTACAGGTAGCGACATAAAGGCAGTGAAACCAAAATCCTGCAAAAATAGCTGTGCAGTGCAATCGCCCACAGTCTCTACATCATTAATACGGATAATTTCTCTATTCAAGGTTTTGGCTGCGATGAGTTCGATTTCTGCACTAGTTGCTTCTTGTTCGTCAAGCAGACAGGGTAAAAAGGAACTTTTCGCTTCGTAGACTTTCTCCCAGTAGGGAACCTCAGCGTCTTGCCGATACCAAAAGAAGGCGCAGCGATCGATCTGGAATAAGTCACGGATCTCCCGCACTGCGGTTTCCACAATGTAATTGAGATCCAAGGAAGCTCGAATCTGGTTAGAAAGACGATTGAGTAATGCTTCCCGTTGGGCACATTCTCTGAGTGCGACTTCTGCTTGTTTGCGATCGGTGGTGTCATGGCAAATGCCAACGAAGTTTAAAACATTACCATTGGCATCTCTAATAGCAGATGAGTTGCTTGTATGCCATCGCCAAGTGCCATTTTTGTGTTTTACCCGATATTCAATTGGGTCTTGCTTTTCGGTTATTGTCGCAATTCTTTGGAAATAATCTGCACAGATGGGCACATCGTCAGGATGTACAAAGGGAACAAAGGATTGGCCTTCAACTTCTGCAACCTCATGCCCAAAAATTTCAGTCCAGTTAGGAGAAACGTAAGAAAATATCCCTTCAAGTGTCAGCGCAAAAATAATGTTATTAGCGTTTTCAATAATGGTGCGAAACTTGGCATCGCTTTCTATTAATGCTGCTTGTACTTTGTCGCTGGTGTCGCGGACAAGAACTATGATTTGCCGGTCTGGTAATGGTAATAACCTAGCTTCAAAATTATGATTCCCTTGTGGAAGCGGTAAGGTATATTCAAAACTGACTGAAGATTGAGTTTCGAGTACTTGAGTTATTGCTTGCTGTAAGCGATCGCAGATAGCAGTTGGTAGGCATTCTTGCAAACTTTTGCCCTGACAATCTTCTGTTGAAATATACAGATTCTCAATTTTTCCTGGTTTGTAATCCAGAATACTTCCATCAGCATCGATCCGAAAGTACAAATCAGGAAGCACTTGCAAAATCGCTGTAAATTCTGATGTTTTTTGACGTAACTGTGATTCAACTACTTGACGTTTTGCGGTTTCGGCTTGTAGTTGCTTTTGTGCTTTTTTTAATTCTGCCGCCTGTTTTTGTTCTGTTAATTTGCTGAGACGACGAGATGAATTTGTAGATGCCAAGCAGTCTTGTCTCAGGGGTAATCGCACTTCTGTTACATCCACACAATAACCGATGTAACCCGCAAAGCTGCCATCTGCTGAAAATCGTGGCGCTGCTGTATCTAAAATCCAGCGATATTTGCCATCAGACCGACGCAGGCGATATTGCCTCTGGAAAGAATTATACGTT
Organism: Nostoc sp. TCL240-02; assembly: GCF_013343235.1. Taxonomy (GTDB): domain Bacteria; phylum Cyanobacteriota; class Cyanobacteriia; order Cyanobacteriales; family Nostocaceae; genus Nostoc. The sequence goes on along the minus strand of NZ_CP040094.1, from coordinate 5,411,832 downwards.
GCAAATGCTTTCAAGTATATATTTTTACATCGTTGTCGATCTTCTGGATGGACGCTACCAGCCCAGATATTGCTTATCTCTTCTCGTCGAGCAGATGCAGACCCGCCTTTTGTTAGATGGGTTCCAGTAAATTCCAGCCAATTTGAATTCAAGTAGCAATAAAGTGCATTGCATCCAGCCATCCAAATCATCAGAGGAGAAGTGTCTGCCTGCTGGCAAAATACTTTTTCATCCTGTTGTATTACTTCCTCTTGAACCATGATTTGGTTAATGTAGCTTTGCACCTTTTTAGAAAACACTTTTGCCTGCCTGCTCTGCCTAAATTATTAAGGTAATATGTCTGAAAATAGAATTTGTATAGAATTTGTTAATAAAGGGATATCATCTTGATTATGGCCTGTTATTTTATCTTAATACTTTATTTATTTTTATATCTCCAACAATTGCTTTTCTATTGTAAATAAATTAAAAAAATGCTGAAGTTATCATTAAGATAAACTTCATGATTTTTGGTGAAATTTAAAATATTCATCTGTCAGGAAAATTATTCGACTCTGTTTATTCTTAAAATTACCTTTAAATTCATCTGAGCTATGTAATCACATAGCTCAAAACCTTATTGAGCTTCACAAAAACTATATGAGTCGCTATGGGCGATAATATCTTTATCAGAAATTCATAATAATCCATAATTTCATATCAAATAAATATTGATTTTTTATCAAGAAGAATTCAGCATGAATTAAAGTCCTGGCGACTATAAGTGACTGCTATACAGACAAAATCCACCTCTATGGGTTTGAAATTTTTGATTTTTCATGTCTTCCGTGTAAGTAAACTTTGGTTGTGTAGTAGCGAATTATATTCACCTAATTTTTTCATAAATTCTCTTAAAATTACTGGTCTAAAAGGATTTAATGCCCACATTTTTGTTAGAATTTTTAACCAACTTATGTATAAAAACTTACTTTATATGTTCTGACTTCTGATTTCTGAATTCCTTTTCAACTTTCTCTGAAAAACCCGATTTTTCAAAATTGTCTTGACTGTTCAAAATGTCTCATCCCAAAGTCGCAAATTAAATGAGAGAAATGCTAAATGTGATATCAACAGGTTGTAATAATGGCTAGCAATCGTATTTTATATGTTATAAAGCTCACAGAAATTCATGTTAGGCGGGAACTACTTTATGGAACCAGATAAACTGGGCCGTTTTAAGGAGTACGGCGAATTCATCCTCCGAAAGATAGATTCTGTGCCCCAGCACCCTTCAAAACAAGAAGATTGGGTTCCAGCTAGTCTTGATGACTGTCTCCTGCGTTTGCGGTCAGCTGCCCAGAAAACTGTAGACCTTGCAACTTCACCTGTCAAAATTGGGGTGATGGGGGAATTCAGTAGCGGGAAAACTTTACTTTTAGGCAGTCTAATTGGATATGCAGATGCTTTACCAGTCAGTGAAAACCCGACTACAGGTAATGTTACCGCAATACATATCATTCCGCAAGATGACTTTGCAACTACTCAATTAAGTAATTTCACTGTAGAGTATCTTTCTCACGAAGGTGTACATGAGTGTCTACGCTTCATGCTAGGAGAAGCCCATAAACGCACGACAGCAGCAGGGCTTCCTCCAATACCAGTATCGAAACTCAACTCTGGGACAGATATTATTAGCTGGTGTGAAGAGGCTTGGAATAGCAGTAACAATTTAGAGCTACGTTATTTACTCCGGGAGTTGGTATTATTCCTGCGGGCTTATCAAGCTTATGGGGAAGTTATGTGTGGTGGGCACTACCAGATTGATGCTACTACTGCCCGTGAGGGGCTACAACTGGTTGAACAGCCAATGGCAATCCAAAGTCTGAAATTTGAGGATTTACCTCCAGCGCATATCCGATTACCAAGTCCACCCCACAGGCTACCAACAAAGTTATTGCAAAACAGTTTCCCACTAATTCGCCGCGTCGATATTGATGTGAAAATCTCACGAGAAATTTGGGATTTTGCAGGTGCAGCTAAATTTATTCTGATCGACTTTCCAGGATTGGGGGCTGCTAATTCGGGCGCTAGGGATACCTTTTTGTCGTTGCGGGAATTAGCAGAAGTACAAACTATTTTGGTATTGCTCAATGGTAAATCTCCAGGTAGCGATCGCGCCAATAAAATCTTTACGATGATGCAGCAGCAGCGACCGGGACAAGACCTGAAAGATTTGATTCTCGTCGGTGTGGGTCGCTTCGATCAACTGCCTTTAGATAGTGAAGGTGGCGAAAGAGAACTCGATCAATTGATTGAAGATAGTTCACATTTAAAAGAGGAAACCGTTCTCCAAAAACTCAAAGTTCTGCAAACTACCATTGACGGTGCAGAAGCCTTTACAACCCAAAAAGACCGCATCGTTTTACTGTCGCCATTGTTGGGACTGGCTGAATTAGCAAAACGTTCTAGTACAGTCAAAGCCGGCTCACCAGATTTTTTGGCTAACTTGGACTATCCTGATTACCTAGATCGGTCTAAACGGCTACAAAATAAATGGGAGCTATTAAGCGAACGGCTGTTAGACACCGATCCCCGCAGTAATTTAGGTAAACAGCTAGGTTATTTTGGTCAAGATGGCGGACTTAGTAAGCTACGGGAAGTGATTCAAACTCACGTAGCAAATCACGGTTTGAAGCAACTGTATGAAGATACTCGCAGAGCTTCTGATGTAGTGAGTCAGCAACAAGACCACTTGAAAGACATCATAGATGAAATTCACGAGCAAGGTATCCCTACAGGAGACAGCCCCGCCTTTCTTGAGTTGCGCTATGTGATCGAAAGTTTGGATAAAATCTACAGGAATTTTCAAAAAGATTTAGGGACAGAACCACTGAAAGATCGGCGTGGTGTTGTCGTCAGTGATGTAGTTAAAGACGAACTCACTTTTAGAATCCTTAATTGGAACCAGTGGACTTTACTCTTCAACAAAGCCAACAATGGAGCGATCGCTCTGGCGGAATCTAAAGGTGCAGCCGGGAAATTATTCGATCGGGGAAATCGTGTAAATACTTCTTTGCCAACCAAGAGCGATGATTTTTATCCAGTATTTGAAAAAACCGTTAAGGAAGTAGAAGATTTTGCCCGCGATCGCATCCATCAAGCAGTGGTAGATTTGTTGAATCAATTGTCAAATTATGTAGCCCCAGAACGCGAACAATTGCAAGCATTTTTCCATCTAGATATGGAAAAAGAAATTGAAGAGAAATTTGGTTTTGAAGATGCCGATCTCTTTTACAAATTATTACTAGGGTGCGATCCTAACGAATGGAAAGAAGCGATCGTTTCGGAAATCACTAGTAAAGATAAAACCGTTGCACCTGAAACCATCTTTCCCCTAGCGCGTCAAGACGAGAAACACAACGTTGGTCAAATCTTTGACTGGGCACCAGAAAAAAGTCAGGGTTTATCAAGATCGAGCAATCACCAACTTTTAGTACTGCGACTGCGAGATGAAATTACTGCTAGTGCTAGTCTCCATCTTGTACAGTATGTTAGCGAAGTTAATCAGCAAATTAATTCGGAAATCGAAGGTATTTTGGATCAAATTATTCCTAGTTTGCAAAACCTTTCAAAAAAAGAAACTTTGCTGAGATATTTAGCGGCTGGGGACTTACCACCAGAGGTAGCAATTCCTACTTGGTTACAGATTCTTTCAGAAATTGCTTCTGTTTCTTACTTAGATGTTTGAGATGAACTAACTCAGAAAATAACTGATTGCGATCGGGTGATATGAGGATGTCTTTGTGAGAAGAGATGCTAGTTTTTATACAATTTTCAAGCGTGTCCCTGGGATGCTATTCGGGAACTGCTGCAATTTTCATAGCGTAGCCCAATCTACGCATCACACCAGATAAAAAAGCCAGTGCTAAAGAGAATCAGTGGTACAAGACCTATCTATGATTAAAAGTCTTCACCACAAAGATTCTCTCAATTTGTCATTTTTATGATAGAAAACCATAGTTTTTAGCCAGCTATAAAACAAACAACAGAAAGTGATATTGTAATGAACCCTTTCCAACTCAACAAATATAGCGATCGAGAACCAAGCGAGAAACAACAAAAAAGATTTCCGGGATGGTTTGCTTTAGATTTTGGCACGTCAAACTCCACAGTCACACTCTTCGATCCAATTGAAGTACCGATCGCAGAAATTCTACCAAAAGAACAGGAAATGCGGTTGCGCGATCGCTTATCACAATGGTTGAGTTCTCCCGCCTCAGTCGCTTTACCAGATGTCAGCGATGATGATTGGGCAAAATTCATCACCGAAATTAGCAAGAATCTGGAGATAGATCCAAGAAAGTTGAACGAAGTCTTTGAAAGTGACAATAAAGAGCGATTTTTGGAAGCAATTCGCCAAATTGAGCTTTCTTTAGGAAACAGTGAGAGATTTCGCCGTGCTGTCAGCAAAAAACTTTACCAAATCTATCATGAGGTATTCCGCGTTCCTACCCTAGAGTCGCAAAATCTGATCCCAGTTGTGCTGGATATCGATCGCCGCGATACAGAAATTCCCAGCGAGTTAGAAATTTCGCAGTTAGGGGACTTAAACCTGCGGATGGGTAGGGAAGCTAGAGATAACCGCAAAAAAGCGATCGCTCAAGGTACAAACAGTTCTTTAAAGGAAATTATCAGCAGATTTCACCATTCACCCAAACGTTATTTTGGTCAGGAGCGATCGTTTTCAATTATTTTGGATGGTAAAGAAGAAATAATTAGCGCTAACCAATTGATCCAATCTGCTTGGGCGCATTTAATCCAGTTAACTGAAGATTACCGCCAACGCGCCCAACGCAGATTTTCAGAAGGGACTTTTTTAACAGCAGTTGTCACCTACCCCACTGTCGCCCCACCAGTTGTTCGCAAGGAAGTTAAAGAATTTGTCGAGCAATTGGGAATCGATGATGTTCAAACTGCTTATGATGAAGCCGTTTCTGTGGCGATATTCTTTTTGTGGCGAGAATTTGGTGGTAATCTCAATATTGGCATCGAGTCATTCAAAACTCGTTGCCGTCAAGTCGGAAATAAATGGTCACAAAATGTCCTCGTTCTAGATATCGGCGGCGGAACCACAGATTTAGCTTTAATTGAACTGACTTTAGAAGATAAAACCCCAGCTTTTGCCGATTATGAAGACCGGGGTTTAGGAGGACGTTACTATAAACTTACCCCCAAACTATTAGGTTCATCCGGTCATTTACAGTTAGGTGGTGAGTTAATTACGCTACGGATTTTTAGATTATTAAAAGTTGCGATCGCAGACTTTTTATTGACAGCAGTAACAACAGGTGATCTTGAAAGTGAAAAGCTAGAAGATTTAATTAGCTCTGAATTAAACGAGCGCTTCTTAGAACAAGGCAAATTCAAAAGTGGCAGTCTTTTAAAATGTCTAGATAAAGAGAATCCAGAAGGTGACATTGCTTATAAAGATGCTCTAGATACTGCTGAGAAAGTATTACCTACCCGTTGGCAACAAGCACCTCAACGTCTACAATTGTTTTACATTCTCTGGGATTATGCAGAAGCAGCGAAACTTAAACTTGGGCAAAAGCCACTAGCAGATAATTCGCTATTAACCTTCACACTTTCTGAACAACAAATTTCCGAACTACTCACCCAAAGCAGTATTAAATTGCAAGTCAAAGATCCAAACAGCATCTGCATCACCCTAGATAACCAGCAATTTGAACGAGCCGCTGCTTCTGGAATTAAAGAAGCGATCGGTATTGCTAAAGGATTAATGGAAAGCCGCTTGCGTCCCGATGATATCACCAAAGATTCTTGGAATTCCCAAAAAGTTGATTGGTTAATTCTATCTGGAAAAACTTGTAATTTAGACATAGTACAGCGCCAAATCTACCAAGAATTTAGTAAGTCTCCATATTTTGTGTGGAATCCAGAACGGATTACCTTTGTGTTGGAATTTACCAAATTAGCCACCTCTGCCGGTGCTTGCTATGCCGAAAAGTTGCGAAGATTGAGATTCGATCCAGAAGAGTCTAAAAGCTTGCTGCGTAAGGGAGCCAACCAACTAGAAATTGATGTTAAAAACCTGTTTTATTATTTACCCTGCAACTTTAAACGCAAAACCCAAAGTAACGATTTACTAACTATATTCAAAGCTGGACAAGAACTCTATCAACTCGCACCTTGGGAAACTGTCGCCAAGGTTCGTACTGCATGGCAAGGCATACAATTAACTAATATTATTTACCGTCAAGACTATGAGGATGGAGATTTACGGCTATGGGGTAGCTTTGATGGCAAAAACCTCATGAATAAACTGGGAATGCAAGAAGCAGAGTTTCTGAAAAAAATTAAAGTCCAGTTTGAAATTGACCAAACCCTTGAATTTAATGTGTTGCTTTGTCAGGGAAATCCCCATTATTTAATTGATATCCCCGGCATCGATTTAGAATCGGTTGTTTCAGAAACATCACCGCTATTTGCTGATGGTAAGTTGAACTGGAATATTGCTGTAGAACGCTTCAATAAAGATTTAAATGATGGCGATATTGCCGTCAATGTTATTGAGTCGGCAACTGTCGATCAACCGGATGCCTATCATCTTGTATTTGAAGTAGGAAATGATGGTAGTAAATTGTTCCAAAATTTTCACTATCTACGCGATGGTGTGACTGAACCAGGAATTGGGTTAATTAGTAATCCCTTACCTCCATTCCCGCAAACTGGCCAGCACACGTTCTATATTTATCAAACAGACGCAGAAACCAACAGCAAAAAATGGATAAGAATTGGCGCACTTAGTAAACCAGATGTGACAACAGATTATCCTTGCCAATATCGGGTGACTCTTGACGATCAAGGTATTTTACGGATGCACGCTGGTGAAGTGCCTTACTGGACATCCACTAGTCAAGAATGCCTAAAAGAAGAGGGATGTATTTATATTGCTGAATTAGAATTGCAGCCCAATGAAGTTGATAAAGAACGCGATCCATTTTGCGGGATACATTAACTCTTGTATTAAACTTGCTTTGTCAAAGTCAATTTTCTTAACGAACCGCATTCGTGCAGCGTCTCGTTAGAGAAGGATGCAAAGGGCGCAAAGAAATGTGGAGTTTTGCCAAATTTAATTTGTTAGGAATCACATACAGGTAATATTTGGAGGTGATATTCATGCAGCACTTGCGTCAATTATTAGAGATAGAAAACTCAGAATTAGCCCAGTTACTGCGGTTTAGTTTGTATGGACTAGAGGCTACTTTAAATCAGGCTCGCACAGAATTGCCACTAGATCCAGGCTCTAAAATATGCGATCAGGTGTTGCAAGAACTTCATAATCTGTTGGAACCTGAACCCCCACAGCAAAATACTGGTTGGGAAGATACACCAGATGATTTAAAACTAAATCACCTGCGAGAAGCTTTCAATGCTGACTTAGAACTTAATTATTATCTGGGTAATTCCCAACTGCAAAGTACAACGGATTCTGATTTGTGGAATGAGATTCAACGCAAGCTGCTGCGAGTACCAGAAGATTTGGCTGCAACTTGGCGATCGCGCACTTTAGATTTAGCCCAAGAAGTTGGTGCGATCGCAGATAATTCTAACCTCTATCAACTTCCCTTTATCCGCGATGAAATTATCTACCCCGGACTTAGTGGTACTGTTCAAACTCAGGGATTGACCTTGTATCAACAGGCACTCTCAACTTCTAAAATTCCCCAAGGTAATGTATCTGATTTACCAGCAGCATTCCTATTTTTATATATGAATTTTATCGAAATAGACCCAGATTTACATCATGCTTTAAAGAGCGTTTTTAGCTTCGATGTCATTTCCTTACATTCCAAAACAGAACAGCGCGATCAATATATTGATGCTTTAAGCGATCGCTTCCAACGCACCCAAAAAGCTGAAAAAAACACCGATCCCCTGTCAATTCTCCGTGCTTGGATTGATATGGATGAAGCAATACATTCTCTAGTATTTATACCACCGGCTGAACGCTATTCTTGGTGGGGAAAGCTACAATATGAATCACGACGAATTCTAAAGAAAGTCGCTGATGAAGCTATTAATGCAGGTAATGAAGTGCGAATTCGCCAATTATCGGGACTTTATGCAGATATCTGTGCTTCATCCAAGGATGACTTACAACTAGACTGTGGTGGTATTCCTGGCGAAGTATTAACTTGTCTTCGAGTATATGCGCGAATCAATCAGGATGAATCCCCAGGGCGTGTAATATTTCGCTCATCACGATAAGGGAATTTTCTGACAAAGGAAAGGCAGACGATTTTACGAATCGCTGCCTTACCTAATCATCTAATGAAGGTGTAAAAACGTTGAAATCTATAGAATACCCCAGAAGTGTAAAATCCCTTGACCAGAAAACACTTCAAGCGCAACAGCAGATAAAAAACCAATCATTGCAAAACGACCGTTCCAGTTTTCGCTCTGAGGAGTGAAGCCCCAGCGCAAAGCATTAGGATCTTCTGAAACTGAAGGCGTAGTCTTTTTAACGTCTGCCATAAATAATACTCCGAGCTTTTATGTTGTAACAGGTATAACTGCCTGTAAAGTAATGTAACAGATTTTTAAGAGATTGCAACATGAAATCAAGGTAAAATCCAGTTAGTGAGTAATATGTTACGTAACCGTAGTTTTATGTTAGTAGGTTTGCGATGCTTACGATGATAAGCTACGCAGCAACAGCAAATTACAACAATTTCCCATAAATAAGGGTGGGTAATCCCTACTCGCTAGCAAATTAATATTTATACCATAACTAAATAAGTAATATTAATAGTGCAGTTGAGATACAGCAATGAATATTGACTTACTGGGATATCGTCAGAAAGTAGGCATGGGTCAAGTACAGATTGCTAATATGTTGGGGATTTCCCATGACGAAATTTGTTTTTATAAACCAAAGTATCCGTGAGTTACAACGAAATAGCAAAACTTCCTTTCAAAGGTATACAGAGCAACTTTTAACTGTGGATGCCGTCGAAAAAATTATCCGCAATCTGTACGATGACAAAAAAGAGGCAAAAGAAGGTCTTGCTGGTTATCTAGTCGAGAAGCTTCAACACGAGGCAGAACAGATAATCAAAGTAAATTCTGATAAATTAACACCTTCAATTGAAGCTTTCCTCGGCTCATACCAAGAGGCTTTACTTAAACTACCAAATTTAGATATATCCATTGAGATACCCTTCGATGCTAAAGGAGCTTTTATAGGCGGACTTACAGGACTAACTAGCATCGGTGCTTTATCTGCTTAGGCAGCAGCACTAGGAAATCTTGGTGGTTATATCCTAGTAGCTAAGTTAGTTAGTCTTTTGTCTGCACTTGGCATTAGTATTGGTGGTGGCACTGCTGCGGTAATTTCTTTTGTAGCAGCTATTGGTGGCCCAATAGTGCTAGGTATAGGTTTAGTTGCTGCATTAGCTTTCGCTGTGTGGGGATTATTTGGAGAATCTTGGCAGAAGCGTTTAGCAAAGCAAATCGTTAAATATTTTGAAGAACAGCGTGTGAGTGATAAGTTCGGAGATGGAATTGATCAGTTTTGGCGGGATACAACTAAGAGTTTTGAGAAAGGTGCTAATGCAGTAGAGGCAGACTGGAAGAAATATATTGAACACTTAACTTACGTGAGATAACTTCACCTACGACAGAATCAAAAGACCGCATTGAAGAGATGATCAAAATATTGGAGGCTGGTCATAATTTTTTCGCCGAAATTCCTTGGAAAAATATTAATTAGCAATGTTAAATAATAGCATATTCTAACTCCGACACACTATTGTTTTTTGGTAGTATATATCCTATACTCCTATACACTGTAAAGTCCTGTTGAGAGGACTTTTATTATTAATTGACATTCCTAATTACATATAGTAGCTGAGGTGTAGTGCGGTGAGTCAGGTTTTAAGCTTGGAATTAAGTGATGAAGTTTATGCGGTATTGCAGCAGCAAGCAAAGGTTGCAGGCGTATCCCTTGCAGAATTAGTAGCTACTTCCATAGAACAGCAGTATGGTTCTTCAAGACGTGAAAAGTCACAAGCCGAAATAGAGAAAGAAGCCGCTCGGCAACGTTTCCGAAGTCATGCTGGAGCCATTAACCTGGGTTATGCTACAGGAGCAGACAATGAAAGTATTGATGCTGATTTAGTCAGAGCATACAGCGATACATCTGAGGAAACAAATTGAGTGCTTCTACTTGATACATCTGGTCTACTTTGCTATGTCCACACTGGTGAGCCAGAACATAAAAAAGCAGTTGAGTTTCTGGATAATGTTACCGTGAGCTTAACTCATAGCTATGTATTAGCAGAGTTTGTTGCACTAGCTCAGGTTCGTCGCTTTCCACGTATAGCAGCACTACAATTTATTATTGATTTGTTAGAAAATCCCGATATCGAGATGGTATGGATAGATGAGTTGTTACATCGAGAAGCTGTTAAACTTCTGATGGCTCGGCAAGACAAAACTTACTCTTTATGCGATGCTGTTAGCTTTGTATTGATGCGTCAGCGTGGTGTCACTGAGGCACTAACCACCGATCGCCATTTTGAGCAGGAGGGCTTTCGACGTTTGTTATTACCCCCAGTATGATGATTCCTAATTATGCTCAAAAGTCCTCTGCGGTACCCTGGTGGTAAGTCGAAAGCAATAAATCAAATATCTGAATATTTACCAGATAGCTTTTTGGAATTTCGAGAGCCTTTTGTGGGTGGTGGTTCTGTATTTATCTATTTAAGACAAAAGTTTCCGCATATTAAGATTTGGATTAACGATTTAAACCGCGAGCTATTCTTATTCTGGAAGTTTGCCCAATCCGCTCTAGCTCAATTAGTTCAAGAAATTCGGCATATTAAAATTAAATATACAGATGGTAAATCACTATTTACAGAATTAACTAGTGTAGATGTCAATAATTTATCTGATTTAGAAAGAGCAGTTCGTTTTTTCGTACTCAATAGAATTACTTTTTCAGGAACTGTAGAATCAGGTGGCTTTTCCCAAGAAGCTTTTCATAAAAGATTTACTAATTCTTCGATAGAACGATTAGAAAAATTAGAAGGCATTTTATCAGAGAATGTCCAAATTACTAATCTTGATTATAGTTATCTATTAAAATCAGCAGGAGAAGATGTATTTGTATTTTTAGATCCACCATATTTTAGTGCTACAAAATCAAAGCTATATGGTAAAGATGGTGACTTGCATACCTCTTTTGAGCATCAAAGATTTGCTGAACTTTTGCAACAATGCCATCATCGCTGGCTAATTACCTACGACGACTCATCGCCAATTAGAGAAAATTTTCAATGGGCTAATATCTCAGCATGGGAATTGCAGTATGGCATGAATAACTATAAACAGAGTGGTGCAGCGAAAGGAAAAGAGCTATTCATTACTAACTATGAAATTAAACTTTATTTAGATAAAAAAGCAAAAAATCAGAAGCTTGTTGATCCAGCTTTGCAGTTGAGCCTTGATATTTCAACCTAATTTTAATAACGGTCAATTTTCCGGTAGGATAGCTCCCATACCCTTCAACCTAGCTACACCCTACCAAACCAGAAACCTTAGCTATGACAACTTTTCCAATCTCTGCTCAAGAAGCCTCTGCTAGCTGGTATATGCTGCTGCAACAATTAATAGATGGCCAATCCTTATCCCGTACTCAAGCTGCTGAATTGATGCAAGGTTGGCTTAGTGAAGCGGTTCCCCCAGAGTTATCAGGGGCTATTTTAACAGCGCTGAATTTTAGAGGCATTTCTGCTGACGAGTTGACTGGTATGGCTGAAGTATTACAATCTCAATCAAGTCTGGGGACACTTCGACAAGCTCAGTGCATCGCTGGGGACTGGGGACTGGGGACTGGGCAAAAATCTGCTCAATCTCTAATGCCTGTAATAGATACCTGTGGCACTGGTGGAGATGGTTCATCAACCTTTAATATTTCCACAGCCGTTGCTTTTGTTGCTGCTGCATCTGGCGTACCTGTCGCTAAACATGGCAATCGTTCAGCGTCAAGTCTCACGGGGAGCGCAGATGTATTGGAAGCCTTGGGTGTAAACTTAAGCGCATCCAGTGACAAGGTGCAAGCCGCATTACAAGAGGTGGGGATCACTTTCTTATTTGCACCTGGTTGGCATCCAGCATTGAAAGCGGTTGCCCAATTGCGGCGGACTCTCAGGGTAAGAACGGTGTTTAACTTGCTGGGGCCGTTAGTAAATCCTTTGCGTCCAACTGGGCAAGTAGTGGGGCTATTTACTCCCAAACTTTTGGCGACTGTTGCCCAAGCATTAAACAATTTGGGCAAGGAAAAGGCGATTGTTTTGCACGGGCGAGAAAAACTTGATGAGGCTGGGTTAGGAGATGAAACTGACTTAGCGGTTTTATCAGATGGAGAAGTGCAGGTAACTACCATTAATCCCCTAGATTTGGATCTAACACCTGCCCCCATAGGTATGCTTCGGGGTGGCGATGTGCAAGAGAATGCGGCGATTCTCAAGGCGGTACTCCAAGGTAAGGGAACTCAGGCGCAACAAGATGCGGTTGCCTTAAATGCGTCGTTGGCGCTGCAAGTAGCGGGTACGATCGCACTCCTTGATCACGCCCAAGGGATTAAAATCGCTAAGGATATCCTACAAAGCGGGGCAGCTTGGACAAAGTTGGAGCAGTTAGTTGAGTTTCTGGGGAATTGATTTGCGATCGCAATTGCGGCCGAAACTCTACTACATTCCGTTTAATGGTGACATCGTAGTTACCAAAAAAGTCATGTCCTAAAAGTCCAGTTTCTAGATCCGCACCTGCGATCGCTACTGGTACTTTATTCACTATTACCCCACCAACTGCCATCGAATTAACATAGCCCACAGGAAATTCTACAGCCCTGGAACTCGCGGTATTTGCCTTAGCTCTCCCCACTGTCACGATTCCCAAAGCATTGGCCATCTCTTGGGTGATGACAGTGCCACTGGCTCCTGTATCCACAATCATCTCAAATTGTTGCTGGCCATTGAAAGTGACTTCCACAATTGGCGTTCCACCAAGTCGCCTTTTAATTGGGGCTGTAAACACTTGCTGATCTGGAATCACTACTGCTGATGACGGCAAAGCTGGCTTTATTGATAACGGTTTTGTTTCTTGTGGAGGCAAAGTATACTTTGGTGTAATTGCTGTTTGTGGAACTACAACTACTATCCTCTTCGGTTCAGCAAGGCGAACAGGGCGAGGAGCAGCTTGTTGTTGAGCATATTTAATTTGGCGGCGATATTCAGTGATTTTGGTTTGAGCGATCGCAAATTCCGGGCTTTGTCGCCGCACTCTTTCCATCAGCGCGATCGCATCCTGGTACTGATTCGCTACCAAAATCCAATCACTTGGAGATTGAGCAGAACGGCTGATACTCCAAGCGCCAACTGCTTTGTCTAAACCCTGTTCAAAAAGACTTGGTTCGCTTTCAGACGGCTCTAGCGGCTGTACTTCTGGGGTAACTGCTGGTGTTGGTGGTTCGACGGCAGGTTCTACTGATGCCAAATCCCCAATTGGCGCGGGTTGCTCATTGCCACCAGTCACAGTGTTCTGTTTGTCTTCACTACAAGCAACACACAAAACCGCGAGAGCGCTTGATACTAAAATTAGGGTTGCACGGGATAAAAAAGACTGAAGCATAATTAATTTTAACCGTCCAAGCTTTGCCAGATCCACTCCCGCCACTTTAAATTCCCAATTTAATTTTAATTAACTATCCAAAAAACTCCCAATTGTCCAACTCATGGGATAATTAACAATCGCAGTATTGGAGACTGGAGACTAGGGACTGGGGACTAGGTGGGGAAGAGTTTTCCCAATCCCCAATCCCCAATCCCCAATCCCCAATCCCCAATCTCTAATCCCCCAATCTACTATGCCCCTGACTGACGCAATGCCTGCTTTACTTGTCCTGGCAGATGGAACTACTTATCGCGGTTGGTCTTTCGGTGCGACGGGAACCGCGATCGGAGAAGTGGTGTTTAACACTGGCATGACCGGATACCAAGAAGTCCTAACTGACCCTAGTTACTGCGGTCAGATTGTCATTTTTACCTATCCTGAATTAGGCAATACTGGGATTAATCTTGAAGATGAGGAATCAGATGGCCCCCAGGTGCGGGGTGCGATCGCCCGAAATATTTGTCCGCGACCGAGTAACTGGCGATCGACACAATCCTTACCAGACTACCTCAAACAAAACCAAGTACCAGGGATATACGGCATCGATACCCGTGCCCTCACCCGCAAAATTCGGATGTTTGGAGCCATGAACGGTGGTATTTCCACAACCATTCTCGATGAGGCAGAATTACTAGAACAGGTACTAGCGGCTCCCAACATGGCGGGATTGAATCTGGTTCGCGAAGTGACCACATCAAAGGCTTATGAGTGGTCAGATCCCACAATTCCAGCTTGGGAATTCAACTCTGAGGCTGCGGAAAATCCTGGGGAAGCCTTTACTGTTGTTGCTCTTGACTTTGGCATAAAACGCAATATTTTGCGACGCTTAGTAAGTTACGGCTGTCGGGTAATTGTTGTGCCTGCTGATACGCCACCAGAAGAAATCCTCAATTACAATCCAGATGGTGTGTTTCTTTCTAATGGCCCAGGCGATCCTGCTGCCGTGACCGGAGGGATTGCAACTGCCAAAGCGCTTTTGTTAAGTCAAAAACCCATCTTTGGTATTTGTATGGGGCATCAAATTTTAGGTCATGCATTAGGGGCAGAAACCTATAAACTAAAATTTGGTCATCGTGGTTTAAATCAGCCTGCGGGTTTACAACAACGGGTAGAAATCACTAGCCAAAACCATAGTTTTGCTATTGACCCAGATTCTTTACCTACAGCAGTTGTGGAAGTCAGCCATCTGAATTTAAACGATCACACCATTGCCGGGGTACGTCACAAATCTCTACCTGTATTCTCTGTACAGTATCACCCAGAAGCCAGTCCTGGTCCACATGATGCTGATTACTTGTTTGAGCAATTTGTTCAAGCCATGCGAACAGCACGTCAAGCCGCAACAGCCGAGGTTAGGTAAATTGGGACTGGGGACTAGGGACTGGGGACTAGGGACTGGGGACTAGGGAAGAGCTTTCCCAGTACCCAGTACCCAGTACCCAATCCCCAATGCCCAATCCCCAATGCCCCAAAAGATTGTAGACAACATGCTCAAAAACCATCTATACTTGAGCGTTCACTTTAACTCATGAGGAGGGAATTATTGCTGAGCCACTGAATCTAACCGTTAGCCTGAGGGGTACTCGTGAAGTCCGGGATAACTGCCAGCTATTCCGCCTCACAGGTTTGTTAGATGCCTTTTCTGAGCCTACATTTCGCAAAGTGCTTGGCAGTAAGATTGAAGAGGGCCCTAAGCACATTATTTTGGATCTCTCACAAATCGACTTTATTGATAGCTCTGGCTTGGGCGCTCTGGTGCAGCTAGCCAAGCAGGCTCAAACGGCTGAAGGCACTTTGCAAATTGTCACGAATGCCCGCGTAACTCAAACGGTCAAGCTTGTTCGTCTAGAGAAGTTTCTCTCCCTGCAAAAATCAGTTGAAGAAGCTCTAGAAAACGTCAAGTAGTCTTGATTGCTGGAACCGAGAGATCAATTTGGCTATCCAGATTCAACATCGGGTAGCTTAATTTTTAAAACTTCTGGTTTTTTACCTCTCTTCTCATGGGAGAGGCAAAAAGCCAGTTGAGCTATAATAATTATATTGAAAGTTGAGAAATAATTAGAGTTATAAACACCCAATCGTTGGGTATATAATTATTGGCTAGAATATCGGATAAATAATCAAGTCGGAAAAAGTTATAAAAAATACAAAGTTAACATATTTGTATATATAAACTCGACTTGATCGTGTATAATTGGAAATTGTCGCTTACTAAGTAAGTATGGCAATGTGATCGCGCAACAGGGTGTATTTGATATTCAAATTTTACCCTATCTTAGATACAGACTACAATAAGTAGGCAGAATTTGGTTTATGGGCGTTAACATCAGCGTGATTTTAAATACCGAATCTAAATCAAAAAGATGAAATTAGTAAGTAATTTTGATAGTATTGATTATGCTAAGTATACTATCATGGCATACTTCCTAAAAATCAGTCTTTGCGAAGAATGCCTGCCAAATCTAGCCCGTCAAGGAATGATTTATTTGTGAAGTCACAGGAGGAACTATTAGATGGACAAGATGAAACTCCTAAGCAGAGTTTATCTTGGAATCAAGCACTCTTGGCAACCACAGGGTCATTCCAACAGATTTCCCTCTCACAAGTGCAACAAATTTCTCCTACTGCTTTAGCATATTTGGGGGATGCAATTTATGAGTTGTATGTTAGAATGTTCTATCTGCTGCCATTGCAGCGGTCAGGAATTTACCACAGTCTGGTAGTGGAGCAGGTAAGAGCAGAAACACAAGCGCTACATTTGCGATCGCTAACTCCTCATTTGAGGGACACCGAATTAGAAATTGTCCGACGGGGTAGAAATGCCGCTACAGGCCGCCCTAAGCGACTTAATCCCGAAATTTATCAACAGGCAACTAGTCTAGAAACTCTAATAGGCTACTTATATCTCACCGATTACCCGCGTCTAACCGAACTGTTGCAAATGCTTCATGTAGAAAAAGAGTGAAAACTCAATTTCACAACAATAGGTACAGCAGTAGATGAAGTTCCAGAAATTACGGTAATCGATATGTTCAACCATAAGTTATATCCATAAATCAAATGCAGAATCAACCCAGAAAAATCATTAACACTCCTACTGGCGAACCAAAGCGTGGGAAACCCATAAAAATTAAAGGTAAGCGTGTTATTAGTAATCCCACTCGCAGTCCCCGAAAAATAGATAGTAACCCCATTTCTGCGGCAAATCCCACTCGCAATCCCCGCAAAATAGATAGCAACCCGATTTCTGCGGAAAATCTCACTCGCAATCCCCGCAAAATAGATAGCAACCCGATTTCTGTGGAAAATCCCACTCGCAATCCCCGAAAAATAGATAGTAACCCCATTTCTGGTAATTCCCGACAACGAAATAGCAACTTCTCCGAGTCGCGTGTATCTGCACAACCCACAGAAGAAGATAACGATCTTATCTACGGTCGCCATCCAGTATTGAGTGCATTGCAAAAACAGCGTAACCTCAACCGCATCTGGATTACTACACGTCTGCGCTACGATCCCAGCTTTCACCATTTTCTCTTGCAAGCTAAGGAAAATGGCACAGTTATTGATGAGGTTGAACCCAAGCGCTTAGACTATCTCACCAATGGGGCGAATCATCAAGGTGTAGCGGCACAAACTGCTCCCTACGGCTATATTGAATTGCCCGATCTTATTGAACAATCTAAATCTGTAACCGATCCCGTTATTATAGTTGCTGACGGAATTACCGATCCCCACAACTTAGGAGCCATAATTCGCACCGCCGAAGCAATAGGCGCTCAAGGATTAGTAATTCCCCAAAGAAGGGCATCTGGAATCACTTCTACTGTGATGAAAGTGTCAGCAGGTGCGTTAGAAAACTTTGCTGTATCTAGAGTTGTCAACCTCAGCCGCGCTTTAGAAGAATTAAAAGAAGCTGGCTTTTGGATTTACGGCGCTGCTGCAACTGGAAGCGAACCTTTGCATACTGTAAACTTTAAAGGCCCAATAGTTTTGGTAATCGGCTCAGAAGGCGAAGGTCTGGGTATGTTGACGCAGCGTTCCTGTGATTTTTTGGTGTCGATTCCTCTGCAAGGTAAGACTCCCAGCCTGAATGCCTCGGTAGCAGCAGGGATGGCGCTTTATGAAGTTTATCGCCAGCGATCGCTAAATACGCATTATTTAGATAAGTCACAAAAAATTTCTTTGAAAAAATAACAGTAACAGAGTATAAAGAAATGTAAAAGATAATAAAGCAACCATATCGTTTAACACCCTGTAGACGTTCATAAATCAACGAAAATCATGAAAACCCTTTGGCATAACCTCAAGGAAGTGTTGATTAACACATTCGACTCCATCGGCTTGGCTTGGTGGGTAGAGATTGTGACGCAAAATCCCCGATGTACTTACTACTTTGGGCCATTTCTGACTTCTTCTGATGCAAAATTCTCAAGCATTGGATACATAGAAGATTTGGAAGTCGAAGGAGCTACGGGGATTGCCGTGCGTGTCAAACGTTGTAAACCTAATACCTTAACAATTGCTGAAGACTTGGGGGAAAGATTTGACCGCAAAGTACAGCCTGCCTTTGGCGGTCAGATTTAAGTTAGGCGAAAATCAGGATAATTCATAATTCGTAATTTGTAATTTCAAGTTCTGATTGCGAATTATGTGGTTCAGAAGTAAAAACTCTTGGACTATTGAATACCAATTACCTGCGGATGTTCTTCCAGCCAATGGTCAATGTCATTCAGCATCTGCTGGGGGACTTCCCAAGGGAAAAGATGGGCGGTGTTTGAATAGCACTGCCACTGAGAATTTTGGAGGTGTCGAGCAGTTTCTAAGCTCGAATCAGATGTAATGTGGCGGTCTTGATCGCCAGCAAGTACTAAACTTGGACATTGGATTTGTGACAGGTCTGAAAGCCGATTGTATCCCGATTGAATGGCACTATAGAGGGCGCGAGTAGCAGCAGGAGAGGTTTGCAAATAAGCTGGTACTGCTTCTTTGGCGATATATTTATAAGTTGTGGATGTATGTTGTTGAACTAAGTAGCGGAAAAGCGATCGCTTACCAAAAGTTTCAATATTCCATTGCCAACTCGGTTTTATATAGTTTAATAAGCCAGCAACGCCAGTATATAAATTATCCTGCCAAGTTATAGGAGGATGGCTACCACGGGGTTTTGCGGCTGTCGCTACTAAAATCAGCCCTGTAATGCGCTCTGGTAAACGCAATGCCAATTCCATTGCCAAAATGCCCCCAAGTGACCATCCCAATACTAGGCATTTTTCAATATTTAAGCGGTCTAGCAGCGCTTCTAAATCAGTTAAATGGTCATTCATATCAAAATTGCCATTCCAGCGACTTTTGCCATATCCGCGTAAATCAGGGGCAATAGTTTGATAGCGTTTTGATAAATGATTAGTGAAGACAGAAAGACTACGACCAGTACCCGGATGACCGTGTAAACCCAGAATCGGGAATCCTTTACCTTGGATGTAAACATTGAGACGTGCAGCAGTGCTAGGATGGCGATCGCTCATTACTTGTCGTTCTCCTGTTTAGCGAACACAGCGATCGCTTCAGTCTTTTGTGCCGTCTGCTCTAGAATCGCCTCAATCTGGTCTAACCTTTCTTTCATAGTAGTTAGTTATATTATTCTTCTATAAGATATCTATTACTATGAATTAATGCAAAACCATACTTTGTAAAGGTTGAAAATTTTTCCATACACTAACGATATTAAGAAATAGGTTCAAAAACCATTTGAGGGATCAACACTTCATCTTGTAATTGTCCAATACCTAAAAAACGATTTTCTTCATCATAAACTCGCACTATTTCAGGAACATCAAAAGTGAAAGAAATTCGCTGACCTTGACACCACTTTTGAGCAGATATTACTGGTAAGGCTACAGACGGCAGATGTTGTAAAGCTGCATCTGGACAAACGGGTTGAAATGTTCCGGCTTGTAGTTGTGCTTCTAAATCAGTCAATGTGAGACTATCTGTTAAATTAAAACCACTGCTTTCGCTACGGATTAAAGCTGCAAGAGTGCCACCAGTTTCTAAGATTGCACCTAAGTCACGAGCGATCGCTCTAATATATGTACCACTCCCACAAGCGATTGCCACATCCAATTCAGGAAAATCCCCTTCTCTCCAGTCCAAAATATCTATCCGAAAAACTTCCACTGTTCGCACTGGAACTTCCACTATTTCACCTTTACGTGCTAAATCGTAGAGGCGTTTACCATCTACTTGAATTGCACTGTAAATAGGTGGTATTTGCTCAATTTTGCCTTCAAATTGTGTTAACGCAGTTTTTATCTCTGCCAAACTCAATCCCGCACAAGCTTGAGAAGTAATGATTTCACCTTGCAAATCATCAGTTGTAGTACGCACACCCAGCCGAATAGTGGCAATGTACGCTTTATTCTCTGGCAGATATTGCAATAATCTTGTGGCTTTACCAAGGGCAATTGGTAAAACCCCTGTGGCTGCTGGATCTAAGGTTCCCGCATGTCCTACACGTTTGAGGCGCAACAATTTTCGCACCCGCGCTACACAGTCGTGGGAAGTCCAGTCAAATGGTTTGTTTAAGTTGAGAAAACCTTGAGATAACACAAAATCAATACTTACAGCTTCTAAAGTCTATTAAATACTTATTTAACGATCAAAGCATTAATATTTAGCAATCAATGATTAATTCAGCATTAATTTATACAAATTAAGTATGTTAAAGGTATTTTTTTAATCATTTTAACGAATAATACACAAAAAAAGTAGATAACGCCGAGCATATTCAGCAAATATCACGATGTCATTTCTAAGTGACAAAACATAAAATTATAATAATAAAGAAATTTTGGAGAAAACTTAATAAAAGTTTTTTTATCTCTTTAGGCTGGGCAATTGTGCTTCTATGTGCGACTCCAAGAAACAAGGATTTTCTTAAAGCTTTGATAGAAAACACTACTTATTTTGTTTTAACTAACAGAATAATTGGTGGATTGACTATTGCTCTAACATTTTTATCAAAACGACCATCGATAAACTTTGATTAACATAAATAAAATGAAAAAAACAATTTTTACTACAACATTAGTTTTTTGCTCTATGTTGGTTGTCATTGGTTGCGAATCTGGCAAGAGTGTTTCTCAACAAAATCAGGTTAATCAAGCAAATACTGCAACAGCCGCTCAAGTTAACTCTAAATCTACTTACTCAAGTCAGGTAGATAATACCAAAAGTATTAAAAAAGCTAGTAATTCAACATTAAATAAAAATAATAAGTCTAATAAAATTGATAACGATAACCCAATATTTGGAACAATAAAAGATATGCAAAGTGGAGACTTAAAATGCTACGTTACTGTTGTAGATGAAGATGGTAATTTACATGAAGGTGTAGGGGCAACATTTGAGGTTTGTGAACCAGATAAATATGTCAATCAAAAAGTAAAGATGTCTTATGAGCTAGAGAATGTCAATGATTGCCAAAGTTCTGAGCCTTGCGGTAAAACAGTCAAAGAATGGCTGATTACCAACATAGAAATTCAAGAGTAAGAATCACGAGATTTGTGTTTGAAATTGTAAGTAATGTAGATAAGCGCCATATACTGCAACAAATCAAGTTGATGATGGGGCAAGTTGACTGATTGGGAATACTTTCGGTAAGCTGACTGTAACTTTAGTTCCTTGCCCCACTTCACTAGATAAGGTAATATCGCCACCATGTAATTCTACACAACCTTTCGCGATCGCAAGTCCTAAGCCTGTACCAGGAATTGTGTCAACGTTACTTCCACGACAGAAGGATTGAAACAAATTCTCTTGATCTTTAATCGGGATACCAATTCCCCGATCTTGGATGTAAAAGATCACCTCTGATTCTTTACCGATGAGGTGGAACTCCACAGTACCACCATCTGGAGAGTACTTAATTGCATTAGACATTAAGTTAATAAAAATTTGCTGCAAAAGCCCGCGATCGCCCCAAAAGCCTTGGGTATGCCCAGTAATTTGAAAAATTAATTCGTGGCGATCGCCTGTTGTTTCTCGCTCTTGTTCGATAAGATCGGCAAAAAATTGCAATAAATCAAGCAGAATTGGCTTAAATTTGGGTTTTTCTAGTTCAAATTGGTTAACCAAAAGCATATTATCCACGAGTTTGGACATATACCTTGCTTTCTGTTCAATAATTGCTAAAAACCTTTGTTGTTTAGATTCATCCAGTTGTTGGTTATGTTTTGCCAAAGTTGATGCAGCCGCCAGAATTGAAGTTAGTGGCGTTCGATACTCGTGAGAAACCGTTGCAATGATTTGAGATTTAAATGTATTGAGTTGCTTTTCTTTGGCAAGGGCTGCTTGAGTTTGGGCTAGCAGTTCAGCTTGTTGGATAGCGATCGCTAATTGTACCGAAACTTCATTGAGCATTTCTGCATCATCAGTTTGCCATTGTCGTTCCCCAGAATTATGGTGAGCAATCAACAAACCCCAAAGCTTGGGAGTTGGGTTGCCATTGTTGCTCAAATTAATGGGAACTACTAGATTTGCATTAGTATTAAATTGCTCTTTCAGGCTGACACAATTACACAACCCAAGCTCATAAATATAAGGGATTGGGGATTGGGAATTGGGCATTGGGAATTGGGAATTGGGCATTGGGCATTGGGAAACGTCTTCCCTATTCATCAGTTCTCTGTCTTCTTGTCTCCCTTGTCTCCTCGTCCCCTTGTCCCCAGCCCCCAGTCCCCAGTCCCCAGCCCCCAGCCCCCGATCCCCAACGCGATCGCACAATTCTATAGTGCGGAATGACTCAACTGATGAGGCAACTATTTTACCGTCATTATCTGGAGCGAACTGATAAACCATGACGCGATCGCATTTCAGAAGTTGCTGTACTTCTGCTACAGCTGTATTCAAAATTTGCTCTAGGTTAAGAGACTGGCGAATTCGTAAAGCAGTTGTAGCAATTAAGCGTTGCCTTTCCTGAGTTTTGCTGAGTTGGGCTTGTAAGCATGATTGCTTGATCGCATTGCGAACTGCTAATTGCAGTACATTTTGTGTCAGATTGTGCTTAACCAAATAATCAAGCGCACCCCGTTTCATGACTTGCACAGCCACCTCTTCATCGCCCCGCCCTGTCAACATAATTACAGGCACAGAAGTCTTAAATATCTCCTGCTGCATTTGATCGAATAGTTCTAACCCACTCATATCAGGTAGGCAAAAATCCAGCAGAATGGCATCGAAGCGGATTTTTTTGCACAAAGCAAGTCCTTCTTCAGCACAGTCTGCCTCAAAAATCTGGTAGGACTGGTGCGGATCTTTCAACAGATATCGGCGATAGATTTTCCGATCTGCTGCACAATCATCAATGATGAGTAGCGTCCTTATGTCCAACATATACAAGTATGAGGATTGAGAATGTAGATCCCTTTTATCCAGATTAGTTTTTATTGCATAATTCTAAAAATAATATAAAATAAGTATAAATAAAATCTAAATTCTTTAGTAATCCTAAAGAAACATCAAATACTCAAAAACAGAAAAATGGGTAAAAAGAATCTAGCAGAGACAAACAGACACAGTGACTCAAAGAAGAAAATGTCTCTGTGCCCTCTGAACCGTCTCCTTTATTATCCTTTTTTCCCTACTGCCTCATCAACAGACAATAAATAAATTAATCCAATACTGGCGGGATATTGGCTTCAAGCCAGTAATCCACAAATGCCTGAATCGTCTTTTTTAGTTCCTGAGCATCCATCGGCTTTACCAGATATCCATTTGCGCCCTTTTGGTAGCACAACTCAATATCCTTGGGATTTGATGATGTGGTAAAAACAACGATGGGGATTTCCTTGAAACTCTTGTCTTGCTTGAGCCGATCTAAAATGTCACGGCCATCAATACCTGGCAAATTCAGATCGAGCAAGATTACAGAGGGTCGTAATGCTACTTTAGAGTTGGGTAAGTTTTCGCCTTTGCTATGGGCATCGCTCGCCTGTTGATACAGGAACTCTAAAACCTCATCCCCATTAGTACAACGATGTATGGGGTTCTGGACGGACATGAGCCGCATCAGACGTTGTAGCATCCGAAAATCTTCATTGCTGTCCTCAACAACAAGCAGAGGTTCATGAAGTTTTTTTGTCATTCGTGGTCTTAAAAGAGCTTAACAAAAATACATATTTGGTTATTATCTTAAACTATTCCAGCGTGAAATAGAAAATAGAGCCAAGGCCTACGGTAGATTCAACCCAAATTTGGCCGTTATGAAGCTCAACAATCTTCTTAACAATAGCTAATCCTGCACCTGCTCCTCCACCGTACTTTTCCTGAGAGTGCAGCCGCTTGAATAACCTAAAGATAGTTTCTAAGTGATGCTGTGGAATGCCAATACCGTTATCTCGGATATAAAAGATTGGGGATTGGGGATTGGGGATTGGGAATTGGGAATTGGGAATTGGGTATTCTCCTTGTCCCCTTGTCCCCTTGTCCCCTAGTCCCCAGTCCCTAGTCCCCAGTCCCCAGTCCCTAGTCCCCAGTTCCTCATCTAAGTAGCCAATCTCAACCCATTGCTCTGCTTTATCGTTGTATTTGAAGGCATTTCCAAGCAGGTTACTGAAGACTTCATTAACGAGAACCCGATCGCACTGAATTGTTGGTAAAGACCGGGGAATGCGAATATCCACAAGCCCGGAGTCTTGGCGACTCGCACGAAAGACATCAATTACTTGATTGAGCAATTCGTTGAGATCGGTTGCTTGCTCTCGGAGATGTGCTTGTCCTAACTGCGAGAGTCGCAGCAAAGCATTAATCAGAGTTTCCATGCGTACAGATAAGGACACTACTGTTTGCAAGCACTCAATTCCATCATTATCTAAGACTTGGGTATAGTCTTCTAGCAGCACCGTCGAAAAGTTATAAATGCCCCGCAAAGGCTCTTTGAGATCGTGAGAAGCGGCGTAGGCAAAAGATGCTAATTCTTGGTTGCTGCGTTCTAACTCCAGGTTAATTTTCGCTAATTCATCCGCTTTTGAGAGGACAATACCCACGATCGCATTACTCAGAGCGATCGCACTTTCAAGTTCACACCCTTTCCAAGGTAAAGAAGTTAATCTAACCGTTTCTTGCCATTGTTCAAAGGATTTTCGTGGAGACAGGGTATAGCTAATATCTACCTGAGCTTGAATGGATTCCTGTGGATTTCCTGCCCAGTGTACCGTTTGGATAAATTCAGGGCGAAACCAAAGAATATAATAACGCCGGACTTTAGAAATTCGCAGCAGCAACAAACCACTAGCAGTATCTTTAAATATCAGCGCTTCTGGGTAAAGCTTCGGTAGAGAATCGGTAGAAAACAGGTTATCACTAACTTGAGTATCTGCCCATTCTATTAACGCCCGCACCTCATCAATATTTGGTGTGGTTCCCACGAGGTTAATTTCATTATCCAGACAAACCGCCGCTCCAGAGGCACTGACAAAATCCAGCAAGCGGATTTCCGGTTTAATTAAGGCATCGATAAAATTATCTGCTTGGGAAATGGACTCTAAAAACTCCGACTGTAGCGATTTGAGCTTTACCTTATAGTCCCATTCCGAAGAACTAATTTTGTGCGCTAACTCTGAAGATACGATTTGTCCTAAAAATTCGCACATCTTGCGTATTTCATAAGAAATATGCTTTGTCGTTTGATGATGGCAAGATATTAATCCCCAAAGCTTCTGATCTTGAATAAGTGAAATCACCAAAAGAGCCTTCACTCCCATATTTTGATGATATTCAGCACAACACCAATCAAAACTCCGTAGCACAGAGTAGCTTAAATCAAGATGCTGATGTGTTGTCGGATTTTGCGTTGGAATTAGCTGGACAGGTTCGGCCGTCAAATCAGGAAGAAATCGGAGAAAGCAACGCGTGTATAACTCCCTAGCCTGCGCTGGAATATCTGTAGCGGGATAATGAAGTCCTAAATAAGGTGATAAATCTTCCCGTTTTACTTCTGCAACCACAGAACCCGCTTCCGACTCATCAAATTGATAGACCATTACCCGATCAAAACCGATGATTTTTTGGACTTCTTCAGCCACTAGATGCAAAAATTCTACCAGGTTTGATGTCCTTTGCATTTTTGCGATCGCTTCACCCGCCAAAGCATGAAAGCCTAAAAAACTCACCTCAGATTTTGAGTCAGTCGGTTCTAACTCCAGAATCACAACCTCTTCTGTACGATGAGCGATCGCATCAAAATCTCGTCCGCCATACGGAGTATTTATTGATACCTTAAAAGTATTAGGACTGCCAATTTTTTTTACCAAGCACTGCTTTACAGCTTCTACTTGTTGAGCTTCTAGTAAACAGTTCAATGGTTTACCAAGCAAATCTTTTGGCTCTTTACCTAAATCTACTTGGGTATTCTTGCTAACTTGCAGTATCTCTAACTGAGTACTGAGTGCTAGTAGTACACCATGAGGTTGAATAGAGCCAGGTATATGAATAGGTTTGCGATCGTGGTTAGTCAGAGCAGTCGCTTGGGTAGTAGTATTTTTAGGCTGGCTCATAAATCAACTTATGTAAAGCTGAATTTTACAATAGCGCAATTAAATGTCACATTTCTTTAAAGTATATGCCGATAAGGATGAATGCGATCGCATATCATCTATATTTGTTACAGTTTTACAGTAAGTAAGCAGAAGTAATTAGAAGATCGTGTAGGGTGTGTTACGCAAATAAATTTTACAGACGTAATTAATTACGTCTGTGCAAATCAAATAAAAATCATCACATGCAGCAATGCAACACCAATATCCAACATCCAAAATCCGAAGCTGACTATGGTGTTGGGAACTTTTTTTTTACGGTTTTGGCTCCTTGTATATCTAGAAATTGAGCTAATTCGGTTGTATTTAATGACTTGACAAGACTTAAACCAAGAGACTTACTAGAAATACTTTGAGTGTAGGCGGCGTTCAGGTAGGGCGTGTATTGCGGCTTCCCTGCAATATAGGTTTGGAAGAAAGGTAAACTTAAAACATTCATGTAACGGCGCGCTTGAGAAGCATCGCCAATCATATCAGTAGGTAATGCTACTTGTTGATTTGCAGGATTGCCATTACCAATGGTGGAAAAGTGAGTACCACCTACAAGCATGACGAGATATTTTTGTGAATTCGCAAACCAGGAGAAAGGTAAAATTTGCTCAGATAAAGCTGGTGCAACAGTATCATCACTACTGCTGACAATCATTACTGGAGTTTTGATTTGACTTAAGCCAGCTTTGCCGAAAATAGAACTAGTAATGGGATTAACTGCGATCGCAGCTTTCACTCTTTCATCCCGCAGGTTATAATCCTTGCCAGACTTGCTGATGCTCAATTCTAAAGCGCGACACTGGAGCAGTAAAGACATGTTCCAGGTTTTTTGCAGTGCTGCTGGTTGACAGTCTTGTTTTAGCTGCTCAAAGTTGATTTTTGCGCCTGCTAGGGCTAAGGCTGTGTAGCCTCCCAAAGATTGACCAAATACTCCGACTTGTTGCAGATTTAAGCGACCTTTAAACCTTGAATCAGATTGATTACCTTTTTCCAATTGATTCAATATATATGTGACATCCAAAGGTCGGTCTTGAAATTCACCTGGTTCTGCTACTTCAATGGCGTGTCCCTTTAGCAGAGAACGTAATTGTTTAGCATCGCTACCAGGATGATTGGGAACGACAACGGCAAATCCATAAGAAGATAGGTGCGTAGCTAAATATCGAAAGTTGCTGCTATCTAAACCCAAGCCGTGAGAAATCACAATTACGGGTGTAGTATTTTGAACATTAGGAATGTAAACATCAGTCAATAAAAGCCGATTGCGCTTTGAGTCAAAAAACTTTAGGGTGTATTTTTGCGACTTAAACTTGCCCGGAACCTTCAAATCAGGCAATTGTGAGAGATTTGGTTGTGGAGTGGTAGCAGCTTCTATTTTAGACTCTTGGGAAACTGCTGCGATCGCACTATGGGTTTGGTTAACAAGTTTCTCTAATTCCGTAGCTATTTCTAAAGTCTCTGCAACATCAAGACGAATGCTGCTGCTGGGATACTTACGCAAAACATTCAAAAGTGTCAAGCCTCCCGATTCAGCAGAGGCTGAAATTAGCGCCGAACGCAAAGCACTAAATCCTGGTTCTGGTTGAGAAGATTTGTTTATAATGACTTGCGCCAACCGATGCAGCAAAAATTCTCCTTGCGGTGTGTAGAGAAGTTGCGAAAGTACTACCGGACTAACTTTCACACGATTAAGTAAAATCCGTCGCAATTCTGGAAGCTGTTGTAGAGGAAGATATTGCTGATACGCTGCCAAATCTTCGTTAATTACACCTGTTTTGGCATAGTTTTCTAAAGTGTTGACTGAAATAGAAAGTTCTAAAGCTGAATAAGATGCATAAATCCGCTCTGCTGCCAAGACAGAATTACTAATTCCAAACATTGGCAGCAGTGTTGAAAGAACCAGCAATAGGGAATTTTTTCTGAGGCTGCTGGCCCAATTACCAAACAAACTATTCATCGCTCAACTGTTTCGGTGGTCTGGTTTTATCAGGTGTTGGCTTTGGTAGTTATTCGGACACCCTGCTTGGTTTACTTTAAGTTTTTAGCCTCAATTTTATCAAAACAGAATTTAGGAGTCAGCCGTTATAATTCAGTATGAATCGTGTATGACTTGCGAATGTAGAAAGCTTTATCTGACTCCTGAATTCTGATTTATGAATTCTTCTTCAAGAATTTTTTTCTTGGCTAGAAAGTCAAAAATCAGATCCTACTGTGTCACACAGATGGGTAAAGTATCCATCTTATAATGGGTGACTCCCGTAGTTCGCCTTCACTATCAAATCATAACAAATAAAAAATACTCTGCCTCAGTATTTATGTTGTAGCTTTGAATGTTGCACGGATTCTATAGATAAATAAAACAGTAAAAATCCTGAAAATCCTTACTACTAATCAGCTTTCCCTAATGCGATCGCTACTGAACCTATAACTACTAAACCTGCTCCCAATATTGCTACCAAACTGAAGTGTTCTGATGGTATCCAATCAGGTGCAATAACTGATACAACTGCAACTGATATTAATGTCACAATGGGAGCTAAAGCTATTACGGCACTTACTCGTGATGCTTCCCAATGTTCTAATGATTCGGAAAAAGCACCGTAAGCAATTAAAGTATTAAAAGCACAAAAAAGCAACATTCCTAAATGGAAAGGATCGAGTATCAAAAGTGATTTTACTTTGGCTAGAGGAGTGAATAATAAAGCACACCCTCCATAAATAATCAGCATGATGCTGGCGGAAGATAAAGATTGTAACAACTGCTTTTGTGCTAAAGCATAAATAGCCCATGACGTTGAGCCTAGCGCTATAAAAACACTACCTAGTAGATATGTTCCATGTGCTGTAATTAGATTCGTTAGTTGTTCACGAAAGAATAAAACATAACCGCAAATCATGACACTGACACCAATCCATTGATACAGCCGATAACGTTCTTTAAAAATCACTAACCCTCCAAAACCTAATAAAAGGGTAGATAATTGAATCAGAACTTCAGCGTTAGCAGGTGATGTTAGTGATAAACCCTGGGTAAAAAAGAAGTAATTAATCCCTAAGAATAGTGTAGCGATCGCTAATAATTTCCAAGAAGCAGAACGCAGTTGTTCTAACTTTGGTAACTTGCCGCGTATTCCTAAATACACAGCAAGTAGTAAAAATGATACTAAAAATCGAAACCAAACGACGGTATAGACATCAAGTACTTGCAGAATTACTGCCAGAGCAATAGGTAAAATTCCCCACAATAAAACCGTTAATAGCGATAATACCAGCCCTAAGCGCCAGCGACCAGAACTTTGATGTAGTGACATTCAAGTATCCTACTCAAAGTAGGGCTGATGAGAAGTTAAAACATATCTAATTTGCATATCTAAATTTTACAATCTTTTATTGACAATCTATATTAATAACTTAGTGAAAAAATTAAATGTAGAACGGCTTATCGACCCTACTCAATTTATTTTTAGTGCTAAATCATAGCGTTTCTTGTTCATAGAAAATTTTTAAATTGCGTAATTACTTTACATGAATATTAAAATTCAGGGTTACACGTAAATGTATAATTTGTTTCAGTTTTATCTTAGTACAAAGCATTATGGGGTTTCTACTTACCTTAAGCTTAGTAATTTCTATTACAAGCTTATCCATTTACTTAGTACTGACCTCAAAAAGTCGATTTTTGCTCAAATCTATGGTGACAAAAATAAAGCGCCAAGAGTGGAGATTCAAATATGGCAAGCTTAACTACCTGAGATCAAGATTTTTAAAGACTATAACAATTGCTGTCATTATTATGGCAGCAATAATAGCTGGAAATACTGTCTCGGCACAGGTTACGCCATCGCCTCTACCTTCGCTCAAAAGCATATCGGTTCCGGAGCCGGACAATCTTGGAGACTTCGTAAAAGACAAAGTAGCTGCCATAAAGTTAGGAAAAACTCTTTTTTGGGATATGCAGGTTGGGAGCGACGGCGTAACTGCCTGTGCTAGTTGTCACTTCCATGCTGGGGCCGACAATAGATCCAAAAATCAGATTGCTCCTGGACTTTTACGGATTAACCCTGATGGTACGGAGAATCCAGATGCAGTTTTTAATGTTGGTGGTCTACCAAACTACCAACTCAAACCAGAAGATTTTCCTTTCCACAGTAACGATGTGAGTTCTTCTCAGGGGATTTTCAATAGTAAGTTTGTTGATGTCACACCTGGTAATGCACAAGACCAAGTAACAAACGAGCCAGATCCAGTGTTTAACGTGGGAGGCGTTAATGTGCGCCGCGTCGAGCCGCGTAATACTCCAACCGTGATTAATTCAGCATTCAACTTCCGCAACTTTTGGGACGGAAGGGCACAAAATATCTTTAATGGGGTGAATCCCTTTGGTTTAAGAGATCCTAATGCTGCGATCGCCAAAGCAGAAAACCCAAATAAACTAGAATTTGTCAAAGTCAGTCTGAAGAATGCATCTTTGGCATCCCAAGCGGTTGGCCCGCCGCTCAGTTCCTTTGAGTCGTCTGCTGATGGTCGAACTTTTCAAGAGATTGGTGATAAGTTCGGGCGAATTGACAAAAGATCCCTCAGCGCTGGTAAAGGTAAAAAGCTTCCTCGAAAACTTGCGAAAAAGTTATTACCTCTAAGACCCCTAGGTAAGCAGGTAGTACATCCACAAGACAGCGTGTTAGGTGCAGATAGTAGATCGCCCAAACCTGGACTCAAAGATAAAACTTATGGGCAGCTAATTCAAGATGCTTTCAAGCCGGAGTGGTGGAAGTCTAATCGACTCATCCAAGTTGATGCTGAAGGTAGAAGGACTTTTGTCAAAAAGCCTGATCGCTCCTTGGAGACTAATGAGTACACATTAATGGAGTACAACTTCTCGCTATTCTTTGGGCTGGCAGTTCAGTTGTACGAGTCTACGCTCATTGCCAATGATACGCCCTTCGATCGCTTCTTAGAAGGAAACACTAATGCCCTAACTTCTGAGCAGCAACTAGGTAAACAATTGTTTGAGGGCAAAGCTTTCTGTATTGCTTGTCACGTTGGATCGGAATTGACAGCTGCTTCAGCAAGCAATGTGGCTAAAGAAGGACGAATCAAACGTGCGCCCTTCCCTCCAAACTCCCCTGAAGACACTGGCTTTTTCAATATCGGTGTCAGACCTACTACAGACGACCCTAGTTTGGGTGGTAATGACGCTTTCGGTAATCCGCTTTCAGAAGCACGATTGGCTCAGTTAGGGAAATTTCAGCTTCTCCTTGGCGAAAACCCTCCTACCTTCAATCCACCGTTGAATTCTACTGAACCTGTGTTCGCAGACGGAACTTTCAAAGCACCTGGACTTCGCAATGTGGAACTCACTGCTCCTTACTTCCACAATGGAGGTAACGCAACCTTAGAGCAAGTGATTGATTTTTACAATCGGGGTGGTGACTTAGGGCTTCTTCCCCCACTGGGTCTTTCACCGGAAGAAAAACAGCAATTGGTCGCCTTTTTAAAAGGTCTGACTGATGAGCGAGTTCGGTATGAGAAAGCGCCTTTTGACCACCCGCAACTGTTCGTCCCTAATGGACATCCATCAGGTAGCTCTACATCCGTTATCAATGACGGTACTGGCAAAGCTACAGATAGTCTATTAGAAATTCCTGCTGTTGGTAAGAATGGTGGTAGTGGTACACCAAATTTCTTGAGCTAACTAGCCATTTTCTATTACCTTAATCAAAGAAAAATCATAAACCTTTATTTTTAATAGGTTTTGATCAATCTAAGTTTAGTTGGATTAAGGAACGAAACTCAACACCAAAAACTACTTTTAACAAGGGGTTTAAGACAAGGAGCTTAAGCCCCTTGTCTGTTTAAGTAAGTCAGGTGAAGGAGATGAGGAAGATGAGGAGATGAATTAATAACCAATGCCCAATGCCCAATGCCCAATGCCCCATTCCCAATTCCCAATTCTTTAAAAGAAATCAGCCATCCAAGGCGAAGCACCTGCAAATATTTGCGTAGCTGCTAAAATAGCCGTTTCTGTACCATTCAGTTTTCCCGCTATTTGCAAATGGTAGGGAGTAAACAAGCTTGTATATAATGGTGCTAATTCCCGGATATCTAGCTGCAATTCACCCTTTCCACCTTTTGTGACTTCTCCACGTCCATTGGCGACATAAAGAATAAATTTACCATTATTTTCAGTTAGCAAATTATCTTGAATTTCTAAGTGCAATTCGGTTTGGATTCCCGGTGGATAACCACGCAATTCCAGCGCCTTGATGACATCTATTATCCGCAGCAACCAACGACTCGTAGTCTTAATCTTGGCAGTTTGCTCTGGTAACAACAATGTTAGAGAATCAATTGCAGAACTCTTCCATCGCACCTGTTGAATTTGAGAGCGATGACTTGCTAGAAAAGACCAAAAAGTTTGTGCAGCAGCAACTGTACTCAGTACCCAATCTTTCACGATGAGGATTCTACCATTCTCTGTTCGCTCTTGAGTAAAGATGATATAGCCTTGGGGTTGGTCTTTAGTACCAATCAAATAGGTATAGACTATTTCCTTGTCATTTGGTTGAATTATTCGTTCCCAAATTGCTGGATGTCGGTCTAAATATCCATGCGTTTGTCTCGCCTGCTGCTGATATAGCTCATGAAAGACTTCATGATTGATGCTTGCTACTAATTCCAAAGGTAGGGATTGCTCCCGTACTTGGATACTCTGGGTAGCAACTTCCCAAATACACCAGCTACCGCCCTGCTCATAACCTACTTTTCGGTACAAGCCTTGAATTTCTGGATAAAGAGCGGAGGTTGCTATACCTCTATCGTAAAGTTCTTTGAGAGTGTGTTGCATAAGAGCGATCGCAGCCCCCGAACCCCGATATTCTGGAGCAATGCCTACTACGGCAATTCCTGTCATTGGTACACGTTGACCACCCCACCACTGACCCATGTCGAGAGTTGCTAATCCACCAGCTACTTGCTCTAATCTCCGAATAATACGGAAATTTTCTACGCCAATCATGTTGATGTAAGCTTCCTCACCACCAAGGGCGCTGATGAAACACTGTTCAAGGATATGTTCCAACTGCTGGATATCCTGTGGATGGGCGAGAGTGCTGTATTCAAATTGAGCCATCATCTCTTATACCACTAGTATTACAAAACCAGAGCTATACTACAACGGATGTTTTTTAAGTGCTTCATCAACTTAGTACACAAAGGAAAGATTAATGCAGTTTATATTTGCAGATATGGGATACTTGGTAAAGTTACTTAATCTTCATGTTTATTTACATAATAAAGCTGTACAACTTTCACAAGCTTTGTAAGTCTCAAATTTCAAGTTCAAATTTACAATATTCAAGTAAAAAGCCTCAATGTTGACCTTCTGAGGCTCAATGTTGACCTTCTGAGGCTCGATGTTGACCTTCTGAGGCTCAATGTTGACCTTCTGAGGCTCAATGTTGACCTTCTGAGGCTCAATGTTGACCTTCTGAGGCTCAATGTTGACTTTCTGAGGCTCGACGTTAACATTTAAATTTCAATTATAGGGACTTGCAGAAAATAAATTATCCTAAATTATTTGCATATTTTTAGGGGTGCAAGGCCTTGCGCCCCTACAATGGGATATTTTTTTAACTGGAAGTCCCATAATTACTTATTTATAACTTAATCAAATGCTCATGAATGTTGTAATCAATTTATTGCTTTTTTTGTTGCCAATTCTGAGTAGCTTTTGGATTGCCCAAACTTTCAACCCTTTATCTTCTTATCAGCCTCTCCATGCTATAGACGGAGCGGCTTTATATAAAAAAGAATTAACCAATGGTAATGAAGTCTATTTACAAGTTATCGATCTCCGCAAAATGCACATAGATCAAATTATCGGCGAAGTAGATAATATGGGTATAAATGAGGGTAAATATTATCAGGGAGAAGGTGAATATTACAGTCCTTTTTTCAAAAGAAAGTTGTTTTCTGAAGTTGCAGATGAATATAAGCAACTTTATAAAAATAACCTTTTTTCAATAATTAATTGTTCTTTTTTTGAGCAATACGAATCTAGTACTCAATTATCTTTTCCAATTAAATTAAATGGTGTAGTCATCAGTGGTGGCAATAGCCCTTATGGGCCCATCAAAGAACCAAAAGATAAATACTATAGTAATATTCGCCTCAAAGCTCTAGTCTGGGATAATAAGCAGGCATCCATTACCGATTACAACCAGGTTAGCGGCGCACCTCTCAACCAAAAAGCAGTGAAGAATGCGATTGTCACTTACCGATACAGCGATCATCCAGCAAAAGTCTTAGCCCAAAACCAAGCAAATAAGTATCAAATCATCGGTACTCTAGACAAAGATGGTGTTAAGGGTGACGAGTTATTGTTGATTATGACGGTGAAGAAAGCAACTCTGGATGAGGCAGCCGATTTATTACGTAAATTAGGAGTCAAAGGCGACATCATTACTGTTGATGGTGGTAGATCGACTTATTTGTTCAATTCTCAGAACGGAAATATTATTGTTCCCCAACTGTCTAATCCGCAAGAAAATCCTGCTTTCCGAAACCTCCCTCATTATTTGGGATTCCGTAAGAAAATCAAAAATCAGGTTGCACGAAAAATCTCGATCGATCAGCCGGCTTCTAAAGTGCTTCCCAAGAAGGATCAGCCCTATTTAATATTGTGGCGGGATAATTTTGATGGCGATGTCTCGATTAAGCTGTACGATAAAGACAAACTTATCCAAAACATCTCTTCCCGTACCGCTAGCGATGGTGTTTATGAGTGGATACCACGTATTTCTGTAAAAGAGGGCTATTCTATTCGTATTTCTAGCTGGAACAACCGGAATATTTTCGGGCAGTTGCAATTTTAATCAAGATAAATGCTGTTTCTAGCGGTGCGGAATGGGAAATTGCAATGGGTAACGAGCTAAACGCAAACCTCTTAACAAGTTTGGCGGTATGGCAGCGATCGCAATTGTTATCGTTTCTCACAGTAAACAACTAGCTTTAGGTGTGCGGGAACTTGCCGCGCAAATGGTTCAAGGTCAAGTTTCTATCGCTGTCGCAGCAGGGATTGAAGATCCTGAAAATCCATTGGGTACAGATCCGATTCAGGTTTATGAAGCGATCGCTTCTGTTTTCTCTGATGATGGTGTCTTGGTATTAATGGATTTAGGTAGTGCTTTGCTAAGTGCAGAAATGGCGATCGAATTTTTGCCAGAAGCACAGCAGCAAAAGGTGTATTTGTGTGAAGCACCTCTAGTAGAAGGTGCGATCGCTGCTGTTGTTGCGGCGGCGGCTGGTAGAGATATTCACCAAGTTATGGCGGAAGCACGCGGCGCACTCCTCGCCAAAGCAACTCAATTAAATGTAAATCCGTTGTCAGTTGTCAGTGACAACATCGAAGCAAAAAATCCCGAATCACCAACTAAAGAAATCCGGTTAATTGTCAGCAATCGCTTAGGATTACACGCTCGTCCCGCAGCCCAGTTTGTGGGAACTGTCGCCCGGTTTCAATCTCAAATTCTAGTGCAGAATTTAACGAGGAACACTGGGCTAGTTCGGGGTGACAGTATTAACCAAGTCACAACTTTGGGAGTGCGTCAAGGACACGAACTAGTAATTACTGCCACCGGTTTTGATGCAGATGAAGCGCTGGAGGCATTACAGGCGTTATTCGCCAATAATTTTGGTGAAGATAATGTTGCCTTGAATTCTCCGCCGACATTTCATCATGAAATTACCCTGGCAACTCACGGCGAACTTTTGGGAATTGCTGCTTCTGGGGGAATTGCGATCGCACCTGTTGTTCATTATCAACCCACTCACATCACGATTACTGAATATCACGTAGATGATCCTGAGTCAGAGTGGCAAAGAATACAAACAGCAATTCACACCGCCAAACAGGAAATTCAAGCAGTTTTTTCACAAGCATCTCTGCAAATTGGTGACACTGAAGCCGCTATATTTGATGCCCAATTACTGTTTTTAGAAGATCCAGTATTATTAGAAGCGGCTTATGGGCGTATTTCAGACCACCATATAAATGCTGAGGCAGCTTGGCAAGCCGTAGTAGATGAAGTGGCGACTTCTTACCGAACACTTGAAGATTCTTATCTACAAGAGCGAGTTGACGATGTTGTAGATGTCGGGCAAAGGGTGCTGCGATTATTAGCTGGAAATCTCCCTGCTAACTTACATCTTGATGAACCGGCGATTTTAGTGGCGACTGATTTAACCCCCTCAGATACCGCTAGATTAGATCCAACAAAAGTGTTGGGTATTTGTACAACTTTTGGTAGCGCCACCTCCCACAGTGCTATTATTGCCCGGACATTGGGTATTCCCGCAGTTTTGGGAGTGGATGCCCAAGTGTTGCATTTGGCAGATGGTACACTCATGGCACTTGATGGTGAAAGTGGCAAAGCTTGGGTAGAACCAGAGTCACATATCCTAGAATTATTAGCAGCAAAACAGTCAGCTTGGCAAACTGCCCAGCAGGAAGCACGAACTACAGCACACCAGCCAGCAATTACTCTTGATGGTCGGCAAGTTAGCGTTTTTGCCAATATTGGTAGTATAAATGATGTGCAAGTTGCTGTGGCTAGCGGTGCAGAAGGGGTAGGACTACTTCGCACAGAGTTTCTTTATTTAGATCGGATAAGCGCTCCCACAGAAGAAGAACAACTTGAAGTATATCAAGCGATCGCCCAAATTTTAGATAATCGTCCCCTAATTATTCGTACCTTAGATATCGGTGGTGATAAGCCACTTCCTTATCTAAGAGTAGGGTTTCCAGAACCTAATCCTTTCTTAGGCTGGCGAGGAATTCGTTTCTGTTTAGATCGTCCAGAACTCTTTAAAACTCAGTTACGGGCAATTTTGAGAGCTAGTATAGGACACCAAATTAAGATTATGTTGCCAATGATTGCCACTTTAGGCGAGATACGTGCAGCTAAAGTAATTTTGGGTGAAGTGCAGACTGAATTAAATCAAGCTGGTATTCCCTTCGATGCGGCGATAAAAGTAGGGATTATGGTGGAGGTTCCTTCAGCAGTTGCGATCGCAGATCAATTAGCAGCTGAAGTAGACTTCTTTAGTATAGGGACTAACGACCTGAGTCAATATGTTATGGCTAGCGATCGCACTAATCCCCGCGTGGCAAACTTAGTTGATGCACTACATCCAGCCGTGCTGCGAATGGTGCAGCAAACTATCCAAGCTGCCCATGCTGCCGGGATTTCGGTAGGATTATGTGGAGAATTGGCAGCAGATACTTTAGCAACACCAATTTTATTAGGTTTAGGGCTGGATGAATTGAGCGTGAATCCTCAAAGTATACCTGGAGTCAAACAAGCGATCGCTCAGTTGAGTATAGTTGAGAGTGAAGCGATCGTGGCATCAGCATTACAACAAGATTCCGC
Source organism: Nostoc sp. TCL240-02 (assembly GCF_013343235.1). Classification (GTDB taxonomy): domain Bacteria; phylum Cyanobacteriota; class Cyanobacteriia; order Cyanobacteriales; family Nostocaceae; genus Nostoc. The sequence continues at coordinate 5,374,076 of NZ_CP040094.1, read as the reverse complement.
AGTTGATGTCAGAAAACTAATCTCAACTTCAGTTACTCCCCCTGCGTAAATTCAGTATCTTGAGCAAATATCTTCTCGATATCCCGCGCTCCATGCAAGGCTCACATAATTTGAATGCCTCCTTCAAATGAACGGTAAAAAATGACATAATTCCCAGAGGGAAAGCTTCTGATACCTTCCCCTAACTCAGGGCGATTACGGCCAATTCCAGGCATAGCAGCAAGTTTCCGAAACAATTCGGTAAAGCGGTTAAGCAATTGTCCTACTATTGCTAGGTCATTTGCAGCAATGTATTCATAGATGTTATCGAGGTCGCTAACTGCTAACGGTGTAAAAGTATAATTACTCATTATCAAGTCTCGTTAGTCAAAGCAGCCTGATAACGAGTCTGGAGCCGTGCCATCACTTCTTCTCCACTTAATAGTTCACCCCTATCAGCTTGGTCAATACCCTTTTGAATTTCCTGTTGCAAGTTTTCTAGCTTCAGTTGATTTAGTTCCTCTTCAAGTTGCTGCAATCGATTCAGCGTCTGCTGGAAACTACGGGCATCTTGAACCACCACTGCCGCTTCCCCATTCACCGTTAAAACCAGTGGAGCTTTCGTTTCCTTAATTTGCTCAACATAGTTGCTGGCATTGCGCCGGAAGTCTGTTAACGAGTGAATATTTTCAATGTTAACCATATTAGCACCGAATTAAGTACCTGATTCGATACTATTTTCTTTTATCTTATGCGTCAACAAAAAAACTGATTGATGCTTTTCTCAGCACTCTTAAAATCTGATTCCCAGTTGCCCGTTAAAGCCACGAATAGAATTGTAACCAGCACCAACAAAAACGTTATCACTAGCACCTACCTGAACGCCACCTGAAACCGCAACACCTTTATCTTCAGAATAAAGTCCAACTCCTACATAGGGTGAAATTACAGGTAAACTGATAAACTTCAAAACATCTACTCCCGTAGCACCATCAGGGCCAACTCCTAGCTCAACCCCGAAATTCAAAGCTCTAGCGCCTACAGCATAGGTTACATCACCATCTTTTCCACCGACTGAAACCCAAGGTTGCGGTATAAGTTGAGCCGATGCTTGACTTGGGGCAAATAAAGTCAACAAACCGATAGATGTAATTAATGTTTTAGTAATAATAGCTATTTTCACGTTGTTTGCCTACACTAACTGTTCCATTTTAATTGTTTTATCAAAACAAACCCTAGTGTTAACTAGGGTTTGTCTATGATGACTAATCGTGACGGATTGAACCTCTTATGAGTGCCCGATGAGTTCAAGGATTATTTTATTAATGTAATATTAATGACAGGACTATGCAGCCGTAATTGTTAATTGTCAGGTATATTTGCTGATTACTTTATCAAAAACACCTAATTACTTTCTTAAAATACTTAATTACTTTCTCAAAATACTGAAATGCTTTCACAAAAGCTCATTTGACTTATTCAAAAGCTTGTTTGACTTATTCATTTTGGTGTTTTCCGCAAGCAAAAGCTCATTTGACTTACTTAAAAGCTTGTTTGACTTACTCATTTTGGTGTTTTCCGCAAGCAAAAGCTTGTTTGACTTACTCATTTTGGTGTTTTCCGCAAGCAAAAGCTGATTTGACTTACTCATTTTGATGTTTTCCGCAAGCAAAAGCTTATTTGACTTACTCAAAAGTAGACACATCTTGCAGCAAACTAGGAATTTCCCCTTGAGAGAAAGGAAACTCCAGCAAAGTTTCTCTAAGACCTAAATAACCAGATTCAGCAAAAGACAAAAGCATTCGTGAAAGTGCTAGCCAAACTTCTGGTTCATATTCCCAATCACGATAACGCGAAGCTTTACCAGCAATTGAACGTAACGCCCAAAAATAAGAGTTTCTCACCACCGAACCACCCTTCTTAAACTCTGGTAAATCTTCGTGATGGATAAAAAGTATTTGATTTTCAATTTTTGCTCTCATCGAAATTTTGGATTTTAGATTTTAGATTAAAAGTAAATTGTAAATAGGAAGAGTTACGGCTTTAGCCTAACGCACCATATTGTATAGCCGTGCGTCGTCTTTAAAAACTTCTCTTTTCTCTGCGTTCTCTGCACCTCTGTGGTTCAATAAATAACTTTTAAACCGCAGAGTCACAGAGAACACAGAGAGGAAAGTAGACACCTAAAAATTGGCGCTTAAACCTACACGAAAAGTAAATCCAGGGCTATAAATGCGATTAACTCGCTCATATTGCTCACCCAGTAGATTTTCTAAGTAAAATGTCAATCCTAAATTGCTAGTTAAAGGTACACGTCCGCTCAAATCTAAATTTACAAAAGACGGTGCAAAATCTGTAGCCTTGTCAGTAGAGTTAGCAAAAATTGATCTACGAGCGCCACTATTGTAGGTAACATACAAGTTAGCTTGCCATCCTGATTTTTCATAACCTAAGCCAGTTTGAAGTACAGAGTAGGGAATCAAGCCTAATTGTAAACCTCTCTCTGAACCTGTTTTTATTTGAGCATCTGTATAAGTGTAGTTGAGGAAAGTTGACCAGCCACCCGCAATTCTTAATTGCAACGCTGCTTCTAAACCATTGGTATCAACTAATCCAATGTTTTCCCATCTTCCGGCGGTAACTCCCAAGCGATCGCCTATACTACTACCAAAGTAAGTAAACTGTCCAATTAGATTTTGAGAAAAATTAACATCTACTCCAGCACTCCAAGTAGAACCAGTTTCTGGTCTTAAATCAGGGTTAGGTTCCCAACCATGAACTGTATCATAAAAATACAACTGATCTAACCCAGGATTGCGTTGCGCTCCTGCCCAACTTCCACGTACTGCTACTAATGGTGTGACGGCATAACGTAACCCAACACTAGGATTAAGATAATTTCCAAACTGGCTATCAAAAGTTTGCCTTAACCCTAAATCTATCAGAAAGTTATCGTTAATATTCCAAGTATTGACAGCAAATAAAGCTGTATTAAACAAACTCCTATCTTCAGTTCCGTTATTAGCAATCCTACTAGGATTTGTACTCAAAACATCACCGATTAAATCGGTGTTTTTCAAATCTAAACCCCAGCGCAATTTATTATTGGAAGTAATTTTCCACTCATGATCTACTCTGGCTGTAAGTTGTTGCGTATCTAAAGTTCCTGTGCGGTAAAATGCTCCTGTAGGGCCATAAGTGCTGAAATAATCTTGGTTATAACCAATTGAGGTTGTCAGATTAGAGCTTTCCCCATTACCTAGTCGAGTTTTCCAAGATAAGCCAACATTTAAACCATCGTGGTCTAATCTATCTCTTTGGAGAGGGAAGCCAAAATAAATTAAACCGCGACGACTGCTGAGTGCAGTAACATCTAAATTCAATGAATTTTTCTTATCTAAATCTAGCCCAATGCTCCCAAAGTAGGTACTTGTAGCTGTATCTGCATTGAATAAAAATCCTTGTTCATCACGATTTGCAGCACCTACAGGCACGCGATAACGGTTATCTGTAAAAAATCTTTCAAAGCTAAAGTTGTATTTGACATTATTGGATGAACCACCATAAGTTACTTGTTGGTTATTTAAACTCAATGAGCCAAATTCTGCACTAGCGCTCAATTGAGGTTTACCATAACCTTCCTTGGTGATGATATTCACAACTCCCCCAAAAGCTGAGGAACCATACAAAGCGGAAGCTGTACCGCTATATAATTCCACTCGCTCAATTGCTTCTACAGGAATGCTATTTAAGTCAGTTCCACCATGATAAGTGTTGACATTATTGTTAATTGGTCTACCATTAATCAAAAATACAGATTGATTAATTGAAGCTCCCCGGTAGTATGTACCTGTATGAGTATCTGCACCATGACCGACATCATTGATTGCAAAACCAGGCATTCTTTTCAAGATATCGGCTAAACTTGTAGCACCCTGCTTTTGAATTTCTTCTTTATCAATTACGTAAGTTGGTGTAGATTGAGGTAGGTTGTCTGGTTCTGCGATCGCTTCTATAGAAATGTCTGCATCATCTGTATAATCTGGCTGAGTTTCTGGATTCACTTCACTCGGTGCAGATTGTTGAGTTAATAATTCGGCATTAGTGGCGGGTAGCTCAACTTCACTCAAACTCTGAATATCGGAAATGACTTCGGTTGATTTATCAGTATTTCTCTGCTCAATTTCACTCTCAGCAGCAAAGCTAGGAAATGCTATCAGTAAACCCGGTAAAGCAACTGTTAGCAACAAAAAATCTTTTTTCACGTTCTCTTTCACACCAAGTAAAAATAGTCACCACGTATTATTTTTGCTGTAAAAGTAAAATCGTGTCAAAAGACACGCTGTCATATTTCCACAGATTTAGATTCCCTACTTTCCTAAAAAATTGGGAATATTGTTGTTAAAAGATGAGTCAGTATTGCTATATAATTTACTATTACGTAATAATTAATGAATTACGTTAGCATTAAGAAAACTGGACGCTTTATAAACAGAATAAAAAGCAATAATTTATGATTCAAGCCTTACGTAAACTAGTTACATTCGATGATTTCATTACTAAATATCCTGACAACACAGGAAAACGTTATGAATTGCATGATGGAGTAATTGTAGAGATGCCGCAACCTACAGGCGATCATGAACAGATTATAGTATTTTTACTCCAGAAATTTCTTCTAGAATATAGTCGCATCAGCCTACCCTATGGCACCCAAAAACAGTACTAGTAAAGCCCCTTGAAAGTGAATCGGCTTACTCACCAGATGTGCTGATATTAAATCTCCCTAATTTGGTAAACGAACCTCTGTGGAAAAAAGAATCTACTGTCAGTCAAGCGGAATCAATACCCTTAGTAGTTGAGGTAGTGAGTAGCAATTGGCGTGATGATTATTTAAAAAAAGCTGCTGACTATGAGGCTGTAGGCATCCCAGAATACTGGATTGTAGATTATGCGGCTTTAGGCGGTAGGCGATTTATTGGCAACCCCAAACAACCAACTGTCTCGCTTTACACTTTAATTGAGGGAGAATCTCAAGTCAGCCAGTTTCGAGGTAGCGATGCCTGCGGCAACCCCTCCGGGGAACGCATTATCTCACCTCTTTTTCCAGAGTTAAACTTAACCGTAGAACAGATTTTTCAAGCTGGTGGATATCCTGTATAGTCTTTACAGTCTTACAAAAGAGCGATTTCCGTTGCAGACGAAATTTGTTGTCGCAGATTCTTCAATAAATCTAAAGTTTTTTCGTAAGCAACTCTCTTTCCTTGGTTGTCAAAGTACTCAGATGCTTTTTGTAAATCAGATATAGCTCCTAAATGATATCCTAAGCGATAGTGAGCTACTCCCCGATTAACGTAAGCCTGGGCATTACTGGGGTTGAGTCTGATGACTTGAGAAAAATCACGTACTGCACCAAAGTCATCTCCGTTTCGTCCGCAAGCACAACCCCGGTTAAAGTACGCTCTATAATCGTTAGCGTTGAGACGAATTGCTAGATTAAAGTCGAGCATCGCTGCTTGGGTATCTTGTAAGACTAAATGTGCTAAACCTCGGTCATTATAGATATCTGCAAGCAATAAGCTACTGATTCGAGGAATTTGAGTTAGGGCTAAATTAAAGTCAAAAATTGCCTCCGAGTCTTTCCCATCCCCAGCAAAGGCTAGCCCTCGGTTGTAGTAAGCTCGAAAATCGGATGGTTTAAGTGCGATCGCTCGATTATAATCAACGATGGCACCGGAATAATCCCCTTGTCTGTAAAGTGCCAAACCCCGGTTCAAATAAGCCTCAGAGTCATTAGGTGCAAAATTTATAGCTTGGGTACAATCTGCGATCGCTTGATGGTAATCTTGTAATTGGAGATAAGCTAGACAGCGATCGCTGTAAGCTACAGCAAAATCTTTCTCAACTTCAATTGCCTGATTAAAACTCTCTATTGCTTCTTGGTAACTACCCCACCGCATCTTATCTACACCTAATTCCAAAAAATTAATCGCTGTAATTTGGGTAATGGCAACGGGTACTGAATGTGCAGATAAAGTCAAAAAGGTGAGAGAAAAAGCAATAATTACACCGATAAATAATCGCCAGAAATTACTCATAGTCCCAAATTAGGATAGGCAATAGTGTTTGATGTTTTTGGAACAGTCTTTTTATCAAGACTATTAATTCAAAATTGGTATAAGCATCCTATTTGACAATTTTGGCAAACCGAAAATTAGCGGGGCTTTTGTCCCGCTAATTGTTAATTGTTGAAGTTATACCAATTCTATGTGAGACTGCACTTTATTCACGTAGAAGCAATTCATAAATTGCTCCTACAATCTGTAGTTTTACATCAGTCTTCTAAGCGCAATCTTCATACAGAAATGGTATTAGATATTAATCTACTTCCAGTCCTTATCTGCTTGTGAAAGCACGTAAGCAGCTACATTTTCAATTTGGTCAGCTTTCAAACGTTTGCCGAAGGCAGGCATAGCATTTTTACCATTTGTAACTTGGGCAATAATTGCCTCTGCTGAGTACAAACCATACTTTTCCAAAGCTTCCTTCTTCAGGTTTTTTGCAGCTTGAACCAGATTCTTACCTCCCGCATGACAAGAAGCACAATTAGCACTAAATACTTTAGCTCCACTAACGGCATCTCCTGCCAAAGCTGGGCTACTGAAGGCAAAGGTGAAGATTGCTATGCCTAACAACATGACTTTAATCATTTTTTTCATTTTGTGTTCCCTCTACAATAACGGCTTATTCGGTACAATATCCTCTATAATTGTCAGTTGAGCTGCTCTTATAGTCAAACGACATACTGTCAAACTTCGCTTTAAAGCTTTGGCTTTTTGAGTGTTTTTGACTTTAACACAAAGTTATATCTATCTATAAATTATTTTTCATTTTTTTTTAGAAAATATGAATCAGTTTATCTTTGACCATTCAAGCTGTCAAATTCCGTTTGATTTTCGCTGTAAAAGCCAAAAACAACTTGATTCTGGTGAACGGAGTGAAAATATGTTTTCTAGCTGAGGAGAGTTGTTATTTTTAGGTACAAGCATTTTCATTCAGGTGAACAAATATAAGTGGAAATATCGTTGATAACAATATCACAAAGACGCGATAAATCGCCGTCTCTACAATAATCAGTTCTTCGTCTTGACGGCGATTTATCGCGTCTCTTGCCTTAACCGAACAGTATTGTGATTATTTCTGGTGTTCAAAGGACTGTAGAAACAAGAAAAGCTTATCTTAACTCATGTTTATCTTAGTCAGCCCAATAACGCTTGATAATTTTTGAATTCTTGTTCCGCTTCTGCTCTCATTTGGTAACGAATAGATAAAGGGGCAATAACTTCGCCATTTGGTCGCCATTCTCGCAAACGCATAAGAATATTGATATCACCAGCACGTATCCAGGCAATGTAATAAGTATCTTCTGTTGGGCATTGACTGACAATTTTTAATAACTGCTCACGCTCCTGCTCATCTGGAATATTCTTAATAATAAACTGTGGTAATTGGTCATGTAAAACTGCACGAAAAGTAGAATGTCTTGTGGTGTTATCTACATACTATTTGGCAAAATCTACTGGAAAACGGAGGATAAGCAATTCTTTTTTTAAATAGAAATTGAAACCCCAAGCAGCTTTCAATTCATCAGCAATATATTCTGGTGTCGGCAAACTTCCTGTATGCCACATCTGTTTCAATTTTTGAGGAACAAGGGGGTCGCCCCAAGCCAGCACTTTTAGGCGATCGCCTACGCTGGGCGGAACGCGATCGCCAGCAATCCGATCCAAGCGGTAATTGTGCCATGCTATATTACCATCGGGGTCTATGCCGTAAGCACTAAGGTATTTAGCACGGCGGACGTAATGCAAACATACTGGGTAAACAGTAATTTTTACTTTACTCTCTGTCGCTGCAATCCAATATTCAAATTGCACTACCCCACCAGGAGGTTTATACCAAAGCTGCTCTATCTGTTCCTGGTAATTGTCTACACGATCTTGCATCTGTAGAGAAAGGGCGTTGGCGCAGCCATTGCTACACTGCACTGTAATTTGTTGAGCATTTAATCTATCGCTTTTGGGGTGACGATAGGCAAACAAGCGATCGCGCAGCTGTGAGTATGTGAAAACTCTAGGAATTTTATCCGCTCAATCTGTCTTACTACTATACAATTTGTTGATCAGCACCAATAATCGCAGCGATCGCACCAGCCGATTAGCAAGTTGTCCTCCTGCTAGCCATTGCAAAATTTGGGAAGTGGGTGGTAAATACAATTCTTGAGTCAAATTTATAACCTATCTATTCGATTAGGCAGTACAAACAGTTTGAAATTTCTCTAAAAATAATAGTGTTTAATGATACTTAACAAAAACCGCTTAGATATGTATAAAAAGGTATTAAACTGTAAAAAATTGTGCAAATCAATTGTTTCATGGGTTAATCTGTACCAATCTTATTTGCAAGAATAACAGATTTAGTAGAAGAGGGGTCTTCTACTAAGAATGGCATAATGACAGAGAATTAAAAAATACTAAAGATTTCAGGAGGGCATGATTACACCTCTGCGCTTATACTTAAGTGAATCGCTGTTTGTACAAAACTTAAAATACCAAGTATTATCAGTTGAGTTGACTAGCAGCGATCGCTTGATAGAACCACAAGATATCAAAAACCTAGAACTGCCCTCTGGTATTGATCCTACAGGTGGTGTGGTAATTTCAGGTCCGCACCCATGTGGCTTTATTCTTACCTCACTCATGCCCTACATCCAACTGCTTGGGTGGCTTGCTATGACCCTCGCCTGGGAGCAGTTGTATCCGCAACAAACTCACGTCAAGTCTGCATTGGTCAAGTAATTCCTGTGAATCCACCAAATGGACGACAAAATCATAGGCTTGCTCAGGAAAAGAAAAATGTTGAGACAGGATTATGTCCGGCGTTGATGATAGTAGGGCCACCAGATAGTGGTAAAAATGTACTATCTCATGCTTTGTTTCAAGCGCTATTGTCTGACCATCCTGATATTTACCTGCAACGCGCTCACTGGGATAGAGAAGGTAACTACGTTTTGGAATTAAGTAGCCAAACGACAGATGAGGAAATAGAAGGTTTCAAACTACGCAATAAAGGTGCATTAACAGAACGGTTTTTTCCCTATCATGCTCAAGCAATACTACAACTGCGACGGCAGAAGTCTTTGGTAATTGTGGATGTTGGTGGCATGGTACAGCCGGAGAAACTGCCAATTTTAGAAGCTTGTACCCACTACTTAATTATTAGTTCTAAACCAGAAGCCGTAGGTGCATGGCATGAATTTTGTCGAGATAGAGGGAATTTAATCCCTGTGGCAGTAATTCATAGTAGTTTGGCAGAAGTAAAAGAGGTGCATCAAGTACAACCGTACTTAGAAATTACCAATGGTACTTGGGTACGGGGTCGAGTACAAAAGGTTCCAGAAATTCTACTTAAACCAGTAAAAACAATTTTTACATCTAATCAATAATTATTTTTTTGTATTAGCCAAATTACTTTGATAATAACTGTCTCTAATAGTTTTCCATCATGATAAGTTCGCCAAACCCCTCACACCAAGAAGCATTAAAGGTTATCCAGCAAGCCGTTTGGGACTTAGCAAGTTGGGCTGGATTGAAGTTTGATAAATTTACTAGACCCAATGATTCAGAGGCCATTGCAGAAGCCAAAAAATATTTAAACTGGTCTGCTGACGACAAACCGAAAGCTTTGCGGGTATTGTTCGATTCTGTAAAATTAGCCCAAGGTCAAAACAACGAACACTTTTGGCAACCGAATGCGATCGCTAATTCTGACCCCATAATTCCCTATCCTCAAACGCAAGAACCAAAACACGTAGAGGATTTAAGAAAGCAAATTTGTGAACAAATCTGTTTTCTTCAGGATAACCCCAACGACTGGGCAAATATTTCGCTCCTTACTTTAATTATCGAAAAATTCGGTTCGTTTATCAGTTTTGGCGAAGCAGATGTGGCGCTAGTTGATAAAGTCAAAACAACAGCTGCGGTTGCGGGTGCGATCGTAAATGATCCAAAAACAGCCAAACTTAGTATCGTGGCTGGGGACTTGTCGGGAATTCAAAACTTTATTTACACTATATCTTCTGATGGTGCGCTCAAATCATTGCGGGCACGCAGCTTTTATCTAGAACTCGTAACCGAAGAAGTTGTAGCGCAGCTGCTAACGCACTTAAACCTTCCTCGCATCAATGTTATATATGCAGGTGGCGGCAACATATATATACTAGCTCCAGGTAATGAAGCGACAAAAACGACTGTCAAGCAAGTTCGGTTGCAATTTAACCAATGGTTGCGAGAGAAATTCCAAGGGAAAATTTATCTTGCTCTCGATAGTTCAAAGGAATTTCCTGTTGCAGATATAGGCAATGCTCAATTTAGCAAACATTGGTTGGAAGCTACCAAAAATCTTGCTAGCTATAAAGCGCGTAAATTTGGCGATCGCATTGATGATATTGTGGCGTTAACCAAACCATATTACGCCCATACACCTTGTAAAGTCTGCCATCGTGATGACGAAGAGGTTTTAAAACCGCTAAATGAAGAAGCGGGCGCAGCAATGGCTTGTAGTACGTGTCGCACTATGTTCGGATTGGGAGGGAAGCTATTTCGCGTTGATGCAATTGTGCGATCGCAACCGCAAAAGGTGATAGATAAGCAGGAAGATGAGGAAGATAAACTGTGGTTTCAGCTAGATGCAAGCGATGGACTCAGTAAAATAAATGTTTGTTATAAGCTATTCAGCTATTGGAAGCAAGTAGACTCTAATGCCGACAACGTTTTATTAGTTAACGATTGGGATTTAGAACATTATAAATTCCGCAGTTTTCGTAATTGTGCGCCAATTCTCCTGGGTAATTATGGTAAGAAAGCAAAAAACGATAATCGTTTCATGCGTGCCGAAGAGATGGCAGATATTTCTCAGGGTATCAAACGAGTCGGTTATTTACGAATGGATGTTGACAGATTAGGACAAATTTTTGCTAAGGGTTTAGGGAATAATCAATCATTAGCAAAATTAGCAGGATTATCAAGGCAGATGAGCTACTTCTTTAAAGTATATCTCAATAGTTTAGCTGCCAACCGTGACGGTAATACTCCTGAAATAATTAAGTTTTTACCTAATAATAAAGATACAACATTATCTGAAGCTCAATCTGATGACAAGGGTAAAAATATACTTTTTATCTACGCTGGAGGAGACGATTTATTTGTTAGTGGTGCTTGGAATGAAATTGTTGATTTTTCCTTTGATATTTACCAATGTTTTCGCGCATATACAGGGCATCATCCAGATATTACACTTTCAGCAGGTGTTAGTATTGCGGAACCGAAATTTCCTCTTTATCAAGCAGCCGATGAATCAGGAGATGCAGAAGGTAAAGCGAAAAACAACGGACGCGATAGCTTTGGCTTATTTAACCAAGTGTTTAAATGGGATGAGTGGCTGGGAATTGAAAGACAAAATTATTTAGATGAATTAAATGAAGAGAATGAAGTGCAAAAGAAGATTATGGGATACCTTAAAAAAGAAGAAAAGCCGCCAATCTTAGGTATCTTACCTTTTGTTGAGAGATTGGAAAGTCAAAATATTGGAAAAGATTTCTCCCGTAACTTTGTTCGTAATCTATTAATTACTGCACAAGTTCAAGAGCAAGCTTTAAAAAAGATTGAAGACCAAAAATCAGATGATGCAATAGAAACGCGCTATTATTTGCATCTTCCTAAAATAGCTTATACATTAGCAAGATTGCCGCAAAATGTATTAGAGGATGATGAATTTCGCACTTCCTTGAAAAATCCATACAATGCTCCTTACTTTCGAGCGATCGCAACTTGGATTGAACTATTAAATCGTACCCAGTAATATGACAAATCAACCAAACCGCCCAAAACCATCTAATTCGTCTAATATACCATTGAAGTCTAATAATTCTATTAGCAATAATCATCAACCAAATACCTCTAAATCAGCCGCTTTAAATCCAAATATTGAGAAGGAGATGAAAGATACAATCAGCAGCAATGAATTGTCATCATTAAAGGAATATTCAATTAAAAAGTTGGTGGAGCAAGCTAAGGATTTTGGTTACTACTTGAAAGACAATAAATTAGAAACAAATCAAATACGCAAATTTTTAGATGCGATAAATCAACTTAAATCAAGACTTGTTCAAGAAGATAATGATGAAATCAAGAAAGCTAAAGATGAAAAAGAAAAAGAAAAACTTCGATTTGCCAGAATTCAGGATGATATTATTTTTCTGCAAGTAAAGCTTACATGGTCAGCAGCACGTCAAAAAGCTGCTCAACCTTTTTGTAATGTTATGTCAGAGGCAATTAATAAAATACATAGTACAGAAGATTTTTATCGTTTAGTACAACTTATTGAAGCAATCATTGCTTATCACAAGGAAGCTGAAAATAAGAAGACGACAACACACAATAGGGGATAATCATGCCTGCATCATTAGAACAAAAATCTTTATTTGGTAAATTTATCCTGAAAAGCCAAATTGAAGTCAAAACTGGATTACATATTGGTGGAGGTGGTGAAAACCTGGATATCGGCGGACTCGATAAACCAGTTATCCGTGACCCTTTAACGCAGTATCCCTACCTTCCCGGTTCTTCAATTAAAGGGAAATTGCGCTCAATTACAGAGAGATTATTAAATAAACCTCTCAATCGTACTGGGGGAAGCGGCACTTATCGTTATGAAAGCGATGATTTAGAAGACGGAATTACGGAAATTGATGGGTTAATGATTCCTTATGAAGGAGCGTTCACTTGCCAAATTAGTCGTCTATTTGGCTCAACGGGTGGAACAAAATTTTGGATGCCGACTGCTGTTGCCCAAAAAGCAGGACTATACGTTCCTCCTGAACCCGGCAAATCTGACGAAACGCCCAAGAAAACTATCCAAGGTCAAAGCTATGTTCAAATCAATCGTGGTCGTAACTGTCCAGCACGCTTAATTGTCCGTGATTCCCATTTATTACCCCAATCAGCCGAACAACTCAAAAAAGTAGACACAGGTCTATTTATGACCGAATGGAAATTTGAAAATGGTATTGATCGCGTTACCGCAGCAGCCAATCCTCGGCAATTTGAGCGCGTCCCCGCAGGTTCGATATTCGAGTTTGAGCTTGTTTACACCGTCGAAAATTCTGAACAAGCTATTGAAGATTTAAAAAATATTGCGATCGCCCTAGCAATCCTGGAAGACGATGCTTTGGGAGGTCACGGTTCTAGAGGTTACGGCAAAGTAGAATTTAAAAAATTCAATTTCTTTTACCGCGATTTGGAATATTACCGTCGAATTACCAATACTCCTAGCGATGGATCAGAGAGAGAAGAAATTCCATCTGCTAATAATATCCAAGAACTATTAGATAACTTTACCGGATTAAGCCAAAACATCCAACATCGATTATCAGGGAGCTAAATATGGGTAAATGGCAACTTGTCAAACTTAACTTCGGACAGTCAAGCGTCCATTTTGGTGAGTTGGGTATTGGTATGGAAGAGTCAAAAGAACGAGTACGTTCGGATACTTTATTTAGTGCTTGGGTGAGCAATTACGCACGGCTATTTGGGAAAAAACCAGTTGAAGAATTGTTGGCAAAGTTTCTTCAACCCAAGCCCCCGATGCGAATAAGTTCGACCTTTATCTACCGCGAAGGCAAAAATAATACCAAAAATAACACTATTTTCTACCTTCCCCGCCCCTTGAAATTTCCAACTAATTACCCACATGGTGGAGATTTGGATAGCGAAAAAGATGATTTAGCGTTCTTTAAAACCTATAAATCCCTCAATTATTTACCGCTTGATATTTGGCATCGCTGGTATCAAGGAGAAGGCTTTACGACAGAAGATGCTCAAGACTTGATTGATAAAACCAAAGGAAATGCTAAAGGCAAACTCAAACAAGCAGGTACGTTTGATTATAAAGAAGCATTCAAAAATCATAAACTACCTAAAGTTGCCATAGATAGAACAACCAGCGCCACCAATTTTTACCATACGGGATACGTACAATTCGATTGGGAGCAAAATGGTAGCGGTATCAAAAGCTTATCCGGTCTGTATTTCTTAGTATATTTCGAGGATAACAACCCACAACTTATCGCAGAATTGAAAGCAGCACTGGATTTATTGGGGGAACAAGGAATTGGGGGAGAACGTTCAAGCGGTGCGGGACTATTCCAAGCTGAATGGTTGGATTTAAAGGATGCTTCCTCTAGTTGGGAAAATGTCGTCAAACCTTTAGATAAATCCGCTTATCAGTGCTTGATTAGCTTATTTTGGGATGATGATAAATCTATCCTTGAGCAATTAATTATAGATAATTCTTACAGCAACTACGAAGTACAAGAACGGGGTGGATGGTTTTCTGATGGAAATATTCGCCGCCAGATGGTAAGGATGTTTGTAGAAGGTTCGGTATTTCCAATTGAACCACCGGGCAAACTAGCCGATGTAACCCCCAGTGAATTTAAAGCACACAAAATATATCGTAGTGGTATTGGTTTAAGTCTTCCTATCAAAGTACAAATCTAAAATCTAAAACCTAAAATGCTTGCCTCTATTGCCCTCAAAAAGCCCGAAGTTTATGAGTCAAAAAAGATACAGCTAACTAGCCCGATCTTGCATATTGGTTCGTCTGTATCGAGGTTAAACCCCTTTGAATACGTGCAAACATCAAAAAAAGTTTACCTTCCCAACCAAGAAGCCCTTGCTAAAGCCCTTCATAAGAAAGGTGGTAGATATCTTAATGACTACATCCAAGCAATTAGCGATCGCCAAGATATCAGCAATCTGCTCAAAGATGCCTTCGGGGAACAGTGGTGGAGTACAACCGATGCAAATGGAGAGTTGATTTTCCCGAAAAACGCCATTAGCCAAAAGCTGACAGACGAACGCATCACCGATTTGCGTCCGATGATTCGCAATGGGATGGGACAGCTATATATCCCCGGTTCGTCGATTAAAGGGGCAATTAGAACTGCGATCGCATATTACTTGCTCAAACATGGCGATCGCTACAACGTACCCAAAAATCAAAAAGTTAGCGAAATCGAAAAAAAATTACGCAGCAGATTAGGAGAACTCGGTAATAAACACAAGCAAAAGTTTGCTGATGACGACCTTTTTATGGAGACTTTATTTTCAGAATATACTCTTACATATCAAGATAAAAGATATAACGGCAGCAGTCAAAACACTGATTTTCTCAGAGCGTTGAGCGTCAGTGATTGCGCTCCTTTAATTGAAGGTAAGATTACTACTAAAAAAGGACAATTAATTCCTATTAATTTACCCATCGTTGCTGAAGTAATTGTATCCAGTCGCTTCCCTGACTATCTCGCAAAATATAGAGCATCTCTTTATGTTGAAATGGTACGAAATGTTCAGACAACATTTACTTTGACACTCGATACAAAAATGCTTGATTGGTTCAAACACAAACAAGGAATGAAATTACCATTTCACAATCTAGAAGAACTTATCCAAATTTGCCAGGAGTTTAGCCAAGAACAATGGGATTATGAACATGATTACTGGAATGATATCGAAAATAATCCTCGTGCAGCAGGAAGAAACTTAGATTTTAATTCTATTCGCCAATTTTATGAACCTGAAGAATGTCCCTATACTATGCGATTAGGTTGGGGTAGTGGGATGACAGGAACAACGGTAGGTTTATTATTTGACGGTGAATTACGAGCGGATATCCGCGATACTTGCGGGTTAAAAGCACCGCAATTTGAAGCACCTAAATCTCGTCGTACTGTAGTTAATCCCAATGGGGAAATTAAGTTTGTAGCAGGGTGGGTGAAATTTAAAAATCTATAAATTATGCTAATTAATTCAACGTGGACATTAAGTGTATCTGAACCAACTATCCTACCGCGTTCTTACAATTTAGAACTCGTCAAAATATTACATAATCAAATAGGATTACAAATTGGCAGTGAAAAAATTTCTTCCACATCATTCTCTGGCATATGCGGTCATTTTTTCACAAAACAGGATTTTATCGCTTTTGAACCCCAAGAATTTTATCACCTATCTTTATCTGGATTAAAAGAAGACTCAAGTAAAGCTATTGCTGGACTAAATCTCAACGAGTCCCTGGAATTACTTGGTGCTAAATTTAATATTATCAACCGTGAAGATAAAATTACCAGCTACGAAGAACTTTATACTAAATTAGTCGCAAATGAACCTGAACCAGTACGTCGATTTGATTTGCAATTTACAACTCCAACAGCCTTTGGACAATCTAGGGGTAGCCTACCTTTACCGCTACCTTCTTTAATGTTCAACAGTTGGTTGGAACGCTGGAATAATTTTGCTCCAGTTTATCTAGGTGGTGACGAACTAATCACTTATTTAAATAATGCCTTATTTATTAAACATCATCGAATCCAAACGCGCAGTGTCCAGATGTATAAAGGTTATATAAATGGATTTATGGGGGAAGTAACACTGCAAATCTTTAATCGTGCAGATTCTTTGCTTGCGAATGTAGCTGATTTACTAGTTCAATATGCCGAATTTGCAGGAACTGGGATGAAAACAAGATTAGGAATGGGACAGACAACAGTAAACATAAATCATTAAATTTGAAAACTATGAAATCAATTTCATTTCTTTATTTTAACAAAAGAGTGTATTAAGAAACTACTTACCTCAACCCTCTTCAAAAATGAGAATATAAAACAAAATTTGTACAATAAGGATTGGTTGAATTTTACAAAGCTGAAACGCTTTATATTTTGCTAACAGATACTGCTGAAAATGGTATTCCAGATAATGAGACTGAATCCACTTGGAAAACCTTACAACCCACATTCCGCACTTCAATAATTAGCATGAATAAACTACATTTATAGTCAATATAAAACTATAGTTTTTAACAATCAAGTATCCATAAAAAATAAATTATGTACGCCAAAGTTTGAGCTTTTTAATTGGGTTCAAAAAGCTAGTTAGACAACAATATTGAATTTGAATTTTTCAACCAGTTATGAAAACACAAGACTATGCAATATCCATTACTCTTCCTAATTTATCATCATTTAATTCTTCGGCTTTAATTCCTGCTCCTAATAAATGTTCTATGGCTTTATCCTCAAAGAATTGTGAAAATAAATATAGGAATCCGATTTGATTACTGAAATTATCTGCGTAGAATGGGAACTCTTAACAGGGAATAGGGAACAGGAAAGAAGAGAAAAGATGTGTACTGAGTTTTTTCAAAAATCAAATATGAGTCCTATATAATGGTTTCGAGACAAAACCTAGTCTATTAAGAATGATTGCTTTGACTACTTCTCCTGCATTTATTTTCTCTCTACTATCAATTAATAATATCTCATTGATTTTTTCGACAATTCCTATCTCATCAATTATTCCTGATATTATTCCCAAGTGATCTAAGTTTTTACTCTCAAACTCTTCATTTTGGTAATTTATCTTTTTTGGGTATTTTATTTAATTCAGACTCATTTTCTCATTTTTATTCCTGAATTTATTGTCAATGCCCGATGAATTTCTATTTATTGCTGTTGTTTAATATTGTTGATATTTATTACTATCTTAATTATGCGTTTATACTTAAAGTGTTTTAGCTATTTATTACACCTGTTGTATACTACAAAATGAAGTGCGGAATGTGGGTTCTAAGATACAAGGTTGGGTTGGACGGAGTGAAACTCAACAAAACCCTGAAAATGTTGGGTTGAGTTCCTCAATCCAACCTACATTGGAGTTATTTTTTAGGCTTAACCGAGCAGTATTGCTTAACGAACTATGTGTTTTCTGTTTGATTTCTAGCCAGTTGTGATGAAGCGGTGACGCTTGCTCTGCCTGTTTACTGCATCCACCATTTAAGGTAGTTTACAGAGCCTGAGCGTCAACAACTGGCCATTGGGTGGGATTTTTGAGACGGGAATCGATCCCTTGTAGAAGTTTCTCAATGTCCCAGTAACCCTGCTGATATATCAATTAAAACGGGAACCGAAAAATTTTGGATGCCAAATTGCCAAAAGCACTCAATCAGTTTTGACTAGGGTAAACATAGGCGTTTTTTATGGTGTAAAAAACGCCCCAGATTCCCTCTGGAGCGACTTTGCAGTATTTATTTTGACTCAGAATTATATCAAAAAGTGATGCAGAGCTTTATATATAGGAAGTTTAGTACGCCCTCTTGTTCAATTGGGTTCTGGCAAATCCGGTTAATTTGCATTTTTATAATTTTTTCCTGAATGAATGTCCTGTTTTCCCTTTTTACTTGCTGTAGATGTGATTAGAAACGCAAGGATTATTGGGGAGAATTCTTTGAGCATCGAAAACGACGGTCGCGGCAGTGGCAGGAATTGTTATAGCTTTTGTATTAGTTTATAGATAGCGTAGGCGCAGAACGCCTTCGACATCGCTATCGGCTCGTGAAGTTTCCTTATTTAAAGTGGTGTTATGTTGAATGGGGGCAAGAGTGATTAAAGATGGTTAATGTCTTTTACCTGCTCCCAGATATAGTTCACCTACTTTAGGATCGTTCAACAGTTCTTGACCAAGACCCGATATAGCATCGCGTCCAGACTCCAGTACATAGCCGCGATCAGCCATCTCTAAGGCTTTACGGGCATTTTGTTCTACTAATACGATCGCAGTTCCTGCCTGATTAATTTGTTTAATCTGCTCAAATACTTGTGTCACTAAGATCGGGGATAAAGCAGCAGATGGTTCATCCAAAATCAGCAAACTAGGTTCCAACATCAAAGCTTTGCCCATCGCTAGCATCTGGCGTTCTCCTCCAGAGAGAGTACCAGCCCGTTGACGACGGCGATCGCTCAGTTTGGGGAACATGGTAAATATTTTATCTTTAATTGGTTTCAGAGGAAGATTAAGTACAAAAGCACCCATCTCCAAGTTCTCTTCAACACTGAGAGAGGGGAAAACATTGGCGATTTGCGGTACATAGCACATTCCTCGTTGAACAATTTCATTGGACTTTAGCCCCACGATATTTTCACCTTTGAAGGTAATTGTGCCTGTGTGGGGGATCAAAAGCCCAAAAATTGCTTTTGCCAAAGTAGATTTACCAGCACCGTTGGGGCCAATCACTGTTACCAATTCTCCTGGGGCAACCAGGAAATTCACACCTTGCAGGATATCTACATCTTTGATGTATCCAGCATGGACATTTTGAACATCTAGTAAATAGTCATTTGTCATTTGTCATTTGTCATTTGTAGTTTGTCATTGGTCAAAAAGAGTAAAAGGGGCAGGGAGCGGGGAGCAGTGGGAGAAACCCATAAATTAAATTTATGGGCTTGAGGCAAGGACGTATTATTTCTTGTGGCACTTTCCGCTCAAAATAAATATTTTTACTTTTGAGAATAAATAAATTTATCTGCTCTGAAACCCTTGTATCAGTATATTTCCAGTATCTTCCCCCTGCCCGCTTCCCTCTGCTCCCCTGCCTCTTTGGTCAACAGTCAAGTCAAAAAATAACTATTGACTGTTGACTATGGACTATTACGGAGTTTTTTGCAACTCCGGTCGTTCTTCTGCCAGAATCGCCCCTTCTACTGGGCAAACTTGGAGACATATACCACAGTCGATGCAAGTGGCAAAGTCAATCCAGTACCAATCTGTTCCCTTGGCATTTTTGCCTGGGCCATCATGAATACAAGCTACTGGACAGGCATCTACGCAGTCAGCTACGCCTTCACAGACTTCTGTAACAATTGTGTGCGGCATATTCTCGATTCCCTCTTTTCTGTATCGGCTATTTCTAGCCTAGCAGGGGAGTGGGATAAGGATTGGAGATGCTGGTGTCAAGTTGAGTCTGGATGAAACTGCAATTTCTATTCATTACTAACTCAAAACTCGGAATTTTCAAATTTACCCTTAGTAGTAATAAAATCAAGATTTTTGGCGTAAGTAAGCTATCTTGGCTATTGCCGTTAGATTCTATGGGAATTCAGGCAAAAATACTATAATTTATTACAAGCGTAATTTATCCTACTCCTGAAACGCAAAATGCCAGAGGTATCGCTACAGCTTTTCTTCTCCTACTCTCATAAAGACGAAGCTTTACGGGATGAACTAGCTAATCACCTGAGTACTTTGACACGGCAGGGTGTGATATCAAGCTGGCACGATCGCAAGATACTACCAGGAGATGAGTGGGATCGCCAGATTAATGACAATTTAAATACAGCCGATATTATTCTGTTGCTCGTCAGTTCAGACTTTATCGGTTCTAATTATTGCTGGGATGTTGAAGTTACCACAGCAATAGAACGTCACAATACAGGAAAAGCTCGTGTCATCCCAGTTATTCTGCGACGGGTTGATTGGAGTGACACACCGTTTGCTAAACTGCAATTTTTGCCCAAGAATGCCGAACCTGTTACCTCTTGGACTAATCGAGACGAGGCATTTACAAATGTAGCTCAGGGAATTAGGGCCGCTGCTCAACAACTCAAGGCAGAACGTCAACAACAGCTAGCATTGGCAAGAAAGGAAACTGCTATAGCTGAGTATCGCCAGCAGGTTGAAGAATTTGCGGCTGATGGCGAGATTTCTTTTGTGAAATCCGAAATATTGAAGGATTTACAGAAAAGACTAGGATTAACTGATGAAGAAGCTCGTACAGTGCGAGACAAAGCATTAGAACCTTATGGGAAATACAAAGAAAATCTTGACAAATACAAGCAAATTTTTACCAAATTAGTAGATGAACAAGGATATCCGTTAGGGGAAAAAGCTAAAGCGGATTTGAAGAAATTACAGCAATATCTGAAGCTTAAAGATGAGGATGTAGTCCTCATAGATAATGAAGCTGAAGTACGAAAGCAACAAGCAGAAATACTCCACCAACAACAAAGAGAACAAGCAGAAGCCAAAAAGCTGCGACAACAGCAAGCAAACAGACTGCAACAACAGCAAGAACAAGCAGAAGCCGAGAAGTTGCGACAACAGCAAGCACAGAGACTCAAACTACAAAGAGAACAAGAAGAAGCTGAGAGACTGGGACAAGAACAGCAATCTACAGGTAATGACCTACTCTCTGAAAAGGGTGTAGACTATACGCGATTACACGATTTACTCAAAGCTGGCAAGTGGCAAGAAGCCGATCAAGAAACTCTGGCAGCTATGCTCAAAGCCACTGGTAGAGAAAAAAAAGGTTGGTTAAATATCAATTCCATCGAAAACTTTCCCTGCACTGACTTACGCACTATTGACCAACTGTGGGTAAAATACAATAATGGGCGCTTTGGGTTTAGCGTGCAAAAGCGCATTTGGGAAAGCGTCGGAAAAGATTATAAAAAGTTTGGCGATCGCGTCGGCTGGCTGGAGTTGAGAACAGTTGTAGTTGACAAATGGTTTGGATTGAGACAACAAACCGAAAAACAAAGCGAATGGCTAAATTACTCAGACTTGTTATTCAACACAAGTGCGTCCAAAGGACACCTTCCATCTGTAATACGTCGGTGGTCTGTAATCTCTCTTCTCTCGCGTCGAGACTTGTAAAGTGTAACAGATAAGGCTTACAGAAAATTGTGAAGATTCACAAACAAGTCATTTCGCACGAAGTATTGCGGTTTTCACGTTTCTGTTACCTGGCACTGTTGTTTTGTATAAGTCAAAGCAAACTGAAACTTTTTAGGTAATATTTGTCACTTATCTACTCAAGCAGGTGAAATGGAACCAACGCCAGAGTAGAAAACGGTGATGTACAGAATTTGTCAACAATTAACAAAAATGTACACGCCTATATATTTAGTAACTACTGATACAAGAACAGGCGACTTAATCATTATTGCTGGTGAAGAGATAGAAGCATCAATTAGCCCAAAAGGAAAAGTGAGTTATGAGTCAACCGAAGCCGAATTTTGAACAAATGACTATGAAAGACCTAAGAGAATACATCTTGGCTCATAGAGACGACGAGGATGCTATTCATACAATGGCGATACGTCTTCGTCATCAAGGGAAAACAGGTACAGTTGAAGAGTTTTTAGAACACATCAAACAGCAAACTCACGAAAGGTAAAAGGGAGTAGGGAGTGAGAATTTTAGATTTTGGATTTTAGATTGAAATTTAATCCAAAATCTAAAATCCAAAATCCAAAATTGAATTGCCCAATGCCCCATGCCCACTAACGCAATGATTCAATGGTTGGTGAACCATCAGCTTTGATCCAAGCAATTTGGGCTATGCTACGATCGCGTGCATATTGGCGAATAGCCTCTGCATCCCTTCCCCCTAAATCAATTTCTACCCGCACTAAATGGGTGGAATCTCTAAGTTTTTGCGCGTAGGCAAAGGCCGCGGCGTTAGCACTCGCCGTCTCTGGTACTACTAACCAGTTACTCGCTGGGGTTACTTGCGGTAATTGTTGAGTAGATAACAAAATTTGGTATAAATCTTCGATATTGAGTCCAAAACCAATTCCGGGTATATTTTCTCCTTGGGGATGATATAGACCCAAAAGCTGGTCGTAGCGACCACCACGCCCTAAAACTCTGGCTTGGGATTCGGTGTCGTTGACAACTTCAAAGACAATACCAGTGTAGTAATCTATGGTCTGGATCAGGCTGAGGTCGAGGATTAAGGGAAATTTTTTCTCTGATTCTAGTAACTCTACTAGGGATTTGAGATTATTCACTGCCTCTCGCTGTTCTTCGTCTAGATCCAAACTACTAACTTTTTGTAACACGTCTGCACTGGGGCCGCGCAGATCCAGCATGATTCTGGCGCGATCGCGTAGTTTATCACTTAAAGGTAAAGTATCTATGGTAATGCGGTCGAGATGAGCGATCGCACTGCGAACTTTATCCTGTAAATTAGCCGGAAATGCACTCAGGAGCGATCGCGTAATTCCCGCTTCACCTAAAATTAGGTGCCATTGTCGCAAACCCAATGCTGCTAAACAATCTGCGACTAACAGCAGTACTTCCGCATTCGCCAACAATCCGCCAGCACCTAACAACTCCACCCCAGCTTGATAAAACTCTTGCTGGCGATTATGTCTACTTTCCCACGTGCGGCGAAACACATTGGCGTTGTAGTACAACCGTTGCGGATAAGTTGCATTTGCCATACGAGTGACAACAGTACGAGCAATGGATGCTGTTAATTCTGGACGTAGCCCTAATTCATCATCTTCACCATTTTGTAGTTGAATCACCATCTGGCGCTGAATTGCTTCCCCTGCCATCAAGGTATCCATACGCTCTAAAGTTGAGGTGATAATCCTGTGATATCCCCAACGATGAAACACCTGCTGCAACCGATCTTCAATCCAGCGTTTTTTCTCCACATCCAAGGGCAATAAATCCCTGGCACCCGATGCTGGTTGATACACCATTATTTTTTCTTCCCACCAAACAAACCACCGAACAAACCACCACTACCAGATTTATCTGGTTGCTTATCTCCATTATTGGCGGATGAAGTCACCTTATGATCGCTAGGGTGTTGTGCTAATGCTTTATCTATTTTAGGTTTCCATTGCAGAGCCATTTCGTCACTTGGATCTAGCTTTAGAGCGTTTTCAAAGTGGATTTTTGCCATTTTTAGCTGATTTTGCCTCAAATACACCATTGCAATTAAGCTATGGCAGCGACTATTTTTAGGTTCTAGCTTCAGGGCATCTTGCAACTCTACTTTGGCTTGGGCAAATTGGTTTTTGTCAATCAAAGATTGAGCGCGACGAACATACTGTTCTACAACCGTGTCTTCTTTTGGTGGCGCTGGTGCTGGTTCTGGGAGTGTATTTTTTGGTGTACTTGGTTGAGGTGTAACTGATTGAACTTTGGGTTGAGCAGGTGGCGGCGGCGCGGCGGATGTTTTGCTTGCACTCCGCATTAAATAGACTAAATTCAACTCACTAATTTGAGCAATGGCTTGCTGCACATGGTCTAAAGAATCATATTGGCTTTGAGCTAGTTTAGCGATCGCACTTTTATAGACATGATCGAGATTAGATGACTGGACTAACTCTTTAGCCAAATCGGTAGTGAGAGTTACCGAAGTAGACTCTTGTACTAGCCGCTTGCCAATTTGCGACAAAATTAAAATATATTCCGTGCGAGTGCGATCGCCAGTAAGTTTTTCGTAAGCCGGGTTAACCAACTTTGATAAAAATTCGTTTCCTAGGTGTTTTTGTTCATCACTTTCAGTAAACCTACTATCCGGGTGTAAGCGGCGGGCAATTTGGAGATAGCGTTTCCGAATCTCTTTGACATCCGCATCAACTGGAACGCACAATATTGCGTGATGATCTATGAAATCATATTTAAATAATCCACGATCTATTTTGAAAGACATATAGACTTTTTCTACCAAAGGAGCAGTTAGATTCCTTTTAGTTTACCCAAAGTCGGAGGGAAAGCCCCCACCCCTAATACGGTTCAAATAAGCAGGGGGGAAGGGGGAGAAGAGACAAGGGAGACAAAGAAGAGACTTGTTCAATAATTTCCCCTTGTCCCCCTCGTCCTCCTTGTCCTCCTTGTCCCCCTCGTCCTCCTTGTCCTCCTTGTCCCCCTCGTCCTCCTTGTCCCCCTCGTCCTCCTTGTCCTCCTTGTCCCCCTTATCCTCCTTGTCCCCCTCGTCCCCTGCCTGCCTCAACCCAAAAATTCCTTAACCGAACGGTATTGCCCCACCCCCACGTGCTATACCCAGGCTGATAGTGGCGGAACTTGTAACAGTTCGTTACTTAGGGAGTCGTGAATATAACCATTTGTGGCCAGAATTCTACCTGACTCAATTTTGACAGGAGTGCCATTGTATGCTGTGACTTTGCCCCCGGCTTCTTGTAACAAAATTATCCCGGCGGCAATATCCCAAGGAGAAAGCCCTCGTTCCCAGTAACCATCGACACGCCCACAGGCAACATAAGCCAAATCTAGCGATGCTGAACCGCTACGTCTAACCCCTTGCGTAAGGTGGGTAAGGTGACTAAATTCTGCGTAGTTGTTATCAGAGGTTTCACGGCGATCATAGGCAAACCCAGTCACTAGTAGGCTTTTATTCAGTTCAGATGTTGCTGAAACATTGATGGGACGGCGATTTCGCGTTGCTCCCAAGCCAGTAGCCGCACTGAATAGCTCATTGTGGAATGGATCATAAATTACACCAACTTCTGGAACGCCATTAATTAACAGCCCAATAGAAACTGCAAAAAACGGGTATTGATGGGCGTAGTTGGTTGTGCCATCTAGAGGATCTATTGCCCAGAGGAATTCATTTTCTTGATTACCTAATTTGCCTGATTCTTCAGCGAGGATAGAGTGCTGGGGAAAATGGCGACGCAAAATTTCTAAAATCAACTCTTCTGAGGCTTTATCAGCAGCCGTAACTAAATCACCAGGACGACCTTTTTCAATAATTGCGTCTTCTAACTTACCCAAGTAACCTTGCAAAATAGCACCAGCAGCTAAGGCTGCTTCTGTAGCAATATCTAGAAAAATTTGTATATTGGTCATTTGTTATTAGTCATTTGTCATTTGTCATTGGTTCATCTCCCCCCATTCCCCATTCCCCATTCCCCATTCCCAATTCCCAATTCTTCAAAGATTTTGGCGGCGAAACTCGGCGGGGGTGAGGCGCATGGGTTTTTCTGGGTTCCAGATTCCTTGGCCCATGAGCCTGGCCCATTGTTGGGCACGTTCTAAACGCTGGTCATATTTGTGGTTAGGCGATCGCCCAACAAACATTGCATTGCCTTGTTTAACTAATTCTTCATTCAATAACACCTTATTTTTCCATACATAAGCTAGAGTTCGCCCGATTTTATCTTTTGCTTCTAAATCAAACTCCAGTTCGACCAATTCTTCTGCACCACCAATAAGATTCTCTAACTGTTCTTTTGCTGCTTCTCCCCAAGGTCTCTGTCGCAAATCTGGTGCATCAACGCCAACTAACCGCACTTGAGAAATCAAATTCGGTTGTTCAGCCATTCCTAACACTTCCAAACTTTGCCCACTAACTACCCGCGCTACTTTCACCTGAGCCTGATTATTTGGTAACTGGTTTTTACTTTGGCAACTCACCAAGAGCAATAAGCAAACCAAAATAGTTATTTTTCGTACCCAGTTACCAACACTCCTAACCATCACAAACTCTCCTATGCTCGCTACTGCGCCTAGCAAGCAGAACCTCTTGCCCCCTACCCCCTGCCTCCTGCCCCCTGTCCCCTGCCTTCTTCAATTGTTTATTCCTCATCTAACGGTAAACCCGCTTTTACTTTCCCCCTAGCAAAATAGCGTCCAAACTGGAGTTCGTAGACTTCATCTTCGTCTTGTGTCTCTACTTCCAAGTCAGAACGGGGATAACTCACACACAACAGGGCATAACCTTGCTGACGTAAATCTGGCGACAATCCGATCGCCTCTGGTTGATAAATTTCTCCCGACAATACCCTTACAGCACAAGCGGTGCAAGCCCCGTTGCGACAGGAAAACGGCAGTTCCACACCTTGTTTTTCGGCAGTGTGCAGAATATAGCGGTCTTCTGGCACTTGTAAGGTGTATGTTTTGCCAGTGGCGCGATCGCGAACTTTAATTGTGTATGTACGAGACATCTGGATTTGCGTTGTGGAATTAGGACTTTCAGATTCAATCTAAGAATATCTTTCTTTATCTTTGCATTTTCTGGGATTCTATAGTATGATCGTAACTTGTGGCACCTGGAGAGGTGGCCGAGTGGTTTAAGGCGCAGACCTGGAAAGTCTGTTTAGGGAAACTTAACGGGGGTTCGAATCCCCCCCTCTCCGTTCTAAAACCTAGTCTAAATATATAGTTTGAACCAGACTTCTACAAATGGTCGGGTTAAATAAATCACGGGATCTTGCGAAATATATTCTTAAAAATTGCTCTGAAAGTGGTTAGCGTCCCGCAGGAAAGGTGTCTTAAAAACCAATGTGATTCAGTTAAGGCTAAAAGCTGAAACTGGTGTAGGTTGGAAAGCCACTGCGCCCTTGCGGTTTTTACGACTTGTTCGCGGCTAGTTCCAAGCAAGAAGCAAGTGGCCTTTGAGGAACGAAACCCACTTTTTATACTAGTAAGCTTTATACCCACAACTAAAGTTTTCATTAATACTTCTTTTCTCCTGCCCCTTGCCCCCTGTCCCTTGCCCCTGCCCCCTCTTGTAACATTTATTTATTTTTCACTCATAATTGAGCCATTTTGTAAAGTCGCCAAACTCCTACTTCACGATGGCGACAGCCTGATGAAAGGATCGGGTAAATTAAGATAAGTAAAGAAAATGCTTTGAACTACATGACAGCTCTCAGCTTACAAGAAATTTCTACTCAGTTAGAAAGTCCGAACTTACGCGATCGCATGGTAGCTCTTGCTAATCTGCGTCATGTTTCTCCTGAAGAGGCAGTCCCTTTAATTAAAAAGGTACTAGACGACGAATCTTTGCAACTGCGATCGATGGCAATATTTGCCCTTGGAATCAAGCCAACGCCAGAATGTTATTCAATTTTGGTCAAAATCCTCGAAAATGACCCCGATTATGGCATCCGCGCTGATGCTGCTGGTGCTTTAGGATATTTGGGCGATGCCAGAGCCTTTGAAGTGCTTTCACGGGCGTTTTATGAAGATACTGATTGGCTAGTACGCTTTAGTGCAGCCGTTTCTCTAGGTAACATTAAAGATCCCCGTGCCCGTCAACTTCTTCTTCAGGCATTGGATAGCAAAGAAGTAGTGTTGCAACAAGCTGCAATTTCTGCGCTCGGAGAAATTAAAGATATTGAGTCTGTTGATCAGATTCTACGCTTTGCCCAATCAGATGATTGGTTAGTAAGACAGCGTTTGGCAGAAGCTTTGGGTAATCTCCCTACTCCCAAGAGTGTTTCAGCTTTAAAATATTTAGAAAAAGACAATCATTTCAACGTTGCTGAGGCAGCCAGAATTGGCCTCAAGAAGCTTGAGGAAATAGACAATCAAGCTTAATAAGCTTAGAGCCTCCTGCTACCTTTTAATAATTAAGTGGGAATTTTAGCATTTTGATGCAGGGTAATTTCATTCATGAATATTGAAGAGTTTTTTCAGTTAAGTACTGGTAAATGGTTTTCTCATCGCACGAGTCAACATTTGGCTTTAAATGAATCTGAACATAGCAAGTCAGACATTATCATTGAGACACTGGCAGTAGATCATCCAGAAGCGACCAAACTGTGTCAACAGTACGAAATTAATCCTAGTTCCGCCTCCTGTGCTATCAAAATTAACTGGAATGGCACAATGGAAAAGGATCAAACAAAACATAGTGGTTCAACTGTGTTAGTTTCAGTACCCGATGCAGATAATCCGTCTGAAGGCAAGTTACTGCGGGAAATAGTTGATGCTGAGAAAATTCCAGTTGCAGGACACTACAAATTTGACAGTGATGGTGCTTTAATCCTAACTATAGAAGATGAAAACATCTGGTCAGAGGAGCGCCTGTGGTTTGCTAGCCCCAATTTGCGAATGCGGGTAAATGTCCTCAAGAGTTTTGGTGGATTTAGTATTACTTCCTTCACTTCTGAGATTCGCATGGGTGGTTTTCCACCTGCTGCGAAAACTTCCGAGGCGGCTAATTCAGTATCAAGTTAGTTGTAATACTGCGTATTTTTCCTATTTAGGACTTACGCAAAACTATACACACTCAGGGGCAATTTATGAATTGCCCCTACTTAGAAATAAGGGTTTAGTTAAACTCGCTTGTTCTTTGAAACCATTTCAGCGTAAGCGTAGCCCGCCGCAGGCATCGCAGCTTTAAAAATTGATTCTTGCGCGAAATTAGTGAAAAAGGATCTTGACTTCTGTTTCAATAAAAAACACCAAGCTATGGTTAATTCCATAGTTGGGAAAAATATATCTAGATTTTTATGGCTGCGTTGATACTTTTTAAATTTGCAAAAAGTTAGCGATCGCTTGCGGTAATGGCAAAATAATTACAATCAACAAAGCCATTGCCAGTAATCCCCAGATATCACGTTTGTTATCCAATTCAGTGACATCATTCAGTGCAGGCTCATCAATCAAGGGCATAAATAATAAGATAATCGCCCACATCAAAAATTCTTCCCGGATTAACGAAAGTAATAGCAAGAGGAGGCGAGCCACTTGACCAATCATAATCGCAACTCGTTGTCCAAACATTGCATGGACAATGTGGCCTCCATCAAGTTGTCCCACAGGCATTAAATTTAACGCCGTCACAATTAGTCCGATAAAACCAGCTACTGCAACTGGATGCAAATCAAGGGCTGATTTTGCTGTTAACTGACTTCCCAAGGCTAGCTTCGACAGTAGCGCTAATAAGATGGAATATTTGGGATTAAGAGCATCAGGATTCAAAAATCGAGTTTTTTCCTCAATCAGGGGAACCACGTCAGAATGAGCCAAGCCCCATATTAGTAATGGCAAGGTAACAACAAAGCCTGCAAGCGGCCCAGCGATACTAATGTCAAATAATGCTTTGCGGTTGGGAATGGGACTACGCATCTGAATAAATGCACCAAAAGTTCCCAAAAAGAAAGGCATTGGAATAAAGTAAGGCAACGTCGAGCGAATTTTGTAGAATTTAGCCGTCAAATAATGCCCAAGTTCGTGAATACCCAAAATAGTCATTAATCCTAAAGCATAAGGTAATCCTTTGAATAGGACATCTCGGTTAGATAGAACTTTGAACAAAGAGCCAATTTCCCATAGAGGCGGAAGAGAAGTACCAGCAATTTCCACTCCCACCAAGGTAGTAGTTATCAAAGTCGCTACTAGTAGTAGAAGTGCTAATCCTGGTCGAGTTAAGCGTTCTTGGTCGCGTCGGGGTGTATTTCGCTCTTTAGCAGCCTGAATATTAGGAACTAGCACAAAGAAAGGTTTGTCATTTAAACCTTCTTGAAAGATCAACACGAAGCGATCGCCAAATTGTGCTTCAATATTAGTCTTAATCTGCTGGTAGGCATTGCTGGCTTTAGTTCGCAACTGACCCCGGCAAATTACGGCTTGTGGTCGATACTCAATATTTTGAACGTAATATACAGACCAAGGAAAACAATTTCGCAGTTGAGTTTCTTCTGTTGGCTCAATGGGACGCACTAGTGGTTCTGGGGTAGGCTGGATAATCGGCTGTGATTCTGAGGCTTGGGCTGGAACTTCGGTTTGTGTATCTCTTGGCACTCGCCGCCCCCCTAGAAACAATATCCAGTACAACACTGTGCAGACAAATAACGACGAAACAATCAGCCCTGGTGGCGGAGGTTGTTTCGCCCCATATATTAGTGTCCATCCACTTAACAACAATGCTGGTGTCATTAAAACCAGCCACAACAACCATACTGGCGTTCGAGTGATGTGAGCGACACTGTGCTGCACCATTAGATAAGTAGCTAGCCCCAGTAGGAGGATAAACAGAAACCAAAATGCCATGTTATCTTCAGTAATTTTGACAAAACGCCCTACCAGTAGCTTCAGCACCATAGCATTAACTACGAGGCAGACCTCAAATCCCAATTTTTCAGACGGTTAACAGTTCGACGAAGAGGCAGAGGGGCGGGGGGGCAGGGGGAAAACTCTTCTCCCTTGCTCCCTGCTCCCCATCTTCCTCATCTCCCCTGCCCCCTGCCCCCTGCTCCCTTGCCTCTTTTAGAATTTCTACACTGTAACCAGATTGTCCACAACTCCTCAGTTCCGGTTCTTTGATTATGTGCCCTTTACCTCAACAGCCAAGTCATACAACTAAGCCACCACGGGCTGTCTTTCTTCAAGAAATTCCTAGCGGAAGTTCCTTGCAATCGGACTTTGCACAAGAGAGCATTTTTGCTTTCCCACCCAATCGGGACACATTAGGGGGAACCTCTTATTTTATTGTAAGAAATGAAGGCAATATCCTCATAGATTGCCCTGCCCTAGACCAAACAAATCAAGATTTTTTAGCAGCGCATGGAGGGGTGCGTTGGTTATTTCTCACACATCGAGGTGCTATAGGCAAAACTGCTGAAATTCAGAAAGCCTTGGGTTGTGAAGTCCTGATGCAAGAACAAGAAGCTTATTTATTACCAGGCTTACCCGTAACTACCTTTAGTCAAGAATTTACTCTTGATGCGGCAGTCAAAATTATTTGGACACCAGGTCATTCTCCCGGATCATCTTGCCTATACTACAGTAAGCTTGGAGGTATATTGTTTTCTGGTCGCCATTTGGTTCCTAATCAGAAGGGTGATGCAGTACCATTACGGATAACTAAAACCTTTCACTGGCCACGACAAATCAACAGTGTTCAGTTATTATTAGAACATTTTACACCAGAAACTCTCAGGTACATTTGTCCTGGAGCGAATACAGGCTTTCTTAGGGGCAAGCGTGTTATAGATCGAGCTTATCAACACCTCGCATCTCTGGATTTACCAGCTTTGCTGCGGATGCAGCCCCTTATTTAAAATAAAAACTTCTTCACGAGTATAAAAAACTCATCCTAATGCCCAATACTCAATAAAGTATGGTTCTTTTTGATACTGATGTAAAATATAATTTAAGGAAGATACTGTCTGGGGAATTCTAGCGTTAGACAAGGAATTCTGGTAAAAATTTATGAGTGCAAAAGTTGATGGAACTGTAAGGATCGCTGGCTACGAAATTATAGAGCAACTTTATTCTGGTTCTCGGACTCAAGTGTATCGGGCAATACGAGAATGCGATCGCCAACCAGTCGTCATCAAGCTCTTAAAACGAGAATATCCAAGTTTTAGCGAATTAGTACAGTTTCGCAACCAATATGCGATCGCGAAAAACCTAGATATTCCCAGCATCATTAAACCTTACAGTCTAGAACCCCATGACAATGGCTATGCCCTAGTTATGGAAGACTTTGGTGGCATCTCCTTGCGGCAATTTACCCAAAGACGACCACTGAGCTTAGAGGAATTCCTACCCATTGCCTTGGAACTGATAGACACTTTACACCAGTTGCATCAACAGCGCATCATTCACAAAGATGTCAAGCCAGCTAATATCCTGATTCATCCTGAAACCAGAAAAATTAAGCTAATTGACTTCAGTATTGCCTCGCTGCTACCACGAGAAACCCAAGAAATCCAAAGTCCCAACGCACTAGAGGGAACCCTGGCGTATTTGTCGCCAGAGCAAACTGGACGAATGAACCGAGGCATTGACTATCGCAGCGACTTTTATTCATTAGGTGTAACTTTCTTTGAACTACTGAGTGGACAACTGCCTTTTACATCTCACGATCCAATGGAGTTGTTACATTGTCATATCGCCAAACAGCCTGACTCTATCTGTAATCTCAACCCGGAAATCCCCTTGATGTTGGGAGAGATCATTTGCAAGCTGATGGCAAAGAATGCCGAAGACCGCTACCAGAGTGCTACGGGACTCAAATATGACTTAGTATTTTGCTTAGAACAATGGCAAAAAACAGGTAAACACACTTGGTTTGATTTAGGACAGCGCGATATCAGCGATCGCTTTCTCATCCCAGAAAAACTCTACGGACGGGAGGAGGAAATAGAAAGCTTACTGGAGGTATTTGGGCGGGTTGCCAATGGTGCAGTGGAACTGATGCTGGTAGCTGGCTTCTCTGGCATTGGTAAAACTGCCGTGGTGAATGAAGTGCATAAGGTCATTGTTCGCTGGAACGGCTACTTCATCAAAGGGAAGTATGACCAGTTTAACCGCAATATTCCCCTGTCTGCTTTTGTGCAAGCTTTCCGGGATTTGATGGGACAGTTGCTCACCGAAAGCGATACCCAGTTAGAACAGTGGCGAAACAAAATTCTGTCCGCAATCTCTGAGAGTGGACAGGTGATAATTGAAGTGATTCCAGAATTAGAACGGATTATTGGCACGCAACCGCCAGTACCAGAATTATCGGGTAGTGCTGCACAGAACCGCTTCAATCTGCTGTTTGTGAAATTTATTCAGGTATTCGCTACAAGAGAGCATCCGTTAGTAGTGTTCCTCGACGATTTGCATTGGGCAGATTTGGCATCTCTCAATTTGATGAGGCTGTTAATGGGTGAAACCTTAAAGGGTTATCTGTTGATTATTGGCGCATACCGCGATAATGAAGTGTTTGCGGCTCATCCGTTAATGGTAGCTCTGGAAGAGATTGAGAAGGAAGTCACCGTCAGCACCATTACATTAGAGCCTTTGAGTCAAACAGATGTGAATCGTTTGATTGCCGATACATTGAGTTATTCAACAGAAGTTGCCCTGCCGTTAACCGAGCTAGTTTATCAAAAAGCCAAAGGTAATCCATTTTTTACAACCCAGTTTCTTAAGGCATTACATGAAGATGGACGAATTACCTTTGATTGGGATACAGGTTTGTGGCGGTGTGATGTGGCGCAAGTACCCAGACGCACGGCACCTTGTCTTCAGACATCACTTTCTTTAACGGATGATGTCGTTGAGTTTATGGCAATTCAACTACAAAAGTTGCCGTTCGAAACTCAGGAAGTTCTGAAATTGGCAGCCTGTATCGGTAATCAGTTTGATTTGGCAACATTGGCGATCGTTTTTGAACAGTCTCAAACTCAAACAGCAGCAGTTTTGTGGAAAGCGTTGCAAGAAGGGTTAGTTTTACCACACTGTGATGTCTATAAGTTTTATCAAGAGTCAGAAGCAATAACAGATTCTTCTGACTTGGGGATTCTGGATTCTGGTTCCTGTATTTACACATTTCTGCACGATCGCGTCCAACAAGCGGCATATTCTCTCATCCCAGAGGAGCAAAAACAGGCAACTCATCTAAAAATTGGCCAGTTACTCCTGAGTAATACCCCCGAAAGCAACCAGGAAGAACGCATTTTTGAAATTGTCGGTCAACTTAACGTTGCGGCTGAATTGATTGCTCAACCCGCAGAACGTCAAGCATTAGCGCAATTTAACCTGATGGCAAGCCGCAAGGCCAAGGCGGCAACCGCCTACACTGCTGCCTGTAAATATGCCCAGTTGGGCATTGGGTTACTCGCCCAAAACAGTTGGCAGCATCAGTATGAGTTAACCCTAGCACTCCATCAAGTTGCCACAGAAGCTGCCTATCTGAGCGGTGATTTAGAGGAGATGGCAGCCAATGCTCATCTTGTTCTAAATCACGCCAAAACTCCATTAGATAAAATTAGCGTCTATGAGGTGAAAATTGAGGTATTTACTGCTCAGGGTTATTTTGCCGAAGCGATTGCAGCGGCACTTGTCATCTTAAAGCAATTGGGAGTCGAACTACCGACAACGCCTACCCAGGACGACGTGGCAGCTGCCTTTAGTACCGTCTTAGATGTAATTGGAGAGCGATTCCCTGCCGAGTTGCTCAACCTCAGCGATGCAAAGGATGCAAACATCCTGGCAGCAGCTCGAATTTTGACATCAGTAGCACCCTGCGCTTATCTGTCCCAGCCACAGCTGTATTTACTGGTGATTTTAAAAAAGGTTTATTTATCTGTCGTCTATGGTAATGAATCAACCTCGACTTTTAGCTATGCCTCTTATGGAATATTAATGTGTGGTGTATTCAAAAACGTCGAATTAGGTTATGAATTCGGTCAGTTAGCCCTCGACCTGCGATCGCGTTATCAAACTTCCGAATTGAAAGGGAAAACTTTATTACTAGTCTGTGTGTACACAAGGCATTGGAAAATGCACCTGCGTGAGTTATTACAACCCTTGCAAACTGCCTATTGTAGTTGTTTAGATGTGGGCGATTTGGCTTTCGCGGGTTACTCTGCGTATAACTACAGTTTTTACTCCTATTTTGCCGGACAGAATTTAACACAGCTAGAGCCGGAAGTTGCCGGATATTGTGAAGCGCTCAAGTACCTGAAGCAAAATCTAGCTCTGAACTATTCCCAATTGATTCGACAAATTTTGCTGAATTTAATGGGATATGCGGATAACGTTGTGGTGTTGAGCGGTACAGCATACAATGAACAGCATCAACTTCCATTACATGAAGCAGCAGGCGATCGCACCGGATTAGCATTGCTGTGGATTAACAAACTGGTTGTATCGTATCTGTTTTCCGAGTTTGAACAAGCCGTAAAACAAGCTAGGCAAGCGAGACAATATTTAGATGCAATCATTGCTTTTTTATATGTACCTATCTTTCATTTCTATGATTCTTTAGCTCAACTAGCATGGTTTGAGCAACTCTCAGTCCTAGAACAGCAGCAAATGAAAGAATGCATTACTGCTAACCAAGAAAAACTTAACTACTGGGCTACCCATGCGCCAATGAATTTTCGACACAAATTTGATTTGGTGGAAGCCGAGCGTTATCGAGTCTTGGGTAATCGGGCAGAAGCAATTGAATGTTACGATCGCGCCATTATCGGAGCCAAAGAACAAGGCTATATTCAAGAAGAAGCACTAGCCAATGAATTAGCCGCCAAATTCTACCTCGACTGGGGCAAAGAGCAGATTGCTCAGTCATACATGACTCAAGCCTACTATGGTTATGCTCGTTGGGGTGCGAAAGCCAAAGTCGTCGATCTAGAAAAACGCTATCCCCAATTACTCGCCCCTATTCTTCAGCAAAGTCCTTCTCCTCTCTCAACTAACGAAACTATCTTTGCCTTGGGGAGTGTCATCTCCACCAGTTCTGCCAATTCCAGTAGTAGCAGCATTTCCGTTGCTCTAGATTTAGCTAGCATTCTCAAAGCTTCCCAAACCCTATCTGGCGAAATCGAACTAGAAAAACTGCTTTCAGTATTGCTGCATATTGTCATTGAAAATGCTGGAGCAGATAAGTGTGTATTCATGCTTTTGGAATCAGGGCGTTTGCTAATTCAGGCGTTAGCACAGCTTTCTCTTGCTATCGTATCTGTAGAGAACAAAAAGGGAATTACTCATGTTGATTTTTACCCAAGATTGCTGAATCCACAACCCATTGAAGACTCTCAGGATGTGCCAGTTGGCTTAATTAATACCGTCAAACGCAGCTTAAAACCAACAGTAATTGTTGATGCCACAGTGCATTCTCAATTCATCAACGATCCTTATATTCAGCAACAGCAGCCCAAAAGCATCTTGTGCAGCCCGATATTACATCAGGGGAAGTTGCTGGGCATATTGTATCTGGAAAATAACCTAGCAGCTGGAGCCTTTACAAGCGATCGCGTCGAACTGCTGAACTTGCTTTGCGCTCAAGCGGCAATTTCTCTGGTGAATGCTCGACTTTATCGAAATTCCCAAAACTATGCTCAACAGTTGACGCAATCTCTAGCAAAATTACAGGCTAGTGAAATCCGCTTCCAAAATTTGGCGAATAATATTCCTGGGATGGTGTACCAATTCCGTTTGGCAGCCGACGGTTCAACTTCAACACCCTACGTTAGCTCTGGCTGTTTTGACTTGTATGGGTTAGAGCCAGAGTTGGTGATGGCAGGGATACACAGCCTTTATGCTATGAATCATCCTGACGATCAACCTGCTATTGCAAAAGCGATCGCTTACTCTGCCCAAACTCTGACACCATTTGAGCAAGAATGGCGCATTATCCTACCTTCAGGAACCGTCAAATGGATTCAATCTGCGGCTCGGCCAGAGCGACAAGCCGATGGTGCAATCGTATGGGATGGGGTAGTAATTGATATTAGCGATGTCTACGAAGAGCTTCGCTTACGTAAACAGGCCGAAGCATCTCTAGCCAAAGAACGAGAGTTCTTGAATGCCATTATTCAAAATATTACAGATGGGATTGTTGTTTGTGACCCTAATGGAAATTTGATCTTATTCAATAACGCAACCCGTGAGTTTCATGGCATACCGGTAGAATCATTACCACCAGAGCAATGGGCACAACACTTCGATCTATATCAAGCTGATGGTCAAACACCCCTATCAACAACAGAAATTCCTTTGTTTCGCGCCTTGCAAGGGGAAATAGTTGAAAATGCAGAAATGGTAATTGCGGCGAAGCATGGTTCTAAGAGAATTTTGTTAGCAAGCGGACAAGCAATCGTCGATTCTTTAGGCAATAAACTTGGTGCAGTAATTGTGATGCGAGATATTAGCGATGTCTACGACGAGCTTCGCTTACGCAAACAGGCAGAACTTACTCTACAGCAAAAATCACTTGATTTGCAACAAGCGCTAAACGAGCTACAAAACGCCCAATTACAAATAGTCCAAAGTGAAAAGATGTCTGCACTGGGTAACTTAGTTGCTGGTGTCGCTCACGAAATGAATAATCCCCTCGGTTTTATTGCTGCCAGTCTCAAACAAGCTCAACCAACTGTTACTGATATTGTTGAACACTTAAAACTTTATCAAGAAAGTGTGCCTAATCCAAGTGATGAAATTCTCGATCATGCGGTCGAAATTGACTTAGATTATAGCTTAGAAGACTTGCCTAAGATGATTGATTCGATGTCTATGGCGTGCGACAGACTCAAAAATATTAGCACCAGCCTCCGCACTTTTTCCCGCGCCGATCGAGATTACAAAGTTCCATTTAATCTACATCAAGGCATTGATAGCACAATTTTAATTTTGAAACATCGTCTGAAGGCTAATGAACTACGTCCCGCCATTGAAGTTGTCACAAATTATGGTAATTTACCTCAAATAGAATGTTTCCCAGGGCAACTCAATCAAGTATTTATGAATATTTTAGCAAATGCAATTGATGCTTTAGATGAGTCAATTGCTGGGCAAACTTTGGCAGAGATTCAAGAAATTACCAACCAAATTACAATTACAACCTCAGTCGAAAATCATTTAGTTAAAATTGCCATTGCTGATAATGGGAAAGGGATGAGCGAAGAAGTCAAAGAGAAAATATTTGACCATTTATTTACGACAAAAATTGTTGGTAAAGGAACTGGATTGGGGTTGGCGATCGCTCGGCAAATTGTCGAAGAAACTCACGGTGGTAATCTGAGCTGCACTTCTGTACTGGGTCAAGGGACAGAGTTTGTCATTACCTTACCAGTTAAAATTGTGACATTAGATTTATCACAATAAAAGAGTTTTGCCAGAGGTCTAATATACTCTCAAATTTCTTCACCATCAATACTAAACCTCGTCTACTTTGAGAAACGTAGTTTTGTAGGTTGGGTGGAGTGAAACGCAAACCAACCTACATAAATAAATATATCTTTTAAAAAACTCTAGGTTTCAACATAGATGAGGTTTAATACCATTTATTTGTGAAGCTGCGCCAAATTTTCTTTGCTTCTTCTTTCTTTGTGTCCTTCTCTAACGAGACGCTGCGCGAATGCGGTTCGTTCCTCGTATAGTTCGGCACACCTTCATACAGAATTAGTATAACTACAGCCTACAAATCTTTCTGGGGAATATCTTCGTGAAACTCTATCATCAATTGCATGGTTTCCACAGCTAAATCACGTAAGTCTCGATTTAGAAATACAACACCTTGAGAACCAAACCAACGGTCAAAAATCGCAACATATTTGGGGTTATCGTTGACAAATCCTTGCATAAACTTGACGAGGGAATAGTTCACTGAATCGAGGAATTTAGAGTTATTCTCAGGAACCATACAAGCAATTCCTTCTCGTGAATAGGGACGAGGAGGTGCGATCGCAAAACTATCTTGATTTTTTGCTGTTTGTAACCATCCCTCTAAAAGAATGCTATCGGATGCAAAAGCGTCAATTTTACCCTGTTCCAAAGCCGCAAATCCTTCTGCTCTAGTCTTGAAATATACAAGCTTGGCTTGGGGTTGTATCTGCTTGATAGCTTGTTCGTTGGTAGTTCCAGCCAGCACACTCACACGCTTGTTAATGAGAGATTCAGCTGAACCTAAATTGCTGTCCTTCTTAATTAAGATTTGAGTACCTGTGACACCATAGTTGATTGAAAAATCAACCTTTTTATCTCGTTCCCAAGTAAAACTACTAGCATCACAGATAATATCAACTTGTCGGTTAATTATCTTGGGAATTCTTTCTGCTGGGGTAACTCCAACTAATTTAAGTTGAATTTTCTTGCCTAATTCTTTTTCTAACTGCTTCTGGATCAAAGTCAGCATATCTACAGAATAACCAATCAAATTTCCTTGACTGTCAGAGACCATTTATAAAGTAAATCTTTAAATGGCTAGACGACGTAGCATAATTCGAGTCATAACGGCATATATGGCAGCTTCACTCATTTCAGTCAGACGTTCATAATCTTTACTCAAACGATGGTATTGGTTAAACCAGCAATCATGTTCTTTCTACTACCCAACGCTTGGGTAAAACTTCAAACTCTTTATTAGTACGGCGCATGACTTCAACATGAGCTTGAATCATCAACCAAACAGCCAGCGCAAACTTATCACCGTCATAGCCTGAGTCAACCCAGATGACTTCAACTTTTTCTAATAACTCTGGTCGCTCCTCCAGCAGTTCCATCAAAGCATACGCTGCAAGCACTCTCTCACCAGCATTACCCTCACTCACAACCACTTTGAGCAATAGTCCTAGGCTATCAACTATTGTTTGCCGTTTTCTTCCCAAAACTCGCGCTTTCCACCATCAAAGCCGTACACATCCCCCTTTTTTCAGTCGTTTTTACCGACTGACTATCTGCCGCGATCGCTGTTGGTTGTGTTGACCTACCTAGTTTCTCCCTTAGTTTGTCACGTAGTGTATGGTTTAATTCTTCCCAAATACCGTATTTTTGCCATTTGCGATAATAGCTGTAAACCGTTGAACTTGGTGGAAAGTCTCCTGGTAGCATGTCCCATTGACATCCCGTTTTCAACTGATAGTATATTGCGTTGCATACTTCTCTCATATCAGTAGTCCTTGGATGTCCCCCAGATTTAGCTGGTGGGATTAAGGGAGCTAGAATAGCCCATTCTGAGTCACTCAGGTCGGTAGAATAAACCTTTCGAGTCATTGAACGCTACGTAAATGCACTGTCTCAAAAGTATCTTATCGTTATCATTTCATTTGATTAGTCCCCTTTAGATTTACTTTATAAATAGCCTCTCAGAATATGCAAAGGGTAAAGCATCTCTACTTGTACCTGCTGTTAATACTCCTGTCCGTGCTACTTTTTGCATCACAGTTTCTGCCCCTGCAACACCAGGTAGGGATGCTGATAATATCAAACCGAATATCGCACTATATATCTTCGATTTAGTAAAAGCAGGTAAATACGAGAGATTTATTTTAGTAGTAACAAACATATTCAAATATTTGGGCATTCACAGTATCAAAGTAAAAAAATTATCTCTGTGAATTGCCAAGTAAGCAGTTCTAGAAATGATTCTTCACATTAGAGACTTAAATCCCATTACTTGGCTAGCATATTTTCGTACTCATAGGAGTATTGATTTGTAGTATTTTCACTATTAAGTAGGTTGGCGCAATTAAAGCTAATTGGCAAGGGCTGTCATTAGGTCATTAGTCCTTTGTCACTTGTACTGAGTTTCGACTGCGCTCAACTACCGCGTAGTCGAAGTATTGGTCATTAGCAAGGACTTTAAGGCTATTTATGTTCCGTAACATAATTTGCTTTATTTGTACCAACTTACTTATGTGCTTGTTACTCTTTTTTATCCTCATCTCCCAACATTTTCAGTAATTTTCTCGCAGCTAGAATGCCTACAACTCCTGCGCCGACTATTTCCGCTGCTTGCACCACTTTTTTACCGACATCATGAGGGTCAAGGTGGTGATGGAAAATCTCTTCATCCACCCATTCCGTTGTTGCTTTAAAGTCATGAATTGGTGCTGGCAATAGTGTTAAATAAGTGCCTTGACGGATTAAATGCGCGGTTTCGCCTGCAACTTCAAAAACATTGAAAAGGTTAGCAGCAGCATCTTTTATCCCCAATTTCAAAAGGGTTCCCCGGATGTTAACCTTAATAGGTTTGAGTTCTTCTCCTAGAGCGATCGCTTTCAAATTGTGGGCAATATTGGCTCCTTGCTGATAAGCCACTTGAGCCGTAGGCGGTAGCGAATTATCCTGAACTGCTGCACAATCACCACCGACAAACACTTCTGGAAAATCGAGTAATTGTAAGGTGGGAGTAACTAAAGGGCGATCGGCACGATCTCGATGTTCTTTAGGAATTGGCAAATCTTTAATCAGTGGATGGGTAGAAGTGCCAGCAGTCCAAACTGTAGTATGTGTAGCTAATGTTTCAATTTGCTCGTTACGCTTATATTGAATTGAAGTGGAACCAATAGCAGTAGCTTCTGCTTCCACAATCATCTCTATAGGCACAGCACGTTTATTCAATTCCCGTTCGGCAACTTCACGCAATGGGTTATTTATATCGCCATCAAGGATTTCTTTACCATGATTGAGTAGTACTACACGAATTTCACTTGAATTTCCTCCCAAAGCACTATACCAATGTGGGAGAAAATCAGCTAGAGTTGCTGCCATTTCCACACCACTTGCACCACCACCAACGATGACTACTGTTAGTAATTTTCGGCGTTGTTCTAAATCTTCTGTTTGGACGGCTTTGTGCAAACAGTCACGTAAATGTCGCTCAAGAGCGATCGCATCTGATTGCGTCCAGAAAGGAAAGGCATTAACATTCGCACCTTCAACTTGATGATAGCCAGTAACACTGCCCAAAGCTAATACTAAGTTACTGTAATTGTAAGAGTTTCCCGAAGCTAATTTGACTTCCCGTTGATGCAAGTCTATCGATTGCACTGTATCTTGCACAAAAATGACACCACTACCTTTAAGTAATTCCGAAAAACGCGGCACTACTTGAAAGCTATCCATCTCGCCATCGAAATATTCATATAGTAGCGGCTTAAAGCAAAAGCGCTCGTCTTTATCAATCAAGATAACAGAACGAGGATAATGTTCGTGAGCTAAATGTAAGGCTGTAAATAGCCCCGCAAAACCACCGCCGACAATCACAGTTTGATAAACTGGGCTGTTCATAAAATCCCTCGCAAATCTTGTTAAATCAGATAATGAAAGCTTTACTAGATGAATAAAAACAAAGCTATCAAAATAGCGCTGAGGAAGACAGCAAATGCAATAGCATATTCAACTCTCTGACTAAAAAATCCGACAGCAGCAATCAGAGCGATCGCTAGCCCAATAATGCCAGCGTATTGCTCTTTTTGTAATCCGCGTGCAATTAATGGATCTTGGGCTGGTGCTGGAGTTTCTTGAATTGTTTTTGGGGCACGTTCTGAGGCTGGTATTTCTTGCAAGAATAGATTCATCACATTACTCCTTAAAATATTTGGATTTTGAATTTTTTTTATGCCCGCCAAAGGTAGAGAAGCGAGAAAAGAAATACCCAAACTACATCAACAAAGTGCCAAAAAAGAGTAGTCGCACTTGTTCCGAAGTGGGTTTTATTATAGTTGCCTGGGATGAATGAACGAATCAGCATAATTATCTGAAGCACAACACCAGCCAGGACATGTATACCGTGGAAGCCTGTTAGCAAGTAAAATGTCGAACCAACTAACCCTGTAGTAATCTTGAAATCGAGACTTTTCCACTCAATTAACAGACCAACTAAGAAGTAACTTCCCATTGCGATCGTTATTAACCATAGCCAACGAAATTTCGTGAGTTGATTACGCTTGAGGGCATTTTCTGCTGGTTGAATGATAAAGCTACTAGAAAGTAATACTACCGTATTAATAACCACAATTGTAGACAATTCTGGCCCCGATATACCGGGTGGCAGCCAATTTTTAGTAGTCAGTCGTAGAGCAACATAAGTAAAGATAAAACTCAAAAAAATGATGCTTTCTGACAGCAGGAACACGGTGAATCCGAACATTCCTTTACCATGATGATCTTCATGGCTACCGCCACCACTTGGTAGGAAGCGCTGTAACCAATTTGGCAAGCTTCGCCGCCACAGATCAAAACGGATTGGACTTTCATCTATATGACGACGTTGCATAATTCTAGGGACTGGGAATTGGGGATTGGGGATTGGGAATTGGGGACTGGGGATTGGGGATTGGGGATTGGGAATTGGGTATTCTCCTTGTCCCCTTGTCCCCAGTCCCCAGTCCCCAGTCCCCAGTCCCTAGTGTCCTCACTCACTGTTATCTGAATTTACGATTACTGAGTACTTTGGATTGCCGTAGTCGTAAGGAGGTCTTGTCACGGTTGGAATCTCCTCGAAGTTATCTCGTGGAGGT
Source organism: Nostoc sp. TCL240-02 (assembly GCF_013343235.1). Classification (GTDB taxonomy): domain Bacteria; phylum Cyanobacteriota; class Cyanobacteriia; order Cyanobacteriales; family Nostocaceae; genus Nostoc. Next base: position 5,330,902 of record NZ_CP040094.1, on the reverse strand, counting down.
GGTGAAGAGGTTGTCCATTCTAATCCAGTAGCGTGCCAGGGATCATCAACTGCCCTCGGCCCGTAAAGCCAAGAGCCTACTATGTTAGCAATAAAAGGCAGTGTGGATGCTCCTAGTAAAAATGAAGCCAAGCTAGCGATGACGTTCCATCCTTGATACTGTGGGTCGTAGGAAGAAACTCGGCGGAGCATCCCTTGTAAACCTAATGGGTGCATGGAGAAGAAGGTAATATTGGCAGGTATAAAGGTTAGCCAAAAATGTAACTTGCCCCAACCCTCAGCATACATTCTTCCAGTTATTTTGGGAAACCAGTAGTAAATTGCCGCGAAGATTGCCATTGTGATCGTGTTAAAAACGATGTAATGGAAATGTCCCACAACAAAGTAAGTATTATTAACGTGGATATCAAATGGCGTGGCAGCAAGCATTACACCAGTAACACCGCCAAAAATAAACATAGCTGCACCTCCCATTGCAAACAGCATTGGTGTTTCTAGATGTAGTTTGCTCCTCCAGATAGTGGCTGTCCAAGCGAAGGCTTTAATACCAGTGGGTATGGCAACTAACATTGAGGTAGCCATGAAGGTCATCCGCATCCAACCGGGGGTAGCACTGGTGAACATGTGATGTACCCAAACGAAGATGCTAATCAAAGCAATACCTAATGTGGCGATCGCAACTGACCGATAACCAAATAAAGGATTGCGAGAAAATGCAGGCAAAACCTCAGCAAAAATACCGAAGGCTGGTAGTGCCATGATATAAACTGCTGGGTGAGAGTAAAACCAAAATAGATGCTGGTAAATGATCGGATCGCCATTCCCATCCGGTTTAAAGAATTGTGTACCAACGGATAGGTCAAGCAACAGTAGTATCAATGCAGCTGTCAAGGCAGGTAAATTAATCAGTTGCAATAACTGAGCGCTGAAAACCGACCAAACAAACACAGGCATCCGAAAAAACGTCATCCCTGGGGCCCGCATCCAAAAGATGGTTGTCACAAAATTGACAGCCCCCATGATTGAAGAGATACCTATCAAAACTAGGCTGACTATCCAAATAAATTCACCGTTAATAAACTGATCCCCTGGAATTTGCAGACTAATTGGCGGATAAGACCACCACCCAGCTTGTGCAGTCCCGTTTGGGAGGAAGAAGCTAGATAGTAGTAAAAGACCTGCGGGTGGCAAAATCCAAAAAGAGATGGCGTTGAGCAAGGGAAAAGCCATATCCCGCGCTCCAATCATTAGCGGTACTAAGTAGTTAGAAAGCCCTGCATTAAAGGGAATAATCCACAGGAAAATCATGATTGTCCCGTGCATGGTGAACAAACCGTTATAAAGCGGGCGATCGACCAAATTTGATTCTGGGGTGAGCAATTCAGCCCGGATCAGCATCGCCAACAGCCCGCCAATCAGGAAGAAAATGAAGGTCATCACCATGTACTGAATTCCAATCACCTTATGATCGGTGTTGAAGCTGAAGTATTCCCGCCAAGTATTACCCTGCTGGTTCTGCGATTCTCGATCCCCGGTAATCTCTTGACTAAAGTCATGTGTCATTATTTTGCTTCCTTTTATTGGCAATGCCAGGTTGAGCAGGTATGACGGTATACCAGCCGCTATTAAACAATGTTTTGGGTGGTTGGATATTTTCGGCAACTGCCTGATTTACAGGGGTTCGTTCGCTATTAGCAGTTTGCGTGAGCCACTGGTTATATTGATCGAGAGATTCAACGTATACATCGGTTTCCATTAAAGCAAAGTAAGTACCGCTAAATTGAGAATCTTTCAGGCGATATTTGCCTGCACGAGTAGGTGTAAGCACGATATCAATGTTGCGTCCTGGAATAATATCCTGCTTTAAGCGAAACTCAGGGACGTAGAAACCGTGGATCACATCTTGCGCTTGCAGATTTAAGCGAGTGCTGCGATTGATTGGCAGATGCAGTTGATTGCTAGTAACATTATTTGGATAACGAAAAGACCAATCCCACTGCTTAACGAAAACATCAATAGTTTCAGACGCAGGTTTGGGTCGATCGCTGAGGGTTTCGGCGTATGCAGGTGCAGATTCTAAGGGTGTATGCAAATGCACAATTTGCTTTAAACCTAAAATATCTAATTGCTGATAAATATTGAAGCTTTGGAAAGCAATCCATACTACTAATAAAGTTGGGGTTGCTGTCCACAATATTTCTAGCCTTGCATCACCTCTAGAGGGGTGTCCTTCAGTGTAGTCTTCTGGGGGGGCGCGATGGAAAGCGATCGCATAAACCATAACTCCAATTAGCCCAAGGAAGATAAATGCTCCAATTGAGACTAAGAAGCTAAATAAATCATCTACCCGTTGTGCTTCTGTTGTAGCTTGCGGAGGCATCCAAGAAAACGCCTGCTGGCCAATCCACCGACTGACGACGAGCAGCACTGCTACATAAACCGCTATTAATAGATATTCAAAAACACTAAACATAAAATTCAATAAATTCTCGTTTAATTATTTGCTGTGAACATTTTTGGAAATTGTATTCGCAGCAGTAACATGAATCCCAAATTCCTCTCCCAAATGCGCCCCCAATGTTCCGTGAACGAATAATATGCCTAGTATTGCAATCCCTGCTAACAAGTAACTCCACTGCACCTGTCTGGAAGCATCCTTCCGCCAGCGATAGCGCTGCAAACCTCTCCATACAGTCATGGCGACAATAATCCCCAGCAGCAAAACCCCACCTAAACCATGTAAAAGCATCGTCCAACCAGCACTCAACCCCCAAGCACTCTTTTGATCGACTGGCGGATTTGCCAACAGTAGTTCAAAAAAACCAGCCGCAACGGTGAAAAATGTGATGGCCGCTGCTGCTATGAGATTGTACCAGCCGACATCAAAAAAGCTAGAACGGATGGCAGCCAATCCCAAAAATTTGAAAATTGGTTTTTCTAAAGAAAACAACACTCCTGCTATATCAAAAATGATGGCAATGATGAACAAACCCAGCGTTAGATGCACTAACTGCGGATGTACAGGAATCTCGTAGGGTAATCCGTTAGCACCCAGCCGCAATCTCAACTGCTCAATCAGTTGTGGGTTCATGGTGAAACTCCCTGTTTCATGGCTTGAACTACAGGCTCAACGTGCAATCCATATACCCAAAACAGTTTACTCCCCAAATACACTTGCACAAATACTAGGCAGACTAACAATGTTGCAGCCCCAAGGTAAGCAGGCGGTACTCTTCGGGGGCTGCTGTTGCGAATCACAAAACGCCAAGCTGCGATCGCCGCAACAATCGCCCCCAGTGACCAACCCAGGACGGTATGATAATTCAGCGTTGATTGGGCTGCTTTCTGGGCTTGGGCTAGTCCTGCTTCAAACTGGCCAAAGATAATTGCGATGAAAATTGCGATCGCAGCAACAAACATATTCCAAAAACTCACCTCAAATAAACGCACGTTGCGGGTGAAATAGCCTAGAACATCACACACGAAGGAAAAAAGCACCATTGCAATCACAAAGTGAACGATAATTGGGTGCAAAGGATCGGGGTATGGTAAATTTTGGCTATTCAGAGACAGAGCAGGCATCGCTTTTTCCCTTATAAGTCTAAGTATGTAGATAGATGCTATCCGCCTAATGCATCATTCATATTGTCAAGAATGCTAGTGCCAAAGCCGCAGATCAAGTAATTAAAAAATATTTAAAAATTGTGATGCACTTAAAATTTTAAAGTAAATTCCGAAATCAGAATTTTTTATCTAAGCTGAAAATCATCTAAATTGAATAATTAAATAAAATAAAACTCTTGTGGGTTGGCCAACATGAGCGCCCTAATTACACAACTTAAATTCAGAGCAGCTTACTATTTTTAGTAATCATTTATTCAAGCATACAAACTAATCAAAATAGCTATATTTTTCGTTTATTTAATATACCAACCGATATTAATTCAAACTGATAAACCATCTTTCTCTGAATATACCATAAATTATTGTTCATATTGAAATAACCTTTAAATCTATAACTTAACAAATCTTACAAATAAAGACATACTATTGTCACAGAAATGACAACTAATTAAAATATTGGTCAGTAAAACAATATACCTTTTATCTTTCTCTGGATAGATTAGGAAAATACTAGGTTCACTTAAGATACTAAAAGATTTTGTTAGTTTTGGCATTATATTGTCTATATAAGCAGTCCTACTAGCTAGATAAACTAAAGGATTATTAGTTGGTGAAAGTGCTAATCCTCAAACTATAGCTAATATCCGTTCTTTATCAAAAACAGAACCAGGGGTACAAAAAGTTATTCATGTGCTAACTATGCAGCTTCCTCCACAAAAAGTATTGTTCAACCTGGAAATCCAGTTTTTTAAAAATCTCACAGGTGAGAAAATAGCATTAGCTGTAGAAAATTTATAAAATAAAATTAGCCAAAAACATCCTGAGATAAAACAAATTTTTATTGAAGCAAAGTCTTTAGCTGCTACTCGCAAATATTCTCAATCTTTCAATTGAAGGAGAATTCTGTTTCGAGAAATATCAACTACAGCGTTTCCAAATAGCACTCAAAGCTTATCGGCACAATAAATTATGGTAAATATTATTGATCAAGCACAGGCTTTTGGTTCACTAGGTATCGAGCCTCGATGGACTCATATTCAACAGGAAGATGGCGGTTTTGCCCAAAACACTTGAGGTAAGGGACGTGCTTGGCACTTGGCCTCTCTTGACAGGAGCTACAATGTACACACATCTCTCTACAAAACAAAAATATTGTAGATCCTCAAATCCTCCGATAAATTGGAGGACTTTGAGGGTTCTAGCCACCCAATTTATCGGGGAGCTTGGGGGATCAAAAGCTTATGGGCTCACTCTTAAAGACTTGTGTATACACCGCAGCTTGACACTTCTTGCCTATTGCCTTCTCACGCAAGTAACTTAAAAAATTAAAGCGGAAATTCTAGAAAATTTCTCTCAACGATATCAAATTTTATGATCAGCTAATTTTCTCGTTGCGTAATCAATGTAGTATCTCAAGCGGTGTGTAATGAATCATCTTATCGATAAAAAAACTGTTTGGCAAAAATTGGCTTTGAGAATTTTTAGTATGGCATTGCTGCCTACATTAACTACTTATCCTGCTTTTGGTGCAGAGCGCCTAAAATTTAATTATGGTGTTTTAGAAAGGTCTATCCCCATTAGTTCGCTTGAGAACTATGCTAAAACAGGTAATGTAGATGATGATTTTGCTGGTTATAGTCAGTATGTAGACAAAAAGCAACTAACTCAATTGCGGAAAGTTTTACTAACTCGCATTCCCTTAAATGAAGTAGAAATTTCGCAGTTTCTTTATACACCAATTGGTGAGCGATTATTACAAAAATTGGGGAAAATTATTCAGACAGAATCTAGATTGTCAGGCTTTTATGCGATTCGCTCGGCATTAATTTTATCAGCTACAGATCAAAAAGATTTTACCCTATTAAATATATTACGCAAGTTTCCTGCAAGCTCAATTTCAATAAACTTAAACCAGACTCTAGAAATAGTAGAAACATTACAAGATTTAGTAAATCAAACTCAAAATGCAGTAGCACTGATTAATCAAGAATCTCAACAAAATGTAATCACTGCTTCTAAGGTTGATTCTATTCCATTGATGGACTTAGGAAAAACCGGAAGTTTTCGTTTCTTCAAGCAAACTATTACCCTTAATGACATTTCACGTAATAGAAGATTCTTAGCTGATATTTACCTCCCAGTTGCTCAAACTCCTAGAAAGATAATTGTTATTTCGCATGGACTTGGTTCTGACAGAACAAGTTTTGCATATCTAGCTGAACATCTCGCTTCTTATGGTTTTGTGGTTGCTGTTCCAGAACATCCTGGGAGTGATTCAAAACAACTACAAGCATTATTAAAAGGTACAACAAATCAAGTTACTAATCCTAGAGAACTTATTGATAGACCTTTAGATATTAAATATTTACTAGATGAACTCACTAGTTTATCTAAGACTAATCCCACCTTTCAAGGACGTTTAAATTTAGAACAAGTTGGTGTGATAGGGCAATCATTTGGTGGATATACAGCATTAGCATTAGCCGGTGCAAATATCAATTTTGAGCAATTAAAAGCTGACTGCCCAGCTTTGGAAGATACGTTAAATGCTTCGCTTTTACTTCAATGTTTGGCTGTGAATTTACCAAATTTCCTATATAACTTATCGGATGCAAGAATAAAAGCAGTAATTGTCATTAATCCAGTTGGTAGCAGTATTTTTGGTGAAGCTAGCCTTAGCCAAATCAAAATTCCTGTAATGATTATATCTGGCACTTCTGATACTGTTGCTCCAGCTTTACTAGAACAAATTCAGCCTTTTACTTGGTTAACAACTGCAAATAAGTATTTAACGCTTATCAATGGCGGGACACACTTTTCTACTATTGCCGAATCACCTAATGCAACCATTCCTATTCCTACGCAAGCAGTCGGTTCAAGTCCAGCTTTGGCACGTCGCTACGTTAAAGCTTTAAGTGTTCCTTTCTTTGAAACGTATATTGCTGGACAGCCAAGTTACCTTCCATACTTGAGTACAGAATACGTTAATACAATTAGTCAGCAACCACTACCGTTAAGTCTAATTACATCTCTGACATCTGAAGAACTAAAAAAATATAAATAACCTTTAATAAAGATGAAACTAATACGAGTTGTGAGTCTACGTTTTTGGGGTATTTATTTTTTTGTACTCCCTAATGCAATAATTTCTTCAAAGCAGAAGCAGTCTACGAGATTGGTTAGTGCCACGATCAGATGATCGTGCTGCTCAGGAATTTGTTTAATCAGCATAAGAATTTCTTTAGCATTTATTCGGAGCGCTGCCTGATGCAGTTGCTTAATCCAGTCGCTGGGCATTACGCTTAAATCTGCAACCGTTAATTTAGGTGTGAAGGATGAAGCGTTAGAAGACCAAGATGCTTTTTCCTGATTTTCTAGTTCATCAGCATAAACATAACGAACACCCAAATATTCAGCCATCTTTTCAAAAATTACGGTCGTCCGAAATGGCTTACGCACAAAGTCATCAAAACCTACGGACAGTGCTGTTAAGCGATCTTCCTCAAATGCGCTTCCGGTCAACGCAATAATAACTGGGGTTTGAGCGCCTGCTGCTTTAATATGTTTGGTTGCCTCAAATCCGTTCATTATTGGCATCCGTAAATCCATCCAGATGAGGTGAGGCGACCAATTTTGCCAAAGTTCGATCGCAGCTTGACCATTTACCGCTTCCCGTACCTCAAAGCCAACGGGTGTTAATAACTCAACTAGAAGCTGCCGATTTTCTAGTTTATCCTCGACAATTAGAATGCGACAGCTGGGTTGTCCCTTTTCTAAACCGATAACTTGTCGACTTGGTGCAGACGTTGGCAAGGTATCCATAATTACTGCACGAGTTCGGATATCAAAGGTAAAAATTGAGCCTTTTCCTAGCGTGCTATTCACCCTGATATCTCCGCCCATGAGCCGCACAAATCGCTGGCTGATGGGTAATCCAAGTCCAGTACCTTCCTGAGCTTTTTGTCCCGCCTCTGTTTGGACAAATGGCTCAAATAGACGATTAAAGTCAGAATCAGCAATGCCGCAACCCGTATCTTCGACGCTAAAGTTCAGGGTGATGGGTTCATCGTCGAAAGCGACGGGAAACTCCATTTCCTCGTGGGTATACTGTGATAGTCGCCCCGCCGCTTTGGACATAGGGGATGGGGCATTGGTAGCTTCTTTCCCATGCCCAAAAACTTCATCCCCTTGTGGGTGGAGTTTTTCATCTGGTGTGATGTTTTGATTAGGAGTTTCTACCCGCAAAGTTACTTGACCGATCCGCGTAAATTTAATTGCGTTTCCTAATAGATTAACCAGTACTTGGCGTAATTTACTCTCATCGGCACAGATGTATTGAGGGATGGTTGGCGATCGCTCCAAAATGAGTTTTAATCCTCTTGACTGGGCTTTCAATGCAAACATCTGTTGCAGGCGATCCAAAAGCCCATAGAGGTCAAAATTTGTTTCGCTGAGGATAACTCGACCTGCTTCAATTTTGGACATTTCCAATACATCATTGATTAAGGTCAGTAAGTCTTCGCCACTGCGGTTGATGGTGTCAAGATATTCTTGTTGCTGTGAGTTGAGCGATCGATTTCGCAGCAGCAGTTGGGTAAAGCCAAGGATGATGTTAAGAGGAGTCCGCAATTCATGGCTCATATTAGAGAGAAACTGGCTTTTGGCGAGGTTGGCAGCATCTGCGGTTTCTTTAGCTTGCTTGAGCGCGGCTTCGGTTTTTTTCAGCTTGGTAATATCACGAGCCACCCAAAGTACTGTATTGTCTGACAATGGCGAAACACTAGCTAAAAACCAAGTTTCTCGATTCTTGTTCGCTAAGTGGTATTCAACAAAAACATTCTTACGACTGCCATCAGGGTTTCTGGGTTCTTCTTTCAGATGCAGTGCTTGCTGAATGGCATCAAGTATTAAATTGGCGATTTCTTTCGGTAAAACTTCATCAACTTTTTTGCCAATGCGATCCATATCAGGTTTATAAGCGAAGGATTGGGTTAGCACATACTTTGTTTGCACATACTTTTGATAACGTCCCTCTGCATCAAAAACCACTACCATATCAGTCATAGCAGCGAACATTAACCGGAGTTCTGCTTCGGATGTTTTTAGTGCTGCTTCTACTTGTCGGCGACTCTTTTGGGCAGCTTCGCTAACGCGAATTTCCCTCTGAAGTTGGGCATTTTTCTCTCCAAGTTCTCTGGTGCGTTGCGTGACTCGGCTTTCTAATTCTTCGTTGGTTCGTGCTAGGGCTAAAAAGGATTCACGCAACTGATGGGCCATAAGGTTAAAAGACTCCGCCAAAGAGTTTAGCTCGGTTGTACTGTTCACAGAAACCTTTTGGTCTAAGTTTCCGGCGGCGATCGCTTTGGCTGTACTTCCCAGTCGGAGAATTGGCTGTGTAATCCAGCCGGCTGTCAGAATGCCCAATCCAGTTGCAAGTGCAAACGCAACTAGGCAAAGCAAAATTGTTGAACGAGTATTGGCATTGATTTGATCCATAAAATCCGTTTCTGGAATAACCACAACGATTAACCAGTCCAACCCCTGCTGATTCTGCATTGGCACAATCTGTAAAAATTGCCGTTTACCCTCAATGTCAAAATCTAGTTGTTGTTTTTCGGTAATCTGGGTTAAGTCTACAAAGTTTTGCTGCAAATATTCAGCAGTGCGTCGCGTCAAAATATCATTACTGGCGATCGCCTGAACTCGAACCGGATTCTGATCTATGATTGGAGTTGTCGGATTTGCAATTACGTAGGGTTGTTGAGTGGCAGAACTCCCAACCAGTAACCCTGTTTGGCGTTCTAGAATGAAAGTTTCGCCCGTTCGCCCGATTTTGAGAGTCCGCAGATATTGACTAATCCCAGTCAGTGAAAAATCGACAGCAGCAACGCCAAGCAGATTGCCGCCATTATCATAGATCGGCAAGCTGGCATTTAGCACATATTTGGGTGTGGCAAACAGTTTATAAATTCCACCCCAGCTAGCTGTCTTAGACTTAACTGCCGATTGATACCACGGACGAGTCCGCGGATCGTAATTAGGCTTGGATCTTAAAAGTTGAGTGTAATGTCCTGGTTGGTCTGCGGCATAAATCCTAATTTCATTCCCAGTGGACTTACCTGAAAGTTTCACCTGAAACTGACCATCATCCGCCCTTTGAACCGCAACGTGTTCACCATATTCTGACCCAACGTAAACTGCTGTCACTGTGTCAAACGTTTTCAGTTGATACCAAAGATGTTGTTCTAATGTTGATAATTTTTGGATATTAACTTCACCCAGTTTAATGGCATTAGCATTTAGTTGATTGATTTTATGAGGCGTTTCAACATATATCTTTAGGTACTGCTGGATTCTAGCCGTGATTTCATTTCGGAGTTGGATTGCAACTTCATTGACTGCTCTTTGCCCATTGTGTATTGATAGCCACCCAGTTAGCCCTACGGCTAGAGAAATTTGCAGTACAAATGGCACTACAAGAATGTGGCGCAACTGCACATTTTTAGTCAGCTTTGAAAGTTGAAGGGTGAAAGAAGGCATATCCGAATTCCTGAAATTAAAAACAGCAATGTTGAGGTAATAATTTTTACACGAAAGCCTCTTAATTTTGATGAATTTTATTTGGCATAATTATAAAAGATGAACTGTCTCAGATGATATTACCCTCTTGGGTAATATTGAGAATTAATACATTACCCTATTATGTGGGAGTTTGAATTTATCTTTTTCTTAAAAAGTTCAGAATCTCCTAAGTTCTTCTTCTTTAGGAAACGCTACACGTAGCTTGTTTGTATCGAGCTAACTCTGGCACACTGCCTAGCTACTCAATCTTAAAAAATCAAGCTAAAAAACGGCTAATAATAAGGTTGTAACTTGATTTCAAAGTGTAAAAAATTTATGTAAGAGTAATTAAAGTGGAAATTTTTTACGTACTCAATTTATTTTTAATTACTACTAATAAAAATAACCTAAGTAGGTAGACGGATATAAAATAATTATATAAATAAATGTAAATTTAACAGTGCCTTGGAAATTACCAATATCATCAATAGATTTGTTACATGGATGGAATTTATTATCATTTCTAATCCATAATTTATTTACATTACGTTACCAGTAGCTTGATAATTAACGACTCTCTTAGCCCTTTGAGAAGTATGGAATTAAGCCAATCATCCAAGGGAGATATTCTCATAGTTGATGACACTCTAGATAATCTTCGCCTTTTATCAGCAATGCTTACCGAGCAAGGATACGAAGTGAGGAGTGTTACCAATGGTTCTATGGCGTTAATTGGCATACAAGCTCAACCTCCAGATTTAATTCTGCTCGATATTACCATGCCCGGAATGAACGGCTATGAAGTATGTCAGCGACTGAAATCTAATCCTCAAACACAAGAGATTCCTGTCATTTTTATAAGTGCTTTGAATGAGGTATTTGATAAAGTGAAAGCCTTTTCGGTTGGAGGCGTTGATTTTATTAACAAACCTTTTCAGATTGAAGAGGTGGTTGCTCGGATGGAGCATCAACTCAAACTTTGTCGCTTACAAATGCAACTTCAGGAGCAAAATCGTCGCTTGCAGGAGACAGAAGCAGAACTAAGGCGATCGCTCGATCATCAAAAAGCGCTGAATCAACGCATCGAGGAAATGGTGGCGCTAGAAGAACGCAATCGCATTGCGCGTGACATCCACGACTCTCTAGGACATTCCCTCGTAGCGCTAAATGTGCAAATGGAAACAGCATTAACCCTTTGGGAAACCGATCCTAATCGGGCGCGATCGTTTTTATTAGCAGCGAAAAAATTGGGTTCTGAAGCTTTACAAGAGGTGCGGGAATCAGTTTCGGCAATTCGCTCCGATCCACTCCACGGACAATTACTCGAAAATGCGATCGCTAACCTTGCAGAGGAATTTTATCACCTCACCGATGTCTTACCATACTGCAAAATTGATTTGTCACAACCACTTTCCGATTCAGTAAATCATGTTGTGTATCGCATTATCCAAGAAGGGCTAACCAATATTTATAAACACGCCAATGCCACAGCTGTTCAAATTAGAATTCAAACAACGGCGGCGGGGTTATCGTTGATACTCCAAGATAACGGGAAAGGCTTTGAATGCGATCAATCCGTTGCCGGATACGGACTCCAGGGAATGCGAGAACGAATGGCTACAGTAAATGCCCAGCTAGAAATTGTCAGTAAACCGGGCGCTGGTTGTCGGATTGTTGCTAACTTTCCCAGAGATGAGGGAGGAGGACTGGGCGGGGGATAGGGGAGGCAGGGGGACAAGGGGGACAAGGGGGAATTATTGAACAAGTCTCTCTCTTGTCTCCCCCCTCTTCCTTGTCTCCCTTGTCTCTTCTTCATGTTCAATGCCCAATGCCCAATGCCCCATTATTAAATGTTGTAACTTTTCTACAAGGGTCTCAGGTAATGCTTCATTAATTTTTGGAGATATCTATTGATCGTTCATCAAAACCAGAAAGAGATAATTACCATGAAAAATGATAAATCCTCTCCTATTCGCCTGTTAATCGTTGACGATCAGAGCCTCATTCGTCAGGGACTGAAAGCAATGCTAGAACAGGAACCTGATTTGGAAGTGGTCGGTGATGCTGAGAATGGTAAAGTTGCTCTAGAGCTTGTTGCAGAACTTCAGCCCGATGTGGTGCTAATGGATATTCGGATGCCCGAAATGGATGGACGAACTGCAACAAAACTGATTATGCAAAGCTTTCCTAATATCAAAGTTCTCGTCTTGAGTACATTTGATGATGATTCTTATTTAACAGGGGCAATGCGTGCAGGTGCAAAAGGATATTTGCTTAAAGATATGCCTTCAAGTGAGCTAGCAGATGCAATTCGCTTTGGGCATTCTGGCTATACTCAATTTGGACCGGGGTTATTTGATAAATTATTAGTTACGGAAGTAGCTTCAGCTTCAGCTAGCCAAAATTCCGCTTCATCAAAGCCATCGGAAATTACCGCACGAGAACAAGAGGTTTTATGTTTGATCGGTGTTGGTGCAACGAACCGCGAAATTGCCCAACAACTTTATATTACCGAAGGAACGGTAAAAACTCATGTGACGAGTATTTTAAACCGCCTCAATCTCAAAAATCGATCGCAACTGGCAATCTATGCAAATTCTGTTCTCAATCAAGAAAAGAAACTATCCGGGAACCTACCCGAATAAACCGGAGAACGATAGAACAATTCTTATATAAAATATTTCAACAAGGGGCTTTTGCCCCTTGTTTGTTAATATTCATTATTTAATCTTATAAAATAAGTAATCAGCCGTATATTTTACGCTAATTTCTCTGTTTTCAGATGATTTATCACACCCTTGAACAGGGGCTTTTCCACCAACTGTGTTAATCCGTTGAACCCAATTGACTTGGCGGAAGAGACCATTTCCTTCATGAGATTGCGCTTCTACTAATAGCCAGGGAATGGCATCATCTTGTGGTGCATTTACCTTAGATTTCAATTTACCTAAAACTTTGCTACCGTCTTTGGCTTCCCAGGTTGGGCCTGCATAATGTTTGCCCAAATCTTGCCCTTGCTCATTCAGCAACACGGCATCGGGAGCCTTAAGCGTCCACTCATACTGCTCAGGAGATTCTGATTTCGGTTTGCAGATATAGATTTGTGAACCCTTGGCAGATGCTTTTAGAAGAAGTTGCTCACCATTTGGGACTTTTATAGTATCAGGGATTGGAGCTACATCCGCTATGCGTTGGGCAGGCTCCATAGTTCCGGCGATCGCAGTTTTTACAGAAATACCCCATCCATTCAACATCAGCAGTGAAAAAACGAGGCTGCAATTTATCTGAATAATTTTACAAAAAGTAGATGACATAATGCTTTCTCCTTCATTTGTCCTTTTAGGGAACTCCAAAAAATAAATTATCCAATTTCTGAACTTCACTACGACTTTCCCTCCCCCTGCTTCCCCTGCCCCCTGCTCCCTGTCTCCTGCCCTTAAAGCTTTTGTCGCGCCATCAGTTGGGCAAACAGTCCTGGTTGATTGGCGAGTTGATCAAAACTGCCTTCTTGGACTACGCGACCATTCTCGAATACATAGATGCGGTCGGCGTTGCGAATGGTACTCAGACGGTGAGCGATCGCAATTCGTGTCACCTTCAAACGCTCTAAACTTTGACTGACAATCGCTTGAGTGCGATTATCTAAGGCACTGGTGGCTTCATCAAATAACAAGATTTTGGGTTTTAATACTAGCGATCGGGCAATCAATAATCGTTGCCGTTGTCCTCCAGAAATATTAGTTCCTCCTTCACTAATTACCGTGTGCATTCCCATTGGCATCGATTCGACATCTTCGGCAAAGCCAGCCATCCGCGCCGCTTCCCACGCTTCATCCATCGAGATCATTGCTCCACTGGCGATATTCTCAAAGATAGAGGCAGATGTCAATCGGCTATTTTGCATCACAACTCCTAGTTGCCGACGCACTGCATGAATATCCAACCCGGTTAAATCTTGTCCGTCGTAATAAATCGTGCCAGATTCCGGGACATCAAACCCCAGTAATAATCGGAACAGGGTTGATTTTCCACTCCCCGAAGCTCCGACAAAAGCGATAAATTCCCCAGGTTCAGCATGGATGCTAACATCATCCAATGTCAAAGGCCCGTCATCTCGATACCGGAAAATTACATGATCCACAACCACTCGCCCAGAAAGCCGACCTGGATCAGTTTTTTCCGAGTCAACTTCTGGTTTGGATTCGAGAATCGGCTGCGCTCGTTCCCACAAAGGAACCACTTGCAAAACATCTATAATTGTGCTGCTGAGACTGGTAGCTCCACCGATAAATGTGCCAAATGCCGCATTAAATGCTAAAAATACACCTGTAGATAAACCACCTTCTGGGGAATTGGCTTGCTGAAGTAAACTGCTGGCGAACCAGAAAAGGATTGCTGTAGTCAATACAGGCAAGATTTTATTAATCACAGCCAGAGCATCTTCAATGCCTTGGGTACTCAGCATCCATTTGATTTGCTGACTATACTGTTTTCCCCAAAAAGCAAAGGCGCGGGCTTCTGCGCCTGCAACTCGCAATTTGCTAACGCCGTTGATTAACTGCACCATTACCCCTGAGAGTTGCCCTTGTAACTCTAGTAAGGGACGAACCTTCCGCAGAGTGTAAATTCCTGAAACCAGAGTAATAGTAATGTTGACAAAAGCAACAAGAGTGGCAATTAATGCTAGTGAACCGTTGTAGTAAAAAAGCAGTCCTAAATTCAAAAACGCAAACAAACTGGTGAAAATACTTCTAAGAACCGTGCTACTGAGCTTTTGGCGGATTTGGCTAATGGCGCTTACCCGTGAATTCAAGTCTCCAGTTGAGTACTGACGGAAGAATGATGCTTTTAGATTCAATAACCGATCCCAGACTGCTGCTTGGGTGGAAGCATCGGCAAAGGTTTCCACGCGCATGATTGCAAAGCCTTGGGCAAGTTGAAACAAGGTGCTACCAAATGCAGTTGCTAGCAGCGCTAAGGCAATTTGCACCAATAAACCGCGATTGGCATCAGGAATGGCACTGTCAATCAAGATGGCCATAGCTTGAGGGACAATCATTCCTAATAAACTCGTTGCCATACCCGCAGCCAAGACAATCAACAATTCCTTGTAGTGTCCTTGGAGAGCAAATTTCAGTAAATCGATGGTGGTGAGGACTTTATCAGGTAATGGGCGATAGAAGGTATACCCGGTGAGCGCCAGTTTAATTGCACTTTTAGCATTAACCGGAGTGCGCGATCGCTTAATTGGATCAAAAATTTCATAGCGGGTATCAGATACAGGTAACAGCGCCACAGGATTGTTATCTTCTAGCGTGTAAGCCAACATCGCACCGCAATCCTTCTTCCACCATTGACCCTGCAAAGTGATCGTTCTGGTTCGCAAACGAGAAGCACGAGCGATCGCTTGTAGCGGATCTTGAACTCGTTTTAGGTCTTCAGACTTGGCTGGTGGTCGAATCGTCACACCCAAAGTCCGACCCACAGCACCCGCAGCGATCAGCAAAGCTTGGTCAAAATCATTGGCTTCAATTTGAGCAGAAGCGGCACTTTGCGGAGATTGCAGCAACGAGGCTAACTCGCCCAGCGTCTCCTTCATTACATGATCGTTGAGGTGTTGCCGTTCTTGAAATCGGTTTAATTCTACCGCTTTTTCCTGCTGTTCCAGAAGAAAAAGGCTCTGAAGAAAGTAGACTTGAATTTGGAAAATCCCCCTCAACAGAGTATTCCCATCCTCAATTTCAGACGTAGTTAGGATTTCTAGCTCGGTTGTATCTTCAGCTTGAAACCACATATCTGCACTCAACGGCACCAATCCTGATTGAGGCATGACTAACAGTTGCTCAAACCCCATCCAAACTGCGTAACCACGCTGAATTTGTACCCAGGATACAAGTTCTCGCTGTGGTTGGAAAATCTGACCACTGCTGAGTGAGAAATAGCGAACCCCTTCTTCTTGAAACGGCAGTCCAGGTGGAGTAATAGAAGACAGCGCCAATCCTAGTTGTTCAATCCACCCCTCGATTAAAGTTACGGCTTCGCCATTGCGATCGGTAATAAATTCCCGAAAATCTTTCCTTGAAACTTTCATAAGTTCCGTTTCTTCAATCGACACCGCCAGCAGTTGATACGGTATCGGCTGAGAATCACTAATGATGCCAAACATTGCCTGTCTAGTTCGGGTAGTAAATAAATAGCGGCGACTTCCCTCAGCAATTCCCTCTTTCACCGGAATCGCAAACACAGCTAATGAACCCGATTTTACGATCCAAATCGTCTTCGGGTCATTGAGAATAATTGGCTCATTGCCTTTGAAGTGATAGTACTCTCCCGGCAGAGTGGCACTGCGAATCTGATCTAACATATCTATTCCTGCTCCCTAAAATTAATATAAAATCGAATAATTTTTGACATTTAACGTGTATATTTCTTCTTGCTTCATCCGAGATTAGGATAAAATTTCAGACAAACATTAATCAACACCAACTCTCTAAAATCAAACAACAGATTTAACTCTGACCTTTCCGCAATTTTTAATTTTTAATTTTTAATTTTTAATTCTAATCACTCCTCCTGAGCCGCTTCCCCTTCACTGCGAATTAATTGCAAATACTTACCTTCAACCTGCTGCAATTCCTCATGGCTACCCCGTTGCACCACCTTGCCGCGATCGAAGACAATAATTTCGTCACAATCGCGAATTGTGCTTAACCGATGCGCCACAATTACACAAGTACAGCCACGCTCCCGGAGTCTCTGATCGATCGTTTTTTCTGCCTCAGCATCTAGCGCACTGGTAGCTTCATCCATCACCAAAATCGCTGGATTATTCACTAAAGTGCGGGCAATTTCTAATCTTTGTCGCTGTCCACCGCTCAAATTAGATGCCCCTTCTGCAAGGTCAGCGTTGTAACCTCCAGGCATGGAAAGCACAACATCCTGAATAGCAGCATCTTTACAAGCGCGAACCAGGTTACTAAAAGGCACAGTCGAATCCCAAAGCGTGAGATTGTCGCGCACAGTACCTGCAAAAAGCGAGATATCTTGCTCAACTAGGGCAATTGAATTAGTGAGAATCGATCGCGGAATATGTTTTCTGGGTTTACCATCAAATAAAATCTCTCCTGCCCACTGTTCGTATAATCCACACACCAGCTTGGCAACGGTTGACTTACCCGAACCACTGCCACCAACTAAAGCAACACGTTGACCGGGTTTAAGTGAAAGACTGAAATTTTCGATTAAGGGAGGTGCAGAGCGGTTATAGCCAAAGGTGATATTACGGAGTTCAACATAACCCTGAAGCCGAACGTTTGCGGCAGGTAGTTGAGTTGGCGATATACTAAAGTCTCGCTCTACGGCAGGGTCGATCGGATTGCGTAACACATCATCTAACCGACCCAAATTGCCTTCCATTTCCTGGAGTTCACCCGCTAAACTCACCAGATTATTTACAGGCTCTAAAAATCTTTGCATCAAGGCTTGAAAGGCAATGAGCATCCCAATACTGAGTACGCCATCCATTACCCGTAGCCCTCCCACCGCTAGCAAAAGCATGGATGTAATGGAGGTGAGAAATGACGGCAACACACCCAGGTTTTGATTAGTCGTATCCATTTCTTGGCGGGCATTAATTGCCTTAGCGTAATAACCTGCCCACCGCGAAAAGAATTCTGACTCTAGCCCGGATGCTTTGAGCGTTTCCATACTTTGCAGTCCAGAAATCGCTACGCCATTGACCTTGCCTTGTTCTTGCATTAATCGCAAGTTGGCATCAACGCGCTGCCGTGAAACCCATCGCCACACGCTGACATTCACGATTACAAAGGCAATGCCGATCGCAGTCAGAACGACATCATATTGCAACATGACTGCGGCATAAAAGATAACGGTGAAGGCTGAGATTACTGTCGTCGCTAATCTTCCTGAAAGCAGGTTTGCCAAGCTATCGTTGAGGCGGACACGGCTACTAATTTCTCCAGCAAATCGTTGATCGTAAAAACTCACTGGTAGCCGTAGAATATGCCACAAAAATCGGCTAGACATCCCCACCGCTAGCTTAATTTTCATGCGTCGCAGAAATTGCAACTGAAGCAATGTTAAAAAACCATTCAATATGGCTGTGAGGATCATCCCTAAAATTAATGGTCGCAACCAATCACTTCTGCCTTCAATCAAGACATTATCAACAAAGGCTTGGGAGAACGCAGGGATGGCTAATCCGGGAATCACTAACAGCAAGCCGGCGATCACACAATAAATCAACGCTCCCAGAGAACTCTGCAATCGATCCCATAAGGATAATGTCAGGCTCGGTTTCCGTCCTCCTGGCTGGAATTCTGCACTCGGTTCACCAACTAGTACTACCCCGGTAAAAGACTGATCGAATTCTGGGAGTGAAACTGTGCGCGGCCCAGTGGCAGGATCGTTAAGATAAACTTTGTCTTTGCCAAATCCTTCGACTATTAGAAAATGGTTGAAATTCCAAAAGACAATATAAGGACATTGCAGTTTGCGTAACCCAGCCAAATCGACCTTAAAGCCTTTTGCCTGTAATCCGTAGCTACGAGCCGCATTGAGAATATTAGATGCTTTACTGCCATCTCGTGAAACACCACAAGCTTGACGGAGTTCTGCAAGGGGGACAATGCGATCGTAATAGCCTAAAATAATCCCCAGTGCGGCTGCACCGCATTCTACTGCCTCCATTTGTAAGAGGGTGGGAGTCCGACGACGGCGATCGGGACGGCTAATGAGCCGTTGAATTTTTTTAAATCGTAGCCCAATTTGTGATTGAATTTGCCGCATAATCAATACATTCCACTCCACGATCGCAGAATCGGAAACACAAAGGAAATCGGGGATTGTTCATCCACTTTCACACGGACTGAGGTAGTGGTTCCCGGTGTAATTTGGCTATTTGGCCCTTTAGAGGATGACCACCGAAAATGGCTTTTAGTCGAGGGATCTGGCTCAAGTTCCGCAAAAACTTGAATTTGTGCGCCTTCTGTGGTTAACCCTTGTAAAACTTCTAGACCACCGACAACACTTGATGCGCTTTCCTTACTAACCGGAAATGCAGAAATACTTGTGACTTTCCCGATAATACCACCAAAGCGTTCTCGTTTAACGGTCGAAGGAGTGACTTGCAACTCCATACCTTTTTGAATCTTTTTGCCTTCGCTGACCGGGAAGAATGCCACTCCAACTAACTTATTCCCAGAGTCTCTAGCTTCGATTGTGCCAATGCGAGCGCCCTTTTCCAGGGTTTGTCCAGGAACAGCAGAAAGTTCTAGAATTCGTCCATTGAAATTGCTAGTAACCTGACTGTTTGCTTTGATTTCTGATTTTAATTCTGCGATCGCTCGCTGGGTGTCTTGAATTTCTTTTCTGCGATTAGTAGAAATAGCTAAATCTTGTTCTGCTTGTCCAGCAAACTTACTATCTAGTACTGCTAACTGTGCTTGCAGTTCTTTTGTTGAATTGATATTTGCTAAAAATTCTCGTTCTGCATCAGCTTCTTTAACATTGAGTTGTTTCAGTTGCGATTCGATTTCATTGATTTTGGTTTTACTATTGAGAAATTCCTGTTGTGCCTGAAGAACGGTATCACTCGAAACTGCTCCTTCTTCGCGTAACTTTTGGCGAATGTCAAATCGTTCTTTGAACGTGGGCATCAAATCTCGCGTTGTCTGCAACTGTTCCTGTAAGTTCTGACGCTCTTGCCGAATCGACTCCAGACCTTTACTTCTGAGAATTGGCGTTAGTGATTGGGTTGTTTTGAGAGTTTGCAGGAGTGCTTGACGTTGTTGCCCAATCGCCCCCTTATCTAAAACCGTTCGCTGAAGTTGCAGAGAATTGGCATTTTGGTCTTGTTCCTGAAGTTGAGCAAGCTTGACTCGTGCAAGTTTCAACTTATCTTGAAGTTCAGTTTGGTCAATTGTCGCTAGTACCTGTCCTTTCTTCACCTCATCGCCTGTACGAACAAAAAGCATGAGAATCTGCCCGGAACTAGGAGACTGGAATCCAACGACTTTGCTAGGAAAAACCACTACGCCTTGTCCAGCTACGGTAATGGGAATGCGACCAAAAACACTCCAAACAAGTCCAACGGCAATTAGAGATCCCATCGCAGTTAACGGAATCCACTTCTTTGGTTGAACCACCTGCATGAGTTGATCGAGCCGCTCCGGGGAGGATAAACGATCGAGTGCTTCTTTGCGGAATAGATTGCTTTTGTTGGTCGTTACCATACTGACTCCATTCAATTTGTATATTAGGGACTGGGGACTGGGGATTAGTGACTGGGGGCTGGGGACCGGGGACTGGGGATTGGAGATTAGGGACTGGGGACTGGGGACTGGGAATTGAATACTTTAAATTAAGAGCTAAAGACAACAGAGATAGAGATTAGAAATAGAGATAAAGAGTAAATTTTTTCTAATACCCAATCCCCAATCCCCAGTCCCCAGTACCCAATCCCCAGTTCAATTACCGCGAATCTGCTTCAGCATCCAATCAAATCGAGTCCCCGCCAGTGTCACTTGAGCCAAAAAGCTAGAACTCAGTTCATCTTCATAAGTCAAGCGTTCATCTAAAGATTTACCTGAGCTATAATTAATCCTGCCGTAACCCAGACTATTGATGATTCCTTGCTGTTTATCTGCTAACAAAATCGCTAAGACTCGATAAAATCGGGCAGCAAAACCCACATCGTGTAACAATTTGGCAGAAAGCCGCCATCTGGGAATCGATAACACAGTCGCATCCTCAACCGCCCGAATTGTCATCGCAGGTGGACTGGCTTCGACAAAGGGCGTTTCGCCAACTATGTCACCCCGTGATAATTGAGCAAACTCCCGTTCGATATGATCTGTCTGTTCTAAAGTTGAAAAGGCGCGGGTGAGAGGATTGCTTGTATCTTCAGCAATGGAAGCCACCATCTTGCCATCTAATAAAATATAGAGAGCGTCAACGGGTCTTCCGGCTTGAAACAACACCGTTCCCGCAGGAAGTCTCATGGCATTACCTGCAACAATCATCCAACCAATATCGCTATCATTTAATTCTGCAAATGTAAATAAGATTTCTCGAATTTGGGGCTGAAAAAGCACGACTGTGCTTTGGCCAATTTGACCGATCATCTGCTCTAATCGGTGAGAAAGTAGAACTGCGATCGCTCGATAAAAATGGGCTGCAAACGTCACATCTTCTTGCAATTTTTGAATCAACTGCTGCTGAGGAATCATCAACACCAGGGACTTTCTAGCGGCTTTGACTGTAGTTGAAGATTGGTAGGAGGCTAAAAAAGGCATTTCTCCTACAACTTCACCATTTGCCAGCAACGCAACCTCTCGTCCAGATAGTTCACCACCTTCAAGGGCTGCAAATGCCCGACCAATGGGATTATCGTCAGCCTGAGCGACAGAAACGCTTAATGCGCCATCAAGCAAAATATAGAGAGCATCAACAGGTGTTCCCTGGCGGATGAGGATCGTACCAGCAGTAATTTCTTCTCTTTGACCCGTTGCCAAGATCCAGTCAATATCGCTATTTGTCAGTTCCTTAAGTAGAACTTCTGTCATAATTTAACTTCCTTGTGTTCTGCTAACGGGAGAGAAATGGAGAGGGGTAATTCGTAATTCGTAATTTAATTTATGGTTCAGATATAGGGAAGCCTTAACTTAGACTTTCCGCAATTTTGAATTTTGAATTGTTTAACTCCCCATTGCGCGATTGAACTAGGTTGATGAGTTGCTACAGGTTTTTAGCATCAATCACCGCGACCTTCATTCGGCTCAACGCTTATTGGTTTATTGTCATTCCAAGAAGGAAACTTTATATTCTCAAGCTTTTTTGCGATCGCTTCAGCTACATTGCTATATGGATTGTCAGTAGGATAATCGCCTGGATAATGCTCACCTACGGCAATACCACCCGAAATATTTGCGAGTTCTTGAGCCGATAGCTCTTGTGATTCATTTTGCTTTTTGTTTTCCATTGCCATTTTTTTCCTTGTCATTTCATTTATTAATAAATTGGCTTAATTTTATGAAAGTGAAATTATTAATCACACAAGAATAATTTCAGAAAGCAGTTGAGCAAAACTTGTCCAACTGCAATTGATTGATTTGAGAAACTCCGTTTATGTAGAACCTTCGATCGCAGATATATCTCCAAACAACTCACCAAGAGCCTTTATATCCTCTGTTGTCGCGTCGGTGATAGAGAGGTGGAACACAGAAGAGTCTGTTGTCTCTGTATGAAAAGCCGACCGTTTTGAGTGAAACCCTCGTCCTCGTGATGTTTGTTGGCTAAATCCCCTTGTTGATCTGTGAGATCGTATAGATGTAAACTGTAAATTGAAACCACCAGCTACATCGTCTAACTCTTCATCTGATAGTTCGATCGCTTCATCATTCGGAGTAATTTCGTCACCTGACATAGAAGCTCCTTGACCCCACATGTTAAAGTTAAATAAGGCGGAGGGAATTAACCGACTGGCTGCTAGGCTTATGGTTAACAACCCCTCCTGCTCCCGAAATTCGTCAAACTGAGAAATCCAGCTCAAGCTTCAGGGCTAGAAATACCGGCTTCCTTAAACTCTCTAAGGTCTTGCTCAGAGAAAACGCTTACTTGAAAGGTAACGCTCTTAATGCCGCCTTCTTTAGGAATTTCCACAAACCCAAACTGAGCATCTATGGCATTTGCGTTTGTTCCAAAGACATCGCTAGTTGCGCCACCGGCAATATAATCAAGTTCTTGATTGGATAGTTCCAGCATTTCATTAGGCTGCACATTTTCCATGATCGTTGTTGTTCTCCTTGTGGTGTTGATTATGAGCCTAGAAAATTACTAGGAATTCCGCTAGGGAATTCTTCTCCAGTGAATTTGATTTCATGCAAATCTTGTTGAGATATAGTAGTTTCCTGACTGTTGAAGGATGCAATGCCGCCATCAGCACCGATAATCACTGCACTACTTTGCTTATCTGAAAAGTTGAAGTTGTGAGCATCGACAAAGCTAAAAGCACCACCAGCAACGTTGTCCAATTCTTCAGCAGATAATTCTACGGGCTTAATGTTATCAGACATGATGTTTTCTCCTTAATTTATGATGTGTATTGTTTATCAAGCAGAACGCTTTATTAAGTTCTAGTTAGTAACTTTCAAGAGTGGAAGGAAAGAAACCAGTTGCTTTGATTTCGTGCAAACTTTGATGAGATACAGTAGTTTGTTGAGCGGTAGAAGATCCAATCCCGCCATGAGGACCAAGAACGGTTTCACCAATTTGTTGATCCAATGCGTTGTAGTTGTCAGCATCGACAAAGCTAAAAGCACCACCAGCAACGTTGTCTAATTCTTCAGCAGATAATTCTACGGGTTTAATGTTGTCAGACATGATGTTTTCTCCTTAATGTGTAATATGTAATGTGTATGGTTGATCAAGCAATCTGCTTTATTGAGTCCTGCCCTGTGTAATTAGTTACTAACTTTCAAGAGTGGTAGGAAACAAGCCAGTTGCTTTGATTTCGTGCAAACTTTGATGAGATACAGTAGTTTGTTGAGCAGTGGAAGAGCCAATCCCACCATGAGGACCAAGAACGGTTTCACCAATTTGTTGATCCAATGCGTTGTAGTTGTCAGCATCGACGAAGCTAAAAGCACCACCAGCAACGTTGTCTAATTCTTCAGCAGATAATTCTACGGGCTTAATGTTGTCAGACATGATGTTTTCTCCTTAATGTGTATGATGTGTGTTGTATTAAGTAGAACGCTTTATTGAGTTCTACCCTGTGTAATTAGTTACTACTTTTCAAGAGTGGTAGGAAACAAGCCAGTTGCTTTGATTTCGTGCAAACTTTGATGAGATACAGTAGTTTGTTGAGCAGTGGAAGAGCCAATCCCACCATGAGGACCAAGAACGGTTTCACCAATTTGTTGATCCAATGCGTTGTAGTTGTCAGCATCGACGAAGCTAAAAGCACCACCAGCAACGTTGTCTAATTCTTCAGCAGATAATTCTACGGGCTTAATGTTGTCAGACATGATGTTTTCTCCTTAATGTGTATGATGTGTGTTGTATTAAGTAGAACGCTTTATTGAGTTCTACCCTGTGTAATTAGTTACTACTTTTCAAGAGTGGTAGGAAAGAAACCAGTTGCTTTGATTTCGTGCAAACTTTGATGAGATACAGTAGTTTGTTGAGCAGTGGAAGAGCCAATCCCACCATGAGGACCAAGAACGGTTTCACCAATTTGTTGATCCAATGCGTTGTAGTTGTCAGCATCGACGAAGCTAAAAGCACCACCAGCAACGTTGTCTAATTCTTCAGCAGATAATTCTACGGGCTTAATGTTGTCAGACATGATGTTTTCTCCTTAATGTGTATGATGTGTGTTGTATTAAGTAGAACGCTTTATTGAGTTCTACCCTGTGTAATTAGTTACTACTTTTCAAGAGTGGTAGGAAAGAAACCAGTTGCTTTGATTTCGTGCAAACTTTGATGAGATACAGTAGTTTGTTGAGCAGTGGAAGAGCCAATCCCACCATGAGGACCAAGAACGGTTTCACCAATTTGTTGATCCAATGCGTTGTAGTTGTCAGCATCGACGAAGCTAAAAGCACCACCAGCAACGTTGTCTAATTCTTCAGCAGATAATTCTACGGGCTTAATGTTGTCAGACATGATGTTTTCTCCTTAATGTGTATGATGTGTGTTGTATTAAGTAGAACGCTTTATTGAGTTCTACCCTGTGTAATTAGTTACTACTTTTCAAGAGTGGTAGGAAACAAGCCAGTTGCTTTGATTTCGTGCAAACTTTGATGAGATACAGTAGTTTGTTGAGCAGTGGAAGAGCCAATCCCACCATGAGGACCAAGAACGGTTTCACCAATTTGTTGATCCAATGCGTTGTAGTTGTCAGCATCGACGAAGCTAAAAGCACCACCAGCAACGTTGTCTAATTCTTCAGCAGATAATTCTACGGGCTTAATGTTGTCAGACATGATGTTTTCTCCTTAATGTGTATGATGTGTGTTGTATTAAGTAGAACGCTTTATTGAGTTCTACCCTGTGTAATTAGTTACTACTTTTCAAGAGTGGTAGGAAAGAAACCAGTTGCTTTGATTTCGTGCAAACTTTGATGAGATACAGTAGTTTGTTGAGCAGTGGAAGAGCCAATCCCACCATGAGGACCAAGAACGGTTTCACCAATTTGTTGATCCAATGCGTTGTAGTTGTCAGCATCGACGAAGCTAAAAGCACCACCAGCAACGTTGTCTAATTCTTCAGCAGATAATTCTACGGGCTTAATGTTGTCAGACATGATGTTTTCTCCTTAATGTGTATGATGTGTGTTGTATCAAGTAGAACGCTTTATTGAGTTCTACCCTGTGTAATTAGTTACTAACTTTCAAGAGTGGTAGGAAAGAAACCAGTTGCTTTGATTTCGTGCAAACTTTGATGAGATACGGCAGTTTGCTGAGTGTTCAAAGAACTAATACCGCCATTAGGGCCGATAACAGTTGCACCAGCTTGTTGATCAATTGCGTTGTAGTTGTCAGCATCGACGAAGCTAAAAGCACCACCAGCAACGTTGTCTAATTCTTCAGCAGATAATTCTACGGGCTTAATGTTGTCAGACATGATGTTTTCTCCTTAATGTGTAATGTGTGTTGTATCAAGCAGAAAGAGTGATTTGCTGGTTAGTCGCTTACCGCTTCCCTCGCTTGATGTCTCTAGAATACGAAATCAACTTAGTTATGTACATCTGAAAAACGTCTAGGATTTTACCTAAGCGAAGTAAGTAGATGTGGTCTAACTTTCGCTATATAGTAGTGGGCAATAGGTAAGACTTTCGTCATAGGCTAACCAAGCTAGTTACTACAAAAGTCATGGATTTGCTTTCAGATGTGGCATTTCACTGCAATATCGTAGTATGACTAAACGTAGAAGCATGAATGCAAAACTAGGATTGATCCTAATAAATGAAAGTATTCTACATCCATCACTAACTCAACTAAATTAAGAAATTATAGTTATCCGTCTCTAGCAATGTTGTAAATAAAAACTCAAACAACAATGTTTAATAGATTCAAATTAGCAACTAAATTTACTTTACTTTTATTGCTGGTGTTCATCGGTGCGATCGCAGTTAGTGGTTTTGCTTTATCTCATGCACTTGAGCAAAAAGCAGAAGCCGAAATCGGTTATCGCAGCCAAGTTATTGCAGAAACGATGAACTCAGTCAGAAATTACACTAACACGCGTATCAACCCTCTTCTGACACCGATGATGGGCACTCAATCAACATTTATCCCTGAAAGTGTTCCCAGCTTTGCGGCAAGGGAAGTGTTTGAAAATCTTCGGAAAAACGAAGAATTTAAAGATTTTTTATACAAAGATGCCAACCTAAATCCGACTAACTTACGAGATAAAGCAGATGTATTTGAAATGGAACTTATCGAACAGTTTCGCAATGATCCAGGGTTGAAAAACATATCCGGTTTTCGTGACTCTTATGACGAGAAAATGTTTTATAACGCTCGTCCATTTTCCATTAATAATCCAACGTGTCTACGCTGTCATAGCACTCCTGAAGTTGCTCCCAAAAGTCAGATTGCTAGTTATGGTTCAGAAAATGGCTTTGGGTGGAAACTCAATGAAATTTTAGGCACACAAATTATTTATATTCCTGCCAAGCAAGTCTTTGAAGATGCTCATCGTGCTTTTGTTCTATTCATTAGCTTATTTATTACGATCTTTGCCATTATGATTTTGCTCATTAATTATTTGTTAAAGCGAAATGTACTACAACCGCTTAAACCAATGGCTCAACTTGCTCAGAAAATTAGTATGAATGAAATTAGTGTCGAAGAGGCACAAGAGTACGATCGTGAAAAGCTAACATCGATTGTGCAACGTCATGATGAATTAGGACAATTAGGACGAGTTTTTCAACGCATGGTGCATGAAATTTCTGCCCGTGAACAACAGTTCAAACAACAGTTACATACACTGCGTATAGAAGTTGATGAAGCTAAACGTGCGCGTGAAGTTGCGGAAATTGCTGAATCAAAAACTTTTCTAAAATTGCAGGAGGAGGCAAAAGCAATCAGAAATAAACGGAATACTCCAAATTAATAATTAAGAATTACGAATTAAAAATTAGTATTGAGGATTTATTATGTCTGAAATTATTTCTATTCACTCATTCCGAGGCGGAACTGGTAAGTCAAACGTCACGAGTAATCTTGCTGCCCTAATCGCTCGTTCTGGAAAGCGAGTCGGGATAGTTGATACAGATATCCAATCTCCTGGAATCCACGTTCTATTTGGTCTTGAACAAGAGCGAATCCGCTACACCTTAAACGATTATCTCTGGGGTCGTTGTCAAATTGAAGAAGCCGTTTATGACGTTAGCGCAATTCTCAAACAAAAACAAACATTTTTTGGTCGCCAGGGAAGTGTTCATCTAATTCCTTCCAGCATTAAGATGAGTGACATTTCTCGAATCTTGCGCGAGGGCTATGACGCACGTCGCCTGAATGATGGTTTACATAATCTAGTTCGTCGTTTAAAACTTGACTATCTGTTGATTGATACTCATCCTGGCATTAACGAAGAAACATTGCTATCTATTATTCTTTCTGATGTCTTGGTGCTGATTCTTCGTCCAGATAAACAGGATTATCAGGGTACAGCAGTAGCGATAGATGTTGCTCGTAAGTTAGAAGTACCTAAAATGCTAATAGTGATCAACAAAGCTCTGCCATCTTTAGATTTCAAAGAGTTAGGAAAACGAGTGGAGAATACTTACAAAACCCCTGTGGCTGGAATACTCCCTGTTTGTGAAGAGATGTTTGAATTAGGTAGTGGTGGAATCTTTTGTTTGCGGTATCCAGATCATTCATGGACTCAAAAAATTAGTGCGATCGCTAAACAAATCACTGGTTCTGGAGCCAGATTGTTTGCCAAATAAGCTCCAGACAGAGGGTTCTACCTTGGCCTATTAGGTGGATCTCCTCCACCCAAATTGTTTGCTCCTAAGCCGAAGTGTCCTGTCTCAAACCACTTAGACTTGAGCAGCGACCACCAATCATTTGTCAACCCTTCTAATACGTAGTCATAAGGAAGCCAACCATAGCCCCCTTCACCCCAATCGGTTCCCCAAGAGTTTCTGATTAGCAATGCTCCTTGCGATCGTCTACTTCCATCAGCGTTTTCTATTATTTTATGGTCGTCGTAGCCAACTGCAACAACGGCATGACCTCCTTTTACCTTATCGTTTTTAACTGGGTATGGAATATGACCACTTGGGTTTAAATCCTCAATTGAGTAATACATAGTAAACCCAAAGGCGCAGGGAAAACCAGCAGCTAAAGCTGTTTTAATTCGGAATAACAGTATATCTTCTGTAGTGCCCAAAGGATTGAGACGGAAGTATTTCAGCGTTTGATAACTTTGACCAAAAGAATAACAAAAAGGGGTTGGTTCCTCATCAAAGTTGTCTTCTGTATATGGCCAGTACTCTTCTGGAGGCACGCCAAATAATGCCATTGCCTTCATAGTTTCCCGAAGAGATGCCCCTGCATCACCTTGACGATGCATAAGATTGCGTGTTGCTTTGTAAAGAAAGAGTCGAGAAGCATCGACATATCTATCAAAACTTCTTTTCTCAAAGTACTCCATTAAAGCAACACCAGCGTGTGCTGTACATGAATCCAATGACCCTTGGTCTTCAACTGGGGAACACCAAAAGCTTAAATCTACAAATTCTGGCATTAATAGATATACGATCTTACCATCTATTCCTTCTTTTTGTTTTGGTATAATACATTTCTGTAAATTACCTTGTACCAAAAGTTGTAAATCACTTTGAAACTCCAGGTTTTTCTGCAACTCATTTTGTTCATCTTGGAGTTCTGGTAGTATTTGGATAATTGTTCTAAGATTTTTATGTTTATTTTTTGAGTTTTCTTCGTCCTGATCTGGAGGATTATAATTTTTTAAACTTACCTCTAAATTTTTGAGAGATTTAAATATATTATCTATCTTATTAAAAGAGGTTGTTATTCTATCCTTGATATCCTTGTGTTCACTTGTTTCTTTAATATTCTTCAGGGATAGTTTTAAATTTAAAATTGTTGAAAGAGCTATATATAAAGACAGTGGATTAAAATCCCAGTCTTTAAATAAGTTTTTTTCGTTTTCCTCTGGCGAGAAAGTACTAGATTTTCCCAAAAAATCTTGCTGAAAAGATTTTTTGTTTACAGTATAGCTATTAGACTTGGTAAAAGAGATTTGGGTGTACCTCATTCGCCTAGAAAGTTCTATATTATCTTTACGAATACAGTTAACGTATTCCGATTTATTGAAGTATTGATCTAGCTTTTCTAAGCCATCTCGTACAGCTTTTTCAAGATTTCTATGTTGAGCTAAAGGAGAAATTAGTTGAGCAACTAATTTAACCATCATATCAATTGATCGCTTCAGTACACGCTGGTGTTGACTAATATCAGATTTATCACTATCTGTGACTACTTGAAACCCTTTTTCGCTAACAAAATCTTCAGCCTTAAATTCAAAAATTTCAAAAACTCTTAAAATGATTTCATAAAGGCTTATGTGTATTGATGAGGATGCAGGTAAAACTAACTGCTGTTGTTTTTTTAGCAAAACTAGGTAATTTAATACTTCCAAGGTTTTTGGCGAATCAACTAGACCATCTACCACTAGTCCATATTTAGCTTGAAATGATTCGATTGCTATCTTTGTTTGTAATCCGCAATATCCTGTTACTTGTCCATCAAATTCCCCTAATTCACGTAAAAGTTGCTGTAGTTTTTTAACTTGCTCATCTCCGTAAGCTTTTTTCTGTTGGTTGTTATAGTTTTGAGCTAGAGAATCTAGAGCTTTGTTTGTATTATCGTCAACTATCCCATCAACTTCTAAATTATATTGTGAACAATTCTGTTTTTGGAATTCTTGAACTGCATCTTGTGTTAGATAATCAAAGAATCCTTGAATTGCCCCGTTATTTTCTCCTAAATTATTGAGATAACCTAGTCTATTCAGTTTTATTTGAATTTTTTTAATTTCTTCATCAAACATTCCCAGCTTTTTGACTTCATCTGGATAATTTGTTTCTATTTTTATATTTTCTAGAATCTCTAAAACTTGATTTAAAGTATAGAGTGTAATTTTATCCACAACACTATCAACCTTGTCATCTGATGCAAGTGAAAAAATCTTTTTGAATAGTTTTACTGCCTCATTCGTATTTTTACCAAAATAACCATATTCTATATAATCTAATTCTTCAAAAGCTTTTTTTAAATTTTTTATCTCCTCTATACAAATTTCGAATTTATTCTCGTAACTACTCAACTTCAGCAACTTCCGTTGAAGATTATAGACTTCCTTACCTGCACAACCAGGTGCTAAAAATATTTGTTCTTTAATAGCTTTAGCATTGATTAGTTTAAAACCTTTACTTATCTTTTGTCCAAAGTTTTTAAACTTTTCATCAAGTGTATTTTTGATAGGTTCTTCTACTTTTAGTCCATTTTTAATTGAATTTAATAACTCAAATAATTCTTCTATACTACTTTGTGAATCATCATCATTTATCTGGACATCTTGAACTGTGATCGTTAACTTCTGATCTATTTCGTCCATGCGGTAGTCTCGAAAATCGGGGTAGTCTGGTACCCAGCCTGTTGATTTTTTAGCCACGGTGATTTCCTCTCAGATTGATGCTGTTATTGTTATCTATCGTTATGATTCTTTTTATGCAAAAAAGTATTTAAGGTTTATTACTTTTCTTGAAGCATTAGATCAGCTGAAATAATAGTGAAAATTGGCTAACTCAATATTTAGCCTGAGTTTTAACTCCATCACAAAGATCGCTTTGACCTTGAGAATTATTGGCTAGATAATCATGCAGCCAATCGCACCCACGCCCCATCAAATTATCTAGAGTGAGGTTTTCCACATTCCACAAAATAGCTGTACCATCTTTACTGCCAGAAACGAGAGTCTTACCATCTGGGCTGAAACTGATTCCATTCACCTCACCACCATGACCGGTCAGAGTAATAATCAAAGTTCCGTCTTTGTGCCAAAGTTTCACTGTTTTATCATCACTAGCAGTGGCTATCATCTGACCATCAGGGCTAAAAGTTACTTGCCAAATTGCAGCAAGATGCCCATCCAGACTGCCGATCGCACGACCGTCAATCTGCCAAAGTTTTACTCTATCATCTGCACCAGCACTGGCAAGGGCCTGACTATCAGGGCTAAAGCTGACGCTGTAAACAGCAGCGTTATGGTTTAAAGTTCTAAGTAACTGACCTTGCTGATTCCAGAGTTTTACTGTTTTGTCTTCACTACTAGTAGCGATTATCTTGCCGTCTCGACTAAAACTGACGCTATAGACAGCTGCGTTATGGTTTAAAGTTTTAAGCAACTGACCCTGCTGATTCCAAAGTTTCACCGTTTTGTCATCACTGGAGGTGGCAATTATCTTGCTGTCTGGACTGAAACTCACACTCTGGATGCGATCGCTATGCTTTAATAAAATATTCAGTAACTGACCTTGGCGATTCCACAGTCTCACCACCCCTTCGTTAGAACTGACAGCAGCAATTATCTGACCATCGGGGCTAAAATTCACATCCCAGATTTTGGAGTTACTGATCTTCTTCAGCGATTTAATCTGCTTACCCTGCTGATTCCAGAGTTTCACTGTTCCGTCATCACTGGCGGTAGCGATCTCTTTACCATCGGGTGAGAAGTTGACGCGATTGACACCAGCCTGATGTCCAGAGAGAATTGTCTGCCAAGGGCGATCAATTTGCCATAGTTTTACCGTCTTATCTTGACTAGCAGATGCAAGGGTACGGCCATCGGGGCTGAAAGTAACTTGATTGACTCCACCACTGTGTCCTGTGAAGGTAGTAAGTTCCTGGCCATTTCTCTGCCATAGTGTCACGCTGTTATCATTATTAGCCGTGGCAAGGGTATGACCATCGGGACTGAAACTGACGCTGTAGATGGGACTACTCTGTGGTTCTGATCTCTTAAGACTTGAAAGAAATTTACCATCAGGATTCCAAAGTTTCACTGTTCCACTTAAACTAGCAGAGGCAAGAGTATCGTCAGAACTAAAACTTACACTAGTGACTGTACTATCTTGTTTTTCCAGGGTCTTAAGTTGCTTACCGTCTTTGTTCCACAGTTTTACAGTGCGGTCATAACTGGCAGAGGCAAGGATTTGATCGTCGTGGCTGAAACTCAAACTATAGATTGTGCCTGTATGCCCCTTGAGCATATTAAGTTCTTGACCCTGTACGTTCCAAAGTCTCACTATGCCGTCCTCATCACCAGAGGCAAGAATCTTACCATCATGACTGAAACTTACAACCCGAATTGCAGTATTCAGCTTTTTAAAGGTTTTAAGTTCGTTGCCGTCTTTTTTCCAAAGTTTCACTGTTCCGTCATAACTGGCAGAAGCAAGAATTTGACTATCGGGGCTGAAACTTACGCTGAGGACTTGATCTGGATGTCCTTTTAAAGTATTCAGCAAACGACCCTGTTTGTCCCAAAGTTTTACGGTGTTGTCTCCACTAGCGGTAGCGATCGCTTCTCCGTCGGGGCTGAAACTAACGCTTTGGATATAATTGCTGTGTCCCTGGAGGCGATCGCGTTCTCTTACCCAGTAAACCGCCTGTCCCAGTACCTTCATCACCTCTTGCTGTTCTTTAATTGGAATGTCGGCTTTGGCTTTATCTAATTCTTTGAGTTTCTTCCCGGCTTTTAAACCTTCTATGAAAGCATCAAGAATGTTGACTTGGACTTTATCTAGTTCTTTAAGTTTCTTCCCGGCTTTTAAACCTTCTATCAAGGCATCAATTGTATTTCTATTCGAGGTAAAACGTGCATCTGACGCAGAAATTAAAGCTCGGAGTTCCGATTTTTGTGCTTCTATCCGTTGGTTAATGGCCTCCTTCCACCCAATTGCTGCAACAATAGCTAATCCTGTTGAAATTACCAACCCTGAAGTCAAAGCAATAAATCTTGTTCTGTGACGTACCCTTTGGGCTTTGCGACTTTCGCCAATGTACTCTTGTTGGAGTGGTGTGATCAAAGGTTCTTTACCTGCCCCTTTAGTGAACCATTGCTCTACTTCTTCTAATTCACTACCTTCTAGCAAGTAACTATTGTTGCGTTTTTTCTGATCCCACTCCAAGGCTCGCATGATTAAGCGGGTATGCTGTTTAACATGAGCTAGGTCAGTATCTAGGGCTTTGAGTAATGATTGCAAGGCTTCCTCAAAATCATTACTTTCCTCAAAGAAAATATAGTTAATTTTGGCTAATTCGGGATGAACACCCTCAGTATACTGCCATACAATTGGCACTAAACGTTTATTGTGCTTGCGGGCGTGTTCAATCTCTTCACGGCAGACTTTAGAAACGACTGAATTTGGACTAATAATAAAGATAAAATTATCAGTGCTTTCAATTCCTTCATAAATTTCTTTCCGCCAATCTGCCGTGGACGGAATTCCCTCCCAGTCCACCCATATATCTCGCTTTTGTTGCTTGAGTGCTTCATAAAGCCTTTTGACGAACTCTTTATCTTTGCGGGAGTAGGAAATAAAAGCCTCTGCCATATAAATTTCTATAAATACTTAATAAAATTTAGTTTAGGTGGTAAGTTGACCAATGTCTTCCTGTCTTCTCTTATTAAAATACTGTTTGTTTACTATCTATGTAAAAAATCTATATACTTCAGAAAAAGAATTACTTGATCGTTTATATATTCCTAATATATGATGATATTTTAGGCGCTTTATCACTAGCAGATCAAAATCAGCTATTTTGACACAAAGCTTAAAATAAATGTTCAAATGACGGCAACCTACTTTCTTTTTCATCCATTAAAACCACAATTTCAGTAGATTACATAATTGTGCCATTGTGTCAATAAATATCTGATAGAAAATATCAAAATGTAGCATTGCTATGTCTCTACAAAGGTTATAGATAAGGCATATTTAATTTCTGGAGATGTCTAATACAACGGGAGCATCTCACTTTTTAAAGTGGCTCAAACTGACAATAATCCATTGAGGTAAGCACAGCGATGGGCTAGGACTTGAGGCACATTTTCTCGTTTCCATTGTGCCCCGGAAATTTTTGTTCGACGGTCAACCTGTTTAACGGCAGATTCAACTGAACCTGAACCAATTGAACAAATTTCTTCAGCTTGATAATATTCGTAGTTGATAATGCGATTGCGATGCTTATCAAGATAACGGCAAAAGTTTTGTACTTGTTTGCCTTTACAATCTGTAAATAAGGCAATAGTAGCCTCAACTTGGCCTTTCCATAGTAGATTTTGTGCTTGTTTCAAGCGTTTTTGTGAACCCCCAACTTTGTGGAGGTTTTCTATTAAATGGAACCAATCAAGTATTTCTCGACGTTGTGCATCAGGTGCTAATTGGTCAATTATATTCCAAATGCCGTCATGTCCATCACCAATACAAGTGAGTGGGCTAGCCAGTGGTTGGTCATTAACCCAATCAATCACAATCTGATTATTCTGAAATGAAGTTCCCAAGATTCCGAGATGATGTAAGCTAATTGCTTTATAGCCAAGCCATGCACATATTTGACCTTTAGGAGTTCGGACACGGATGTTTCCACCATCGACGCTTAATTCTTCAATTGTCTGTTCTGGTGTTGGCAACTCAAAATTCTGGCGATGCACTAATCTCTGTTGACTGCTGTGAGAAACCTCTATGCCCGTAAAATACTTGATGTCTGATGCCGCATCTTCATAGCTGACATTCGCACTTACCCTCAAACAACAAGTTTCTAGATATGGACTCAGTTGAGTACTTGGTGCGACTTCTAATTCAATGGCTTGTTTGCTCGTTATTGCTAACTCTCCAAGAATGCTTTTGAGCCGTCGTTGGTATCCTGCGGTTGTCCCTGTAATCGTTTCGATAAAAAAACCCCTACTTCTGGCATAACATGCTTCTGCATTTGACTCCGCACTGCTTCTTCAATTGCTGCAAGATTTGTGAGCTTTTCTTTTGACGTATCTTCATACAATATTTTAGCAATCGCCTGAATATGTTTTTGAAGAGCTTGCTTTTGTTCTGGGGTCATCGGTAAGTAAATACACTCGTCTTACCTATCCTGACTGATTTTCGTCTTCTTTGCAAAAAACTGGGATGCTCCCAATACAACTCTTGTGTTTGTAAAACCTAGATAGATGAAGTAGCCGTAGCGATCGCACATGAAGATTAAATGACTCTTAAATGGTGTACGATGGTACTCTTGCATCTTGCTTGAAGGTGATATCTTTCTGAGAACAGCTTTGTTGTTATCAGCTAGATTAATGAGTCGAATTAATGGATTTGTAGGGCGACGTGACTTCTTAAAATTTGCCAGTGTGGTAGGTATTGCAGCTACTGCTTTTGGTGATAGCTTTTGGAATACAGAGCAAACTGCTATTGCTGATATTCACCCAGTTAGCTCTAATCCAGTGAGTCCTAATGAAGCTATCAAACGCTTACTAGATGGGAATCAAAGATTTATCAATCAAAAACGCCAATATCCCGATCAATCATTAGAACATCTGCGATTAGTCGCTAACGCTCAATATCCCTTTGCTGCCATATTGGGCTGTGCAGATTCCAGAGTCCCTGCGGAAATCGTTTTTGATCAAGGACTTGGAGATTTATTTGTCGTGCGAGTTGCTGGGAATGTGGTTAGTGACACAGTTATAGGTAGTCTAGAATACTCTACAACAGTATTAGGCTCGCAGTTGATTGTGGTTTTAGGTCATAAAAGATGCGGTGCAGTGGCAGAAGCAATCAAAAACGAACCACTTCCTGGAAGAATTGGTTTGATTATTGAGGGCATCAAACCATCTGTTGAAAGGGTAAAGTTAAGAACGGGTGATAATATGCAAAATGCAGTTATTGCCAACATTCAATATCAGACTGAAAAATTGCAGGAAAGCTCGACAATTTTAGCTAAATTGCTCAGTGAAGGTAAACTAAAAATTGTTGGTGCTTGTTACGATATTGACACTGGCAAAGTCAACATAATTACTTGAATACATAATACCTTTTAGGCGTACTATTCTGAGCTTAATAATGTTATAAACAATTATTATTTATCAAATATTTTTATGTGTAGGCATCACCATGCCAAAAAGGTAAATTGGACGTTAAACTTTAGAAATCATGAAATTATAACTGCTGACAGGGAGCAGAATAAACTTATAACCAAAACTGTCGATAGTCTTCGATATACTGCCGTATGGTTAGAGGTGAACGATTGAGCAATTGCTCAGTATCAGATGTGATGTTGCCTGCCAATCCTAACCGAGCTGTAGTGTAGATTCATACCATTACTAAAATAAAGTCTATTGACAACCCCGATGAGCGCATTTGTAGAATAAACTTTAGCAGAGAAGGATGATAGCGTATCGGTTTACCTAAAATCGATGTGAAAATATCTGCTACTTTGTAATAAGTTAAGGCTTCTGCACCCGTAAGGGGATATGCTTTTCCCTGATGCCCATCCTCAAGTAAAGTACGAACTGCAACGGCAGCAATATCCCGTACATCAATGAAGCTTGTTTTCCCGTTACCAGCCGGAAGAAGCAATTCTCCACGAACTTTGATGTCTTCTCTGTGTGTGGTATTAAGATTTTGCATAAAAAAGCTGCACCGTAAAAAGGTGGCTTTAATACCCAATTGGTTTATATAGCGTTCAATTTGGGAGTGTGGTACAAAAGGGTTGCGTTCGACTCCGAGTATTGAAAGAAATACGATATGCTCAACGCCTGCAAGTTTTGCAGCATTTAAAGCTGGGGCAATTTGAAGACGAATATTAGCAAGGGCAGGCGGACGCACTAAAAAAAGTTTATTGACTTGAAAAAAAGCATAATCAAAGGTGTTAGGATTAGTAAAGTCGAAGGGTATGGTTTGGATATTGCTGCCTAAGAGGTGTTTAGCGCTGTTTGGATTTTTAACTGCGGCACAGACATTACAATCGTGGGATTGCAGTAAGCGAAGAACTTCTTGTCCGACGTTTCCAGTTGCACCTGTCACTAAAATTTTCAGCATAATCAGCTATTACTGTTACTTATTAAGAACACCGTTTTGATTTATAAAATTATTTGCTTGGTGCAAGGGCGATAAGGAGGCAACAGGCAATAGGCAAGAAGCTTCTTTGAATTGTACTGAATTTTTTAAAAAATCAAATACGAGTTCTATAATATCAAATGGCTGAAATACCTAAATTGCGTGTAGTAAAGTTTTCAGACTTTTTCTTCCGTCGAACTCAGGTTAAATCAAGCAAGAATCGGTAAGGTGATGACAAATTCAGTTCCTTTGCCTGGCGTAGAATCCACATCCAAACTCCCGTCATGTTTCTCTACCACAATAGACTTAGCAATCGCTAATCCTAAACCCGTTCCTTTACCTACCTCTTTGGTAGTAAATAAATGATCGAAAATCTTTTGTTTGACTGCTTCATTAATCCCTTGACCATTATCAGCAATTGATATTTTTACATATTTATCTGCCTTTAATGTTGTAATTGTAATCCTGTTATAATTAGCTTGAATTTCAGCAAAGGTCTGCCCAATATTTGATTCTTCAAACACGTCAATTGCATTAGCTATAATATTCATAAATACCTGGTTTAATTGGCCTGGAAAACAATTAACTAAGGGTAAGTCTCCATAGTTAGTAATTACTTCAATGGCGGGATGTTCTTCATTTGCTTTTAAGCGATGTTTGAGGATTAATATTGTACTATTAATTCCTTCATGTATATTAAATGGCACTTTATAATCTTTGTCAGCACGGGAAAAAGTACGGAGACTAGTACTAATATTTGTCAACCTGTCGCAAGCTACCGCCATTGCATCTATCATTTTGGGTAAGTCTTCCAAGACATAATCTAAGTCAATTTCTTCGGCATGATCTTTGATTTCATCACTCTTGTTGGTCAAGGTGTTTTGATATAGATTTAAGTGTTTAACAATATCATTCAGAGTGGGTTTAGCTTGTTGAAGAGTAGCAAAAATAAAACCTAATGGATTATTCATTTCATGTCCTACTCCAGCAACTAAATTACCTAGCGCAGACATTTTTTCACTTTGGACAATTTGCAGTTGTGCTTGTTGCAAATCTTGTAATGCAATTCCTGCTTGTTGATAAAGTCGAGCATTTTCTAGAGATATTGCTGCTTGAGAAGACAATAAGTGAATGACTCTGAGACGAGCGCTAGAAAATACTCCTTGAGTCAGTTTATTTTCTAGGTAGAGAATTCCCACTAAATGCCTTTGATTAATAATCGGAGTACAAAATATACTTTTGGGTTGATATTGCAGTATATATTCTCCAATTAAACCAGGGATATCTGTTTTGCAATTGTCAATCACAACTGTTTGGTGGGTATTTTTGACATAATAGATAATATTTAAAGGAAGGTCTCGAAAATTATCTAGTGATTGAGATTCGAGTATAGTCTGCATTTCTTTATGCTCAATAAAAGTAATTGCTCTAACTTGCCAAGTATCTTTTTCGGGAAGCAGCAGTACAGCTTTTTTCGCACCAGAGTTTTCTATGATAATACGAGTTAGGCTGGCAATAAGTTGCTCTAATTCCAGAGAACTGGAAATAGCAATAGCTGCTTTGAGGACAGAGGTAAAATCCAGACCATCGGAAATAGCAATACTGCCAGTGCTATTGGTGCAACTAGATGAGGAAGTCCCACGCAAGCTAATAGTTTCTAGGGGGTTGAGGGTAAATCGTTGCTGTTCTAAGATGGGTTTGAGAAGTTGAGGATAGCATTTTTCTAAGTTCAAGATTTTGGCTTTTGCACCCCAACGGCTATAGCAATATCCCTCTTCTGTCACTCTCCGAGATAAGCAAGTAGTAAATAAGTGAAATCATCCAGAAGCAAAAAAGGGTTTAAATTGGTTCATGGCACAAATTAAATGATTAAATCCTAGCAATAAATGAGAATTTGGAAAAATATCTAACCAGGGATAAATCAGCCAAAATAGTAAAAGAGGTTGGACAATTAAACGAAGATTATTAAGAGTATTCTTCCATCCAGAATTATGATTCCATTGTTGATGATGAGAAAAATCTACACAATTAACATAACTAGTACCTATCACCTCAGTTTCAATTTGAAGAGATTGATTTAAGGCTAAAAAGGCTGGGGAATTTAGACTAATCATTGTGTAAACACAAAAAATAATTTCCCACCATCTCTCTATATGTTGAAAATTTGTCAAGCGATAATCTGTCCAGCCGAGTTCCTGTTTACATTGTCGAAACCCATATTCTACCCAGGTTCTTAATCCATATAAATCGCCTAAAGTTTTTTTGAGATTTCCTTGAAGATTCGTCATGACAAATGAAGTGGAATTATCCGGCATTGTTTCTGGATCAGTAGTTATTTCCCAGTAAGTTATGGCTCTTTTTTTACCATAAATTATTTCTCGGATATATCTGATTTCGGATTTTTTATTACTAAATGTTCTCTCAAATTTGCACCACTTGTTAGCTCTAACGCTCTGATTAGCTGGTAGCCAGACTCCGTGATTACTTCTAATTGCTACAACATA
The DNA here is from genome assembly GCF_013343235.1 of Nostoc sp. TCL240-02. Taxonomy (GTDB): domain Bacteria; phylum Cyanobacteriota; class Cyanobacteriia; order Cyanobacteriales; family Nostocaceae; genus Nostoc. Next base: position 5,291,039 of record NZ_CP040094.1, on the reverse strand, counting down.
AGCTAATTCATATTCATTGAGCTTTTTGATGAATTTGCTACTTTCACCATATAAACTATCGGCTAATACTAATTCAATATTAAACCCCTCATTTATTAATTCTGTAATAATTTCTGACGCTAACTCTATTTTGGTTTTATATTTATCTCCTGATTTGAGCGTCCCTTTCGGTTTAAATACTTTGAAACTTAATGGAAATGTTACATTTTCATAAACTCCATAAGCATTGACTGATACTATTCCATTATCTATTTTTCCTACACTCCCTAGATATTGTCTTGCAACATAATCTGTCTTTTTACCTTTTTTCCTATCTCCAGTTTCATCTATTACTACGGTTATCGCCTGACTATTTAATGCTTTCTTTAATTTATCTAATCTTCGGCTCTTTAATTTATTTGCTGACCAATCTGAATAGGCTATGAAATGATGTAATGACTGTGCCGAGTTTATACTTACTACTTTGGCTATTTCTGGTAATGATTTTCTTTTTATTGGTGCAATTATCCCTAAATGTAAATATTTGAAGCATTCATAATTTCTTACTTCTTTGAACAGGTCTTTATACTCTGCACAATATTCATCTATGATCGCAACTGTTGGCTGGGCATCTCTTGCCAAATGTTTTAGGATTTGTAATTCTACATCCATTGCCCTGCTTACCTGAAGAGAGTTTTTTCTTTTAATCCTTTTATTCAGAATACTCGGAAAGTGACAGAAGAGGGATATAGCGGTTATCAGTCTTGTGAGGTACAGTAGCAGCAGTGAGTAAACCAACCCAGCAAATTCTCTATTGTCACTTCTGCGAATGCCGTATCTAATGCCTGGAGTAAATCAGGGTATGTCCTTGCACCGATGCGACGGAGAATGTTCTTAATCTTGGACCAACAATTCTCAATCGGTGAAAAATCGGGAGAATAGGGGGGGAGATAAATGAGATGAGCGCCAGCAGCGATGAGCAAAGCTTCAAGTTCATCACTTTTATGGATTGAGCAGTTATCCATGATCACCACTGCACCAGGCCAAAGTTTGGGTACGAGCTTTTGGGCGATGAAGGCATCAAAAGTCAAAGCATCGATAGAACCTAAGCCACTCCATTGGGTGAGCAGTCCTTTCAAGCTAATTGCACCAATTACCGAGACATTTTTCCCTTTGCGGTTGGGCTTTTGAGCATAGCCTGAAGCGCCAGGCAAGGCGCGGGCACATTTGCGGATGAAGGACAGATTAACTCCCGATTCATCTAAGAAAATCAGCTCTTCGACGGGTATCCCCCTCAAGAGTTTCCAGTACTCAAATCGGGCTAGTTGGACTTCATCACTACCTTTTTTTGTGAGGTGGAGACTTTTTTTTTGAGGTTGAGGTGAAGTTTCCAGCGAACCATCCGATTCACCGTAGCTACCCCAATTAAGACCTCTGTTTTCTCGTAAAGTCGTTCCCGCAATTCGCTTAACGTCGCATCGGGCTGTGCTATGACGAGTTGGCGCAGGATTTCTAACTGTTCAGCATTCAACTTTGTTGCTGTCTGCTCAGTCCGCACCTTGGGGCCTATCATCCCCAATTCTCGATGGCGTTTGAGTAAATTTTGCACAAAACTTAAGGTGACACCAAAGTTTTTAGCCAGTTTTCGTTGGGAAATGTCACCGCAGGCATAAGCATCAACTATTTTTTGACGCAAGTCGAGAGAGTAGGCTTTCATCACCACCAATTATCAGTAGAATTGCTCTCTCCTACTGTACTGAAGTAGACTGATAACCGCTATAGTAGGCTTCATGTATATAATCTGAAGCGGCTTTTTCTTTGCCCCAATTGAGGAAAAATTTCGCTGCAAGTTCGTTGGCGAGGGCTTCTTCATAGCCATAACCTTGACATTGAGCTTGAGCAATGGCTTGTTCGTAAAAATCCAGTGCTTCTGCTTTTTGTCCCTTTAAGCGTGCTTTTTCTGCAAGTATTAGCAGACACTTGTGGAGAATATTTTCGGGACAGGCTTTTGCCCAACTGTTTAAGCGTTCCTCTAGGGGAATTAACGCTTGCCAATGGAACTGACGCTCTTGCTCGTCGCTAGCAATTTCAGCTAGAGACAGATGCATTAATGCTACATAAAACACGCTAGAAGGGACTTTGGCATGACTGGAAATGGTGTTTTCAATTATGCTCAGTTGGGGAATTAAATCTGGGTATGTGGCTTTATGGTCAAATAAATAAGCATGACGGATTTTGACAGAATATAACCAAGCCAGATGATAAGGAGTATTGCTATATTTTTGTAAATATTCAGCTTCACTGAAACTATCGTCATCAAAGCTGAAGAGGTTTTTTGTTAAACCAAGAAGATTGCGAATTGGTTGAATAACTCCGACGATTAAAGCATCTAGGTTCTCTAGACTTTTGATGCGACGGAGAAAATCTGCATGAGCTTGGGCGATCGCATATAGTTCATCTAGATTTTTACCATAAGTGAGGCGATCGGAACCACTTTGCATGATCATAAAGCCAACGGTCAGCCAGTTCCCTGCTTCCATACCATACTTGTAGGCATTGTCATAGTATGTATCAGCTTCTCTAATTGGATGACTCCAGCTATGGATATCCGCAGCAAAGAGAAAATTAGTCATTCCCCGGACATCTGCATTATCAAACTGTTCGCAAAGCTGCACTGCCATTTCTCCAAACTGATAAGCTGTTCCCAAGTCTTTGAGGATAGCATTGGCAATTAAGGCATAGCCGGCATAGCTAAAGGGAGACATATCGCTGTTACCATACTGCACAGATAAAGTAGTCATCTTGGCGAGTACCAGCAATCCTAAAGTCGATTGACCATTAAGCCATGCAGCATAGAAGAGAATTTGTAAAATTCGCAACATTTCTGCAATACTGGCATCTACCATTTTGGGAAGATTGAGAATGGATTCAACAGTCTGCTGCTCTAAAAATCTGTTAACTATGGCAATTTCTTTGTCCAGGCTTGCTTGAATCAACTCTTGTTCTGTAGGCATTTCCCAGTCAAGTAGTTGTAAACTTTGGCGTTGCATGGCGATCGCTTCCACATTGCGTCCTTGAAGCTGATATTGAGTCATTTGCACGCGATAAATCACTGCTTTGTCTAGGGGTGTTTGAGCATGGCTTAGTGCTTCCCCATAAAGGACTTCGGCTAGGTCAAAATTACCACACAGATAAGCTGCTTCTGAACCCTCTCGGTGCAAACTGTACATTAGTTCATAGTCAGTCTGCCAAGCAGTTGCAGGTAATAAATCAATCCCAGTAGTACAATAGCTCTGAGATGCTTGATAAGCAGCCGACAGTTTTGCCTTTTGTCCTGCTTGCAGATTTAAGCGAGCCAGTTGTTTTTTCTGTTCATGGGTGGCAATGTTCGAAAGGGAATCATCTTCAGCGATCGCACCTTGTCCCAAATTCAGTTGGTTTACTAGGTCAAAAATCCGTTCTTGTTGCTCCTGCTCGGATAACCCTTGCAATAACAATTGACCAATCATCAAATGTGTTTTTTGTTTTTGATCTGACGGAATTAAAGAATAAGCTGCTTGTTGGATGCGATCGTGTAGAAATTTATATCCAATAATTTCGGAATTTTCTGGAGTAACAGCTTGATTTTCCAAGCCCACAAAAAACTTATAAACCTCACTTTGAGGTAAAACCAAACTTTCCTGTAAAGCATTCCACAAACAAACAGCCGTTTCTATTTTTGATTGTTTAGAAACAATCGCTAATGTTTCTAAATCAAACTGATTACCAATACAGGCAGCTAATTTTAAAATACCTTGAGTTGATGCTGGCAACTTTTGTAATTGCAATGCCATAAATTCAACGATATCATTTGTGAGCGATCGCTGATTTATTTGCGTGATATCACATTGCCAACATCCCAACTCTAAGTTAAATTCAATTACTCCATCTTGATGTAATGCTTTAAGGAACTGTGTAGCAAAAAATGGATTACCTTGAGTTTTCTGAGCTACTAAGCGAGAAAGAGTCCATGCCAAATTTTCTGAGCATTGAAGTGTGTCAGCAACTAATTGATTTACCTGCCCTTGACTCAGTGCTGCTAAAGTAATCGTATTAATCGTGGCTGCTGTTTTTTGGATATCATTCAAAGTCAACATTAACTGGTGTGCTGGGTTGACTTCGTTATCACGATAGGCACCAATTAATAAAAAATGCTTTGTATCAGCCATTAATAACTGCATTAACATCAGTGATGCCGAATCAGCCCATTGCAAATCATCTAAAAACATCACTAATGGATGTGCATCACTCGTAAAGATTTTGGTGAATTTCTGGAATAATAAATTAAATCGATTTTGGGCCGCAGTTCCTGATAATTCTGTAGTAGGTGGTTGTTGACCAATAATTCTTGATAATTCGGGGATAACTTCAATAATTACCTGTCCGTTCTCACCAACCGCTTCTAAAATCTTAGTTTTCCATTGCTGAATTTGAAGATCGCTTTCTGTTAACAATTGTGCCATTAAATTTCGGAAAGCTTGCACAAAAGCACTGAAGGGAATATTACGATTAAATTGGTCATATTTACCTTTAATAAAATAACCTTGTTGACGAACAATCGGTTTATGAACTTCGTTAACAACCGCAGTTTTACCAATCCCAGAAAACCCCGCTACCAGCATCATTTCTGTAGCACCTTGGCTAACTCTTTCAAATGCTTGAAGCAGGGTTTTTACTTCTGTTTCTCTTCCATAGAGTTTGTCGGGGATAATGAAGCGATCGCACACATCTCTTTGAGCAATTGAAAAACTCTCAATTCTGCCAATTTCGTTTAACTGATGTAAACAAATTTCTAAATCGAATTTCAGCCCTAATGCGCTTTGATAACGATCTTCGGCATTTTTTGCCATTAATTTGGTTATGATGTCACAAAGAACTTGGGGAATTTCTTCGCTATTTCCTAAAAGTGGAGGTTGTTTCGCAATATGACAATGCACTAACTCCATCACATCGTTTGATTGAAAGGGTAACTTTCCTGTAAGTAATTCATAAAAAGTAATACCTAAAGAATAAAAGTCAGCCCGGTAGTCAATTCCCCGATTCATCCTTCCTGTTTGTTCTGGGGAAATATAAGCCAGCGTACCTTCTAATACATTAGGGCTGATGAGCGTTTGGGTTTCTCGTGGTAATAAAGAGGCAATACTAAAGTCAATTAGCTTTATTTGCTTAGTTTCAGGATTAATTAATATATTGGCGAGTTTTATATCTTTATGAATAATTCGATGACGGGAAAGTATATCTAAGGCATCACATAAAGATATTGCGATTTGTAAAAATTCATTTAGGGATGAAACATTATGATTGTTGGCGAAATAATCCTTAAGAGAAATTCCCCCAAAGTCTTCCATCACCAATATATAAACATTCTGGTATACTTCCAGAGTATAGGTTTGGATGATTTTGGGATAGTTGAGATTTTTGGTAATGGTGTACTGATTACGAAATTGTACGAGTTCGCTAAATGTAGGATAAAGATTTTTTAGCAGTTTAATCACCACTGGTTTTTGGTCAGTTTCCCGATATCCCTGATAAACTAGGGTTCTAGAGCCGTTATAAAGTTCTTTGCTAACTTGATAACCGGGGATACTGACTTGGCTACTAAACATACTGGGCTCATCCTTCGAGATTTTTTATGGCTCCTCTAATATCAATCATTTAAACTCTGACTGCATTGGTAGAATTAATGACATTTACTTCAAGGAATAATAAACAAATCTCTCGGATGTTTTAATTAGGGCGTGTTTTAAAAGTCGATAAAACTGTTGAAAATTCTAAAGATTAATCAATTTAGCATTTATCTATAATTCTTGTACCGCAGCATCAAGGCGAATTTACAGAGCGGTAATGGAAGTCACAGTGAAACACTTTTCATTTTAGGAGAGAGAAATAAAAGTGAAGTTTTCCAGATGCCGTGAGAAGTCAGGTTCCAAATTGAGATCAGCACCTTTCTGTAAATCCGCGATCGCACTCTGTTTATCTGCCAATGTATAATGGGCTACCCCCGACGAGTGTAAGTGGCAGCCAAGTTAGGATTAATCCGCAAAGCTTGATTAAAATCAGTAATTGCTCCCTTCTTGCCTCCCAACTCAAAGCGAGCAATTCCTCGACTGGCGCAAGGTTGGGATTAATTCGGAAAGCTTGGGTATAATCAGCGATCGCTCCTTATTTATCTTCCAACTGATATACTTCTTGACAACGACGTTCGACAGTCCACTCTTGCGAAAAGTAATTCTGAGAAACCCATTTACTCATTGGCACTTTTCTCCTATCCTAGGTACGAGCAAATGTTATGGGTACACCGTTACTCTTTTCGCAGTAGAAGGTTGTCCCTCTAACGTAGCTAGGGTGATTGATGCTTAAAATTGTGGTAAATGCAGTCAGCGAAGCTGTTACAATCTCTATCGATCTTTGACTAAATAGCCTTAGTCTCATTAATTAATGCGTGGCTTACTAACAAAACAGCAATATATGTTACTGAAATATTAAGACCTAATTGGTAACAAAGTCTAACGCTTGTTTCCCATAAAGTTGAATACTGAGTCTGTTAATACTCTGCCTTAATAGTTAATAACCTACATTCCGCAGGTAAGAGAGGAGATCAATGGTATTTTTGATGAATGACACCATCAGTATCAGAAATAAGAGTACAAGATATTGACCACTGTGGGATAGTGGCAGGGATTATTGATCAAATGTGTTTGGTAGAGCAAATCAACCAAATACTGGGAACACATCACCAAGAAATAGTCAGTTCAGGTCAAGCAGTCAAAGCAATGATTCTCAATGGCTTGGGTTTAGTAAGTGCGCCACTATACCTATTTGAGAAGTTCTTTGTAGGCAAAGCCACAGAGCATTTACTAGGGGAAGGTATAAGTCCAGAACACTTGAATGATGACCGCTTGGGCAGAGTCTTGGACAAACTGTATGAAGCGGGATTAACACAAGTATTTGTGACAGTAGCACTGGCAGCAGCCAAGAAGTTTGGGGTGGAAAAGGACAGTTTACACTTGGATTCAAGTTCGTTTCATGTGCATGGAGAATATACCAACAACTCAACAGAAGGTTCAGGCAAGCCAAGAGAGATAACAATCACAAAAAGGATACTCAAGAGATCATCGACCAGACCTGAAACAGTTTATTGTAGACCTGATGTGCAGTGGAGACGGGGATATTCCTCTATATCTAAATCTAAGAGTGGCAGATGGGAATGAAGCCGACTCAGCCGTGTTTGCTCAAATCTTGAAAGAATTTCGTCACCAATGGGAAATAGATGCTTTGTTTGTAGCGGATGCAGCACTCTACACCGAAGGCAATCTTAAACAAATGGATTCTTTGCGATGGCTATCACGAGTTCCAGCCACACTGACTACTGCCCAATTACTCTTGGAGAAAATGAGTCAGGAAGCTTTTGTGGATAGCATAGTCACAGGCTACCGAATAGCAGAGTGTTGCTGCGATTATGGTGGAGTCAAACAGCGTTGGCTAGTGGTGGAAAGTGAAGCCGTGCCGCAGCAGATTTAAAGCAACTGGAAAAACGTCTGACTAAGCACCTCCAACAAGCACAATCTCAACTGCGACAGTTGTCACAACAAGAATTTGCTTGTGCCGCAGACGCGATACAGGCTTCAGGGCGTTTTGAGGCTCAGCAACGCTTTCATGAACTTGCTGAACTAGAAATTATCGAACACAAACGCCATGCCAAATCAGGCAGACCACGTAAAGATGCTCAACCACAACAGTGTTACTATCAAATTCGTGCGACTGTTGTACCTAACGAGCTAGCAATTGCCACTGAAAAACAACGAGCCGGACGTTTTATTTTGGCTACCAATGTTCTTGATGCTCAACAATTGAGCAATGATGACTTACTCAAGCAGTACAAAGCCCAGCAATCTACTGAGCGTGGTTTTCGTTTTCTCAAAGACCCTTTATTTTTTACCAGCAGTGTTTTTCTCAACTCGAAAGAACGTGTTGCTGCTTTAGCAATGGTCATGGGTCTATGCTTGTTAGTTTACACTTTGGGACAACGGGCGTTACGCCAAGCTCTAGCTCAAGCAAAACAAACCATCAACAATCAATTGGGTAAACCAACTGCCTCTCCTACGATGCGGTGGGTGTTTCAATGTTTCATGTCGATTCATCTGGTAACGATCGCTGGCTTTCAACACATTACCAATCTTACTGACGAACGACGATGGATTCTCCAATTTCTTGGTGCGCCTTGCCGAAAATATTATCTTCTCACCTGATATACCTGCGGAATGTGGGTTAATAATATTTTAAACTAGGTATTACCTACTTTTTATATTTATATAACTACAATACACATAGTGTAATTTTTTATACGTATAATGAAAAATTTATTTACCAAAACAGCAGAATTGCTTCACCAAAATTTCCAAAAGTATTTGCGCTCGCTTAACAATTGGTTTTTCAATACACCAGAAAGGGCGCTCTTAGAAGCTCAACAAGCCGCTCAGAGAATTAAAAACATCGAAATAGAACATTTTGAAGGTAAAAAAATATCTTCAGAATCAGTAAAATATACTGAAACCGCGATGTCTTATTGGCAAGTCTATCTTGATAAAAACTTAACTATTATCAAGTTCAGGCTGGCAGAATTCCAACTTAGTCGGGGAATTGTCAATATCTCTAATTCTGTTTTATTAGAAAAGCTGAAGGTGATTGATGAAGTTGTAGAGAAATACGCTATCAAAGATGAGCTGATTAGTAACAGTGAGTTATTGTCAAATTATAAACCACTGAAAGTTACTCAGAGTGAAATCAATAAACAATCAGAGTTATCTAATATTAAACGTCTGCCTCCCAATCAAAAAGTTAGAGCTTTGCCCGGATCTATTGGCAGAACTATTAATAAAATTAAAGGAGATTTTTCACCACAGGGAGAAGAAGAATTTGTCAGAAATTACCGAATTTCTAAAAATAAAACAAAGATTGGTCTAAGATTTTTACTTACTTTAATTATTGTTCCACTTTTGACTCAGATTTTATCTAAACAATTCTTAGTTATTCCTCTATTAGAAAAGACTAGAGGAGAGAATACATCTCAAATTTTCATCAATTCTGACATGGAAAAAGAAGCTATCCATGAATTATCTAATTTTCAACAAAATTTGAGGTTTGAATCTTTATTAAATAATGCGCCAGCACTTTCTTCGGAGGTAATTAAAGAAAAAATAAAGGACAAAGCAATTGAGATAGCTGAGGAATTTAATCTAAAAACTAATAGTGCTGTTAGTAATGTTTTTGCTGATTTGATATCATTAATTTCTTTTAGTCTAATTATCGTTTATAGTAAAAGAGAAATTGTGATTGTGAAGTCTTTCATAGATACTATAGTCTATGGATTGAGCGATAGTGCTAAGGCTTTTATAATTATTCTCTTTACAGATATATTCGTAGGATTCCATTCCCCAGATGGGTGGGAGGTTCTTCTGGAAGGATTTGCAGAACATTTAGGTTTGCCAGCCAGTAGAAATGCAATATTTTTATTTATTGCGACATTTCCTGTAATTTTAAACACTATCTTTAAGTACTGGATATTCCGCTATCTGAGTCGCTTATCTCCGTCGGCATTAGCAACATTAAAAGAGATGGATGAGTAATTTATAATTCATAATTATATTATTTTGATGCATTTTTCTAATGATTCGCTAGGCTATGTATATCCTAGTTTTTCTGAAGCATACTATGGATTTTGAAAGTAAAGCCAATGCCCCAACATCCACAGACAATATAGAGTTTGCTCAACAAACTACTAACCGTAAGCCATTGCAAGTGCTGCGAGATACCGAGGCTTTACTACGCCGCCCAACTGTAGCAATACTGTCGCCGATTTTGCCATCAAAACTGAGCAATAAATTCCAAGTAACCTCATCTTTAGCAGATGACTCCTTTAAGGAATTGGCAGAAATTGACCTAGACACTATTAGTGATTTTGAACTGCGACCTGTACGAATTCGTGTTGGCTTAAGCTTTGTTGGTTTTGGGGCACTGATGATATTAGTGCTACTACTGTACTTGAACACCTTGCATCCAGAACTCAGCACTGGTGAGCAGATTCGGCAATACTGGTATCAATATGTTTGGTTTGTTAGTTTGGGTGTTGCAGGGATGTTTATGTTGGGTCGAGAAGCAATGCGTCCTATGCCGAAACGACGGAAATAATTCTTAAGGAAGCAGGTTGAAAGACAGGTGTAGCTACAGCTATATTTGGTATTTTAGGATTTATTGCATTTAGAGTTTCTTCTATAGGACTTACACAAAACATCGTATGAATTGAGGTTGAGCAAACACACGTCAGTTGATAACCCGCAACTGGAGTTACTTATCAGCCTTACCAGCATTTTTGATACCTTGCCATCTTTGCCGCAGTCGCTTCAAGTTAGGCGTATGACCACCATAACGCCAGCCAACATAAGCTTGGCTAATCTCATCTATTACTTCAGCAGTGGCTAGAGGATGATGCTGGTACGATCCTCTGGCATACTCTAAAGGTGTTTGTGCTGGATGTTTACCTAAACCTTTTTGGGTTGTCCATTGCAGCATTTGTTGATAAAGGCTTTCCATTGCTGGCAATTTCTTTAACCATCGGCGGTTGCGCCACTCTCGCCACTGACCCCAACCCAGCCAACCGAAGAAAGCCGCTGTAGTTACCAAGATTAAGCCAGTTAATATACCAAACCAACCTTGAGAAAATAAAGCTAAAAACCAAGCGATCGCTCTAATCACCCACTTAAATATTGTCTCAAATACATTATTCAATAAACCTGTCACTGGAGAAGGTAGCCATCCAGCAACCCAGTGCCATAACTGGCGCAATACACTAAAAGTCTGAGTATCTTCTACTGATGGAGGTATGAGGGGATGATTGGGAATCGGGTCAAAGGCAAACCAGCCATATTTGGGAAAATATACTTCTGTCATCGCATAAGCGTCAGTATTACGGACAACATATAGCCCAGTAAATGGATTAAATTCTCCTGAACTAAACCCTGCCACTAACCGCGCTGGGATACCAATGGAACGTAGCATCACCGTGAGAACTGTGGAGAAATGGTCTGGATAACCGCCTTTATATTTGAATAAAAAAGCTTCTACTAAATCATCTTTTTCTCCCAAATAAGGCAAATCTAAAGGATTTTGGGGAAGAGAGTAACGTTGCTTTAAATATTGAGCTAAGTAGAGAGCCTTTTCATAGGCTGAATCTAGGCTTTTAGAAGACTTTGTGACTCCTTCCCGACTGTAGTTAGCAAGGATTTCTTCGGTACGTTGTTGGACTTTTTCAGTAATTTCGGGAGGAATTTGCAGATAATGCTGTTTAATATCTCGTGGATATTTAGTAGAAGCTTCACCTAATTTAGTGCGATCGCGGTATGGTACTTCAGAAATTACCGTGTAGGTGAGTCCTTCTGATAATTCCACAGGCGATCGCAATCCATCTTCTTTATCAACCGCAACCATCGGTGTCGGAAAGTAAATATCTTTGGGATAAGCCATCGCCGGAATTAGGTTAGGCAAGTCCGCCACTACTGTATAAGTTTGTACTATTTCTTGGGTTTTAGCAGTAGTCAGAGGTGGGTTCAGGAAAATTTGGTAAGACCAAGGCGATCGCTTGATGGTCGTAACATCTTCATTACGGGAAACTTCCCATCCTTTACCCGTATAGCGGTCAAATCCTAGTACTCGCCAAAAACCCTCAGCTTGCGATCGCACCCGCATCACAACCTTGGGTTTCATCTCACCGCGCAGATTTTGGTTAATTTGGCTATTAAAACCGTAATAAAAGTTATTATCTACCTTACCTGGTTCACCACTTCGGACTTGTCCCGTACCACTGCCTTGATTATTACCACTACCTTGACGGACATAACCGGGATTGATGATAGTACGCCCTGTAAAATTACCTTTTAACTGGATAGCAGAACTCACAGGAAAATTCCGTAATTGATAACCAGGAAATCTTGGTAAAACAGCAAAAATTGCCAGTCCTAGACTGACAATTAGTAAAAAAGTCAGAGTTAAAAATTTAAAATTAAGAGTTGAGGAATTCTTTGGGTTGAATTTTTCCTTTTGAGTTTTTAATGGCTGCAAACCCAAACGTGAGCGATAATCTAGTACTAAAGTTGGCAGAGCGATCGCTAAAAATAACAGCAAAACGGGTGCAAATGCTAAAGTCTGACTTAACGTTGCCGCCACACCTAATAAAATCAGTCCTATAACAATTGAATAGCCCAAATTTTTCCGGCGGGGTGTATCAAAGCTGTGCAACACCTGAAGTTGAATTAATAACTCCGCCAAACCCAACCGTGTATCATTTAACTCTCCCACTAACCGCCCAAAGAAGCTACCGAGTGCCATTAACATTCCGATAGCGATGCAAAATTTAACTGCAACATTGGCATCGCGGCGACGATAATAACTCCAAATAGCACCCGATACACTTAGGGGTAACGCCCAAAAACTGAATGAAGTCTCGGCGGCGATATCTGTCGCCCCAATTCCCAAAATAACCAATGCTAGCACCAGCACCCGTAAGGGAATTGAATCTTCCACTTCTGTCAAAGGCGAGCGCTGCAAATTTTGCCGCCAGAAATTACCCACAGGGACACGCCAAAACCGATTCATCCTGGATAAGTTGAGCATTTCGAGTCTAAGTTATAGATGCCACGGAAACAATGTTGAGGACGAAACTATTCGCCCTACTGTAAAGTATTCCCGTTAGAAGAAGCTTTATTATCCTGTCTTCATTCATTTATCAAGGTTTAGCGCCTATTTTTACAAAATAAAAAGGTTGAAAATAGAGTTTTCAACCTTTGCTTCCCTTCTCCTGTCGTAGGGTGTCTATTGCGCCAAGAGTGAACATAATTTTGTATAAAAAAACAGCACAATCGAATAAATTCGTTGTGAAAAATTGGTTGCTTGGTAAAATAGAGGCGAAATCAGCACAACAAAGTAACTCGTTCCCCAGGCTTTGCTAGTAACTGAGTGGACTGACGAGTATCCACGAACATTCAATTTATGGGATGGAGGGTGAGTCTACACCACTGGTTAACTGTAACCACGCCTAAGTATAAGTAAGCACCCTGTTGCTAGTAGTATCTAGAGACTGAAAAGCCCCAAGGCAACAGCTAGGGAATAGTCACCTTAAGATATGCGGTATTACGTACTAGTATGGTAATTAAAATTACGCAGTGGGATTAATGACAAACAAAAGCGGCTGTTGGTCTATTTCTGGAAACTCAACTTCCAGAGTATAAGTTGGGTTAAGTTGCTCACAACCTAACTCTACACTTAAGTATCCCGAAGTCGAAGATGTTGCCATTGCTAAAGTGCCACTTCCACGAAGTATTAAAGTTCCTTTAACAGGTAACTCAGCCTGAACAAGTAACTTCGTAAGTTTACCTACAGACTGATACTCTACTCTGATGTTCAAATTACCGACAGTGGTTAGCCATTGTCTTTCTACCACTGGATTGGTTGCTGAAAGTGGTAGAGTCAAATTTTCCAGCAGTTGTTTAGCTGCCAGCAACGACAAAGCCATCTGTTGACGCGGCTGTAAATCTGAGTAATCGCTCTGAATATTGGGCAATGTCTCCAGAGTACCGACAGAGCGATAGGTGCTTCTTAGCACCAATCCAGCTATATCGTTTAGTGCTTGAGACTCGTTGGGAAAAAAGTTCTCCACCACTTGAACTAATTTTGCCCCTAGAGGGACTGAAGATGTCACCAATGCCTGACACTGTTCTAGCAATTGCTGGAAAACTCTTTCCGGCAAGGGGCAAGGCAGTTTCAGCTTCGACTGTTGTACCATCCATCCCCAGGTAGGAACGAGCGTCATTGACGGCTCATCAACAAAATCGGGATAGTCGATTAATTGTGTTTCCCAGGGAAACAAAGGTGGGTGGTCTTGGGCTTGGATTTGTAACCGATGTTTAATGACGGCTTGAAAACGATCTTGCACAGTAGGAATTTCTCCCAATTGAAGGGTCTGGGGCGTTACTCCCAATTTTGGCTCACTGCTTTTTGAAGCAGTGGCTTCATTGATGAGTTTTTTTACCCCGTCATTTTCCTCAGATTCTACCGATTGCTCGTTATTTTTGACATCATCTGTCAATAACCAACCGAGATACTGGTATTGTGAGGATTCTGAGTCACTATTCATGAGTAGATGCACCTGATCCGGACACTAATGAGTTACGAATTTCCCAAGCTTGCTCAAGAATCTTAAACCACCGTTTTTGAAGTTGTGCCATTGACAGCCCTAAAGTTTTGGCGATTTTTTCATCGGCTTGTCCTTGTTGCTTCAACTCTAATAAAGACCGTTGCTTATTGTCTAGCTGTGCTGTGTATACTTGCCATTGCTGGGGAGTTAAACCCAAATTGGTGTGCAAAGAAGCTTCCAGCCACTCGTGAACTAATTCCCAACGGTGTAATAAAGCAAACCGAATTAAATGATACTTGAAGCGCTGCTGTAAATAATCTCTCTGACGAGGGGTTAAACCTAAAATCGACTCTATTTCTTGTGCTGAGAGATCCTGGAGGCGGAGGGAAAAGTAATCAGCACAGTCAGATTGTTGTCGTTGTTCGAGATAGTTCATTAATTCTGTAACCACAACCGAACGCAAGGTATCTTCTTCAGGTTCGGGTTCGGCTTGCGTTGCCATTGTAGAGCGCAATTGATGCACTGCGGGTTCTTCCCAAGAACCATCGCCTTCGTTATTGCTACCTTCTGCGGCTTGTTCTATATCTACGCTGGTTTCTGGGGGCTGCTGTTGAGAAAAAGTTTGTGCCCGCAGGATAATTAGCTGCTGCTGACGGCCTGGTAAGGGAATGCGTCGTTTGCCGTAGCGCTCGGTAAATGCCATGTACTCAGACAATTCTAGAAGCGTCTGAGGGCGATAAGTAGCACCAAGTTGATTTTCTCGGCGGAAAGCGTTTAATGCTTCCAGATAAAAACTTTGTAAAAAATCTTCGATTATAGTCAGTCGCCCTTGATAACTCAATTGCTTCTGAGGCGGATTAATGTATCGATAAATAATTGCACTCAGAGTACTGTGTAATTCTACCCTGCCCCGATTTGACCCCAACTGATAGTACCTGAGACACTGTTGTAGTCGATGCCGAGCCAGGGTCATCGCCGAGCTTTCTACAGTTCCCGAAGCTTGAATACGTTTGCTCTCATGGCAAATCCGATATACTTCGGTGGTAATACGTGTTGCTACATCATGGCAATTCTGTTCCGAAGCTTTGGTCGATTGTTGAAACTCCTTGGATAGGAGTTGAAAGATCACCTCCACGCCTTTAGAATTTTCTCCCAGAATATTTGCAGATGGAATAGTTGCGGTTGCGGCTGAATTCATAGTCTCAGTTTTCAAAAGACCTTAAGTATTTAAATACAACCTGTACGACTGTGGGTATTGGCTTTTTTGGTTTTACGTATAAGCTAAACGCAGACCAATCCTACATTCAGGATATGGCTGATTTTATTATTCCCAACTTGGATGGGATTGTTCACACTTTGATAGATGTTATTGCCATTACCCAGGAGCCGTATACAAGTCATTATGGATTTAGAAGCACAAATTCAATTGCTGATTGACAATGCACCCCGCGATGGTATGACACCAAATCTGATTGCAGCAATTGCTCCTGCCCTTAGAGCGATCGCTCAAAAATTACGTCATTCCCAGTACTATATTCTCCAAAATTCGGAGGCAAGCTGGGTTTTAACTACCTTGAGCAATCGTGCTAATCCAGGATTGGAAAAGCGCGTTATTTACGCTTTCCCTACCATACAGGATGTCTCTCTAATTTCCCCTGCTGGGCTTGACCCTCAAATGCTAGCTAAAATTGTTCCTGTCACCCATATTTTGTTCCAATTGGTGGCATTAGAACCCGTAGATAGTATCCTTTTTTTGGAAACGCCGGGTAAGACCACTCATACCGTTGAAATTCGGCGAACTGATCTAGAGAAACTCATGCAACAAAGGTTGCGGCAGCAGCGATCGCCTAAACAGATACCCCCTGATATTGCATAGAAAGATTTGGGATGTGGGATTTTTTAGATACAATCCCACATCCCAAATTTTAAATCTCAAATTTGTTTGAAAAAGTTTTTGATGAAAAGAAATTAATGCCAATTACTACCCTTTTAGTTCTTTAAAGAACCAGGCGATCGGCTTAATCTAAAATTGGTGATCAAACAGTTATCAGTGAACATTTTTCAAAAATTAGCTTACAACTGAGCAAAATTTCCCCACCTAAGAACATTTGGTAGGTTTAACTTGGCATCTAAAGCCCCATTTTGTAACTAATAACTAATAACTGAGTTAATAGAGGCGACTCAGTGTGTACTCAGCTATGTTAATCAATGCCTGGTGAGATTCTGAGGGTGGGAGAACTGCAAGATGTTCAATTGCTAACTTAGCATGGTGAGCAGCTAACTCCCGCGCCTGCTGTATTCCTTGACTATCTTGAATTAGTGCTAGTGCTTGCTCTAAATCTCCATCTTGAGCAAACTCCCGCTCAATTAGCATTTCCAAGGATGATTTTTCCCTTAAAGCAAATAAAACCGGCGCAGTCAGATTACCACTTTTCAAATCAGACCCCACTGGTTTACCCAAGGTATCTGTCGTACTGGTGAAATCTAGAATGTCGTCAACGATTTGAAATGCTATACCAAAATGACGACCATAGCTATACAGATGCTCAACAGTTTCCCGCGAGACTTCACTAAGTAACCCAGCAGCTTTAGAACTGTTGGCGATTAACGAAGCTGTTTTGTAATAACTCTTCTGGAGGTAAGTTTCAATAGAGATACCAGCATCAAAACGATTTAGTCCCTGCTGGATCTCCCCAGTAGCCAGATCCATAATGACTTCTGAGAGGAGTTTTACAACCTCCAAATTGTCCAAGTTTGCTAAATACCAGGACGATTGGGCAAAAAGAAAATCTCCTGCTAATATGGCAATGCGATTACCGAACAAACTATGAACGGTAGGAACGCCTCGCCGCACGTCTGATTCATCTACCACATCGTCATGTACCAAGCTTGCTGTGTGAATCATTTCTGTAATCTCAGCTAGGCGGCGATGACGCGGTGTAATATCTTGCTCTAACATTGTTGCCCGCGATATTAGCAGGACAATTGCTGGTCTGATACGCTTTCCCCCAGCTCCGAATAAATGTTCGGCTGCTGCAAACAAAATGGGGTGGCGATTTCCAACTAGCTGTTTTAGGTTATCTGCTAGTAGTCGCAGGTCTGCTTCCACAGGGGTAAACAGGGAGGTGGCTGGGGTCATGGATGGGCGGACTCTGACTTAGGTTACGAAAGTTTACATATCCTACACTCATTTTAAGATAACCCTGTGCCAGCGCAAAGTTTTCATTAGACAATCCCATTTTTATAAGTCATCGACGTTAACTAATATTAATGACGTGTTTGTCAATAAGCAATTTTGCTTAATTTGGGAGAAGTTCGAGTTTTAAATTAACTTAAAACATGCTTTCTCAGTACACAGAAACAAATACTAGCTTTAATTGTATTAAGTAGTTTGCAAGTACACGTTTACCACCACAGATCGAATCAAAATTCAAGCAATATTACTTATTGACAAAATGGATATAATTTAAATCGAGTTACGAATGGATAAAACTAAATTTCTTCAGAACTGAAGTGTAGCTATTCAAAAAATTTGAAATTTAGCAGTGGAATGGGCTTCAAATTGAGGGTCGTTGTGTTACGCTAAAATATAGGAATTTTAAATTTTTAAGATATTCACACCCCAAAGTGATTCACTTACTAAGTGATTTTACTGGCTAAGGTGATGTGAGTCTAAAATAATTAGTCGTAGCCTAAATTAAGGGAATAATCCCTTTGATTTTTCCTACGATATGCAAAACTCCTGGCTTGGAGCTATGCTACATCCCTATGGGATGCCGCTATACGTCTTCAGCGCACGTTGAGCGCAAGCATTACTCTTTTCACAGCAGTGTGAGTAAAAATAACGCAGATCAAGTAGACCGCTGAGAATCGTAGTTTTAGATTGCTAAACGGCAATCTAACTGGTGTGGTATCTATGGTCTGCAAGAAGTCTCATTAGACAATAAATTCTTTGTCCGTAGGGAATTTTATCTCTATAGGTAATTTTACCATAGAAAACTATAGCAATCAAGAATGTACTTGGTTGGCTAAGGTTCTACTAATTTTATGGAATTTTATATTCGTTTGAAAGGGTGCTAGTAGAACAATGATTTACGGAAGTATACCTATGATGATTTTTATTTTAGCGTCTGGATATTTGTTCACAGTCTACCTGTTATTAGCACTGGCAAAGCGAACGGGTACAAAGACTGTTGCTAAAAGTTTTCCTTCATCTGCCGAAGGAAAACACAAGCAGGAGATATCAGTAATGGCAAAAGTGACTGAAGCTGTTAATAGTCAGTAGTGGGTAGTGAGGAGTTAGGAGTTATTAATTCAAAACTTTTAACTCCTAATACTGATTACATCTGAATACTGATTACATCTGAGGTTGCTTGCGAACAAGGGGAAAAATCCCCTTGCCTCACTAGCTTGATTCTGTAAAGTTTCACAAAGAATTGGTATAAACCTTGTCTAGCTCGAAACCTGTGGTTTTTCTGCCAAAAAATATAAAAAACATTAGAAATGCCCTTGGTCTAAATCGTTCTATTTGTTTGGGTTGTTTTTATCCTTTTTGTCCTTGGGATCTTTTTTAGGTTTTTTAACTTCTTTATTACTTTTTCTTTCCTTCGACATTAGCGTTCTCCAACTAGGTTATTTAGTGAAAGCTTCCATATTCTGCCGTCAGTAAATCAGGAGACGAATTACCTGATATTGTTGTAAGGCAAAAAAGAAAGTATCGAAACATAAATGCTACTAACTACAATAATACGGTGTTGTTTGATTTAATGTAGCTTGAATACATCTTGCCAGAGGTTGCCCAAATTTCATCAAGATTCAGGTTACAGAGGAGAATTTTCTTTCCTGGCAATCATAAGCTAAGTAAATCGGCTTAAATAATTAAATATTTGTAGTATTTAGGCAAATAATAGCCAAAACCACATACAGTAGGGGTAATATCATGAATTTCCTCTACTGCGTGTGGTTTTGCGTAAACTCTATTCTAATCTAACTCCCTTGACTATTGCTCCAACAATTTCAATCGTTGCCACCAACGATTGAGGGGATAATAGACCACGGGTGCCCACAGACTACTAAGAATGGCAGAGGCGAGGGCGACACGCTGGTAATATGTCCAAATATCTGTTACTTTGCGTAGGCTGTGCCCGCCGTAGGCATCGCCTGTCAAAGTTAATTGCAACCCAAAGATAGTTTCTGCCAAAACTGCCATCACAAAGACAATTACAGCAATTGAAATAAAGTCTTCTTCAATAAAACGCTGTTTCTGGAGTAGACCAGTTAAAATTCCCACAATTCCTAAACTGATGGCGTGACTAGGGTTAGGTGCTGTCATGGAATCTTGAAGTAGCCCCAGAACTATACCTGCTAATGCTCCAGCAAATACCGTGCGCTTCACACTCCAAGTTACCACCCAAATTAATAGCCAGTTAGGGCCAATTCCCAATAATTCCATACCTGGCAGGCGGGTTGGTAATAATAGTAAACATAACAGTACAGAACTAGCAGTCACTATCCAACTAAACAACTGCCGTACACCGGGATGCCAACGAGAAAGCGGCTGGATTCGGAATTTCGATTTTCGCTCTGACGATTTTGGCTTTTTCTGCCTGCTAATACCAAATGCAGGAATCTTCATTTTTGTATAGATTTTCAAGGGAGAATTTACTTAGACCTTTGTGGCAGTTGATTTGCCGACTTTTCGTTTTCCGGTTCTTGGTTTTCTGGCTTTGGATAAACTGCTACCCAATCAAGAGAGCGGATTGGCGGAAAAAGCTCAATTTTTGCCACTGATGCCGGAAGTTTCTTTAAATCTAGGGACTTGATTCGTCCTACTGCCAAGCCAGATGGAAATTTCTGACTATAAGTAGATGTGGAAACTAAATCTCCTATCTTGACATTTGGGACTTTTTCATAAAATTCCAGCACAGCTTCGGCAGAAGAATCTCCTCGCAAAACGCCTTTAGCTGCTGTGCGGCTAACTGATACACCAACTTGACTCTTGAGGTCACTGATTAACAACACGCGGCTAGTATTGGGAGTTACACTCTCCACCAAACCGACTAATCCACCATCGGCCTTGACTACAAAGCCTTCCTGAATCCCTGCATTCGCGCCGCGATTCAGAGTAACTTGTTGCCACCACTGGTCAGCACTACGTCCTATTACCCTGGCTGGAATTGGCCGTGATGCCAGTGGCTCTTTTTCCACATAACCTAATAAATCTTGTAGCTTTGTCTTTTGACTTTCCAAATCTACTATACGGGTTTGCAATTCTAATATCCGGGCATCTCTGATACGTTCTTCTGGAGTTGGCCCTGACTGCAACATCTCTAATGGACGGGTAAGTGCCTGGTATGTCTCAAGCACCAATTCACCTTGAGTCTGTCGCAATACCCAAGCACTACCGACTACTAGAGCCAACAACCCGATTTGTAAGCCTTTACGATCCCACCAGCGCCGTATTGTAACCATATATACCTTTGTCTACTTATACAATTAAGTTCTATTTGGATTCTATTTATATAGAACCCAAATAGAACTCAAATAGAACTCAAGTATGATATTTTTTTGCTACATATTGCGAGAGCTTTCGGTAACAACCCGTTCTAGCTGTTTGAAGTTTTCTAACACCCGACCTGTTCCCAGCACAACACAACAGAGAGGGTCGGCGGCGATGTGGGTTACAATCCCCGTTTCATGACTAATTAAGGTATCTATGCCTTTGAGCAAAGCACCACCACCAGCTAACATGATACCTCTGTCAATAATGTCTGCTGCTAGTTCTGGAGGTGTACGTTCCAGTGTCCGCTTCACAGCTTCTATAATTACTGATAGTGGTTCCAACATACTTTCACGGATTTCTGGGCCTTTGATGGTTACAGTTCGCGGTAGACCGGAAAGCAGGTGTAAGCCTCGGATTTCCATCATGGCATCATTATCATCATGGGTAGGATACGCAGAACCAAGCCGAATCTTGATGTCTTCAGCAGTCCGTTCACCAATGACTAAGTTATGAACTTTTTTAATATACTGAATGATTGAATCAGTTAGTTCATCCCCAGCAATGCGTACTGATTCGCTGATTACTGTACCCTGAAGACTTAGCACCGCGACTTCTGTTGTACCACCACCAATATCAATAATCATGTTGCCTGTGGGTTCGGCAACCGGTAGTCCTGCACCAATGGCGGCAGCTACAGGTTCATCGATTAAATAAACTTTTCTTGCTCCTGCTTGGTGAGCCGCATCCATTACAGCCCGCCTTTCTACACCTGTGACACCACTAGGAATGCCAATGACAATTCGAGGTAAAATTAGAGATTTGCCTTCATTTACACGCTGAATAAAGCTTTTCAGCATCAACTCGGCTATATCGAAGTCAGCGATTACACCATCGCGCAAGGGGCGGAGGGCAATCACATTTCCAGGTGTGCGACCGAGCATTTTTTTGGCTTCTTCTCCTACTGCTAGGGCTACCTTTTCGTTGACATCGATAGCAACTACAGAAGGCTCTTGCAGTACAATACCTTTACCAGATACATAAACCAGGGTGTTGGCAGTACCGAGGTCGATACCCATATCCCATGATGTGCGAAAGTTCCTAAAAATACCCACGCGTCTCTAAGCCCCCTATGTGCGATACTTCTTGACTACAACGGTAAGAGTGGATTCGATTATGTTTGTATCCTGAGTTCAGCAAACTAAACTTTATTTTTATATGATTCCCAGGAATATTTACTATGTCTCAGGTTTCTCTTTTTTGATATTCTCTGGTTTGCTTAGTATATCCGTATACTTTTATGTGTTTCTCCAAGTAGTTATGTATAATTTTTCAAGTCAATTATATTGTTAACTGTTTAACACATTATTTTCAAGTGTTTCACAATTCGCTATGATAAAAGTCAGAATTCACGAGTACACTTGTACTGAAAGGTAAAACCTATGAGTATCAATATTGTCACCCTTGTTGGTCGTGTAGGCGGCGACCCAGATATAAAATATTTTGAGTCAGGTAGTGTTAAGTGTAGATTGACACTAGCCGTAAAAAGGCGATCGCGCAACAGCGACGAACCAGACTGGTTCACTCTGGAATTATGGGATAAAACGGCTGAAGTAGCAGGTAATTATGTGCGTAAAGGCAGCTTAATTGGCATCAAAGGTTCCTTAAAGTTTGACACATGGAGCGATCGCCAAACAGGAGCAAACCGTTCTACACCAATTATTAGAGTAGACCAACTGGAATTATTAGGCTCTAAGCGTGATGGAGAGGGCGGTGCAGGAGATATGTCTTCGGAACATTTTTGATTTTGATTTTGGGAATTGGGCATTGGGCACTTGTACTGAGCGAAGCCGTTGGCGCAGCCTCTCGTAGAGAAGTATTGGGCATTGATTATTAGTCCTTTGCCCTCACAAATGACAAAGGACTAATGACAAATGACTAATAACTAATTTGTAAAGTTACCGATGCTTCTACTTCCTGTTCACCACCAACGACAGGAGTGGAAGAATCAGCTACCTTGGCAGCTTCAGCCCGTAAAAACATGGGTGGTGGAGGCGCAGTAGCATTATTAACTTGAATGCTGACTATTTCTTTGGATTTGAAACCCAAGGCACTGAAAACAGCATCAGCTTGTTGTCGGGCATCTTGGGTGGCTTCTTTTAATGCTTGTTTTTGAGCAGCTGCGATCGCTTCATCATTCGCAACAAAGCTAATACCATTAATTTGTGTTGCACCCGCTTTCACTGCATCATCCAATAATGTGCCTGCTTTTTCATTAGGAATCCTAAAACTCACCGTGTTACTGGCAGCATAGCCTGTAATTCGCTGCACATTATTGGTGTAACTGTAAACTGGATTCAGTCGGATACCAGTAGTTTGTAATTTTTCGACATTTTGGCTTTTGAGGAACGCAACTACAGCCGATGAATTGCGGGCGGCTTCTTGCTGTACCTCCTCTGCTGTTTTCCCCTGAATCTCCACTCCTAAGCTAACTTGTGCCAAGGTTGTAGGAATTGTTTCAACTCCGCGGCCACTGACACTAAGGGTTCGCCACAATTTTTCCTTTTCTTGTGCCAATGTCGGTAGTACAAAAGTTGCACATAAAAGCATTGCTAAAGGCAGTATTTTCCACAAGTTTCCAGATGGAAACTGAGAACCGGGTAAAGCGGCTCTAGTCATAAGATTTGCACTCCTCAAAGTATCCACAGATGTTTTTAATAAGCGTATTTAGCAATCTTCTGGCGGCTGTTAAAAGTCAACAATCACCACAAGTTTTTCACAATTTAAGTGCGATCGCTAGATACGATTTGTATGTTCTTACTTTGACACTGCGATCGTCAAAAGCTGAAATGGTTACATTTTTTGATACTAAAAAAATTACACCAATATTTTTAAAGATTTTGTCATGATGATAAATTAATTCACCGACTTTGACTTACTACGACTTCCTAGACTGTTTGTAGTCAAAGCTTCCGAAGTTTTCTGATAGCGCTTGGTTAAGTAGACAAATGGCACAAATTAAGTTTTTGAACCTGCCAATAGCGTCTCCACAGATAGATGTTTTTCAGAAACACGTCAAAATCAAAGAGAAGGATTTTCACAGAACCCATGCATTTGTTAGATCCAATTAACTTCTCTTTTCCTCTGCTGGCTACTGCAACAGAAGCCGCAGACAATTCAATGGTAGTAGCCGCAGTGCTTCTAAGCTTAGTAGTCGTTTACCTCGCCAGCAAAGTTGGTGGAGAGTTATCAAACAAAGTGGGTTTGCCGCCCGTTTTAGGCGAACTAGTAGGTGGTGTGGTAGTTGGCATCTCTGTTTTCCACCTTTTAGTGTTTCCAGAAGGCAGCACAGACAGTTCTAACTCTTTGATCATGTCCTTCCTTCAAATCACTGCTGGTTTAAGTCCTGAAGCCACTCCAGCAGTGTTTGCAGCCCAGTCTGAGGTCATTTCCGTTTTGGCAGAGTTGGGTGTGATCATCCTGCTGTTTGAAATCGGTTTGGAGTCAAACTTAAAAGACTTAATGGCAGTTGGTATCCAAGCCACCGTCGTAGCAGTAGTGGGGGTAGTAGTACCCTTTGCTGCTGGGACTGTGGGACTGATGACTTTATTTGGAATTGCTGCTATACCCGCAATTTTTGCTGGGGCAGCTTTGACTGCCACTAGTATTGGGATTACTTCCAAGGTGCTGTCAGAGTTGGGGCGGCTCAATTCTAAAGAAGGGCAGATTATTTTAGGTGCTGCTGTAATTGACGATGTTCTAGGAATCATCGTTTTAGCGGTAGTTGCCAGCCTCGCTAAAGATGGTGTGGTGGATGTTAGCAAAGTTATTTATTTGATTATCAGCGCCACTGGTTTTATTTTGGGAGCAATTCTACTAGGGAATGTTTTCAATAAATCCTTTGTGGCGATCGCTGATCAACTCAAAACACGCGGTGGACTGGTAATACCAGCATTCATCTTCGCCTTTGCTATGGCATACCTTGCCGCCGTCATCCACTTAGAAGCGATTCTGGGAGCTTTTGCAGCGGGTTTAGTTCTAGAAGAGACAGATAAGCGCAAAGAACTGCAAAGGCAAGTCTGTCCCATTGCCGATATGTTAGTCCCAATTTTCTTTGTTACTGTTGGGGCAAAAACCGATTTGGGAGTTTTAAACCCAGCAATTCCTGACAATCGAGAAGGTCTAATTATGGCAACTTTCCTGATCATAGTAGCCATTCTCGGTAAAGTTATCACAGGCTTAAGCGTGTTCGGTCAACCGGAAATCAACCGTTTAGCGATCGGTGTGGGGATGATTCCCAGAGGGGAAGTTGGATTAGTGTTTGCTGGTGTTGGCGCAGCCAGTGGCGCTCTCTCGAAACCACTAGGGGCGGCAATTATTATGATGGTTATCTTGACAACCTTTTTAGCTCCTCCCTTGTTACGATTTGTGTTCCCAGATCCAAAAACTGTCGATGCAGGCTCAGACCAACTGGTTTTAGATGGTTCTTCTGGAACCTCGTTGGTAATTGAACCACCTAAATCGAAGATGCCAGCATCAAATGACAGTGGCAATTTGGAAGTAACTCCAGATTCTGGCGATCGCTAATCAAAATCTTGGGTAAATTATTACTGAGTTCTGAGTGATTTTCTCTCAGAACTCAGCCCTCGAAATTCAGTAAAATCACCGTATTTTGAAGATTCTGCAATTATAAAGTGGAAACTTCTCTCTCCAAATTTCCGTCCCATCTGATTGTAGAATAATCGTCTGTTTATAATTTCTACCAGCATTCGGAATGTTATTTATTTCCAGTATCCCTGGGCTTGTGAGTCATTATCTGAATATTTTCCAGGTAATTGGGGAGTAACAACCATAAATTTTGCTAGATCGTCTGACAGTAATGGGAATTATCTACTTAGTGCATTGATGGCAAAAAACAAAAAACAGTTATCAGTGAACGGTTATCAGTTATTAGTTTTCTAGCTTCCTTGGGAGTAAGATTCCTCCACCTCCAAAGGTGGAAGATTTTATATTGGGATTTCAAGCAAATATGAAATCTGATAACCGATTTAAGCGTGTCTTTATACCAGCTTAAAAATCAAACAAGGCATCAAAGATCAAGTTTAGGTGGTGACGGTGTGATGACTTACCAATGAGTTGAGATATTGAACAAGAAAGAGGCAAGGGAGCAGGGGAGATAGAAGAGAAAGGGGATGTGACCCCACCTGTTGCGCTCAATCCCGAAGGGTACGAGAACTACTGGTGGAGAAGTGGGAGACTCAGACCCATTTTCCGCTCTGTTCCATAGCAGGAGGACGGGGTCATTTTCCCCTACTTCCTTCTCCCTGCCCCTCTCCCCCTTCCCCCTGTCTCTTCGTTGACGGCTCCCATGAACGTGAATTAGGAGAAAGAACTGTGAAATTACACTGGTTACTACCCAGCACTATTGGAACTATCTTCATGCTATCGTCGCCGGCAATGGCTGCGAGACTTGAATCTTGGCGCTTTGATGCCAATCAAAACAGGCTGGAAATTAATACTGTGGGAGCAGTTCAACCCCAGGCACAACTAATTTTCAACCCGACTCGGCTGGTAATTGATTTGCCAGGAACGACATTTGGCCGTCCGCAGCTAACTCAACAGGTGGGCGGTGGAATTCGCTCAATCCGGGTTGGGCAGTTTGATACAGAAACAACACGCATAGTTGTAGAACTGACACCTGGTTATACTTTAGACCCCAAACGCGTCCAATTTGTTGGGACATCTGGCGATCGCTGGACGGTGCAATTACCTAGACCAGAAGTTGATCGAGTAGCTTCATTTCCCGCCTCACCTCCCAGAAGTGCTTACACTGTCGTTACCCCAGACTCTGAGCCCCAACCTAATATTTCAAGGGTTGCCACTACTACACGAGGGGCGACGCAAATTGAGGGCTTGACAGTAACAGGCGATGGATTGTTCCTCCGTACCAGTGGTGGCAATCCGGGGATTAAGACAATTCGCAGCCGCGATCGCGCTAGCATCTTCATAGATGTCTCTGACGCATCTTTATCACCACGTCTGGCGCAACAGAATAATCAGCCTGTTAACAAACATGGTGTTAGCCGCATCGAATTCACCCAACTACAAAACCAAACTCCTATCGTTCGCTTGACTTTGCGGGTAGATAAAAATAGCCCAGATTGGCAAGCCAGTAATAGTAACAGTGGTGGTTTGGTGGTTCTGCCTAATCGGGTTGTCAGATTACCTGGAAGTAGTAATTCGGACAATCAATCACAACCACCCTCTTTCCCTAGTAGATTATCTGCTGCTAACAACTCCCCAGCAACTATTGAGTCTGTGCAACTGGCTGATAATGGCAGACAATTGCTAATTAGAGCCGACCAAACTTTATCTACTACAGGAACCTGGGATAGATCATCCGGTGTATTCCGTGTCACAATTAACAATGCCAAGTTAGCTCCTAGAGTTACAGGCCCTACCTTTGCCCCCAATAGCCCCATTCTTCGGGTACGTCTGCAACCCCAAGGAGCCAACACAGTCGTTGTTTTAGTTCAACCAGCAGCCGGAGTGCAACTTGAGCAACCCCAGCAAATCGGCGACCAGCTTTTGGCTATACCAATACAAGGTTCTCGTCGAATTGTTTCTCTCCCCGGAAGACCCTCCTATGGTTTACCTGGGCTACCACCGCCAAATCGGGGGCCATTCCCAGACCCAAACAATCCCAATCCCCAGCCACAATTTCAACCACAGCGCCGAGTCACCAATGGACGAGTGGTAGTCATTATTGACCCCGGACATGGCGGTAAAGACTCAGGAGCGCTTGGTATTGGGGGGGCACGCGAAAAGGATGTGATCTTGCCTATTGGTAAAAGGCTGGCACAGATTTTGCAGCAAAATGGTGTACAAGTAGTTATGACTAGGGATTCTGACTATTTTGTTACCCTTCCAGGAAGAGTTCAATTAGCAGAGCGAGCTAATGCTGATGTGTTTGTTAGTATCCACGCTAACTCAGCAGGTGCGAGTCGTCCCGATGTTAATGGCTTGGAAGTCTATTATTACGACAGTGGTCTGGATCTCGCTCGCGTTGTCCGTAGTAGCATTCTCCAAAGTATTGGTACTCTCAAAGACAGGGGAGTCCGGCGAGCCAGGTTTTATGTTCTCAGAAAAAGTTCTATGCCCTCCATTCTCGTGGAAACAGGTTATATGACTGGTCGAGAAGATATGGCTAGGCTCAGAACCTCAGCTTACCAAAATCAAATGGCAGAGGCGATCGCTCGTGGCGTTCTTCAGTATTTAAAGAGAAGATAAGTAATTTAGTCGAAATTATTGAGTAAATACATCTAATCTTTACCATGTTTATCCAAATTTAGTAGTAAAACCAATTTAAGTATTATTGCGGCGGGACAAGAGTAGCATCTTTGTTATTGTCATCTGATGCTTTACAAGTCAAATTTATCTGGGCTAATGGATGGCATGGCAAAATTAAAGGAGCGTGCTATATTTTACGCCATTAGCTGTGTCTTAATAACAGCTTAATACTAAAGTGTGTGCGGTGATGGTGTGAGGATTTGCCAATATATTGAACAAGAAAGAGGCAAGGGAGCAGGGAGCAGGGAGCAGGCGAGATAGAACAGAAAGGGCGGGCATTCGACCCCACCTGTTGCGCTCAATCCCAAAGGGTACGAGAGCTAATGGTGGAGAAGTGGGAGACTCAGACCCATTTTCTGCTCTGTTCCACAGTAGGAGGATGGGGGCATTTCCCCCTGCTCCCTGCCCCTCTCCCCCTTCCCCCAGCCTCTTCGTTGACGGCTCCCATGAATGTGAATCAGGAGAAAAGACTGTGAAATTACGCTGGTTACTATCCAGTACTATTGGAACTATCTTCATGCTATCGTCGCCCGCAATGGCTGCGAAACTTGAATCTTGGCGTTTTGATGTCAATCAAAACAACCTAGAAATAAATACTGTAGGGAATGTTCAACCCCAAGCACAATTAATTTTTAACCCCACTCGTTTGGTAATTGATTTACCAGGAACGACATTTGGCCGTCCGCAGCTAACCCAACAGGTGGGCGGTGCAATTCGTGCTATCCGTGTTGGACAGTTTGACGAACAAACAACACGTATAGTCGTTGAACTGACTCCTGGTTATACTTTAGACCCCAAGGGTGTACAATTTGTTGGTAGAACTGGCGATCGCTGGATGGTGCAATTACCCACGCCAGTAGCCGAAAATGTTCCCTCAAGAAATACTGGTGGGCAACAACAAGCTATAGCAACACAACCTTCACCGAGAACATCTCCATCTGTGTTCTCACCAAGAGATATTTACAATGTGGTGAGAACAAGCCCTATTAATCCACCTAAAAACGGAATGCTTGCCGCCAGGGTAACTCAAATTGAGAACTTACAAGTTACAGGCGATGGGTTTTTCATCCGTACCAATGGTGGTAATCCTCAGATTCAGGTAAATCGTAGCAACGATCAAAGAGAAATTAACATCGACATTGCTAGCGCTACTTTATCACCAAGTCTAGAGCAACGCGATTTGTCGATTAATCGTTATGGTGTCAGCCGTATTCAGTTCAGCCAACTACAAACAAGTCCATCTGCTGTTCGCATGACTTTACAGGTGGATGAAAATAGTCAAAATTGGCGAGCAACTAATAGTAACAGTAGTGGTTTTGTGCTTCTGCCCAGTCGTGGCATTGCCCAGTTCCCTGGAGGTAATAGTAATAGTCCACGCCCCATACCATCTAGTACAGCGACTATTGAGTCTGTGCAACTGGCTAATAATGGCACACAACTGCTGATTAGAGCAGACCAAGCTTTATCTGCAACAGGAGGCTGGGATAGAACCTCTGGTCTGTACCGCATTACCATCAACAATGCTCGGTTAGCTCCCAAAGTCACAGGCCCAACTTTTAATCCTAATAGCCCTATCCTGCGAGTCCGCCTGCAACCCCAAGAATCTAATACAGTCGTTGTTTTAGTTCAGCCAGCAGCCGGAGTGCAAATTGGCGAACTTAACCAAGTTGGCGACCAGCTTTTGGCTCTAGAATTACAACGTTCTGGTAGCATTACACAGCAGCCCATTGATTTACCTCCTTTATCGCCAAACCAAGGTCAATTCCCCAACCCCATAGATAATCCCCCTCCTATATCTCGACCACAGCCTCGCCCCTCAGTTCCTAGAGGGAAATTACTAGTTGTGATTGACCCAGGACATGGTGGAAAAGACTCAGGCGCTCCCGGTATCGGTGGACTTTTAGAAAAAGATGTAATTCTGCCTATTGGTAAAAGGGTAGCTGCAATTTTAGAGCAACATGGTGTACAAGCAGTACTAACGCGGGATGCTGACTTTTTCGTAGAGCTTCAGGGACGGGTAGAAATTGCCGAACGAGTTAATGCAACTGCGTTTGTCAGTATTCATGCTAATTCTGTTGATAATCGCCCTGATGTGAATGGGTTAGAAGTATATTATTACGATAGCGGTTATGCTTTGGCGGAAGTAGTTCGCAATACCATTCTGCAAAATATCGATACAATCAAAAACCGGGGAACCCGCAAAGCCAGATTCTACGTTCTCAGGAAAAGCTCTATGCCCTCGATTTTAGTAGAAACAGGTTATATGACTGGTCGAGAAGACAATCCCAGATTGGCGACACGAGAGTATCAAAATCAGATGGCAGAAGCGATCGCTCGTGGCATCCTAAAATACTTACAGCGTTAACATAGTACAAATTACTATTAAAAGGTGGTATTTAGAATCCTTTGGCGTGCAGAATTTAGTGGTCAATTAGCCGATTGTCTGCTAAATTCTGTATTTTAAATCCCAAAACCTAAATTAATATTAGCCTGTGTATTCATCTTCGATCTTTGAAGCGAATCTTGACGATTTTTCGGCTCTTGAACCCCAATGTGCCCCAATTGGCATCTTTGACAGTGGTGTGGGTGGATTGACGGTACTTCGACAAATATATCGGCAACTCCCCAATGAATCAATTGTTTACTTTGGGGATACAGCCCGACTTCCTTATGGAATTCGTTCACAAGCAGAAATTTTACAATTTACGCGCGAAATTATTACCTGGCTAAAACAGCAGCAGGTAAAAATGGTCATTATGGCTTGTAACACCAGTTCTGCCCTAGCCCTAGAAACCGTCCGTCAAGAATTCAACATACCCATTTTGGGAGTAATTCTACCAGGTGCAAAAGCTGCGGTGCAGCAAGGAAAACGCATTGGTGTAATTGCCACTCCAGCTACGGCCAAAAGTAATGCTTATAAGCACGCCATTCTCGAAATTGCCCCTGATGTTCAAGTCTGGCAAGTTGGATGTCCAGAGTTTGTGCCACTGATTGAGCAAAACCGGATTCATGACCCCTACACTGCTGAAGTGGCACGAGCCTACTTAGAGCCTTTACTAGAGCAAGAAATTGACACCCTAGTTCATGGCTGTACCCATTATCCCCACCTGACACCAGTATTGCGATCGCTCCTCCCGTCTCAAGTCAAGCTAGTTGACCCAGCTGTTCATGTCGTGGCAGCTTGTGCCCAAGAGTTAGACTTGCTAGGTTTAAAAAATACTCACCTCCCACTACCAACTCGCTTCGCCGTTAGCGGGTGTCCACAACAATTTGCTCAGTCAGGGGTGCAGTGGCTAGGCTATACCCCGATGGTTGAAGAGGTTCGCTTTACTGATAGCGCTATTTCCCAACTTCATTAAAGGGGGCAGGGGGACAAAGAAGAGACTTGTTTAATAATTTTCCCTTATTCCTCTTATCAGAAAAATGGGTTTAAAACCCTGTGCTTCCAGCACGGCTTTAAAGTAATGAGTAATGAGTGGATAAAAAATGGGTATTTACTTATTACTTATTACTTATTACTCATTACTCCAGAATGACAGTGCGTTCATGGCGGTGAGGATGTCAACCTCCTTGTCCCTCTGCTACCTATTTGTATCAACCTTAAAGTGAAACGTAAATCAGGCAGGAGTAAATTTTAGCGAAACACCGTTCATACAGTAGCGCTTACCTGTAGGTGCAGGGCCGTCATCAAAAACATGACCAAGATGACCACCACAACGACTACAATGTACTTCAGTTCTAGTCATAAACAACGACTTATCTACAGTAGTAGCGATCGCACCTTCAATTGGGTTAAAGAAGCTGGGCCAGCCAGTACCACTGTTAAATTTGGTATCAGAGGTAAACAGTGGCAGTTCACACGCGGCACAATAATAAGTACCCTTGTCGTACTCCTTATCTAATGCGCTGGTGTGAGGGCGTTCAGTCCCGTGTTTACGCAATACATTAAACTGTTCTGGCGTTAAAATCGTGCGCCACTCTTCTTCTGGTTTGGTAATTTCAAATCCACTATTAGAAGTTGTCATCGCTTTTGCCCCCCAGTTGATATACCTTGATAACAATGCTGTGCCGACTATTACCGCACTAGCTTGTAAAAAATACCGTTTGTCCATATATCTATTATTTTCTATTTTCCGGTTAACTGGGCAATCAACTCCAGTACGGAATTCCCTACTTAATCACTATAATCAGCGATCGCTCTGAATTAGCGCTGATAAAGTGATTAAAATTAGCTAAGAAACCAAAAATTATTCTGCAATCAAACACTGTAAGGAATCGGAATCAACTGGACTTGATTTTGAATACACCTGGATGTGTAGCGACGGTCAATCATCATCTTCCTCAGAAGTAGTTGTTAGCTCCTGAGTAGTCCCCTGTTTACCCTGATTCGTCAAAAATACAAATACGCGATTGAGCCGCTTTACTCCACTGAGAGTGATTAGAGTCAGTAGCCCTCCTAATAATCCCATTTGCCACAGACCACAACCAATCGCAGCCCCTAACCCGGCCGCAGTCCAGACACAGGCGGCTGTAGTTAAACCTTTTACTTTTGGTGCCGCAGATTTTCTCGGAGACTCTTGTAAAATCAATCCGGCTCCGAGAAATCCTATCCCGGTAGCTACACCCTGAATGGTGCGACTCAGTGCATTGGTGGCAGCATAGGGACTATCGCCCTCAGCCTGCAAAGGAATCATTACGAATAGTGCTGCTCCCATACTCACGAGCATAAATGTTCTCATCCCTGCTGGTCTGCCCCCTTGCTGACGATTAAATCCAATCAGGCAACCAACCAGAAGCGCCAAAGACAATCTAAACGCTATATGTGGCCAATCGTTGGCAGTAATAAACATCGGCCCCATTACCTTTTTCCTCCTAGAGACAGAATGGAATTTTGCGCCTATTGCCAGTGAGCTAGATGGCTACCCACATTTGTAGCTGAAAACTCAAGTACAGTAAATCAATAGGTTTGGTGTACATTAAGGTTAATTTAACAGAAGGTTAGGAATAAGTAAACTAATATACACAAAACTGCCATTGCTGTATAAAGTTTTCCTGCAAAAGCGAATACTCTATAGCAGGAATTCGACCTTCTATTATGAGCTATGAATTTCTAGTCTGAGGTGAATTTTGTATATTTTTAAATGTGATGTCTGCAACGGGTTACGCCTACGTATTTTGGCTAGATCAACCAAAACTTTGAACAACATACATATCATTACCAGTATCCCCTACTAAAAGCAAGTTACTGTCATCACTTTCTAGATTTCGACTGCCAGCAATACCCTTTTGCAGGACTTTAATCAGTCTTTGGGAAGAGAAAGATTCTAATTCCACAAACTTTCCAGATTCTAACCATGCTAATTCTTCAGCAGACAAACTTTGACGAACTTCTTGAGGTAATTGTTTAGCTGCTTGCGCCGAATCTGGAGAAGATTGAATGAACATTCCGCGTTTAGTAGCGATAATTTGACTTGGCGTTAATCCGATATCAATAATTGCAATCTCGCTATTGAGAAACCAACTAGCATTGGTTTTAAGACGATAAACTAAACCAATTCCTCGTGGATTGCAATCATGCACTGCATATACTTTCAAATCGGGATTGCGGCGTAGCATTTGCATTGTGGTGTCAAAAATGCTTTGTGGATATCCAGTAATGCTGAGAATTGCACAGTTATTTTCAAAGTGAAAATTATTAGCAATTAATAGTTGAGCAATGGTAGCACTATCACAAACGACTAATCTGTCAAAACTGTAAGCAGTCACATCAGGATTAACCGTAGCTGGTGTATTGTCCTCACGCGGAAAAGGTAGGATTTTAAGAATTGAACCATTGATTTTCTGCCATCGATTTAACCAACCTTGAAAATCATTTTGAGAAAATAAAAACTCCTGTGCAAATTTAGTTTGTCCTAGCTGTCGAGTTCCCCAGTAGATCGACAACATTCCTAGAATAACGGCGATGACAAATAGACTAAATGAGTTATATATAATTAAGCTGGCATAAATTCCCACACCAATAATCATACCTCCTATTATTTGAAGACATCGAGCATATTTTTGGCGAGAGTTAATATTTGTTTTGTTTGATGTAGATTTTTTATATAAAAAAAATAAAAAGCATATATTAAATACAATTGATGCTATTAACCAAGAATTATTGCCAAACACTAACGAAGCAAAGCCCCCTATAAACCCTGGCACCCAAATATTAAAAAATAAATATATAAACAACAAACCCAATATTGAAATAGACTTGACTTTTACTCGGCTATCTAATAAATAAAAAAGCTGTTTTGGAGTGAAAAATAAGGTATTTTTTGCAGAAATATCAGCGATCGCCTTTGCAAAAAAAGGGTCAGTAATCTTAACACTACTCATACTGGTTGGTTCAAAAGCAAAGGTGTGATTGCATTTTATACACCGACCTTGATTAGCTGTCCGGTCTTTTAGTTTATTGTCAGTTCCGCAGTTAATGCACTTCATAATGGTTGCCAAATGTTATTTATTAATTGTTAGCTAATACGCTTCAGGTGAGGCTTGATCCCTCCTAACCCCCCTTAAAGAAGGTGGGAATTATCAAGAATCTGATTCGTTAGTAAAACACTGTAGTCTTCCCGCCGACGAATCAAGCGATGTGTGCCATTTTCTAGCAAGACTTCAGCAGGTTTGGGGCGGTGTAAAAAGTGAGAGGACATGGCATAACCATAAGCACCGACATCTAAAATGGCAACGATATCATCAATTTCTAACGCTGGGAGTTGGCAATTTTTACTTAGATAATCTCGTGAATAGGTGGTGTTACCACAAATATCAGTTGTGAATAAGGAGTGAAGATTGTCTGCTTGCTTCCAGGTGACGATTTCTCGGTAGCCACCGTGTACAGATGGTACTGAAAGATTGGCAACGGTGGTATCAACTCCGACAATCTGTTTTTCTCCTTGCCATTTCACAGAAACAACTTGAGCAAGCAAAGTTGCACATCCTGCGATCGCACTTCGTCCCGGTTCAATCACCAAATCAATTTTCCGCCCTAAATGAGTAATTCTCTCGCTCAACTCAGCGCCAAATATTTCCCAGTCAAAGGCTGTTTTGTTGTGATGATATGGATAGCCAAAACCACCACCAAAATCTAAATATTCCCAATCTGGTAACAGTTGTGCTGTGGCCATTACTGCATCAATCACTTGGGTAAATGCTTCTGTGGCATTGGTTCCAGTCCCTCGATAAAAGTGTAAACCACTCAGCTTTAATCCAACTTCACGAGTTAAAGCGATCGCATCACCAAATTCTTCAGGGCGCACACCAATTCGGCTATCTCCGGTAATTTCTGGTAAATTCAGGCGTAAACCCAGCCGAATATCTTTCTCTCTGACTTTGGGCAAAACTTCACAGCACAACTGTAATTGAGCGAGACTATCAAAATTGAGAGTTGTAACTCCCCAATTTAAGACTTGTAGCATCTCAGCCCGATTCAAATTGCTACCACTATAAACAATCTCACTAGGATCGAAACCAGCTTGCAATCC
This sequence comes from Nostoc sp. TCL240-02, assembly GCF_013343235.1. Classification (GTDB taxonomy): domain Bacteria; phylum Cyanobacteriota; class Cyanobacteriia; order Cyanobacteriales; family Nostocaceae; genus Nostoc. Next base: position 5,255,458 of record NZ_CP040094.1, on the reverse strand, counting down.
CAAGTAAATATCTCCTGGTGTATTAGCGTGAAGTCCCCACCCAAATGAGCGAAAAATTTTTAACAAAGCAATATTGCCATTAGTAACGCTTGCAAACCGAAATTGCTTGCAGCGATAGCTGATTGCTTTAGTAATGCGCTCAATAGTTTCACGCAAGCGATCGCCATTATAAACATAAAGCGGAGAACCATAAGTACTCAGTAACTCTTGGGCAAGTTCCCCAGAAAATGGGAAAGATGAGGGGATTAATTGCTCAGACGTGATTAATCGCGTCTCCTTTTTATCTAACCTTGCCATCGCTTGTAATTTCTCCATAGCCAACGATGTAACCAAAAAGGATGATTCCAAGACTGTTTACTTAGTTCTTCATTTAAAACATGCGATCGCCAAAGTTGCCACATAATAAGTAACCAGAGAGTCTCACCGATACGTCGGTCTTGAATAGCTGCTCCTAATTTGCCTTCAACGATTTGGGCCGCAATGTGAGGATAAAAGTGATTGTTGGCGCGAAGTGTTTCTGGATTGAGCCAGATGCCTAGTTGATGCCAAAAATCATTTAAACACCAAGAAGTTAAAGGAACCCCCATCCCCCGTTTTTGTCGCCAGACAATTTCAGGCGGGAGCCAATTTTCTACAGCCCGTTTGAGGATATATTTTTCACAAGCTCCTTGCAAACAGAGTTCTCCAGATAGGCGAAATGTCCATTCTGCCAAAGGTAAATCACAAAAAGGCGATCGCACCCATAAGCCATGAGCAAACCCCAATGCAGTTGCACGGGGATGGATATTCTGCGCCCCTTTGAGCATCAGACTGGCACGTCGGAGGCGATGTAGCAAAGATGGACACTCATCACGGTTAAGAGCCGCCAATAGCCAATCTTCAGGATGCAAATTTTGGATCTGTGCATAGACCTCTGGCTGATAAACTTGAGATTCGTATCCCCCAAGACGGTGAAAGGTGCGGAGATATTGCTGGATAAAAGTTTCCTGTCCGGCAGGATTTTCTGCCTGATAAACACCTGCGGCAATTAAAGGTTTGTTCGTCCAACCGGCAAACAATTGATCTCCACCTTCGCCGTTAAAAATTACCTGAGTTTCTTGACTCGCCCTTTGAGATAAGAGATACAACGGAACACACACGCCATCTCCAAAGGGTAAATCTAATGCTTGCACAGTTGGAATTAGGGCATTCTTGATGGAACTTGGTGTTACTTCAACTTTAATGAGGGGAATTTTGAGAAACTCGGCGACTTGTTCAGAGTATGGATATTCTGGAATACCTACATCACCAAAATCTAGGGTATATGCGCGGACTTTCACCCCTGCTTGTACCAGCAGCGCCGCTACCACAGAAGAATCGAGTCCGCCAGAGAGAAATACCGCAACAGGTTCATCCTTTAAATCCGCAATCTGTCGTTCTATGGAGTCTCTAAGGAAGGTTTGCAATTCGGTAATTGCTTTAGCCTCATCTGTTAACTGTTTTGAGGCTTCTCGCCACGAGTAGATATCCTTAGATTTAGGTGTTTGCAGCTTACCTGATTGACAATCACTTTGCCAAACTAATTCAGTTCCCGCCGTCACTGCAAACACTTCCTTAATAGGGGTTAAGGGTGTGGGAACATAAGAAAAACAGCTATAGCCATATAACCCAGAAATACTAACTTCTGACTGTGGCAAAATCGGTAAGAGTAGTTGCAGTTGTGATGCAAACCAGATAACTTGTCCTTGCTGAGTCCAATACAAAGGCATCTTTCCAAAAGCTTCTCTACCCAAAATCAGGCAGTTGTTTTCTTGGAAATTTACCCAAGCATCGAGTGAAGTGAATAATCCTGATGCTGAAATTGCAGCAATTTGATTTTCTAGCGATGGGGAATTTGCATCAAGTCCGATATAAGCAACATTCCAGATGGGAAGAGGATGATTTTCTTGTGGAGATAACTGATTTTTCTGACCTAACCCCCTAACCCCCTTCCCTGCAAGGGAAGGGGGAAAGTTCAAAGCCTTTCCCCTACAAGGGGAGAGGTTTTCCAGAACTCTAATTAACAGCGCTTCCAACTCGTGTAGAGCGCCATAACCCCAATAGCCAAGAAAGTGATGCGGGATGTTGCCCATCTAGACTATTTCACTTCAAAGGTTTCATCGCTAATCTGCCGACCTTCTAGCAACATCTGCACCTTCCAATTGCCAACAGTTGCAGCCGAATTAATCGTGTAGCGACACTGGGTATCCCAAACAGATTTATTAATTTCGCGGGTTTGATAACTGTTTTGCTTGACAATTTGACCGCTTGGGTCAATCCAATTACAGGAGAGAGCCAGCTTTTGACCCGAGGGTGCATCCTTTAAGGTGACACGGTAAAAAATTTCTGGATTGGTTTGGCGAGAAATTGTCTTCAAGTCACCGCCAGTATTTGATACCAAGGTAATGCGGTCTTGTTGAGCAGAAACACGAGAGAGTTCAGAATTGTGCTGCTGGATGAAAAATATTGTAGATGCACTCAGTATCACTAAGACTGCCACAACTCCAGAGGTAATCCATCGATTCCGGCGTTGCTGTACCTCCAGTGCTTGGCGGCGATTTAACTGAATCAGCGCTTCATCTAGTAACTCAGGCGGTAAATTCAACTCCTGTAAAATTTCTCTAACCTGCTGTTGGTCTAGTTCCGCTTCTCGACGCACTTGCAGACCTTCTACTTCTGTGACTATTTGTGCTAATTGCTCTTGAGTCAGTCGCTGCGTCATCGCTTAACTCCTGTTAAAAAAAACTTTATGGCGATTCTTGATCTTGATTACGTGCAATCAGAAGAACTCTATACCCAATTTTCTAAGTACATCATAAGCTACAACCTAAAGTTGTTGCTTTTCGGATTCTTTCTGAGATATCTTTCCGAAAGCTTTATTTATTTGACCAATCTAAAATCCAAAATTGTTATGGCTCAAGAACAACAAACCGCAATTGAAGGTATCTATGAAGTCTGTATCGGCATCCCAGAACCAATTTCTGCAATTCAATATTGGGAGCAATTTGGCTATCGTATTGGTCAAGTGGGTGAATTAACCGCAGATGTAGCCTATCAATTATATGGAGTAAATTCGTCTTTACGCTCAATTCGCCTTTATCACCAAAATTCAGATCATGGTTTGGTTCGGTTGATGGTTTGGCAAAACCCCACCCATGAAGGTTTGGGAATAGCATCGATGAAAATTAAGGGAAATCGTTGGGCGACAAGCTTAACAACAGATGTGTTAAGTATATTAAATCATATAGAGGATGCAAAAGCCGCAGGTTTTCCTATCAGACACACTAACCCTTATTGGGAAGTCATCTACAACAAAGAGAGGAAAAGCCGTCCTTTTATTGAGCCAGCAGTTGGTGTACGAGAAATGTTGCTACTTCAACCCTTAGCTCGACAAGTTTTATTTCAACGCTTTGGCTATACACTACCGCATTACGGACAAGTTAATCATAATGCTGCTCTCAAAGCTAGTCAGTTTACCCATATAGGAATCATCTCTCAAGATGACAGCAAAGAAACCCTCAAGTTTTACGAAGAAGTCTTAGGTTTGCTGCGTGTGCGTGATGATGTCGAAACTAGCTATGAATCTTCGCCAGCAGGTCGAGATATTTTTGACCTTAACCCTGGTGAAAAGTTTATTGTTACTGCTTTTGATGATCCGCGTTCTTCTAAGTCTGACCTGCTGGCTGCACGCAGTGGTAGACTTTATGTTGTTCGATTCCCAGAATCTGTTAATTTAGAATCGCGTTTTGAGGCAGCCCAACCAGGTAGCTTAGGTATGTGTTTATACACTTATCGGGTTAAGGGAATACAGGAGTATTGCGATCGCATCAAAGCAAGTACTGTACAAAAAGTTACAGACATTATTAGTAATGAGTTTGGCGAGACGAGTTTCTCATTCGTTGCGCCAGATGGCTATTTCTGGACTTTGCTGGAAGCTAATTAACTGGGATAGGGCATTGCTAGTTATTGCCCATGCCCTATGCCCAAAAACTAGCTTTCATTTATTTACGCCAATAGACAGTTCTTTTTTGCTATGTTTCAACTGTTTCCAAAGCACACTAATTTGCTCGTAAGCTTCTTCTGGAGATAGTTTTCCGCCTGTTTCTAGACAAGAGATATAACTAATTCTTTGGGCAAATTCTTGGAGATTGGCATTAAATGCTAAAGTCTCTGGCTGGAATTTACCATAATATCGACTACGAGGGTAAAGAAAGTTATTTTTATCTTGCGAGTTAGGCTGTGTCATTAGTTTCCTACTTGTAATTTTTTATGAGAGTTCTGGATTTGATTTCTATCTACGTGTAAATACACAGTAGAAAATTTTAATTCCAGAAGAAGTTCATATTGTAGTAAAAAAAATATTTTATTGACTACTACAGTACAGTAGAAATATGTTGGTACTCAGTAAGTATTTTAGTGTTTATTAAGACAAGGATTAAAATCCTTACTACAAACTTATTTAACGCCGTGTGCAACTTTACTCTCAAACCTAACCCCCAACCCCTTCCCTACGTTCGCGCAGCGTCTTGAAGAGAGGGAAGGGGAGCAGGGATCAAAGCCTCTCGACTTCGGGGAGAGGAATGGAAGTGGGGTTTTAACAATAAGTCGCACATCGCGTTATTTACTCCCCAAAGTTGGCTCTAGTCGTCGCGTATTCATTTTTTGCTTTCACTACTGCATTTTTGATTCACCTGTAACCAAATTTCCAAACTCACAAGCAACCAAAGCTTTACTCCATAACGACTCCAAGTATCTCCTTGATAGTTTAACCAATTGCGAATAGGTAACTGGTTTAAGTAAGGAGTGATGGCTGCATTCCGATTTAATAATAAATCTTTGGCTTCTTGCTGCCAATATTTCCGAAATCCTAACTGTACGGGCACCATCATGCCGCTTTTGGGACGATAAATAATTGCCTCTGGTAAAATATCTGCGATAGCTTGCTTTAAAACTGCTTTTTCTCCCACTCCAGAAAGCTTATGCTCTGGAGGTATTTCCATGCTTAAATCTACTACTCGTTGGTCAAATAGGGGGGAACGACCGTGCAAAAGGGCTGCTTGAGTCAAGTTACTTACTTTCGTCAGAATTTGGTCAGCGCCTTTAAATTTGATGTTCATTGCCATCAAACGATTCAGATAGCTGACTTGGGAAGATAAATCTTCTTCAAAAACCCAAGGTGCTGTTTGTATCGCTGTCAAGACTTCTGGTTTTAAAAGTTGTGGTAAATCAACAGCGCACTTTTGAAAGGAAATTAAATAGGCTTGCAAAGCATCCTGATTGGTGACAGAGCCATATAAACTATTGATAAGCATTGGCTGATTTTTGGGCCCGCCAAAACAGGGGTCGCCACCTTCACCATTTAAAACTATTTCTGTGCTTTCTCTTGCCAGCCGTCCCAGTAATAGGTTGGGAACAGTCAGTGGGTCGCCAATAGGGTCATCTAAATAGGCCATTGTTTCTGGTAAGCGTTCCCACATATCCTTAAAAGTAATTTCTAAAATGTGGTGCTGTGTCTGACAATGGGATGCAACGAGACTGGAAAATTCTAACTCGTTGGGACATTCTGAACCAAAATGAATCGAGAAGGTGTGAACTGGTGCTTTGTGAAATTTCGCTACTAAAGCAGTGATACCGCTAGAGTCCAAACCACCAGAAAGAAAAACGCCAACGGGTTCATCGGCTGGTGGTAAATATTCTTGAACAACTTGGTCTAGCAGTTCTCGCAAGCGATCGCTATGCCATGCTAAGGGTTGATCTACTGCTACAATCTGTTCTTGAAGCTGCCAATAGGCTTCAACTTTGTGGTCGATAAATTCTAAAACAGTTCCAGGTCGTAGTTCCCGCACCTGTTCCCAAAGCGTTCTTTCTCCTGGAACAAAGGCACAACAAAGGTAATCTCGCAACGCTACCAAATCTAATTCGGATGAACGGTGAGGTGATAAAGTTCTCAGCTGAGGCGCAATCCAACGAACCGAACCAGTGGTAGTGTAATAGAGAGTCCGAACACCGATGCGATCGCGAACTAACTTTAATACTTGTCTTTGTCTATCCCAAACCACTAGTGCAAACATCCCCACAAGTTGGCGAAGACATTCAAAACCCCATCGTTCCCAAAGATTGGCAACTAGTTGCAGAGAACTTCCTTGAAAGCTATCCGGTTCAATTCCTAACTTCTGTAGTAACTGCACTCGGTTAGTTAACCAAATATCGCCAACAACAACAAATCGTCCTTCATAACTAATTGCTAATGTCTCCGTCAGCAATCCAGAAGCTGTACATGGTAAAACTACAGAAAATTTTTCATCTCGCCAAGCTATATTTTCATAACTTTCATCAACTGTTCCCCAAGCTACGCGCCAGGTTGGGTCAATTTTGGTGAATTCGATTTTAGGAGATTTACGATTTTTAAACGCATCAAATAGCATGGGAAATTTTCAACGCATAATTAATCATTTTAGGCATTTTTGAAATAAATAGATCGCACACAAACTTTTATTCAAAAAGGCTAATTATGCAAGTTAAATTTGGAACAGCTTATTCACTACTTAATAGCACAAATGACTGGAATACTTATGGAGAAAAAGAATAAGCTTTTCTCCATAAGTATTCAGATGTGCAGATTTCTGTCAATCGTAGCAGAAATTCAAGCAGTACTGGCAAATCGCACTGATGGAATGCTGAGGTCACGACTTGGCTCAATTCATGGAGAGAAAATCAAATGTCTGATGTAGGTCTAATTATTCTTGCTGCTGGTGCATCAACTCGTATGGGAACACCAAAACAACTTCTACGTTACGGTGAACAGAGTTTGATTGGCCATGTAGTTCAAGTGGCGAACGCTTCAGTTTGCCACCCAATTATCGTTGTATTAGGGTCATACGCTGAACGCATCAAACCAGAGATTAACTCAGAACAAGTACATATTGTAGAAAATCCACTTTTTAGTGAGGGAATAAGTAGCTCTATTCGTGTTGGTATAGAAACCCTGAATATAAGGGAGCATCTCACTTTTTAAAGTGGCTCAAACTGACAATAATCCATTGAGGTAAGCACAGCGATGGGCTAGGACTTGAGGCACATTTTCTCGTTTCCATTGTGCCCCGGAAATTTTTGTTCGACGGTCAACCTGTTTAACGGCAGATTCAACTGAACCTGAACCAATTGAACAAATTTCTTCAGCTTGATAATATTCGTAGTTGATAATGCGATTGCGATGCTTATCAAGATAACGGCAAAAGTTTTGTACTTGTTTGCCTTTACAATCTGTAAATAAGGCAATAGTAGCCTCAACTTGGCCTTTCCATAGTAGATTTTGTGCTTGTTTCAAGCGTTTTTGTGAACCCCCAACTTTGTGGAGGTTTTCTATTAAATGGAACCAATCAAGTATTTCTCGACGTTGTGCATCAGGTGCTAATTGGTCAATTATATTCCAAATGCCGTCATGTCCATCACCAATACAAGTGAGTGGGCTAGCCAGTGGTTGGTCATTAACCCAATCAATCACAATCTGATTATTCTGAAATGAAGTTCCCAAGATTCCGAGATGATGTAAGCTAATTGCTTTATAGCCAAGCCATGCACATATTTGACCTTTAGGAGTTCGGACACGGATGTTTCCACCATCGACGCTTAATTCTTCAATTGTCTGTTCTGGTGTTGGCAACTCAAAATTCTGGCGATGCACTAATCTCTGTTGACTGCTGTGAGAAACCTCTATGCCCGTAAAATACTTGATGTCTGATGCCGCATCTTCATAGCTGACATTCGCACTTACCCTCAAACAACAAGTTTCTAGATATGGACTCAGTTGAGTACTTGGTGCGACTTCTAATTCAATGGCTTGTTTGCTCGTTATTGCTAACTCTCCAAGAATGCTTTTGAGCCGTCGTTGGTATCCTGCGGTTGTCCCTGTAATCGTTTCGATAAAAAAACCCCTACTTCTGGCATAACATGCTTCTGCATTTGACTCCGCACTGCTTCTTCAATTGCTGCAAGATTTGTGAGCTTTTCTTTTGACGTATCTTCATACAATATTTTAGCAATCGCCTGAATATGTTTTTGAAGAGCTTGCTTTTGTTCTGGGGTCATCGGTAAGTAAATACACTCGTCTTACCTATCCTGACTGATTTTCGTCTTCTTTGCAAAAAACTGGGATGCTCCCTGAATATAATCAGCAAAGAAGCAAAAGCTGTTGTTTTGATGGTATGCGATCAACCTTTTATTTCACCTCAACTCATCAATCAACTTGTTGAAGTTTACGAAACTACTCTTAATCCAATCGTTGCGTCACAATATGCAGACACTTTAGGTGTTCCTGCATTATTTAACCGCACTTTATTTGCAAAACTAACTACACTAAGTGGTACAGATGGGGCAAGACATATAATTAAAAAATATCTTCAAGAAGCTTTAGCTATACCTTTCGCAGAAGGTGTATTCGACTTAGATACTCCAGATGATTATGAGCAGCTTTTGTTGAAGAATAATTCAGAATTCAGAATTTAGAGGCAGAGCCGGAGACGTTTAGGCGAGAAAAACTTTGCGGCGATAAACCACCTTTACTTCCTTTAACCGTAGATTTTCTCTCATCAGCAGTTCGGTGTCCGTTACCTTATATACATCGTTTATTGGGTAAAAATTAGGCATTATGTGTAGTTTTATGTTCCAAAATTAAATAGGAGTTTTCTATAAAAGTTAGAATGGCATAAACCTGGAGAAAACGATGACATTAGAAACAGAGATACTACAGGCGACATCATCAAATTCTACCTTTGAAACACTTGAGAATCAGCAGGAATTTAACTGGAGACAATCTTGGTATCCTGTCTGTTTTCTGCAAGATTTGCCTACAAATCGTCCTTATACTTTTTCGTTATATGAAGAACCCTTCGTTTTGTTCAAAGAGCAAAATGGACAGCTTATCTGTTTAACAGATCGTTGTTCTCACCGTGCAGCTAGACTTTCTGATGGACAAATTATTGACGGCAAAATAGAATGTTCGTACCACGGTTGGCAGTTTGGCAATAATGGTCAATGTCTACACATTCCCCAGTTACCAAGCGATGTAAAAATTCCGGTAAATGCTTGCGTGCCATCTTTTAAAGTTTTGGAACGTCAAGGTATCATTTGGATGTGGGCAGGTGAAGCTGAAACAGCTATTGATGAGCTAATTCCATCACTACCAGATTGGAACAAGCCGGAATGCTTCAACTTAGACTATGTACGTGACCTACCTTACGACCAAAGCTATTTTATTGAAAATATTATTGATCCGGCTCATGTTCCAATCAGTCATGATGGCATCATGGGAAGTCGAGAAGATGCTCAAGCTCTGGAAATAGAAGTCATTGAAAGTAACGTTCAGGGAATTAAGGGAAGGTGGCGACGAACACGGACACCCAATCTGCCTTGGATTTCATTAGATTTCATTGCTCCTAATTTGATTCTTTACAAATTTGCTAATGCACAGCAAGGTAAATTTGGGGGCACAGCTTTGTATTCAATTCCACTAGGTAAGAATAGATGTCGGATTCTTATCAGGAATTATAGTAACTCTTTTACCCAAAAAACTAAGCTGATACCTCCTTGGCTAGATCACATTTTGATAAGAAACAAAATCTTGGAAAGTGATTTGCAATTAGTTGTTGAACAAAAAGCACAAATTGAGCGGTTGAAAAAAAATCTCAAAGAAGTGTATTTACCTCTAAAGACATCTGATACTTTGGTGGTTGAGTATCGCAAGTGGCTAGATAAATTTGGCTCATCTTTGCCATTTTATCAAGGTTATTCCACCTCAAAAAATGTCGGTAATAGCGAGTCTGATGAGAAGTTGATAACATTAGACCGATTTTCGCAACATACAATTATTTGTCATTCCTGCAATCAAGCTTATCAAGTGACAAATAAAGTCAGACAAAATTGTATAGGGGTAGCGATCGCTTTAGCTGCTGTAGGGATACTTGCAGATAACTCTATAATCAGAATAGCAGCAATATCGGTTTCTATAACAGCAATTGTAATATCCGCTATGGCTCAGACACTCAAAACTCACTTTGAGCGTTCCTACACTCGTCACTAAAATCCTGACTGGGAGGAAATTCAAAGTCTCTCTCCTTCTAGGCTAAGGTGTATACACATTTCTCTACAAAACCAAAATGTTGTAGTTCCTCCTAAATCCTCTGATAAATTGGAGGACTTTGAGAGATTTTTGCCCTCAATTTATCGCGGGACTGGGTGGAGTAGATCAAAACAACTTTAAAAGACTTATGTGTACACCGTAGCCTAGAAAGAGAAAGATTTGGAGAGAAGTTTCCAGAACCCGTGAAAAGTCAGTAAAAAATGGGTATTAAACCTCTAAATTTCAGATAATTGTTTATTAATGTGACCTTTGATCATGGGAATGAAAAATCAGTTTCACATAACGGTATGCTGTTAAGTGCCATTCTCATAAAAATTAATTTATCTCATGAAAAACACTTCTGCAAAGGAAAAGAATGCAGGCGTTTTCAGATTTGGCAAGCTTAATTTTAGAGTCACGAATAAACAGATTTTATTTAGCACCCTTATTCTATGTCTTGGTTTGCTGGGATTGGCTGGCTTCTGGTTTAAATCCAGATATAAATTTGATAATAAGATGAGTGTAAACCTACAAGAATTATCTAATGTTGATTATCCAGTCAATCCTGCACCCTTGGGTAAAAATTTTCAAAGATATTCTCAGAGAAAATTAACAATTATTAAGAGAGATGATACACATTTCGATTTTGTGATTGAGCCAACAGACAACAAAACGGCGCAAATCATTATAAAAAATGTTGATTTAGAGCTATTAGTTCCTAAAGCGCCAGAATGGGTTAAAAAAGATCAAGCTTTAGAAATAATCGCTTTTACAGACCGGGAGTGGAACAGACAACAGGTTAGTTTTCCTGCTAACTCACCAATTATAGAAATTAGCGGCGGAGACGGTTTTGAAAAGCAAAATCTGGTAGAAGTGGCTTTGGCTAATAATTGCTTAAATGCAGGATTTTGGGAAATTTTACTTTTCACTAAAGAGGATGGTAATAAATCCCTTTATTATCAAAGTTGGTTTACCTTCCCGATGGGACATTACAAAAATATTTTTGAAAAAATTAATAATATTTCTTATTGGAAGCATTGGTGGAAACTAGAACACTGGCAAGATCCAAGTGGGACAATAGTCAAGAGTAATCTTCTGAGAAACGTACTCGAGCAAAAAGAAGTTGCTACTCAATTCCCCCTTGATGAAAGGATAATTGTGTCGGGAGAGCAGAGTAGAAAAGTTAGAACTACACTAGCGAAAAATATTACAAAATGGAGAGATTTTTACGATGCTAAAAATGAAATTAAATTTGCCAGTTTTCGAGCACCAGGATTTTACGATCAAAATAAGCCTTGGGGAAATCAATACTGGAGAATAGGCAAATTTGATAAAACTATTTTAAGGAACATTAAGCCTATTGGCATTGAACAAGATTTACAAGAGATTGAGTTAGTATTCACAGATATTAAGACTAGTGAGCAAAATAGATTACTCATCAGTGGCATTAATCTTAAAAAGCTTCCTCAATTGCCTATAGAAGAGTATCCTAAAGGTTTATATATGCCTATGGGGATTGGGATACCTCCCTTTTATCAAAGCTACGATGAATTAACGAAAAATCATCCAGATGTTAGCCCATACTTTAGTTTTTTACTAGATTCGCAGGATCGGTGGATAGATCATCACCATTTAGCAGTTGATGGTTCAGTGATGCACCTTGATAAAGATAACCCAAATATTCTGCATCTTTACTTGCTATCCTACGAAAGAAATACTTTAATAGCTCATTTTTTGATCGATTTAAAATAGATATATCCTTTCTCTTATTCGTTTAGCAAGAGAGGGAATCTTCACAGATAGAATTGAAGTAACTGGTTGACTTTAATATTTAGTCAATCGGTACTTGCTTAAGCAAAGCTATCCACATATCAGATGGATCGGAATAATAATCAACTTCTTCTACTTGATATTGATAAGATTCACAACCTTCTCGTAAAATAATGCGATCGCAGGGTTTAACGCCTTTCCCTACTCCAGTCAGATATCCGATCATTCCTTGGTTGAGGCGCTCAAATACGTAGTCAGTTCCCCAGGCTAGTTGGCTATAATCGTGTATTTTATTTTTCTTCTTTAATTCACTTACTGGAAAGCTCACTAGAGCTAACTTGCTTAAAAAACTAAAACTTAAGTTCATACCTGTCCTGATCAAAGACATAAATGAGTTCTCCCAAAGAATAAATCTATAAAGAAGAGTTTTGGACTCTAGGTGAATCTCAATCATTTTTAAATCACCAATCCAGAATCGAACAGGTGGACAATCTAGTTAGAAATTAACCACATTGACAATTAGTAAAGAAATTTATAACCCAATGTCCAATTAAGTGCCTGCACAGAATAACTAGCAAAATTAAATTACAAGCAGGTCGTCGATAAGATACTTAAAATTAATTTTAAAATGAGATTAATAATTTGCAATTAATTTTTCTTAATTCTTAATTATTAATCTTTAATTTTACTTCAGATATCTTTTTATCAACAATCATTTAAATTTACAGTATCATCAACCGCAGATTCAACTGTAAAATCACCGAATTATTATATAGGGCTGGTCAGATATAATATTTTTTACTGGACTAGATCATCTAAAATGATAAAGATTTTATGTCTTGAGAATGCAATCTATGTATATTTTTTAATATAGATAGCTTCTAGTCCCTACTTGTAGTTTTTAGAGCGGCATCTATCTGCTTCAGTAGTCTTTCTAGGGTGGAAGAGTTATCTAAAATTATATCTGCACGAGCCACTTTTTCTTCGATAGCTAATTGGCTGTTGATCCTGACTTGTGCCTGTTCTCTATTTAAATGATTTCGTTGTATCAATCTTTGTAGTTGTTGCTCTTGAGAACAACACACTACCCAAATTTCTGTAACAAAATCAGTCATACCCGCTTCAAATAATAGAGGCACTACTAAAACCAGTGTTTGTAAGGAAGATTGGGCAATTGCTTTGAGGAAGCGATCGCGCACATCAGGATGAATCAAATTATTTATCCAGTTGCGTTCATCTTGACAATTAAAGATAATTTCGCCTAGCTTTTGGCGGTTGAGGCTGCCATCTGCTAATAAAATTTGTTCGCCGTAACGCCCGGCGATCGCACTAAGAATAGGCGAACCTATAGATACTGCCTCTCTCGCATAAATATCTGCATCCAGAATCGGCAGGTTATAAGCGCTAGCTAAATAATTGGTGACAGTGGTTTTGCCTGTGGCAATACCTCCGGTTAAGCCGATTATACGTTTTGTCATTGGTCATTTGATATTAAGAATTTGTTGCCCATGTTATTAGTGCTTGGGTTAAACCATCTAAAGTATATTCTTGGGCTTCTACATCCACACGCCCGAATAAAGCATGACAAGTTTTAGAGGTTTGAGGGCCGATAGAGGCAATACAAACGCTCTCTAAGAGTTGACTAACATTAGAGTTTTCGGGCAATATCTTCTCAGTTAGCTGGTCGAAAAATTGTACAGTTTTAGAACTGGCAAAGGTAATTATATCTATCTTGCGGTTTTTGAGGGCTAATTCTGCCGCAGGTGGAATATCACTAGGACAACAAGATTGATATGCAGCAACTTCGATTACTTTTGCTCCTTTGAGAGTTAATTCCTTAACTAAAACTTCTCTGCCGCCACTTTCAACTCTGGGGAATAAAACCTTTTTACCATCCAGTTTCTCTGGAAAATTTTCTATTAAAGAATCGGCAACAAAGTTGGGGGGAATAAAATCTGCTTGGAGAGAATATTGTTTGAGACTATTGGCTGTTTTCTCGCCAACGACGGCAATTTTTACACCTGCTAAGGCACGGGTATCTTTAGCTTGGGCGATTAACCTTTCAAAAAAGTAATCTATGCCATTGCTAGAAGTGAGAATTAACCAGTCGAACTGAGATAAATGAGTGATCGCATCATCCAAAGCTTGCCAACTGGAGGGCGGGCCAATTTCTAAGGTAGGCATTTCGATGACTGTTGCACCTAATGTGATGAGGCGATCGCTAAATGTACTCGACTGTCCAACTGAACGTGTCACCAAGATTGTTTTACCAATGAGGGGTTCGGGAAAGGAGGAGAGATTGTTTAACATTGGAGTTTGGGCTGTAGTCGAATCCTGATAATCTATTTTCTCAGGTTGTAAGTACTTATGTAGCCCAACAACTTCGCCAACAACAATTACCGCCGGAGAAAGTGATAATCCGGTGGTTTGTTCCAAAATATTGCCCAGTTGCGCTGTCCAAATTTTTTGACGAGGAGTTCCTGCCCAACGGATGATTGCAATGGGTGTTAAGTGCGATCGCCCGTGTTGCACCAATTGATGTACAATCTTTGGCAGATGTTGCCCTCCCATCAAAATTACCAGTGTCTCTAAGCGTGAGAGTGCCTCCCAGTCTAAAACCTCTGGTTCATGTGCTGTAAGCACTGCAAAACAACGACTTAACACCGGATCTGTCAGGGGAATTCCTGCAAACAATGGTGCTGCAAGGGCTGAAGAAATTCCTGGTATCAGTTCAAAATCACAACCAGATGCTTTCAAAGCTTCAATTTCAGAAGTGCAACGCCCAAAAATCAACGGATCACCTGATTTGAGCCTTACAACTTGTTTTCCTTGCTGGCAATGCTTTATTAGTAACTTGTTAATCTCACCTTGAGTTGTACTAGGTTTACCACCGCGTTTACCGACATCTAACTTCAAACAATCAGGTGTTACACACTGCAATAATTGAGCATCTACCAGGGCATCGTAGACTAAAACCTGAGCAGCAGCTAAGAGATTGTAAGCTTTTACCGTCAGGTATGCCACATCTCCAGGCCCAGCACCTACAAGATAGACTTTGCCCTTTTCTTCAATCTTGGTCATTTTTCATTTGTCATTTGTTATTACTTCCCAATGCCCAATGTCCAATGCCCCATTCCCAATCCCCAATGCCCTTAATTCAATTCGTTCGGATATTAATTTTTTGGATTAGCTGATCGACTTGCTCAACCATTTCCTTGTTGTCTTCAGCTTGGAATAACTCTTTGGCTTTTTTGAGATTAACGATCGCTTCTTCTAGCTGTTGTTCTCTTCCTAAAGTGATGCCCAAATTATAGTAAGTGAAGGCATCGTTGGGTACAAGGCTAATGGCTTTTTTGTAATGTGCGATCGCTTCTTGGGGTTTACCTTGATCGTCCATCGCATTTGCCAAACCTGTGTAGGCTTGTGCGTGTTTTGGATCGATGCGAATCGCTTCGGTATAGTCTGCGATCGCTTCAGTTAGCTTGCCTTGAGCGTAAAAAGCGCTTGCTAAGTTATAGTGAGCGTCTGCATAGTTGGGTTCAAGGCTGAGGGCTTGTTTGTATTGGGCGATCGCTTCTTCTAGTTTGCCTTGAGCGTAGAGAGTATTTCCCAAAGCGTTATAACCTGCGGGATTTTTTGGAGAGAGGCGAATGGCTGCTGTATATTCGGCGATCGCTTCTGCTGACTTTCCTTGAGCATACAAAGCATTTCCTAAGTAATAGTGAGCGTCTGCATACTTAGGATCGAAGCTAATGGATTTTTTGTACTGAGTCACTGCCTCTGCTAACTCACCCTGATCGTACAGAGCATTTCCCAGACGCGTGTAAGTTGGGGCATAACTGGGTTTGAGGCGAATAGCTGCTGTATATTCGGTGACTGCTTCGGTTAGCTTTCCTTGAGCGTAGAGAGCATTTCCTAAGTTATAGTGAGCGTCTGCATAGTTGGGTTCAAGACTGAGGGCTTTTTTATATTGGGCGATCGCAGCTTCTAACTGATTGAGCCTTGCTAAAGTCAAACCCAAATTAAAGTAGGCTCCAGAGTCATGAGGATCGAGGCTGATGGCTTTTTTGTAATGTGCGATCGCTTCTTGGGGTTTGCCTTGATCGTCGAGAGTATTTGCCAAAGCAATATAAGCTTGCACAAAGTTGGGTTCAAGTTCAATGGCTTTGCGAAAAGCCGCCTCTGCTCCTTTGAAATCTCCTTGTTTGTATAAATTGCTTCCTTGCTCAAACTTAGCAACTGCGTTTTTGTTGCCAGGAAGTGCTGCTCGATTTGAGTCTGGAATTTTTGATAAAACAACGCCAACATCTTTACCAAAAGCAGTAGTGTCATTACTCAAACACAAGCAGATAATAGCTGCTACTAGTACATTCTTGTTTTTCAGCATTTTTATTACCTTACCAAAAAAATGGGTCTAAAGCCCCGTCGTTCTACGACGGCTTCCTCATGATTATTGCTCATAGCTATGGTATAATTACGCTAGGTATAGCAGCTTAACCATGCTTGTATTTGAGGCAAAACTTAAGGGTAGTAATGAGCAGTACGAAAAGCTTGATGAAGCAATTCGGACTACTCGTTTTATCCGTAATTCTTGTCTTCGCTACTGGATGGATAACAAAGGAATTGGGAAGTATGAGTTGAGCGCTTATTGCGCTGTTTTGGCTAAGGATTTCCCTTTTGCTAATAACCTCAACTCGATGACACGACAAGCTAGTGCTGAACGGGCTTGGTCGGCAATCACTCGGTTCTATGACAATAGCAAGAAGAATGTAGCTAAAAAGGGTTTCCCACGCTTTAAGAAGCATCAAACACATGGTTCTGTAGAATACAAAACTACAGGCTATAAGCTTTCGGATGATAGGCAAACTATTATTTTCACCGATGGTTTCAAAGCAGGGAGTTTCCGGTTGTGGGGAACCCGTGATTTGCATTTCTACCAGTTGAATCAAATTAAGCGAGTTCGGGTTGTTCGTCGTGCTGATGGGTACTACGCTCAATTCTGCCTTGATGTTGAGCGGGTTGAAAAACGAGAGCCAACAGGTATTACCATTGGGTTGGATGTTGGGTTTTCCCATTTCTACACCGATTCGGGTGGTCAAGCAGTTGAAAATCCCCGACACCTGCGTAAAAGCGAGAAGTCTTTGAAACGGTTGCAACACCGAATGTCCTCGACTAAAAAGGGTTCTAAAAATAGAGCTAAGTCTATTTCTAGACTTGCTCGTAAACACCTCAAAGTAAGTAGGCAGCATAAAGATTTTGCCGTGAAGCTGGCAAGATGCGTTATCCAGTCTAGCGACTTGGTTGCTTATGAGGATTTGATGGTGCGGAACATGGTTAAAAATAGAAAGTTGTCCAAGTCTATAACTGACGCGGCATGGTCGGCTTTTCGTGATTGGTTGGAGTATTTCGGCAAAGTGTTTGGTGTGGTGACTGTTGCTGTTCCACCCTACGACACTAGCCAGAACTGCTCTAACTGTGGGGAAGTTGTCAAAAAGTCTTTGAGTACAAGAACTCATGAATGTCAACATTGTGGGTTTGTGTTGGATAGAGACTGGAATGCCGCTCGGAACATACTTGAGCTTGGACTACGTACCGTGGGGCACACGGGAACGCTCAACGCCTCTGGAGACATCGACCTCTGCATTGGTGGGGAAACTCCTCAATGTAAGCCGAGTCGTGGAAAGAGGAAACCCAAAAAGTGATCTTTGGAATCACCGCATCCTAGTGGTCGGTGAGGATGTCAACTGCTTGGTTTATATATAATATCGACTTGTATAGCTTTGGCATAGTTATAGCAGGAATTATAGGTTATTAGCCTAACTTGATACAAGTGGATTCTCATCTAATTGTCCATTTGCATACAAAATATGAGGCTTTATTACGAGTAAAAAGTTGTTTACTAAGTAATTATTTACACTTTTGTTTCGACAATTCGAGTAATGACTGCAATTAATTCTTCTGGGTTAACAGGTTTGGATAAATGCATTTGAAACCCAGCTGTTAGCGCTTCTTGCTGGTCATCGTTTCTAGCAAAGGCAGTCAAGGCAATTGCTGGAATTTGTCCACCTTGTTCTGGTGTCAAAGTTCTCACTTGATGTATTAACATATAGCCATCCATCTCAGGCATACTAATATCGCTGACTAAGACATCTGGCTTTACCAGTGCTAGGGTTTGTAATGCTTCATAAGCGGAAGATACCGCAATCACAAAAGCCCCATCTTGCTCTAGTACAAAAGCAATAAAATCTCGTGAATCAGTATCATCATCTACAACTAAAACTCGGATGCCACTGAGGGGTAAGGAGTTAGAAGTTAAGAATACAGCACAGTTTTCTCTATCCGTCAGGCTTCGGCTTTCATCTGGCAGAAGCGGCAAACTAACAGTAAATATTGCCCCTTTACCCTCACCCTCGCTCTTAGCTTTGACTATACCGCCATGTATTTCGATGATATTACGCACAATTGCTAACCCCAATCCTAATCCACCAAAATTTCTCGTAGAGGTGCTATCTGCTTGACGGAAGTAATCAAAGACGAATGGCAAAAACTCAGGGCTGATTCCCTTACCTGTATCGCTAACTATAATTTGAGCATAAGCATCGGCTTGCTCTAATCGCACTTCTATTTTTCCTCCCTTGGGTGTAAATTTGAGAGCGTTAGAAAGGAGATTCCAGACGACTTGCTGCAAACGAGTCGAGTCGCCCATAACTTGTCCCACATCCGGTTCAAATACTGTACTTACCTCAATTAACTTTGTTTCTGCCGCTAAACGCATTGTTTCTAGTGCCGACAATATGGTAGACTCTAGGTTAATCTTCGTAATATTCAGCGTCAGTTTGCCCTGTAAAATTCTGGAGATATCCAGCAAGTCTTCGATGAGTTGAACTTGTAAATTTGCATTCCTCTCGATTGTGGCTAGTGCTTCCGATGTCTTTGCTTGGTCTAACCTACGACTTTGCAATAATTTTGACCAGCCAAGAATTGCGTTTAGTGGAGTGCGTAATTCATGAGATAGGACGGCTAGAAATTCATCTTTAATTCGATTGGCTGTTTCTGCTTTAGCTCGTGCGATTTGTTCTAATTCCAGTAAGTGCGCCCGTTCTTCAAGTATTTGTTTTTGTTCGTGGATATCTGTACATGTTCCAAACCATTTAACTACAATACCTTGCTCATCTTTGAGTGGTAAACCTCGCGCTAGCTGCCAACGATAGGAACCATCAGAAGCCCGTTTGAAGCGATATTCATTGTTATATGTAGTGCTATTTTTTACGGCATTAGACCATACTTCATCAGCATTTTGGATATCATCTGGATGCAATGCAGCTAACCAACCAGAACCCAAGGATTGCTCTAAAGTTAACCCAGTATATTCACACCAGTTTTGATTAAAAAAATCACATTCGCCGTTAGCATTAGTTGTCCATACAAGTTGAGGAATTGCCTCAGCTAGATAACGATAACGTTCTTCACTTTGTCGGAGAACTTCTAAAATTCGTTGGCGTTCAAGAATTTCTTGTTGTAATTGCTCGTTGGTTTTGGTAATTTCATTGGTGCGAACAGCAACCATTTCTTCGAGATGATTCTGGTATTTTCGCAGTTCCTTTTCTACCCGTAAGCGTTCGGCTATTTGTATTTGAAGTTCTTGATTTGCTTGTTCTATTTGAGCAGGACTAGGAAGTGCTAATGCTTGTGGAAGTAAAGATACAAGTTGTACTGCTGTAATTACAGATATAATGGCAGTTACTGCTTTGACAAACCCTGATACCCAATAAGTGGGATGCCAAAGTGTCCAAATCTCTATTAGATGAGTGGTACCGCAAGCCACAATAAATGCACTAAACAGCAAAAATATCCAATAAAAGGGTAAATCCTGCCGCTTACGAACAAAGTAAAATAGGGTAGCTGGAATCGAATAATAAGCTAGTGCAATGAACGCGTCAGATAATATATGTAACCAAACTAAATTCGTTTGCCATAGATAACAATGTCCATGTGGAATAAACGATCCTGATGTAAAAAAGTTAGTCCACAATTCTGATATAAAGTCTGACATAAATATTGGATTATTTTGAATCTATAAAATCTACTGCTAAATGCCTTTAATTAGCCCAAGTTTTTTGCACGTTTGAAATTTACTTTTATCTTGTCTGAAAATAGGAATAAGAGAATCAGTAAACGAACCGCATAGACGCGGAGCGGCTATTCTTACGAGAACGCTTTCAGCGAACCCGCAGGTTAGGACACAAAGAGTGCAAAGGGAAGAGAGTTGTAAAGGGTTTTTGCATCAATCAAACTGACGGAAACTGCGGACATAATTACAGGAAAAACTGAATAATTCCAAAATAAAACCATTCTCACCAAAATAATGATGGGAATGGTAAAAAATTAGGAGACGCAACAGGAAAATTGAATTTCTGCAATTCTCACTCAACTTCAGATTGACTTGACTTAATACTCATTTTATCTAACACTTGACTGATTTTGTTAGCTTTTTCAGGTTGGCGTTGTTTTTGCAATAAATCTTTAGCTTGTAGTAGGTTAGTTTTAGCTTCTTCTTCTCGCTCCTGCTGCATAAGAATATTGGCCAGACGCAAGTAAGCATCGGGATTTTTTGGACTGCGGTGAATCACTTCCCGGAATAATTCTGTTGCTTCCTCTACTTGGCCTTGCTGGTTTAAAACATCTCCCAAAAACAAGCGCACCACATCATTAGTAGAGTTGAGAGAAATCACTTTGCGAAACGCTGCTTCTGCACCTTGGTAATCTTTGGCTTGAGCAAGATTGATTCCTTTTTGAAACAAGTCTGAGGTAATCAAAGTTTTCCAAGCGAAATAGCCCAGGATTGACAAACTCAAAACAACTACAAAAGTAGCGATAATAGAACTGGTAGGAAAGGTTTCTAGCATTGTCTAAGCCAAAAAGCAGGCGATAGGAAAAATCAGATATTCTATAAAAAAGAGTTTCCAGATAAATTGGTAGAATTGAGCGATCGCACTTTTATCTTGTAAGTCTACCGCCAAACTCCGCCACCACATCCAAGCCAACAGCCCTAAATGGGCAATCACCAGAAAGATGGGGTTAATTGAGGCCACGTGTAGCACCCCAACCAGAATTATCCCTAGATAACAGACAGTTATCACCCAAAGAGCTAGATTAAACACAGCTTGGGGCCCTAGTTTAATCGTGAAAGTAGTAATATTGTAGAGGCGATCGCCTTCTATATCTGGGATATCTTTAAAGATGGCGATCGCCAAGGTAAACACCAAAATAAACAATGTCAGCACCCACACCACAGGCGGAATTGTTTGGCTTTGTTTAAGTGCCCAACTATAGTGCAAATACAATCCTAAATTAACAATCGTGCCGCGTACCGAAAAAATACACAGCGCCGCCCAAAAGGGAAACTGTTTTAAACGAATTGGCGGTAAAGAATAAGCAGTACCAATGGCCAAACTAATTGCTACCATACCAAATAAGAATGGCCCAGTTAGCCACGCCACAACTAGCGCCAAAATCCCAGTAGACGCGACAATTAATTGCCCCGTCTGTTGAGAAAACTCACCTGATGCCAACGGTAAATGAGGTTTATTAATCTTGTCAATATCAACATCTTCTAATTGATTCAGCCCTACGATGTAAACATTGCCACATAGACAAGCAATCCATGCGCCGAAGGCAGGGCTTAGAGAGCCGGGAGTAGTGAATAAAGAAGCAGTATTATTACTAGTGGCAATAGCAATTAAATACAAACTCAACACACTCAGACTTGTACCAATAATCGTGTGAGGGCGAGAGAATTTCCAGAAAGCGTATAACCAGTGGAAATATGATTGAACAGGTTTGCGTGGCAAAGGGCTGTTTTGAGAACTCTGGCTCATGAGTACCTTAAATTCAGATTCCGGCTTATTGTTAACTCTGACTTTTCAGAAAATTTGGAAAACCTTATTTTCATTCCTCTCTCCTCCTCTTGAGAGACTTTGAATTTTCCCATTCCCTACAAAAGCTGGGGCGTTAGGTTCCGCATTAACTTTTCCATATTGCATGAATTGTCAGATTGTTAACCATTGTCACAGAATTTGGTCATTAACAAGAGCTTTTGTAGGAGAGGTAGCGGTAGGCACATTTGGCCGTAACCCTACTCAAAAACCAGTTACACCTAGGGGACTTATAATTAACCTACCTTATGGAAGACTTTCAATCGCGAAAAATCTAACAACCGATTATAAAAATCTCTCTTCTCAATATGCAATTCTGACTCTCTATGACGCTACAATCTATCAGAAAAGCAAAGAAATAGTTAAATTATGACAGCTAATTTGACACCTGTAGCCAAATTTGACTTTGTTACCGTGCTATCACAGGCGGTATCTGCATATCGACGACAAAAAAATACACGCCCTATTGCTGAAAGATTAGTCAATGCGTTGCTACAATCAGAAAAATCTGCCAAGCAGCAACATTTAACTTATCCCTTTGAATCTCTTCTAGGTAAATGGGAACTTTGCTTTGCCAC
Source organism: Nostoc sp. TCL240-02 (assembly GCF_013343235.1). GTDB lineage: Bacteria > Cyanobacteriota > Cyanobacteriia > Cyanobacteriales > Nostocaceae > Nostoc. Next base: position 5,233,040 of record NZ_CP040094.1, on the reverse strand, counting down.
TGGTACTAAGAAAGCCAGAGAACATGGAGGAATTGTATTAGGCAAGGGTTTGTATGTACCCAAGTTTATAAAAATCCATGTTTCCTTTAATGCCACTTTAGAACAGGATTCAGATAGAGGCGAAATTTGTAATCAGGTTGAATTGGGGCCAGTTTTATTAAAGCTCACAGGACCAGTGCAATATACAGGTAAGAAAAATTTATTGGCGTTTGACTTTAACCAGCTGCTTATCAGTCTGTTTGGTCGTGTTGTTTACAACAGACCAATTCGTTCTGGTAAAGTTCAAACAGAAGATTTCTACAACCAGCCCATAGCTCAATTACCCTTCTTTGCCTTCTTTTTAGTGACGAAAGATTTCATTGCAGCTCGCGGCCGTGGAGGAGGATTGGCATTTTGGATTCGAGAAACTTAAAAACACTTCATTTCACTTTTGCGCCAGCCATCAAACTGGACGACAACTAGACAAAATGCTGTGCATATTGACTACTTGTCCAATGACTGCGATCGCAGGCGCACCAAATCCAATTTGCTCTACCTGTTCTACAATTGTCTCTAAAGTACCAATCAATTCTTCTTGTTCTGGGCGCGTACCCCAGCGCACTAAAGCAATGGGCGTTTCTACATCCAACCCAGCAGCACTTAACTGTTCCACAATATAAGGGAGATTGTGAATTCCCATATAAATTACAATGGTTTCAGAACCGTGCGCGATCGCATTCCAATTCACTTTCGGTCTATACTTACCCGCAGCTTCATGACCAGTTACAAATGTCACTGATGAGCTATACAGCCGATGAGTTAAAGGTATACCAGAGTATGCCGCCGCCGCAATACCCGATGTGATACCGGGCACAACTTCAGTTGATATCCCAGCGTTGACTAATTCTTCCATCTCTTCGCCACCGCGACCAAAGATAAACGGATCGCCACCCTTTAACCGCACTACAATTGCATGATCCTGCGCTTTCTCAATCAGTAATTGAGTTGTTTCTTCCTGGAACAGCGAATGTTTCCCCCTGCGCTTACCAGCGTTAATTTGTTCGGCTTGGGGATTAATCATTGCCAGAATTGCCGGACTCACTAAGGCATCATAGATAACTACATCTGCACATTCCAACAAACCCTTCGCCTTCAGGGTTATTAATCCTGGATCTCCTGGCCCCGCACCTACTAAATAAACCTTTCCCAAATACTCGTTCTCCTGTTTTTCTGTGCGGTTCATCTATCCGTTAAATCCCAAATAAGCTCGGCTAATTCTGCACTTGCTCCCAGTGGCTCTGCCAACTGAAAATTCACCGCAGAAAATTGTAATTTTAGCTCCTCTATGGAGGCCGCGATCGCATCAGTTATTCCACCAGCGAATAAAAAGTATGGCAAAATTGCAATTTCGCTATAACCAGCGGCTACTAACTCTTTCACCCGTGATTCTAAACTAGGAGGCCCAGCCCAATAAGCAGCCACTGCTGACAAATTCGCCGCCATTGCTTCCACAGTTTCTTTGGAACCTGGGCGACGGCTACCATGAGCTAACAGAATCCATGCTTCTGCTTTAATAGTAGATATTTGCTTGGCCAGTAATTTCTCTAAATTGAGGTGAGAACCTAAATGTGGCTGCAACTCAATCATGATATCTTGACCAATAGCCTGTTGCGCTAGCACTACTTCGGCAGGAATATCTGTCATCACATGCACTCCCGGCAGTAGGAATAGCGGTACAATTTTAAGGCGATTCTCGTTTTGAGATGGTTTGTGTCCGCCAAAAGCGCTCTTAGCAAATTGTTGAATCTGCTCATGTAAAGGCTGAGGACTCATTTCTAAAGCAGCTATGCCAACCAGATGTTCACTACTTGATGGGTTGTAGTTGTTTGGTAATTTGTTGCATACCAGCTTTGCTAGTTGATGCATAGCAACTTCTGGGCGGCGATCGCGACTTCCGTGAGATACTAGCAGATAGGCAGATGACATCGGCAAAGCTTGAACTCTCAATAACGAATTCTCATATCTTACTTAATATTAAGCTGTTGGTAATAAGTACTTGGGTGATTATTGAAACTATTATCAATTACTAAGTACAAGTATTATTAATCACTTTTATAGGAAAGTCCAAAAATCAAATTACTCAATTCCTATATCCAACATGACTATCAGTTTCTGCTTGCCCTGCTTCTTGCCTTATTGTTCTTCGGCAGTGTATGTATAAAATTGATCAAAAGCTCCCACTGTTTCAAATTTGTAAGAAGGTATCCAAGAATTTATTTTTAAATCTGTACGGTAAATGCTAAAAATCATATAATTTTGTCTTTCTGTAGTCCTGGCAATAATTCCTTGAATTTGTGGGTTAGCTGAGTCAACCAACTTATCACAATTAAAATGGATTAAATTTTCTATAATATTTGTGGTTTTTTTGCATACATCGGTTTTTAAGTATTCTGTCAACCGTTGCACTGCATATTCTTCATATTCAACCTGACTGGGATTAGTCTTTGCCATTGTCACACCCAAGGCGGCGAGTCCTGCTGCTGCTCCAGTATATGCAATGATGGTTAGGGGTTTCATGTTTGCCAAGTAAAATACATTGTAATCGTTAAATTTCAGAGACTCTAAATCAGTTGAGTCCGTTCCTTGAACATAAACTCTTGATCGTTTGCCAAATTATTGCTATAATTCAAATTGTTGAATGGCGAGCGTAGCCAAGTGGTTAAGGCAGTGGTTTGTGGTACCACCATTCGCGGGTTCGAGTCCCGTCGTTCGCCCTATATGATTTTATAACTATCCATAAGTTCTTATAAGAGATGGGTTGCGGTTGTGAGAATTCATAACCATTACTTTAGCAAGTAACTGTCACCTACAAGTTAATGAACTTGGAAGGGTAACAATTCTGCACTAATTAATAAGATTATCTTATAAATTTTTTTATGTGTATAAGCAAATCTACTTGCTAAAAGAAAATTAAGTGTGCAATGTTCACTTCTCTTCTACAAGATGTTGCTTCTTTGCAGAAGTACATATCTAAGCAACATCGATAGTGCAGAAAGTTTGATAAACCTTTTTCGTCAATCTCGAATAAATTAACTATTTATATTAAAATTCCTGGCTTTTTAGAAAAGTCAGGAATTTTAGTCTCAGCAGTTTTTGAACGCACATTTAGCCGTTAGAAAATTCCTAGAAGAATGATAAAAGTCAGCCCACAAAAGACCAGCAAAGAGGTAATCAAAATGTTGCCTATACTGTGGTCAGAAGCTATTAACTTAGGTGTATTAGTAGCCATATAAACAGACCCTACTTAAACAACTTTTGCTTAAACTATAACTAATGCAAATAATTATTAGTCTATATTTAAACAAAAATTGATTTTAATTTATTATAGTTTATGTTAAAAATACATTGTTAACTTTTGTTTCATATATTTAGATATAGATAATAGCAATAGAATTATCTATATCTAAATTCTCAGAATCTTGGCAACGATCAAAATTGCATAATATATTATCTACACCACTAAAAAAATAAATATTAGCATCTTAGGGAAACCAAAAAAGTATTGATTTACAAGCGCTACAGAAGTTTTTAGCTAAATCTTGATATATCGGTCTGATAATCATCATATATACGCGAATAAATTATATAGTAAAGATTAAATCAATAATTTTAAGGCACAAGAGATTGCGCCTAAATTACTATGAAGTTTTTTCATAACATCTGTCAAAAGAAATAAAAATTGTATTCCTTTAGTTAGAGCCAAAAATACTGAGTCATAGATACTTTGAGTAAAGTAGAACCTGATTTAAGTACCTGCTGATGATTTGATACTTATAGGCACACAGATAAATCATTTTTATCTGTATTATTTCGCGTTTATATCTGGTCTAACAAAAGGTAGAGGCTTATTTAGTCTCGCCTTGAAAATCAACAATGCAAACATCGTCATCTAGTGGAGTTGCCATGTCTGAATTGCTTCAAGCAGTCTTAGATAGTGAAGAAAGAAGTGATTTGCGTTCCTTTCTTAGTGAATTACGCCAACAAGAAAAGAAGTACTTGCTGCGGAATGACATACTCAATGTATATAGTGAGTATTGCTCAAAGTCCCAGAAACCAGAGGCTTATTACACTACCTCTGAGTTAGGCAAACTGATTTACTATACTCAGGAAATTATTCAAGAAGATTCCAACTTCTGTTTCATCATCCGTTCGAAGATTGCTAGCCAAGAAGTTTATTGGTTGACATCAGACTTGAGCATTCAGCCGATGACCGTACAGGATTTGCTGGATTTGCGCGATCGCTTGGTGAACAAATTTCATCCCAACGACGGCGACTTGCTAGAATTGGACTTTGGCCCATTTTACGACTACACCCCAATCATCCGCGACCCCAAAAATATTGGGAAAGGGGTACAATTTCTCAACCGCTATTTATCCAGCAAAATATTTCAAGACTCCAAGCAATTGCTGGACAGCCTATTAAATTTCTTGCGCCTGCACCATTACAACGGTGTCCAACTGCTAGTTAACGATCGCATTCAATCACAACAGCAACTTTCAGAGCAAGTTAAGAAAGCTATCGGCTTTGTTAATAATCGCCCCGAAGATGAACCCTACGAACAATTCCGGTTCCAATTGCAGTCAATGGGTTTTGAGCCAGGTTGGGGTAACACCGCAGCACGCGTGCGGGAAACTTTAAATATTCTCGATGAATTGATTGATTCTGCCGACCCCCAGACCTTAGAAGCCTTCATTTCTCGTGTTCCGATGATTTTTAGAATCGTCTTAGTGTCGGCTCACGGCTGGTTTGGGCAAGAGGGAGTGTTGGGCCGTCCCGATACTGGCGGTCAGGTTGTTTACGTCCTTGACCAGGCTAAGAGCCTAGAGAAGCAACTACAAGAAGATGTTTTGCTAGCTGGTTTAGAGAAATTGAATGTTGAGCCAAAGGTAATTATTCTTACCCGTTTGATTCCCAATAGTGATGGTACTCTTTGTAATCAACGGCTAGAAAAAGTCCACGGTACCGAAAATGCCTGGATTTTGCGAGTGCCTTTGCGGGAATTTAATCCTAACATGACTCAAAACTGGATTTCCCGGTTTGAGTTTTGGCCTTATCTAGAAACTTTCGCCATTGACTCAGAAAAAGAACTACGGGCAGAATTCCACGGCACACCTGACTTAATAGTTGGAAACTATACTGATGGGAATTTAATAGCATTCTTGCTAGCGCGACGGCTAAAAGTTACCCAATGCAATGTTGCCCATGCTTTGGAAAAATCTAAATACTTGTTCAGCAACCTCTACTGGCAAGAATTAGAGGATAAATATCATTTTTCATTGCAATTCACAGCTGACTTGATTGCGATGAATGCAGCCAATTTTGTTGTCAGCAGCACCTACCAAGAAATTGTAGGAACACCGGATAGCGTTGGACAGTACGAGTCTTATAAGTGCTTCACCATGCCGGAGTTGTACCATGTTACCAATGGTATTGAATTATTTAGTCCCAAATTTAATGTTGTACCACCTGGAGTAAACGAAAATAATTACTTTCCCTATACCCGGACTAAAGATAGAGTCGAGAGCGATCGCCAACGCCTTGCAGAAACACTCTTTACTCTGGAAGACCCCGCGCAAATCTTTGGCAAACTCGACGATCCTAACAAGCGCCCTCTCTTCTCAATGGCGCGTCTTGACCACATCAAAAACCTCACAGGTTTAGCTGAATGTTATGGTCAAAGTAAAGAATTACAGGAGCATTGCAATTTAATTTTGGTGGCGGGTAAGTTACGTGTAGAGGAATCAGGCGACAACGAAGAACGTGACGAAATTATCAAACTCTACCAAATCATTGAGGAGTACAATCTCCACGGCAAGATTCGTTGGCTGGGTGTGCGCCTAACTAAAACCGATTCTGGTGAAATTTACCGAGTCATTGCCGATCATCAGGGAATTTTTGTACAACCAGCTTTATTTGAAGCTTTTGGTTTGACAATTTTAGAGTCGATGGTTTCAGGATTGCCAACTTTTGCCACACAGTTTGGTGGGCCACTAGAGATTATTCAAGATAAGGTTAATGGTTTTTTGATTAACCCAACAAATTTAGATGAGACAGCTACAAAAATTGTGGACTTCATTACGAAATGCGAACAGAATTCTAATTATTGGAATGAAATTTCGCAGCGAGGAATTGACCGAGTTTACAGCACCTATACTTGGAAAATTCATACTAGCAAGCTGTTATCATTAGCACGGATTTATGGCTTCTGGAACTTTACCTCGAAGGAGAATCGGGAAGATTTGTTACGTTATCTTGAGGCTTTATTCTATTTAATTTACAAGCCAAGAGCGCAACAACTATTAGAGCAGCACAAGTATCGGTAATTTGTCATTTGTCATTTGTCATTTGTTATGCTTAAGGACAAATGACTAAGTTGTCAACGCCCGCCAAGTTCGCTGACCAACGACTCCATCTGTTCCTAAATTCTGCTGGTTTTGAAAGGCTTTGACAGCAGTTTCTGTGAGTGCGCCATAAATCCCATCCACTCTTACAGCATAACCATTAGCCACTAACAGCCGTTGTAAGACTCTGACAGCAAGGCCAGAGCTACCGAAATAAAGAGTCGGCATCGGTTGGCTACTAAACCTCTGGAAACGTCCTGTAACCTTTATGCGGACTTGGCCTACAGACTGAGAATGCTTTTTAGACTTACCTAAGTTAGAAGAAGCTAGGAACTGATTATTTTTGCTGATTTTCTGAAGTATATGTCCTTTCTCTAGTGCGATCACTGAGGGAGAAGCCTGGGAAATCTCATTTGTCTGCATAAATTCAGGTGGTGTGACTTGAGCAGTTATCTCCGACTCATTCTGTTTTGACTGCTTTTCGTCATTTTCCATCTGAACTAATTGCTATTGTGGCAAATTGGTTCCAAATGCTTGTCTTATTGTTAATACGCCCGTCATCATCAGGCCAATTTCAGTCATTGTATTTCATTTTACTTCAACCAATATTTCTTTTAACTAACAACATTGCTGCTGTTCAGGATAATACATACTGACTAAATAAAAAAGTCATGTACTAATTTTTCAGATAATATTATCATGCTCATATTTACTCACCTCCGATTCCATCTAATGAGACTAATATTATTAGTCTTGTGCCTTTTTTATCTTCAATCAAGCCACTAACTTGTAAAGTATGCTATTTAAATCAACGGTTTAGACAATAACATACTATATGATTCTCTGGGAATGCCATCAAAGAAATTTTTCTCGTTACCTTTGGCTCATGCTTGATATGCTGATGCTACTTTTAGCATATTTATAAGCTAATCGTCCTTTAAATAGCACAGTAACAAAAGCTGCAAACCCTCTCCCTTGCTCCCTCCCCCCTACACCCCTGCGGTCTCAATGTGCAAATTAAATGCGTAACAGCTTACTACCAGCAAAAATCCTGTGAATTATCTGAGTCTGTTTTTTAAGCATTTATCAATGCAACATTTGACAATAATGATAAACTCTTGATTTTAAACAATTTGTCCTCCTTTAGAGGGGGTTATCAACTTTTTATCAATCACTTTTATATCGCAGGATACATGCTGGTCGTCACACAATTATCTAGTTTTGTCAACTTAAATCTGGAAATATTCAGCTATGTTTCCTAAATATTTGCTTTGTAATTGAATTTATATGGCTCCTTCGCCCTATTATCAGAAAACACATACTTCGACCTCAAGAAGATGAAACCGCACAACGTTGTTGTACGGTCTTGAATTTAAACTAGAGTTTAGACTACTGCATGACAAATTTACATGGTAGCAATGTAAATAATGTGTATACAATTCTATGCTTAACCTGTGTTAATGTTTATAACATTTCTAAATGTTCAGAAAGGATGCACCTTATGAGCGCGTAGGTATAACTCGCTCTTAGACATTGCTTAACAAGCTTAGTTGTGGATGTTGAAAAACTTTTTACCTTTTTTCATCTCGCCACAAAGCAATACCACCTAATAAACCAGTAATATTAGGGATGAGTTTTACATTTAAAGGTAGCTGGAAATTCACTCTGACAGCTTCACCACCGCCAATGTAAAGGTAATCATAATTGAACAGATGTTGTAAGGATGCGATCGCCTTTTCTAAACGCCTATTCCATCTTTTATCACCAATTTTTTCTAACTCTGCACGCCCTAACTGCTGCTCAAAGGTCTCTCCTTTGCGAAATGGATGATGTCCCATTTCCATATTTGGTACTAGCTTACCGTCTACAAATAAAGCTGAACCAAACCCTGTACCGAGAGTAATCACCAGTTCTACACCTTTACCTGCAATCGCACCAAACCCCTGCATATCTGCATCATTAATCACCCGTACAGGTTTGTTTAAGTGTTTTAATAACGCTGTTTCCAAATCAAATCCAATCCAATCTGGATGTAAGTTTACCGCCGTTTCCGTGACTCCACATCGAACCACACCAGGAAAACCCACCGAAACGCGATGGAATTCACCTTGAGCCGCAGCTAACACAACAATTGCATTAATTACAACCTCTGGTGTAGCAGGTTGAGGTGTATCTAAACGCGCCCTTTCTGTTACAGGACTTCCCGTAATATCTAAAACCATAGCCTTAACGCCACTACCACCAATATCAACCGATAGGGTACGAATCGATCCATTTTCTTCAACCATTGAGTTACATCCTTGTTAATGCTTGTTCTTTCGATATTATGCTCTGCTGTATGCGATCGGATTCGGATATTTGGAGAGTCTTTATATTGAGGGAAAAGTGGAGGAGATGAGTTATCTACTCAACTTAGCGCCAGCAAGATTTGAGCAACTCATGTCTTAAGATTAAAGAATCTTCGTCGTGGCTACCTTGCTCTTCACAGAGACGCTCCAGCCTGGAGAGTGCCAAGCCTATGGACAACCGGAGTTTAGTAGTCCTGAGTCCTGAGTAGTATATCAACACATTAGACGCACGACAACATCGAGATTTGCTAATGTAGAGATAATGGAAATAGTACTGGCATAGCTGCTTAAAATCTATCAGGCAACAAATTTCTATTAAAAGTAATAATAAGAGAAAGAATTATGACAGCGTTTGAACCTCACAGCATCCGCTCTTATAGCCAAGAAGATGTCCAACAAATTCTCCACTTAGCGATCGTTCGTCAAGCTAATGACAAAAATACAGAATTTTCTTATGAGCAGATATTAGAAATTGCTGCTGAGTTAGAAATTTCACCTGATTCTTTAAAATTAGCCGAGCGCGACTGGTTAGTACAACAAGGTCAAGTCCAACAGCGAAAAGCTTTTGACGCTTACCGGATTAGAAGATTTCAGAAGCGTCTAGGGAATTACGCAATTTTTAATGGCTTTTTTATACTGTTAAACTTACTAACTGGTGGCGGAATTTCTTGGTCGCTGTACATTTTACTATTCTGCGGATTACCTGTAGGACTGGATGTATGGAATACTTTTCAAATCAAAGGCGAAGAGTATGAAATAGCATTTCAGAAGTGGAGCCGTAATCATCAGATTAAGAAAACTATCAGCACAGTTTTGAATAAGTGGTTTAAAGCATTACAGGTTTAGTAGATTTGCTAGGTGTAACTCTTTGTAGACATCGGTAACTCAAAGAAAAACCCCGCAGGAGAAACGGGAGCTTGGATTATCGAAATGTGTTAATAGCAAGAGTTTTGAGCTTTCAAAATAACCTCTGAACTAAATTTGCCCTAATGTGAGGTTGTGAAAAATTATTCAGGAAGCAAATTTTTGCAGTAAGTCTTTGCGGTTGTGAAAGGCGATCGCTTTTGGGTTGCCGCAGGTATCGCTCCATCGCCCTTCCGTTTCTATCATTTTATTGACGATCGCGCAAAAACTGACTGCATTTAGAATTTCACGCTCAATCATAGTTTATCGATTATTTAGGAGTAGTTCGTATTCCTGATTCGCCTTGTCCCATTCAGGAGTTTGCGGGTATGCTTGCCACAACATGGTAATTATTTGTTCTTGAGAATTTCCCCGCTTTTCAAGGTCTTTGATAATCCTTACGGCTTCAGAACTATCAACATTAAAGATAGTAAATTTGCCGTTTACAACGTTTTGAACAGCGTCTTGAAGTTCGGCTCTCTCGTTTTGTGTCAAAGCATCCGAATCTTGAACTTGAGCAAGTTCGGGAAAAAACTTCAGTAGGGTTCTAGCTGGATCTGGTTGCCCGTTTCCGGGATTCTTCTCAGTTTTTAACCAGTCGGGAATCGCCCCTAAATTTCCGCCATTGATGGGTTCTCCAAAGTTCGCAGGACTTGCTTTAAAGTACTCGCCGCTAGCCACATTCATTTTCCGCAGCCCGGAACCTGGTACTGGAACGGATACTGCCACGCATCCGATGAAAGTTATAGACATTTTGAAGGTATCGGCAAGTCCAGCTGTCGCCTTGCCAACCACAGAAGTTAGGTTCGAGCCGTGCAGCACAATAACCAAAGTTCCGCCACACTTGGCGAAACGAGACAGCAGATATTGAATTGCCCAGGTGCGATCGCTCTCTTCCAATAGCGACAACAACCGCATCGCTTCATCAATTACTAAAAATAAGTTTTTGTGGCTGTAAGGTTGGGAGTTATCTAAGTCTTTGAGAAACTTTAGTAATTTTTGGGCGACAAGTAAATCGGCCGTATCTGCACTTTTTCCAGGAAATTGCAATCCTGAAGTTAGGTTGCATTCAAATGGATAAATATCAACGCCGGCGGTAAAATACTCAACTATTAAACTTGAATCCATTGCCGAGGCGATCGTGGCCAGAATCGCCGCTAAAGTCCCCTTGCCACCGCGTTGTGTGCCGCAGATTGCGACAACTTGAGAGTTTAAAACTTCGTCAATTTTAAAGCCATCTTGAATCAGTCCCTTGGTCAATAGGGAGGCCCGAACCTGTATTGGAAGTTCGAGCATTTTTTGAGGGTCTGCCGTTAAATTTTTTGGCGTTGCGGTAGACTTTTGAGGGATTGCAATCGGATTGGATAGCGGTTGTTGTGGCAGCGCAATTTGGTCTGATGCTGCTGGCAGTGAAACTGTTCTCGCTGTTGGGGGGATAATTGTGCGAGATGTTGTTCTGTCTTGGATAGCCGCGACAACAGGGTAATTTATTCTGGGGTCAACGTTCACCGTTTGCAGATGCTTGTTTAAACTATCTTTGTCTGGGATTGCGCCTTGATAGTCTATGTAGCGATCCGAGAGCCAACGATAGGCGTAAAACCGTTTCCCTGGCTCTACTTGGTCAAGATATTCACTTAATATCCCATGCAACTCTCGCAGCATCCCAAACTCATATCGCTCCAAAAGTTCCAAGTGGAACATCAAATCTGCAATCTCGTTTCTTTGAGAAAGCCAATCTTCCCGAAGTTCTGCGTCCCCCATTGCTGAGAGGAATTCCAGCAGATTATCCCGGACGAAAGGAATGGGTGCGAATCGGTGCGAATCATTGATATCTAAACCCAACGACCAGACGTAACCTGCCGCTGATACTATCGCTCCAATGCTAGCCAGAGGACTTGTGGCGTAGCAAACAGCACCAATCACTGTACCAGCCAAAGTCACCAACTTTGAGAGATTCATTTCCGAGCGCGATCGCTGTGCTTTAGACATCAATTGATCGTGCCGCTCTTGCAACCAAGAAGCAGCGTGTCCAGCTTCCAAATGTTCGATACTTGGATACTTTTGCCGCAGCCTTCGGGTTTCTTTGGTTATTAAATCAGGTATTTCATTAGTACCGATAGGCTGCGAAAAGTCCATACATCCTCCTAATTTTTGGTATTAGCAATGTCCATCAGCAGATGCACTAAAGCACTAATTTCAATTCCTGCAAATACCAAATAAATTGGCATTTGATTTTTCACCACCCAAGCGCAAACTGCCCAAAAATTAAACCAAGGTAAGAATGCAAGAATTGAACAAGACAATAATAAATAACCGACTCGCAACGCCGAACCGACTATTGGGGCATGAGACAAAGGATTGCGGTGAAAAAACCTCCCCCGGTGTGGAATAAGTTTTTGATATGGATGCCAAATTGTTTTCATCACGCCCCATCTGTAATAAGGTCTTGATTTCAAATCTAAATCTGGTGATAAATACCATCCACCAATCAAATGCGAACTTGTCAAAATCAAAGCTGCTGCCCAGTTGTGAAAAAGGTAGAGACACCCTCCCCCAATAAAAGGGGCTGATATCAAAATTGAGCGATCGTGCCACTTCCCTGATGCCATTTGCTTATTTTTTCGTTAGTTTCCAAATGGCGAATCCTGTTTCACCTGCCATCATCGACAGGATGTTGTAAGCAAAGCATCCCAAAATTTGACTTGGTTCTGTGTACCGAAACGGGTTGCGACCAGCGAATGTGGTAACAATATCAAACGCCCAGAAAAATAAGGCAATCCCCGATCCAGTGCGACGTTCCTTCATTCCAGCCCGCTTATAATCACCCCATAAAGCTTTAGACAAATCAATTTTTCCAGTGGGACGCGAGGGTAGATTGTACTGTTGCGATTCTTCAAATTCGACTTTAGCTTGGTCTGGACGTTTCCCTCGTAAAGTTCGGGCTTCCATGATTTGGATTAAGGCACTCATGGCAAAGCCAATCCAAAAAAGTAAGTTGAAAGGTATCAGTAACCATCCCGTCCAGCCAATCCAGTTCTCTTCCCACCAAGGAAATAAAGGAGTTCCTTGAAACATTGTTTGCCAAATGCCATCGGTACTGAGTAGTGTTCCAAAAATGAATCCAATTCCCCCAATAATTCTTGTTCCAGATGAACCAGGAGTTAAAAATTGCTCAAGGATGGTGGAGAGGAATGTGAACGGGATTGAAATAATATTGACAATCCATTCAGCCAAGATTTCAAAAAAGCTGTTTCCCGATGCCTGGGGTTTTTGAAGAGGCTTGGTGCTGTTTTCTCCAGCATCAGATGGTGGCATCGGAGCGCCATTTTTATCGAGTATTGCCATACACGTCTCCTCGAAAGATTTTGCCATCAACGCGCTCGGTATAATTCGCCCCTCCTGTATTTACCTCTTGGTTAGCAGGTTTAATGCTTTCAACTTCTGCTTTGATAACATCTACATCATCGGTATAATTCGCCCCTCCTGTATTTACCTCTTGGTTAGCAGGTTTAATGCTTTCAACTTCTGCTTTGATAACATCTACATCAATGGTTTGAGCTTCATTTGAACTAGGTTGCTTTTCACCTTGAATGTAGTCACCTTGAATATTCTGGTTATAGTTGCCACCACCAAGGTTAATGATTCGTTTGGACACAATCTACCTCCAATTTACTAACTTCGACATCATCGTTTCCGCTCAAAATCAGCCAAGCTTTTTCAAGTCGATCCAGAGGGAAAAATAATGGTGGATGATTGGGACAATTAATTAACTTTCCAATATCATCTGCTAAACTTTTCTTGTAATAAAGTATTGCATTCTGAGTACATCCAGAAGGTTCGCGGTAACTTTCTGCATAATGTTGGTAAATTTCTTGAAGTCTAGGATGCGTCGATCTAGTCATTTATTTGTAGAACTATTAGGTGGGCTTAATCCAGTCTTTTATAACCTTAATCATTTCTCTGTCTTCTTCATCAGCATCGTATCTCTTCCAGATTTTATAGGCTAAAATGTCTGCGCTCAAGCCAATTTGAAGACTATTAAAAAGCTCTAAATAGAGTTTTACTGCGTCACTTGCGCTACCTAGTGTATTTCTGTGATACTTAACAAAATGCCATCAAATATTTGCTCTTGGTCTATCAATTCAAGCCTCAAGGGATGTGTGTATCTTCTATTCATTTAATTTTGCAGACATTTTTGTAGTGATGTTTCCAAAGCCATTTACGCTCCTCAATTCGTCCAATGCAACGTCCTGCCGAGTCGTAAACTATCACGACTTCATCATCTAAATACCCTGTAGTATCTGGCATCGGGTTGCGCCTAGGGTCGTCCAAATATCGACGAAATTTAAGCTTTTTAAAGCTGGGCATGATGCCGAGTTTATCAAGCTTCTCGGCAGTATTGGATTTAGCTTGGGCACGATATTGCTCCAATTCTTCAGAATTTTGTAAATTGAACTTTTGAAAGTTCAATGGCATCCGAAAAACTAATGGAGAGGCGATAAGCAGCAATCCAAGCATCCCAAGTATTGCAGGTGATTGATATTTGCTGCTGTACACTTATCACCCTCCCTTTACTTGCTCAATTAGAGCTTGCATAAGCCCTAGTTTGTTGAGATTGTCAACACCCGTTTTAGTGTGCTGAATCACTTGCTGAACTGTGTCGCTAACAGAACCTTCCGCATCTAACAAAAGCTGACTGGCAAGTTGATAAACCATCCAAACTCGTTCAGCTTCATTGAGTCCTTCAAAATGCGAACCCCAAGCACCCTCCATTTGGGAAAGCAAACTTTGATCGCCTGGTTGAAAAGTTGTCCAATACCCAATCGGTTTAGCCATTTTTAGAAGTCCCTAACAAAAATAAAACTGAAGCGAAAGCAGTTAACGTAATCCCAATTCCTCCACCTACTAAGACAGCAGTAATTGGACTGTCTTGGTGCATTGCTACCGAAACGGCGGCTGTAGCTGTAGTTGTCGCCGCCCCCGCCGATGCACCAAACATCAGGTAGTTCGCGCATTTAATTTGATTTACTTCTTGTCGGACTGCCCGGCCGATAATGCTGCCCTGACTGGTTGCGACTGCGGTAGCAAGTTCTTGGATGCCGCGCCAATCACTACCCGATGCAAAAAAGTTTGTCCCTTTGCTCCAATGCGATCGCCAAGAATCATTTTTGTTGCGGCTTCGCGGGATGCAGCAACACCTGGATCGTTTAAAACAGCTTCACTGTTTATAACGGCTGGCAGAAGGGCAAAATAAGCCTGCATATATTGCTTGCCACCGTTAGTTACATCTTGATGCAAAATGTCTGCTTCTACTTGGTTCTTAAAGTCAGCACCAGATTGCATCTGGGTAGTAAGCAATGATTCCATATCCATCTCCGGCTCTGGAATTTCGCCGCTTCTTGCATATTCAACCGCCTGCCCCAATGGATACCCTTGCTTAATCAAGGCGTAGACTGTCTCCACGAATTGGGCAATTTCTTCAGATATCTCCGTGATATCAGCCATGCCAGAGGCTTGCAGGATAGCGTTGATTTCGCCTATGTTTTCGCATCCGACTAGGCGCTTCTTTAATTCTTGTTTGGTAAGAGACATAATTTGGCAATCCTTCTTCTTTAAGTTTAAAAACCAGGCTTTCGCCGATGTATCCTGTATCTCGCCAATCCCGCATTACATCAAAAGCGTGGCGGTGGCGATCGCTAAAGATTCTTGACCTTTTGGCAAGTTGTAATTCTGGGCAGTACTTCACGAGCAATGCCTTATCTCGCCTAAAGGTGGGATCGGAAATTTGCAGATAAGCTAGCAGTTCTGGCTTTCGCCAAATTCGATTTAGTTTTCCAGAACCATCCACAAAGCTAACTTCTAGTGGCTTTCTTGCCGTTGGCACGAACGTTTAATGAACGTTAGATGAACGTTAGATGAGCGGATTTAGGAAGCTCCTAAATCCGCTCATCTAACGTTCATAATAAAAAACCCGCACACGGCGGGCAATAGCAATATCTGCACATTGTGCGGTTACTGTTTACTTGTTCTCAACAAACTGCACATTGTGCGGTTCTGACATACTTTTCTCTTAGTTCGGGATTGTGGTTTAATCGCTCATGCAGTGTGTTTAACTGAGTTAAAGTTCGTGAGGTAAGAGAGCGATCGCCCCTACTCCATTTCTCTACTGCCGATGTTGTCACACCCATTAACTGAGCAAGCTGGTGCTGGTACATTGGATGAAATGAGAGAAAATCATGAAGTGATTGGATTTCTGGTGGGTTGCGATCGCGATCGTTTAAGTCCATCATGTTAATTGCTCCTTCTACAGATAATAGCTGTGTTGGGGAAGTCGTCTCTCAGTGTCGTTACCACTGGGGGGCGCATCTCTTTTCTTTGAAAATTGCTCTACCTGGGGAGACCCCAAGACCGCATTTTCCGCTTTCTCTAGGATTAGTGTAGTATAGCAGCAGATAAAAAGCTATGAGAAAGTGATATGGAAGCTCCCAACTGGGATGAAATAGCCGCTAGGCTGCCAAAAATAGACGATACACGAGTACAGACGGCGAAATTAGCAGACATGGACTATTGGGTTTTAAAGGCTGCTGCTGCCGTCAAAAAAAGGGGCATGGCGGCTGATTCAGCTAGTTTGCTGAGTGCTTCTGTTCGTCGCCTCACTCCTGAATGGTGCGAGTTGATAGCTTTTCAGGCATCGCAAGAAGGATTGAGCTTTGAAGAAATGTTTGTTAGGTTAGCAACCGGAGAATAGTGTGGATGACAATCAAGCACACCTCCAACGCCTACAAGAAATCAAAGATAGATTTGCCAAACTCGGCTGGATAAAGCGTGAAGATATCCTCTAGCTATTGGAGGTATTGGAGGAGTTGTTGAGCGATTTTAAAGAGTGACTCTTCCCAAACAAAACCCTCCTGAAGAATTTTCCAGGAAGGGTTTTGATGTTAAAACAGCCTGTTACTTTTTAGAAATCCGTGACAGTTCCATTGCGGCATCTTCTAAATGCTTAATTACCTGCACGGGATTTGACCGTTGGCGAAACATCCAGATTGCGATCGCATTAAGATTGCTCACAGGATAGTGAAAATTGGCAGTGAGTTTTGATAACCTAGCACGGTTGACAGGTGGCGCGGTAGTCCAGTTTATCCATGCAATCTCATAATCAGACTCAAGAAATTACCCCAGAATTTTTTATCAATCCCGGAATTGACCTAGATACGGGAAGTCAAGAGTTGCTAACTATGGTAAATCTGAGTAAGGAGCAACTCAGGAATAGATGGCTTACTCCAGCAGGGCAAAATATTCTGACACGCTGGAAGGCAAACGGTTTCAAGCGAGACGTGTTAGATCGAATGGTTGGTAAGTACTATGGGCAAACAGATATTCGCGGAATACCCCTACTCAAAGAGAATTTAACCAGAGCAAATTTGAGTAAGATTGATTTCTATAGCGCAAATCTAGAAAATACTAATTTTAAAAATGCGGATCTAACAGATTCCTGGCTATCTGAAACCAACATCAAAGGTGCTTGCTTTGACTATGCCAAGATGAAAGATGTGCTGATTGATAACGTAGAGTTTAGTAATAAAACTAGTTTCACTGGGGTTAGTCTCAGAAGTATAGATTTTAATTTATCTGCTCTATTGCAAGGGTATGCAACCAATCAGCAAAGAATCGAAAGCCTAAAAACTAAGCATCCTATACTGGCAAAAATTCTGTATCTAACCTGCGATTACGGGCGCTCGTTCAGCAGGTTTGTTTTTTGCTGTCTGGCAATGGTTGTCTCGTTTAGCCTGTTATATTGGCTTTCTGCTGGCTCTCTAAGTAAGCCTGGTTTTTGGAATAGCCTCTACTTCTCAATTATGGCATTCACTTCGTTTGGTAGTGAAATTCAGGCACTGTCTGTTGCTGGTAAATTTTTTGCAGCCGTTGAGGTTGTAATTGGTTATTTAATGACTGGCTTGCTGGTAGCGATTTTAATCAGAAAAACCATAGGCGATTAGTTAATGTCTTATCTGCAAACTTAAATAGAACCCAATCAAGAAAACAACAAACCTCTCCTGAAAAGTTATTCAGGAGAGGTTTGTTGGCTTAGGTTGTCTTGTCCAATATGAGTATGAGGCAATCGCTTTTTTCAAAAGAGCTGAGGTACTAAATGAGAAAAATCGCGAGTAGACTATGTGCGTAAAGTTACCTTGTAAAATAATGTTCATTGAAGCCAATAACAAAAACGGCAACAGGATTCTGATCAATACTGACGCGATCGCTTACGTTGATTTTGATGCAGACTTTCCCGACTACAAAACAGGCAAGCTACTAAACGGAGTTAGAATCCACTTCCAAGCATCAACAGGAGATGAAGAAAGCCATTACCTAGCGTTTCAGGATTTTGCTGGGAAAGAAGCCGAAAATCTTCGAGCAGGACTTTCCAAAGCGTTGGGTGCTACTCGATTTTCGTAATAAGCGCAAAGCACAATGCTACTAAAAAAGCCAGCAGGTAGCTGGCTTAAGCTTTAAAAATTCAATATGGATCTAACGTGACTGCTTCAAGAAATTTTGAAGCAGTTCCATAGCCTTTTTTGTATGCTCAAGAGGGTTTTCACCTTCAGAGGCAAAACTTCCTTGGTGCAACACAAGAATTTGATGTGCCTCAGAAAGGCGAGTCAGTGCTTCAGACAATTCTGGGGTTGAGCTTCCGGTGAAAATAACTTCGCGGTTAAAATTAGCCATAATCGTTTGTCATAGGATTTATAGGCAAAGCAACCGTACAAATCTAATCTCCCCAAAAGGATGGGTGCGAGTAAATCCGTGTGATTGACTTGCTTGCATCCAATCTAGCTTGAAATAATGACTCCTAACTAAAAGGTGAAAATTTTCAACTTGCAGCAGATGCCAAGCGATCGCAAAAAATACGAAATAATCAAGGAAAATTTACTACAGACAGAGCAGAGGCGAGAGACGCAAAACTGAGTTTGAGAATTGAACCATCTGTTTTAGAAAAAATTCAAGCGATTCCAGGTTGGCAAGAAAAAGTGCGATCGCTGCTTTATGAATTAGTTGATCAAAGCAGCGATCACACTTTATGAAAAACTTTTCACAAACCATCCTGCAAAATCGCACAAGCTCTCAGGTTGTGTAAATCATTAGATAATTGCTCCCTAATCTTTTCTTCCAGTAGGGCAAGCCAATCAATTCGCTCCATCTGTGCTTCCCAGTGTAAAAAGGGGATTTGTGGCACATGACCCAACACAAGCGCACTCAACGCCACCATCTTAACTGCATTACGTGATGCGAGTTCTGCGAAGTTGGCTCCACGCTGACTGTTGCCTTCAAGGTCAACGTCCCAAATACCAAGAGGATCGCTAACACCATTACGCCAGACGCGCCAGACCGCAAAGCGATGCGTGAGTACAGAGTTGCGTTGATACTCCATCGTTGAGATGCGGATAGGGGTTCCTTGGAAAGTCCCAACCAACTCTGTATGCAACTCTCGGAGATAATCAAGCGTGATGAGGTAATCGCATTGTCCGTGGACGGAAACGATGCGATAGGTTGCTTTTTCTCCTGAGGTGTCGCGCTCAATTCTGAGTACACTGCAATCTGTTCCATCCCACCGCTTGATAATTTTTGGGTAAGTGCGGGGTTTTTTCTTGGGTCTGAATAATTGTTTAATCCAGTGTTGGAGCTTGACGAGCCAGCTATCTGCCACATTACTCTCGCCCCTTTGTAAGGAAATGCCCCACAGCTAATGCGATCGCATCAGTTGGCAATCCCAAAATTCCAGCAATCAATACGACGCAGGGATAGAAGACCTGGGGGTTTAATTCACGTGAGGCGATCGCAAATTTAAACTCTCCAGAGTTATTGATTTTGAAGGAGACATCTATCGACTGGCTCCCAATTAAAGCTGTCAAAAAAAGCGCAAATAGATAAGAGTATCCTTTGCCGAGGCGGGAGTCATTTTTGGGGGGAGCGATCGCCATTGTTTTGGCAAGTGGTGTACTCTCTCAAAATTCCCAAACAAAAAGCGCCACTGTAGGGCAGGAGCGCTCTCAATATGTATGTGTATGTTCAAGCAATTAGGTCAAAGAATATCTGGTGATTGTTGGCGATCCCTGACCCATTAGGGAAAATGTAACTGTGCAGATCGCTGTACTGGTGAGTGACTTGTCCAGATTCATTACCACAGCAGCACCCTTCAGGCCATCGCCCACCGCATAGCCTGCGGGTGGTGGATCTTGCTGCCAAACGTAAACCTCACGCCCTGAAACAGCGTTGCTTGCGGCGTAAAAGACACGACGGAAAGCTTCATCATCGGAAAGTAAATTTGCAGTCCAAGGCAGTTCCCAGGATTGCCCAGTGATTGCGCCATCTTTGTAACCAAGTGGGTCTTCAAAAACCAACACATCAGCCCGATCGCTGTTAATTTTTGCGCTCAACTGAGTACCACCAAGTAGCCGCAATTTAGCCACGTATTCAGCCGTAGAACTGCCTGTTAACGCAGCAGTGATAGCTTCAATGTGCAAACTGGTATCGCCTTCTTTGGCATCCTTGCTCAAGTAAACAGTAAGCTTTGTTGTGCCATTGTCAAAAGTTAAAGGTGTGCCGCCTGCAATGGGACCATCCAAGGCAGTTACAGTGACGCTGGTTGCAGCACTAGTAATGCCACCGCTAGCGGTTACTGTTACGTCAGTCGGTTCGGTGCGATCGCCCAAGGGAAGCAAGGCTACATATAGCTTTACTTTATTACCCGCACCAACTTGAAAAGTTTTAGACATTCTGATCTCCGGAGATTAAACCGGAGTCAGGGTTCCCTCACTTGCCAATCTGTAATAAAAATCTTGCATTGCTCGACAGTTAGCAACTTATCAGAAGCTGGCATTGGGCTAACTCTTTCTATTAGATAATTGGCAGGTAAATCTCCACTCAATAGCCCAACAACTTCCACCAAACTTTTATTTGTATCCCACTGCTTGAGGTGAATTTCCCAGGTATTTGTGTAAGTGCGATCGCCTCCAATATTCGCACTCACATCAGGATATGGCTGCTTGATTACTACTTCCAATCCTGAAACTTTAGTACCATTCTCAGGATAATTCCAGCCTTTATCGGGGTCGGGGAGACAGGCGATCGATGGGGCTGTGGTGCGATCGGGAAATGTGTAAGTTCCTAGTAAGTTTTCTAATATTAGTAATACATCATTGCGTAAAATAAGGATATCAATCATGTGCTGTTATGAAATTAAAGTGGAGAAATTTGAAAAAGTACACAATTCAATTTCATCACCCAAAGTTCCCTTATTGGTTCAGTGATTTTATTGCACTTTCTGAGGAAGCGGCTTTAAAAGAAGCGAGAACAATTTGGGGTAACAAATGTGGAGATATTGCCGTTTACGCTGTTTCGGAAGACTTAAGACTTGGGGTGCTTCCGCTTTTCTATGTAGCCTCGGACGCGCAAACTGAAGCCTACTAAATCAGCTGATGAATAATTTTTCAGGAGGTGCGCTCTTGATAGTCGAAGCACATCCGCTCCCATAAATCCTCAAATATCTTTTCGATTTCTTCTGCTGATTGGAACTTAGAAACGGTTATGCAATAAAGCTTGAGATTTTTTGTAAATTGTACCTCTGAGTCAAGCACTTCTTTGCCTTGTAAGTCGCAAGCATAGATATTAATAAAGTATTTTGTGCCAATAACATCATAAATTCGTTTTTGGAGCAAGAATTCGGCTTTGCGAAAGCCAGTGTTCTTGTATCGCATATACCCTGATGCTAAAAAATCTTGTGAATTCATAACGTAACATTTTCACTTTTCAAGTTCACGATATGCAGCTTTGATAAGAATAGCCAAAACGTTGGCAGTAGCTGGATCAAGATTTTTGTCTGATCGTAGTTGGAGGGCGATCGCCTCTGGCACAGACAAAGGGTTACTAATTTCAGCACCTCTAAAAAATGTAGATGGCGGCACGTCTAGCCAATTACAAAGTGCTGTAAAAGTTTCCATGTCAGGGACGTGTTGCTCTCTCAGGAGGCGCGAAAGCGTAGATGGGCTAATACCAATTTCATTGCTTACCTCACGCAAGCCCTTTGTCCCGCATTTTTTACCAGCCAGGCTTGATAGTCGCTCTAGATCGAGTTGATATTTCACAGATATTTGTTGAGTTGCTGCTGCATAATAACTGAAGCATTACACTCTTCTAATCCTACCTTTGTCCAGGGCCTAGCAGGTAGTTCAGTACAGCTTTTGGTAGTTGCTCCATCATGGACGATCGCAGCATAATCAGCCTCCCAAGTGTACTCTGCGGCGTTAGTAGTACGGCTGATTACCAGTGAATCATAGAGTTCTCCTGTATCGTAAATATCGCGGGGAGACGACACCACATCAGAATTTTGGCGGAGAGTTTCGCGGGGCCATTCCCAGATATCGGAGACGATCGCGTTTTGAAATGCCTCTGCTTGTGCTTCAACTGCCACATCAAAGGCTTTGTTGATAACTGAATTTAATTTGCTTAAGTCGATATTGATTTTACCCATATTTGATATTTAATCGACGAGCGATCGCTTTTACTTTATCCGTAGTGCGACCTTTCTTTGTTTGGCTTAGACCTTTGTTGTTATGATGTCGGCGTTGCTTCATATCAATTCCTCCTAAATATCCCCCGAATTGGTGTAATCGCATCAATCCCCATCGCCACCACATAAGGGGATTGCACCACGGGTAGTAGCTTAAATCTCCCTGTTTCTGGCTTTCCAATTACCACCACAATTTCAATATCTGCTTCTGCCAAAAATTCAATCCCTTGAGGGTAAGCTTGAGGTTCCACTAAATACCCTTCTAGCAGCGTGGCATGACCATCAGCGCCAGCAAATTGCTGGATTTCATTGGCATAACGGTTGACTGTGCTGGTGTCCGTCGTGGGCTTTAAGACTGCTTTGATTATCAGGGGTTGGTAGTTAAGCGATCGGTTGCCGACAGCGTTGATTGTGTAAGTGCGATCGGCAACTTGAAAAGTGAGGATGGTGTTTTCAAAACCAGAAAAGGGTGAGGACATTATTTATCGATCCGGTTGGTGAGTCCCAAAAGTTCCTTCAGACTCCCTGCGAGTTCTGCGCGACTTGAGGCTTTGAATTGCCTTATCCAAATACTCCAAAGCTTCGGTATTTTCTTCGCAAGAATAACCAGAATTTTGAAAATATTCTAATTGACAGTGACAAGCTTCCATAACCTCAATCAAAAAAGCCCCGTTTCTTCCAGCAACATTAATAGGGCCTCTTTGCCACGATATTGTGAAGCCTACGCCAGTTGCAACTCCACCATCATGTGTGCCATCATCATTTGTCCAATTTTGGTTAATAATTGTGATTTGATCTGAAGAAAGTGTCATACATTAACCTCAGTTAATAAACAATGAATCAAGAGCTAGAATTTTTAGAGGTTGAATCCTATCTTGACCCAGAAACTTTTGAGCCATTGGTGAAAATAGAGTTCAACGGTAAAAAACTTCTCATAACCTCAACAGCAGCCACACAAAAAGCGATCGCCATTATCAATGCTGCTGCATACGCTGAATCGGAAGGGGCATTGTTTAAAGCATTAGCTCCAGACATACCCAAAGGTTTTGGCAAGCCTAGCAAAGACGTACAAATGGCAGTTGCAGTATTAAAATTAGTAAGAGAAAAACGGCAACCATTGCCTGTTGATGTCAACGCGATTTTTGGATTTAATACACAAAAACCACTAATACAAATTGATTATCAAGAATTTAAAACTACCCTCCATTTAGATGAAGCTAGAAACCATGCAGCAGTTTTGTTACAAGCATCAGAAGCAGCTAGGTTTGATGCTTTCTGGTTTAAGTTTGGTAAAGAACTAAACATGACTGAAGGTGAAATTCAAGCGGTAATCAATGAATATCGAGTCTATAAAGAACGCTATTCTGTTGAAGCTTTATTTAGGTTATGAAGTTTACCCCGCAGAATAGACAGTGAAGTTGCCCGATGCCACAGTATAAACTCTCCCCAAACCATCACTGAATTTGAGTGTGTAACTCAATTCCACTTCTGAGTCAGGGAAACTCTCTGTGTCGCCAGGATCTAGTGCAAAGCTACCCATCACAGTTTCAATTTTGGTTTGACCATCCACCGCCGGATCGCTTTGATGAACAGCAGATCCCGATTTGACAATTGGCGCGGCAAGCGGATCGTCTTTGCGCTTGGTGGTAAATTCGGCATTCAAGCCATCAAGCTTTTGACCCTGAATCTTGAATGACAGAGGCGTTAAGTCTCCCTTCACCAGCCTTGAACCACTGAACGCAGGTGCGCTTGACCCAGGTTGCAACAGAGTACTCAAGTCAGCCCTGTACAACGAACCTTTAGGAGGCGCTGCGGGGGAGACATTGAGAAAGAACTTGACTTGAGAATTGGTAGTAGACGTGATCACCCCAGGTGGAAACTTCAACTTCCGCTTGAGTGTGCCAGATAAGCCACAAGTGAAGGCGATTGGATCGGGTTTCACAGAGCGTTTTTTACCCAATGCCCCCACGCTGGCGACTGTAGTGGCGGCGATTACCCCAGGTCTACCCAGATTCTTGCGGATTTTAATGGCACTGATGTCAGCAGTGGTGGTGGAGGCGATCGCACCACTTGGAAAATTTAGCTGTGCCATTAGTCAAGAGTGAGGGTAAGGGTATTGGCAGGGATAGCAGGAATCGTACCTGCGCTTATTACTTGAGTGGCAGTTAGCGCGTATCTGCCGAGGTAGTTACCGCCGCTTGTTGCATCAAATAGTTGCACGTGAGTAACTGTGCCTTGAGAGCCTGTAGCCTCCGCAAAGTTAATATCTAAGGCGTTTACCTTGCTGCCAACTGTTGCAATGGGGAAGTTGTTGGTATTGTTGGTAACTCCAACACGGGCATATCCATTGCCACTGGGTTCTGTGCCAGCTAGGGCATCTGTAGGGCTGCTGGTAGCGTAGGCGGCATACAGCGCGGTAATCACATTGAAAGGTACATTACCAAAAAGTTGGTTAAGCAAGGCATTTTTCACGTAGTTGCTCAATCCCCCAGATGCAAACTGCACCGTGAGAGAGCCAACTGGAATCCGCATTGCATCGCCCACAGTGATGTTAATGGGGCTACTCAAGGGGAAGTACACCAGCATATTGCCAGAAGTCGGGGAATCCCAAACGCCGATCGCTTGTACTAATCCATGATTGCTGGTTGCCTCAGCAAACTGAATTTCTGTGGCGTTGGACTTAATTTGGTTAGCAGTGACAGTAAAGTTTGTGGTGTTGTTGGTGACGGCGATCCGAGCATAGCCACCTGAATTTGGTTCAGCGCCAGGGCCAGTTTCACTAGCTACGCCTACCATGTAACCGAAGTATAATATGTTGGGTGTGCCGTAGGGTACGCCACCGAATAGCTGATTTAATAGCTGGGCTTCGCAAAAATCGCTTAAAGAGCCTGACATGAGTTAATTTTTTAGCATTACATCAAGGGCTATGATTCCCTTTTTTAGGAGTTTTTGAGCATCCTGAAAAACTTTTCAAGAATCAAGCATTTTTAATATCTTCTTCTAGGTCTGCCTCATTTGAAACTCCCAAATCAAGCGCTATATTTTCAGCCTGAAGTATTTGCTTACCTGTGTCTAAAGAAACTCCTAGATTCTCACAGAGTTTACTCAAGCTCATTTCTCCAGATTCGTAATTTTTCAGATAGGTTTCAAAATTATTCAGCCAATCTCTGATTGATTCAGAAGGAGTATTACCGTCACCTGCTATCCCTTGCCCAGGATTGATATAAGTTTTCCATGAAATTAGACTTAAGTATTTGGCAGTAGAAAGATGAAGCATCATAATTTAACTGATTTTGGAATGACCGGAACGATTCTAGTTGTAACTTCCGATCCAACTTCTATAAAAGCAGTTGGTTCCACAAATATTCTCAAAATAACTTCTTTGCCAATAACTTCCGTGTTATCTACATCTTCTGCGCTAGGGTTTTCTAAAAGCTGTTTGACCTCATCTATTACTGAATGAGCTTGAGTAGGATTAAGCCGAAAGGCTCTAAACGCTTCAATGATGCTTAGTACTAAAGCCTTCTTAGCATTTTGATGTTGTGTGGTAAATCTTTCCATGTCTTCCTAACTCCTCAATAACATCCCTCCGCCACCCATTGGGTCTGGTGATGGCGGTAAACCCAATTGATAGCGTAGTTTTTCAATCAAGTCATCCCTTTGAGCAAACATTCCGGCACTTCTTGAGCCAGTCTCCCATTCCAAAACATCAGCTTTTTTAAGGGCTGAATTAACAGACGATCGCTCCTGATGTATCGCTAATTCAACGCTTCTGAAAAGATTCATAACAAACATCACTTGCTGCACTAAAAATTCCGATTCAGCTTCAATTCTGTCTAACCTCTGCCAGATATCATCCTTTTGAAATAGCAGTGGTGCTGGGCGGTTTTTCTGGTATTCGGTTGGGGTTAGTGTGGCATCAAATCGGTAGAAGTCATTTGGTGCATCGGCGTATTGCGATCGCATTTGGTCGGTGCGTAGCAGCGCTTCATTGAGGGCGGTGAGGATTTGGTATCTTTGTTCTAGAGTGAATGGCATAAAAGAAGTATTTGTAATATTTATCAAGGATTCCAATATGAGTTACACGCCAAGGCAGTCAGCAGAGATAACAAGAAATTACACAAAGAAATATGTTGATAGGGCTTTATTGACAGTAGAAGACAGAATTGTAGCCGCAATTGAAAGCGATATTTGCGATCGCCGTAGCCTCAAATTTGAATGGCGACATATCCCTGATGATGTTGTAGAAGAGATATTAGAGGTATGGAGAGAAATCGTTAGGCAGGAAATTGGTGTGAGTACACCTGAATTTTCTGTCATTGAACAAGCTCGGCAAATAAAAGTTTTAGCAGTTCAGCTAGAAAATAAGCTACGCACTACAGCGAACGATAAACCAGCCGACATCGACACCGCCCCCCACACTCACAATCCACCCCAGGCGGAATGACATTTTGAATCAGTGTCCAGGTCAACCTCTGATAACTAATACATGATGCACAATGGCGAGACTGAGCATCCAGTAAGCGCTTGGCATAAAATCCAACTTTGCCCCGACTGGTGAATTCGGCTTCAAAAAATGATGTTTTAGCACTCTTGGCATAACTTCCAGCGCGTCTAATCGCCTGTTCTGGCGTGAGTTTCCCATCTGCTAAATCCTGCCCAAAACCATGAAGATATTTGTACTGCTTCTTGAGTTGCGCCCCCACCTTGCCATAATGTGTGGGAGTCAATTGTTTTGTTCCTCCTGCACCTATCGCCGCGTTCCGCAGGTGCGATTCCTTCAAAGTCAACGCCATCCGGGTTTGGAATTCGCCGGTATCAATTTTGCCTTGAGCCAAAAGCCGTGCGTGACCCTTCAATCGCACTTCTAGACGGTTTACCTCTTGGTCAATCAACTTGGTGACATCAGCGACCTTGACAAAGCGCCCTGTCTCCGTATCTCGATATCTATGGCTTTGGCTGTCGAATTGGTAGGGCATTTATGAAAAGTTTTTCATGAGGTTGCGATCGCTTGACCATTTCATCTACATCGGATTGGCGGACGGTGGCGAGGTCAAGCAGTTGGGCTAGGGTTAGGGGTTGTCCAAGGGTTTTCATTTTTCCTAAAGCGTCTAATTGCATAAGGTTTTGAAGGATCTACAAGCCGCCAGCCGTGGCAAACCTTGCCTGTACCACGTAAAACGTTGTAGATATTGGCAACATTTAATCCCCGTTCGCGGCAGAAATGGGTAACACTCTTGAACTCCACAATTTCATTTTCTGGGGAAACCAGCTTGTAAATCATGGTGCAAGCACAGGGTCGTCACTACCCTGTGGTAAATTTTCTGGATTGGCAATTTCAGTCAGTTTCACCTCGGCATCAATGTCAAATTGCCGTGGCAAGACTTTACCCATTTGCAAGAGCATCAATAAGGTGCGATCGCTTATCCGCCCAGAGTCTGCCAAATTTTGCAATTTATCTACCTGCTCTGGTGTAAGCGGTGCTGAAAGCAGGGATTCATCTTGAGTGATGCCGCCGCCCTCAGTCTCCCCGGTGTAAGCTACCCAAAATTTAAATATTTGTTGTAGTGCGCTCTCTTTCCGGCGGGCTACGCCTTTGAGGTTGGCGCTGGTTTTGGTGGAGTCCAAAATTACTTCTGTGGCGGTCTTTTGGTGTTCACCACTGGTCAAAAAGTCCAGCGTCATCCTATCCATCGCCGCTTCTAAGTCTTTGAGGTCGTCTTTGGAGGCGGCGATCGCCACCCCGCTTGGTTCGGCAAAGAAAAAGTCCCCGTCCGTAGGGATGTCCAGCACCGAGTTGGGGCCAATCACCAGAGGGGGGACTTTTTTTATGTCATCTACCGTCTTTATTAATCCCTTCCGCACCGGCACAGGCAAGTTACATTTCCGCAGTACTTCATTTAACTGACTGCGCTTCTGGTAATACTCGATATTGAGTTTTGCGAGATTCAGGAATGGTGCTTTGGCTGCAAATAGCTGTGATTCGGTGACAGAGTAGTAGACTAGGGGAATTTCTAAGAGACTTGTGAAGCCGTGGTCAACTTCTATTAGTTGCTTTTGGTTCTGAACCTCAACAATCTGATAAACGAAATATTCACCTGGTAGCAAGACTCGGTAGTAAGTCGCTTCCTTTTCCCCATAGTCGCCATCCGGCTCACATCGCGTTTCGCGGATGGTTAATTGCGCCAGAGTTGGTTTGCCGTTTAACTTGGTAGTCCGCCAGTTGATAATGTCGCGACGATCGATTAATACCAAGTATGGGCGGCGATCGCTTGCCAATAAATCCGACTGTGATGCAATAGTGGGATCTTCAGTTGGGTATTCAACCATAACCCCGCACCAGCCATCACGGAGGCAGTATTGATCGACCTCGTTGAAAAATGTCCAGAGGTCATTGCCCATCAAGTCGATGTTATTTTTATTTGCCTCGATGCTTGGGGCGGTATCGTCGTTTAGGCTGAAAACGCTTAGAAGTCCGGCATAGTCTTTAATTGCAGGCTCAAAGCGATTGTCAAAAGTCGTGCGCTTGACGCGATCCACCCACGCCTGGGGCGGTTCCTTGACTTCCTTGGGAAGGTAAACCCTTTCTCTGTCCTCTAGCCCATTCCAGCAATCAAGCAATAGCAGCAGATTTCTAGAGTAGGCAGCAGCTGCACCAGACAGGGTTGATGGTAGGTTGTTGGAATTAGTAGGAGGCAAGAGCTACATCACTTTGGGGAGTGTACGTAGCCAAAATTCCCTAAAGACAGAGGCAGGAATTGCACCTGCACTTCCTACTTTCCAGATAGTGTAGGAACGATAGCGCGTGGTGAGGCAGTGCGGTCTTGGGGTCTCCCCAGTGGAGCATCTGCCGAACCCGTAAGGGTAACTCGCGTTCGTGTATTTACTATTTCTACCACTCTGTCAAAAGCGATCACCTCAAGCCGGAACGCCGCTTACTTTGATTGGGAAAATCCCAAGGATGCGGCCAACTTTTTGCAACTGCCGCGACCGGAATCGGTTTGGTCGAGAGGGGTTACAGATGCTTTCCCCACGTCTTGGACGCTTGTTCTTGGAGATGTCTACATCTCTACGAGCAACCTAATTTAGTCGAGAGGCGATCGCATTCAAATTATACAAAATATTGAAGCGATCGCCCTGTCCGCCCACAATACGCATTTTGTAGGGTGAAGCGATCGCATCTATAATATTAACCCCGAATATTAACCTTGAACTTCTGCTGTTTCAGGGGCGTTTGATTTTTCCAGGTAAGCTTTAGCTCCAGCGATAAGCTTTGTTTCCACTTCCGTCATATCTAAACCCTTGAATGAGCGTTTGTAGACTGCTAGTAGCTCTTTTCTAAGTGCCATTCCAAATTCGCTTGTACCTTCAATGAAGGCGGAAACCGCATCAACAATGGTCGTATCGTCTAGGCGCACCTTGTTGAAAAAGTTTTCAAGAGTTATTTGAATTCCCTTAACTGTCAAATTGGCAGAACCGACTGACTTTCCACCCTTGGTTTTAGCGATGTCATCAGGGACTAGTCTTTGGCTTAATAGCTTTGTCGCAGGACTGCGGGAAGATTTTGTTTTGCTGGGAGATTCTGCTGTTGTTGTAGCAGGGGTTATGTCGTCTTTGAATGAACGCGCCCATTCGAGAACCACGCTATCAAAGGCGGTTTCGGTGATCATCTCCGCTCCATGTTCCGTTGGGTGAATTACTTCTTTAGCCCGTCCTAGCAGCATCTTCACTTCTTGGGGCGATTTTGATGTAGCTTTTGCTAAAGTTTCTAAGCTTAAAAATCTTTCCGTGGCGCTGCGAGTCTCGGTGATTCTTTCTGCTGTTGCAACCATATTATTATCTCCAGTTTCTTCACATTCTAAACATATTTCATAGCCTAGAAGTGGATTTATTTTTCCGAAGATTTCTTGGCGATATTCCAGCAGCGTGGAAAGTGTCGCAAACGAGGCGCATCTTAGATTTAAAGTAGTCTTTCCTCTAAATACTGAAATGTAGGGTATCGCTTGGTTTAGCGCTTTTGCCAGCTTCGGCTGATCGAACAAAAGTGAAAGCAGCTGTCCATTGTTAATATTCATAAAATTGCCTAGTTTCTGTTCCTTTTCCCCCTTCCCTGTCAAGAGGCATCAGTGTTAGAGTTCCTTATGTTCTGGTGCTTTGAGGTATTTTTTATGAATAAAGGTGAATTGGTGGATGCTCTGGCCGACAAGGTTGGCGTTACCAAAAAGCAAGCCGATGCGGTTTTGACTGCCACCCTGGAAGCGATTATTGAAGCTGTCTCCAGTGGCGAGAAGGTGACATTGGTGGGGTTTGGAAGCTTTGAGCGGCGCGACAGAGCAGCCCGTGAGGGCAGAAATCCCAAAACCAATGAGAAGATGGAGATTCCAGCAACCAGAGTGCCTGGGTTTTCGGCGGGTAAAGCTTTTAAGGAGAAAGTTGCTGGTGTCTCTGAATCTGCGAAGGTTGCGGCTTAGGGAGTATGCAACAAAACATGAATTTTGCAGCATAAAGTGTTTGGAACTCTAAAACCGTGATATTTCAAGGTCTTCATGAGTTCCATTTCCCGCGTCTCGACTGACCAAAAACTCATTGAGATGTGGTTGCACGGCCGGCCCATCTCTACCCAAAAAGAATACCGCCGCGACGTACAAGCATTTTTTAGGTTTGTAGCCAAAGGACTGGCAGAGTGCAATTTAGAAGATTTGCAAGGCTACTCCAATTACCTGGACGAGAAAGGCATTAAATTAAGTACCAAGCGCCGCAAGTTAAATGTCGTAAAGTCGCTCTACAGTTTTGCCGCCAAATTAAACTATGTTCGCTTCAATGTAGCGGCGGCTCTGAAAATACCCAAAGCTAGCAACTCGCTAGCTGGTCGGATTCTCAAAAAGAAAGAAGTTTTGAAGCTGACCGCCAAGCGTCAAAATGTGAATTTGCGCGATTATTGCTTTTTGAGGCTACTTTATGCCACTGGGATGCGGGTAAGCGAGATATGCCAACTCTTGTGGAGTGATTTTTATGAACGTGACAGTGGGGAAGTTCAAGTAACTATTTTGGGGAAAGGTGACAAAACGCGGACGGTATTAGTACCAGCAACAATCTGGGCAGAGATAGAAGAGTTGCGAGGTAATGCCGATGAAAGTTCGCCCTTATTTGTCTCAGTTAGAGGCAACGCCATAGAACGGACGACAGCACACCGGATAATCAAGCAAGCTGCGGCTGCATCTGGGGTCAAGTCGGAGGTTTCTTGCCATTGGCTGAGGCACGCGCACGCACAGCACGCTTATGCTGGCGGCGCACGCATTGACTTGTTGCGGGACTCTTTAGGACACAGTAATATTAGTGTCACAAATGTATATTTAGAGAGCAATCCAGAGGATTCCAGTAGCAACTACCTCGGACTATGAACTACATCAACGTATCCCGTGCAACTGTTGCTGACCTTCAGCCCAGAAACCGACTCTACGCGTACAATGGCGATCGCCTCTATGTAGCCCGAATTGGTAATTGCGATGATTGGGCTGCCTACAAAGGCAGTGTTAATCAAAGTTTGGATGTAGTGGCAGACTGTGGGATAAAGATTGGCGAGGAAGAGGCGGTGCGTTTGTTTGGGGTTTGCAAGGAAGCTAAATTGAATTATCGTTGGTAGGTTCCAAGCTACCAATCTCCACCAAATCGGGAGCTTCGCCTACTCTGGAATCGGCGATAAAGCCCTCGATCGCATTCTCCTTTGTGCCATACATTTCGCGGATATGAGCGC
Organism: Nostoc sp. TCL240-02; assembly: GCF_013343235.1. GTDB lineage: Bacteria > Cyanobacteriota > Cyanobacteriia > Cyanobacteriales > Nostocaceae > Nostoc. The sequence continues at coordinate 5,201,089 of NZ_CP040094.1, read as the reverse complement.
AATCATCCCTATCCCAAAAATGCTCTACTTGCTGCTGTGCCCTCTGTCTTGCTCTTTCGGGCGACAAGCTAACAAAGATACGCTCACACGCTAGTGGTTGGTAGTTAAAAAGGCGGCGGTCTAAATGCCAGTCAACGTGTTTCAGCATTTTATCCCCAGCGCGGTTACTCACACAAAATGGTGTCACACCGTCGCGTGAGTTCCAGATCCACTCAACCTCACTGCCATCCTCAGCAGCGTATTTCATCAGGCAGAATGCTTCTCTGTGGCGATATCCGTCAAAGCTTCTCATAATCCTTACATCCCTGGCACTCCCCACTGGGATTTATAGCACACCGAATGTAGGGCGATCGCGCATTCCACTTGCAAGTCACATCACCGATAAATTGCGGCTCCCGACAAGCATTATTCAAAGCGTCACAGAGTTCAGCAGAACTAATTCCAGTCCTTGCTAACCTCCGAAAAACCTCCGACATTGCTTGTATATCGGTAGTTTCAGCCCGACTCAAAGCATCCATGTCCATGACTTTTTGATACATTCTGCGCTCATGAACCGTTGCCCATATCCAAAGAGCAGTAAATATCAGCCCGAAGACAAACCACCAGCCGCCTTGGGCAATCATTAAAATGTTGGTCGCAGCGATCACTAACATTCCAATCATCGTGAACCAATCAAAGTTTTTCATAATGTGTGCATCCTTCACACGGGCCGCACGGGTTCACCGCACAGCGTAACATTCTTGATCCTGCATTATATTTGCAAGTCCGCAGCCCAAGCCCCTCATATTCACTACCTGCGTGGATGTCGTCGTATCTGTCTAATAAGCGTCCAAATGAGGAGCGATTTTCTTCCGAGACAATTGCTCCTTCTCTTCTTCGTAGACCGGGAAGCTCGATTGAGCGTTCCAAATATGGCAGTGGCTCTAGCCATCGGTCGAAAAATCCACCTCCGGGCAGTTCAATTTGCCCTTGCTCAATCATCTGGCTAATTCGCTCAAAGGAAGCCAGTCTGTTAATTCTTGGGCGGGTGGTGAAAGTGATACGGGGTTCATCCGCCCAACTACGGGAGGTGTTCACCTGCTGAGTGTTAGGAGAAAACAGAAACCAGCCTTGTTGACCATCTTCGACCCATCCCAGTAATTTGCCTTGCAGCAACATTCCACCAATTTCTACACTGTCACCTCTTCTGACAGCATCAGATGGAATCCGCGCCCTAATTGTTACTGTTGCGTGGTTGCTGATTAAGTCCCCATCCTGCATTACCTCATGCAGAATCAAATTAACTGACCTTTTCCCTCTCTGGTGAATTTTTGCAAAATGCTCATCTCTCCACATGACGATAACCCAGTTTTGACCGTCATCGTTCGCATCATTCGGGATGGATCTTCTGATGTATTCGCAAATTTCACTGACTACACAATTAAACAGCCTATTTTCTCTAAAGCGTTCAAGGTCTTCGATGCTTATAAAATGTCTTACTCTATGCTGCCTACTGGGGGCGTGTCGTCCAAAATCAAAATTAATCGTCCAGTTCTGGCATTCTTGGTCATGATATGCGTTAACTCTGAATTGCAAATCAAGCTGCTCGACTACGGCTTTAATTAAGCGCTTGATGTCGCCCGTATCAATTTCATCCGTCCCATCAGTCCACAGACGCAAATCGCAGTTCGGTGCAAATTCTAAAATGCTCTCAATCTGGTTCATTTCTTAATAGTTCTGGTAACAAACCCCTAGCTTCCCTACAACGATAGCCGAGATGCTCAATTAATTCTTTGAGCGTGTAAGCTTCTCCTGAAAAGTAATCAAATATCCCTGCTTGTGTCCAACTTTGACACTGATTAATATTTTCTAAGCTTCGCTCTATTACCTTCAAAGCGCTTACCAATTCCTGATACTTTTTGGCTTGCTGTTTTCTCTCCCATTTGTCCAACCAAGGACGAGACAGAGTATCGGCATCGCGCTCCAAAATATAGACTTTCTCTAGGAAGTCAATCTTATCCTCCCAATTGCCCTTCAAACTCCAGCCCTCATACTTGCTGGAAAATTTTTCATAAACGATCAACTGGATTTTGTATTTATCCCAAAGTTTTTGTCTGTGGGTGCGATCGTATCCTACAAGGTAGCCGCATCCTGGGATTCTAAGCTTTATATAGTGTGAATCAGTGGGAGACTTCCGGTGATTCAAGTACCCGCAGATATCACGCCACAACCTCACATCTTCGTAGGTTATAGGCGCATCCCATTTGTCGATTAGCTCCTCACAGAATCTCAGTCCGTCGTCAACATCCAGGCAGGTTTTTGGCAAGTATTCGTAATTAGTGCGATCGCCAGCCTCATCATAAATCGCATAAGCCCAATACATATCATGCTGGCTGTTACTACCTCCCCCGGCATAAATACAAATTTGTCGGTCACGATAGGGTGAACAACAGCAAAATTTTAGGGCATCCTCAATGCGTTCTGGGGGAAAATTACTCATAAAAAAATCGTTGGACAAATCAGACAAAAAGGTTGCGATCGCTACTCAGTAGGGAATTCTGGATTTGTCTATAAGATCATAATTTCTATATTGTCCAAATAATGTCCAGGAAGAAAGACGGCGATAAAATCAAGCTTGCCGAGGCAAAGTATATTACAGGTGAGTCACCCGAAGACATCGCCACCGTCCTTGGTGTCTCCCGCCGGACTATTGATCGCTGGGCAAAAGATGGTAATTGGGACTCGCACCGACAAAATGCTAAAAGCAGCAATGTCATTCAATTGCAATCAAAGCCAAGGGAGAAGCTTGGTGGGGCGAAGCTACGGGAAGTTGTGCAAGGGCGACGCGATACGAATGAGGAACTAGAGGATCTAAAAGTAATTCAAAGTGCGATCGCTGATATTCACGGCAGTCTACCAGAGACAGAACTTGGTAAAGGTAGTATGGCGACGGCGCTTGTAAAACTCATCGAACTGAAGCGTAAATTGAAACCTGAGACGGTAGCTGATTTGGTGGAGAGAGCGATCGAACTTGATGTTGGCCCTGAAGAATTTTTAACTGAGTTGAAAAATGCGTGGCAAAGAAGGGCGTAAGCGCGAGGCAGAAGTGGGATGAGGCTTTAGCTCAAATCGCATCTCTTGAAAAAGAATTGAGCAATCGTCTATGGCAACCTTTACCTGGGCCACAAACAATTGCTTATGAATCAACAGCTGATGAAACTTTCTATGGCGGGGCAGCTGGTGGGGGGAAAAGTTTTTTGATTTTGGGCTTGGCGCTGACCACCCATCAAAACTCAATCATCTTTCGGCGTGAATACCCCCAATTAAAGGGGCTACTCAAGGATTGCAGAAAAATTCTCAAGGGTACAGGCGCTCGATACAATTCCACTGAAAAAATGTGGAGTGGATTACCAGGGGGGCGAAGTCTTGAGTTTGGAGCTTGTCAGCATGAGGAGGATGTTGAAAAATTTCAAGGCCGCCCCCATGATCTTAAGGCGATAGACGAAATCACCCACTTCAGTAAATCTCAGTTCAAGTTTTTGACTGGCTGGTTGCGAACTGATGACCCTAACCAAAAATGCCGCGTAGTTTGCACTGGTAATCCACCCACTACATCTGAAGGGCGTTGGGTGATTGAGTACTGGGCCCCCTGGCTTGACCCCAAACATCCGAATCCAGCCGTACCGGGAGAGTTGCGTTGGTTTGTTGTTTTAGATGGTAAGGATGTAGAGGTTGAATCGGGCAAGCCGTTTGAGTACACAGATAGCGAAGGTAAAACAGAATTAGTTACGCCGCGATCACGTACCTTCATTCCTGCCAAGATTGAAGACAACCCCATATATATGAAGACTGGCTATAAGTCAGTACTTCAGTCATTGCCCGAACCACTGCGAAGTCAAATGCTTAAGGGGGACTTTGCGGCAGGTGTTGAGGATGATCCGTGGCAGGTTATCCCAACTGAATGGGTGCTAGCGGCAATGAAGCGATGGGATAAGCGCCCTAAAATTCCCATGACCTGCTTGGGTGTAGATGTCGCCCGTGGTGGTTCCGCCAAAACTGTCATTGCTCCCAGATACGGTAATTTCCTTGACAAATTGCAAAAACACGCAGGCAAGACTACCCCAAACGGCGGGGCGATCGCATCTCTGGCACAAGTGGAGTTACAGGGTGATGCATACATCCACATAGATATTTGTGGTGTTGGCTCCAGTCCTTATGATGCTTGCATTGAGCGGGGATTAAATGCTCATGCTGCCAATGGTGCTGGCGGCTCATCTCTTCGAGATAAAAGCGGCAAGTTTGGGTTTATCAATAAGCGTGCTGAGTGGTACTGGCACTTGCGTGAAATTTTAGATCCGACAAGTGGTGATGATATTGCCTTGCCCGACGACCCCGAACTTCTAGCCGATTTAACAGCACCTAGATGGAAAATTACTTCATCCTCCAAAATCCAAATTGAAGCAAAGGACGACATTCAAAAACGTATTGGGCGAAGTCCTGATGCAGGTGATGCAGTCGTCTATGCCTTTGGCAATGTGGAATTTGCTGTTTGGGCGGAAGATATCGCTACCTGGGGCTGACGTAACTTTATGAAGTAAATACCATTTTTAGGTACTCCCTACAATGCCTGTAATCAATAGCACCAAATACCCTATTAATATATTTGGTTGCAAAAATATGCGGTCAGTTGCTGTCAAAGAGCGAAATACACTCGCTCAATCCAACGAAAAATTAGTCCACAAGGTCGTACACCGGATGTCGCAGACTTGCCGCGAACCTTACGACGACTTGTATCAGTTAGGTTACATCGGGCTTTTAAAGGCGGCCGATCGCTTCGATCCGAATACCGGAAATGCCTTTAGCTCTTTTGCAATTCCCTACATTCAAGGGGAAATTCAGCATTTTCTCCGCGATCAATGGCAAAGTGTAAAGCTCCCCCGAACTGCTTTAGAAACCAAGGCAAAAGTACGGAGGATACAGCGAAGTCTTGCATCTCTTGGTAGAGAAGTTGATGCTTTGCAAATTGCCTTGGGGCTGGGGATAAGCGCAGAGAAATGGCGCGAAATCGAGGCAATTGATAGCAACCTAACTATCAGCTTAGACGAATTACTTCATGAGCCAGCCCAGCCCGATGATGAGGAACCAGATGAGGCTTTGCTGTTGAAGCATTTAGTTAGGCTACAAGCTAATCAGCGAGTAGCGATTGTTGAAAAATTTTTCAGCAACAACTCAATTCAAGATATTGCTAAACGGCAAAATGCAACGCCGCAAAAAGTTAAGGCTTATATTAACTTGGGACTGACTAAACTTCGGATATCTATTCTTAAAGAAACGCTATGAATTTAACTGAATTAGCTAATAATATTAATGAAGCTTTTAAGCAATCCAGGCAATTTTATGAAGCAGGAATTGAAGCTTTCAAGCAAGCGATCGCGTCTGATAAACTTGCGGGAGAGATGTTGCTTGAAGTAAAAAAAACTTTACCTTATGGACAGTTTGGTGAATGGGTTGACAAGAATTGCAATTTCACCCATCGCCACGCGAATCGGTTAATGTTGATTGCTAGAAATTGGGAGAAAATCATCACCAGTTTAGACACACGTGTCGAAACTGAATCGCTGTTACCGTCTCTCAGGGTTGCGATCGCCCTAGCAGCGTCCGAACCCAAAGCAGAAACACCACCAGCGCCCTCAGTTACAAAGTATAAGGTAGCACTGAAAGACCATGAGTGCTACGGAGAGGTTGTTGAAGTTAAGGACAACTTGCAACACGGAGATGTGATTCTTTGTAAGACATCTATTGGTGAGTACCCATTTCTTAAAAAAGAGTTGGTGGCTGAAACTGAATCGCTTGCTCCGATTGACGCTGAGGTGATTGATGTTGAGATTGAGGATATTTCTGAACAATTGAAAGAGGCGATCGCGATCGTTATTGAGTACCTGCCAGAAAATGAACTCAAAGCTGTGCTGGCAGCTAGTTTGAGTATTGGTGCATTACACTTGCCAAGTGATGCTCAAGGTATGGCGGCGAAGTTGATAGGTAGCCAAGAGGTTCCAGTGTTGACAAGTGTTTCGAGATAGAATTGCGTATACCCAAGCTTAGGTAGGGATGACCCAAAATACAACTAGCGACCCTATGGAAAATTTTCCACGGGGCTAATTTTTTGGACTACGACACTATGCGACAATGAGCGTGTCGTATCTGTCGCACGTAGTCGAAACATGGATATCAAGGCTGCTGCTGAGTTTTTAAATATTTCGGTAAAATCGATTGAGCGCCTAGTAAAGGCCAAAAAAATCGCAGTCACCTATATTGAGGGTAAGCGCAATTTTAGCGAGGAAGAGTTAGTAAGGTTTAAAGAGCAAAAACAAGAACCTGTCTATCGTCCAGCCCTTGCTACGACACGGAACGACGCGGCACTGTCGCAGCCTGTCGCACCTGAATATTTGAGTTCAGGATTGGAGCATTTAGAGGCAATTTCTTATCACTATGCGATCGCCGCAATTCGCTTAAAAATGTTACTAAGTTTGAGCGAAGCAGCAATAATTTCTGGGCTTGGCAAGGGTTTCCTTGTCAAGCAATTAAAAGATGGCAACTTACTGGGAGATAAAATAGGAAGGGGCTGGAAGATTCGCCCATCTGATTTACAAAAGTTTGTAGATGATTTGTTCTAAATTAACTGATTGCTTGAATGAACCGGATCATCTGTTCTTTTGTCCCAAGCCTGCCGGACATATACAACATAAGCCCAAGTTCAGATACTGAATGTCCTCGTGTTTCGGGGTGTTTTTGCAAGTCGCTAGCAATTGAATCTAACGCACTGATTAAAGTGCTATGTTCGGCTTGAGCGATCGCCCTTTGTTTTGCCCATTCCAGATGTTCTTGGCGAGTGTCTTGCTGTGGCATTTTGTTTTTGATAAAACTTATATCATGAATCCAATCAAGTTTGAAATTGAGTGCGATATCAACGAATATTGCGTTGTTCACAACTACACTGATCCATTTTGCGACAATGGCATCTGGTGGGCTTTTCCACCTCATTCTGTGATGGCAGTTTCTATTAATGTGAGATACGAAAGACGCTTGGTTTGGGATGAAAGCTATCCCGCTAGCGCTCCTTTTGAATTGGCAATGGAGTATCTTCTTGGCGATCGCGTTCCTCTGAATTGGAAACACAAACAGGTGTGGGGCGATCAAATGCGAATGACTGCGACTTGTGTCCGTACCGATGTTTATCCGCTTTTTTGGATCTATTGGTGGGTTTATTTTCGTATTAAAGAAACTTTGAAATTGACTGCAAGATGCTTTGTTTATGTTTTGGAAGTTTGGGGACTAGCTGAGGTTGGGCAAGGTGAAATAGCAAGTTGGCAGAATATTAAAATTTTAAGGGCGATCGGGAAAATGTTGACATTCTCTCTGTCCGATGACTATCATGGGGACAATTAACACTCAAAATTTAAAAAACTCTTTTTTTGGAATAGAAATCGACGGATGTGCAAGCATCCGTTTTTTTGTCACTACGGGGAGGGGAATCAGTTATCTGATAACTAGCAATTGATAACTGATATGTTAAAGCTTCCCTTCAAGACAACGCCAAAAGAATTTGAAAAAGTTACTATTGGTAATCCTGAAATTGGCGAATTGGAATTACCAAAATATGGCGACATTAGCCCCAACGAGCGCCTATTCATCAAAGCAGCTAACTTAACAGATATTCGGATTGCTGCTGTGAAATTGGCGAAAGATATCGCCACTAAATCAGGCAATAAAGTAATTGATATATATAATGCACTGACTCAAGGTGATAGTGAGTCTCTAGCAGAATATTTAGAAGAGTTTGTGACCTTCCAAGACTTATTAGAGGAAGATTCCTCTGCACATAATTTGGTGCTAGCTACGGCAGTAATTCAACGGTTAGTGCCTGATTGGAAGCTTGAGAATACTGGTAATCCAAATCAAATTCATCCGCAATTACTGAGCTTGGTGATTGAGTTTGCCAAAAACGAGGAAGCTGGCTGGCCGACAGAGGCAGCAACCCCGATTACTGAAGAAGAACTGGGAAACTCGCTGACGACCCCAGAGATCCAGACTGGGGAGAAATCTTCTGGCGAGTCCGCCGCTACTGGCCGCAAGAAGAAAGATTCAGCGAAGGAAGATTTGGCAACCAGCCAACCTGGGTAATTTTGCAAGCGCTGCACTATGGCGCAAAACTGCACCGTGAGGAGTTGCATCTGGCTGAACTAGGGATCGCAACTCTCACATCGTGCTTTGTCAACTCCAGCCGTGATCCGAAATCTGAGGCGGCAAAACCCAGTGACTTCTTCTACTTCACTCCTGCTGATGATGAGGGCGATCGCATTCCTCCTGATGCTGCCAATGCCTTTTTTGCCCTAGCTGATGCTGGGAAGCTGCCAGGGTGGTGTGTAGCGTTAGCTCCTGTTGATAAATTAGCTAAGTCAAGGAATAGCGATCCATGTGCGCCAGTAGTGTGGGTGGGTGAAGGTGTGGTATTGCTACAGCCAGTTGTTGATAATGGGTTGGTCAGGTTCCCTCTGGGATTTGTTGAGGCTAGTGGGGATCTTGCCACAAGCGGGGGAGTTGTGAAAGTTCCAGCACTAGGTGAAGCGTGGGTGTTGGATGGCGAGATGGCGTTGCTGGGATAAAATTACTACCAAAAGCTGCCGAACTTTGCTCGTGAAAAATTTTTCATGAGGTAGTGCTACCACTCTGCACTTAGTATTATTCACAACAGCTATTGTACGGATTTAATAGTCTTTCTTTCGTCAATTGTGGTGCATAGCAAGCCATTGCTCCTGTTTCTTTCTTTGAGCAAGTTTCAGCAAAACTTTCAACTGCCATATTGATTAAGAGTTCATTCATCGCATCTACTATTTCGGGAAAGACTTCTAGCAGTAATTCTTTTTGTGATATCTCTGGATTGGATTTGAGGAATTCTTCTACTAGTAATTCTTTTTGCGATATTTCTAGATTGGATCCGAGCGATTCTCGTATTGCCGCGAATTTATTTTCCATGTTAATAATTTTACGAGGTTATTCGTATTTTACCGTCTTAACGATCAGGGGAACCCTCGGCTCCGCTTCGGAGAGGTTGAGACTAGTGGGGGAGTTGTGAAGGTTCCAGAGTTGGGTGAGGCGTGGTTACTGGATGGGGAGTTTGCAATTACCTCATGAAAAATTTTTCAATTATCGATAATGAGTCGATTTGATAACAATGAAAGCTCTTTGCCGTCTTGTTATCGAAATCAACAATTGATTGGGGCTGCATGACTTATTTAGGGGAATAAGGGAATCCATTGTTTGATGTAATGCGATCGCAATCATGGGTACTCTTGGTTCCGCTTCAATTAAATTAAACCTGGATCGTTCCCAATTTGACAGCGACTTGAAGAAGTTGCAGTCTCAAGACACTGGTCAAATAGCGTATCGCATCAAGCTTGACACCAAAGACTTTGAACGACAAATCAAGGGGTTGCGATCGCAACAACCCATATTCATTCCCCTTGAGATAGATACTAGCCGCTTTGACCAGCAGATCAAGAAACTATCGACTAGCATTGACCCCATCAAAATTGACTTAGCGCCCAATGTTAAAGATTTCCAAGAAAAGTTGCGGCGGCTATCAAAGATTTCTCCGGTTGCAGTTGACGTTAAAGTTGATGAGGCAAAAGTAAAGCAGCAGTTTGAGCAAATTGGTAAGTATGCTGCCGAGGGCTTTACTCAAGGGTTCTCAGGGGTTGAGGGCGCGGGTAAATCTGCCATTGATTCGATGGTCAAGTCGGTCAACAAGCAATTGGGGATTCAGTCGCCGTCAAAGGTATTTCGGGATATTGGTAAGTATGCGATCGCGGGGTTGATGCAGGGTCTGGATTCAGTTGATGAATCTAAATTGAAGGGTGTTGTCAATAAAGTTGAGGGCTATTTTAAAAACTCTAAAATTAAGATTAATTTAGATGTTGATGCTAGTGGTATCAGTGGAAAAGTCAAGGTACAAGCGCCTGTATCACCAGTAGAAAAGCCGGGCGACTTTGCCAAAAATATAACTAAATCTATAGAAGATGGATTTCAAAAAGCCAAGCCCAAAGCTAGTTTTTTGGGAGCTATCTTTGGTGGATTGGGTTCATTAATCACCGTTCCATTGGCAGCTACACTCAGGGGTGCGTTTGAAGGTATTGGCACACCTTTGGGGCTTCAGTTGGGTGCTGGGGTAACTAAAGCCTTCCAATCAACTTTAGGAGCTAATATCGGCTCGTTGGAGTTAATCTCTCAAAAGGCTGTAGAGAAATCATTGCAGGCTATTCCCAAGGCGCAAGAGGCGATCGTTGAGGTAATTAAAAACAATCCCATCGGTGGGGCTGTAGTTAAACAGCTTGAGTTATTGCAAAGAACTCTTGAACTGTACAGCATTAATTTATCGCCTCAAAAAGCTGTCAAGTCATTGGCAACGGATGAAGAAAGAGCATCTGCTTCATACAACGCTAATTTTGAATCAATTGCTACTCGATCTAAATCTCGTAAAAAAGCTAAAGCCGCAGCTAGTGATGAGTTTATCTCGATTCTGGAACAAAAAGGATCTGTAGAAAAAATCAATTCAACGCTTGCCGAGAAAGAAAAGCCAGTAGCCCAAAAAGCTAAAGAAATCAAGCAGATTGAGCTAGCGATCGCTAAAAATGAATTCACAAAATTTAAGCTAGATAAACTTCCAGCGACAAACTCAGAAGACGAACTTAAAAAAAGGGAAGACATCAGAGCCTCTGCTGACAAAAATATTGCAGAGAATAAAGCCAAATTAGAGCAGGCAAAAAAAACAAAATCTTTGCCCGAAAAAGTTGTCAAGCTAGAAGAAATTCAATCTTCATTATCAAAAGCCAAGGCGACTCAGGATAAATTTAGTCTTCTTCCTAAAGCTACTTCAAAGGAAGAGCTTCAAAAAAGAGCAGTATTTGAGTTGGCAGCAAAAAAAGAAATTGCTAAACTCTCAGAAATTCTTGCGATCGCTAATGCCGAAATAGCTTCTGATATAAAGGAGATTGAAGGACTCAAGAAAGCTAAAAGTGCTTATCTAGAAAAGCTTAACAAGCAAGTCAGGATATTAGCTGAGTTAGGAGTTGAAAAAGATTTATCAAGTCAAACCACAGAAATATTAAAAGGCATAGATGTCTTTGAGCAATTAGTGTCTGGACAAAAAGCAGTCGCTAATGCTCAGAAAAACACTAAAATCAACGCTAACACTCCAGAACCTATTCGTCAGAAAAAGCTGCAAAAACTAGAGGGGCTGACGACAAGTGCTAAGACAAATTTAGAGCAGGCTTTAGTTAATCCTGAAACTAGTGCTGGCGAGATAGTAAAACTCAAAAAGCGCTCTGCTACTGCAAACAAAGCGTTGGAGTTGTACAAGCTTGAACTTGCCGATCCTGCCAAGGAAATTGAAAAATTAAATCAAAAGTTAGCTAATGGTAATGCTGCATTAGTTAAAAATATTCAAGAATTACAAACTCGATTAACCCAAGCGATTCCTACTCTTTTCAGGGAAGCGTCGCAGGAAGTAGTCAAGGTTGGCAATCTTAATGAAATTGCGCCACAAAAGCCCAAATCCGTAGTGCAAGAACAGAAAGAATACTACAGTGAAGGGGCAATACTGCAAAGGGAGCAGGGCAAAAGGAAAGAGCAGGAAATAAAAAGAAATATAGCAAACAACCGCTCCGAGACTGAGCTACCACGAGAATACAGAGAAATTGTTAAAGACGTAGCCAATTTGTATGCAGGTATTAAGGTTAAATCGCGTGACATCCCGCAACTTAAAGCATCTGGTACTCAACAAGAACTAGGCTACTCAGGGTTATACGATCCTACAAAAAATCAAGTATCGGTAAGCAATGAATTATTCTCTAGAGCGCAGTCTGGAAGTTTAACATCGCTCGATATATCCACTCTTACCCATGAAATAATCCACGCGATTGATTATGGTTTCGGCAAAAAAACTCAGATAGATGCGGCTGACTCTGTTCGGAATATACAGCCAACAGCAGAGGAGCTAAGGATTGAAGGTGGGCGAATTGAAGGCTCGACTCGATTTGAAGATGCAGAAAAAAATCACGGACAATCACGAGATTTATCAAGAACTTTAGAAACGAATGCTTACATAGGTGACTTAAGACTCTCACCAGAGGTAGTGAAACGGACAGAGAAAAAACGGGCAATTCACAACTTTGAAACAGAGTTTGGCAGGGGCGCTCCACTTGCGGTGAGCCAATATAAAAGCATAGAAAGTTCCGTAGCTCCGAATTACACCAAAGTCCAACAAGATGCGCTATCGTCTGGCATAAGTATAGATAAAGAAGGGGAGGTAGGGAAAGAATCTCTAGCTCGTCAACGGGCAATCTTGCAAAAAGGATTTTCTGACCTTAAGCCGTTGTTGGACAAGGCGCGATCTGAGCTTCATGTCTTACCTACTGAAGAAATAATTGCTTTACAAGAATCGATTAGAAGTACTCTTGCATCATCAATGTCTGCCATTGAGAAGGAACAGGCAGCATTACAGAGTGAATTAGAGAAGAAGAAGCTTACCTCAGTAGAAAAAATATCGCCAATTAAGTCAAACTACGATATCTGGGATTCACCCAAAACTGAATTGCCTTTAACTACTAACAATCCAGGACTAGATTTTAAAACAAGTGCTGATGTGCGAAAATTCGCCGCTTCAAATCTCAACGCCAAGGGTGTGAAGGATTTAGCACGACGCATGGGGATTGATACCAAATATACAAATAAAGAGCTTTTATTAAATGAGATTAGTTCAGGTGGTGGAACCGCAGATGGTAGAGAGCAGATAGCCCAAAAAATAAGTCAGCTTACACCAGATAAATTTTTATCAAAATCCAACACTAAAGGTAATGTAAATCCATCGCTTGACGCTCCAAAAGCTATCAGTGAACTCAAAAAAGCAAGAAAGTCACTTGCTGATGCCCTAATAATTGCTCAAGATTTAGATGTCAGTGATAGACGTTTAGCGCTTGAGTCGATAATAAAAGCATCGGCTGAACAAGAGGCGATCGCAAAACAATTAAGTAGTGAGAATCAGCTAACTCCCGCACAAAGCAAGTCTTTAGGAGGAGTTAGAAGTCAACTTAAAAACATTTCTCATCAATCGAAAGTTTCACTAGGTGATGTTGATCAGACTGAAACGGCAGCGATGGGAGAGGGCTTAGGAGCGAATTTAGTAAGTGCGATCGGAACCGGGATCAGTAGCACTGCTAAAAAGCCTATCAAAGAAATTCAGCAGGTAATGGTTGGGATTGAAGGGGCAGCCAAAAACCAAGCTGAAATTAGATCGCCATCCAAAGTGTTTGAGCGCATTGGTAAGTTTATCACCGAGGGCTTGGCGCTTGGGATTACACAAGGTACAAATCTGGTAGAAGGCGCAGTCTCTAAGGTTATTGATCGAGGTGCTAAAGAATCCTTAAAAATAGGTAAGTCAAGGCTACCTTCCCCACCAACTGGATTCAATCTGCCAATTGGTAAATCTTTACTGCCAACTCCACCGCCGCCGCCAGGATTTAATTTACCCATTGGTAGCAAGGCGAGATCGGGACTTCCAACCCCACCCCCACCACAGAGCATTGATCCGAAATTTGGTTTACCTATCAAGATCCAGGAGCTTTTTAATAAAGTTATTGATGCAGGCGAACTATTAAAAATAGTCACCGATATTCAAAAAGACCAAACAAAAAATATCTCTTCAAAGCTCAAAGAATACGACCGAATCATCAAAATATATGATGACCTAGAAGCGGAAAAAGCCAAACAGAATCAGGCATTAGATGATAAATTTGACCCTGAAAAAATAGATAGGCAGCGTGAAACAATAAGGCAAAGAGCTAAACTATCTGCCAAATTAGAACGCAAGTATGGGATGGAGGGGTTAGCCCCAGAAATACTACCCGATCGCGTCAATAGTTTGGGCGAAACAGGAAAAAGCCCCTCAATACTCCAAGGCATCAAGGATATTTTCAAATCTCTTGATAACAGTCTTGTCAAGCGGGTGAAAAGACGGGCGGCGCAATTAGCAATAGAAATAGACACTGCGATCGCACCCAGCCTAGAAACAAGTGCAATTGATGCAGGTGCTAGGGGGGATAAAGTTGAGCAGAAGCAGTATCAGAAACTAGCTAGACAGTCCCGCGCAGCCACCAAGGGGATAGCTAAAATCCTAGAAACTCCAGGTGATTTGACCGAGAAACAAGTCAAGCAACTTGATAGATTAACCAGTCAACTTGAGAAAGTTTACGATGCGATCGGCAGACCTCTGCCAAGCCAAGGATTCCTGGAATCTATTGGCGTTGGAGCCGGCGGAGCGATCGGACTTGTCAAAAGCTTGGGCGGTGTGGTTAAAGGTTTTCTTGCATTCAGCATTGGGATGTGGGCACAGAATTTCTTTGGCAGCATTGCCCAGGAATCATTTAAAGCATTTGTAGAACTTGATCGCCTCAAAACTGCCCTAAATTTCGCATCAGGGGGGACTGCTGGGGGCGCTCAGAATTTGGCATTTGTGAGAAAGACTGTTGAGGATTTGAAAGTCCCTCTCGAAGCTTCGACAAAAGGGTTTGTGCAACTAGCAGCAGCATCAAGAAATTCTGCACTAGAAGGCAAAGGAACCCGTGAATTATTTACGGGGATTTCCCAAGCTAGCACTGTACTTAGCTTGAGTGCTGACAATACTCAAGGTGCGATTCTGGCTTTGAGCCAGATGATTTCTAAGGGGAAGGTTTCGGCGGAAGAATTACGGTGTTACGATTCCAGCACTGAAGTACTGACATATAGAGGATGGGTTCGTTGGGATGAAGTAAGCGATCGCGATTTGTTTGCTTCTCAAGATTTAGAGACTGGAGAAATTGAGTTTCAATTAGCAATTCGGACAGTAAGGTATCGATACACTGGCTTGATGCTTCGCGTCAATTCACCTGATATCGATTTACTTGTTACTCCTGACCACCGCATGGTTGTAAGGACTGCCAATGATACTAAGTTCAAGATAGTTAAAGCTAAAGATTTAGAAAATCAACCATATTTTTATTCAACTGGCTTTGACGTTGATGCTCAAGTACTAGTAGAACCATCAAGTCTAGAATGGGTTGAATTCGATGATGAAGTATTTTGCATAGAGGTTCCGTTTACTACGCTTTATGTTCGCAGATCGGGTAAAATCTGCTGGTCTGGTAACTCGCAGCTAGGCGAGCGATTGCCGGGTGCGATGGGTATCGCTGCCCGTTCTATGGGAGTAACTGAGGCAGAGTTCACCCGCCTCTTGGACACCGGCAGCATTTTATCTCAGGATTTCTTGCCCAAATTTGCGAAGCAATTGCAGTCGGAATTCGGAGATGCTGCCAAGGATGCCTCTGGTAACGCCCAAAGTGCCATTTTTGGGGTAGAGAATGCCTTCTTGAGCTTGCAGCAGGGCATTGGTGAGGGGATATCACCAGCTGCTACTACAGGGCTAAATGCTTTGTCTGCCATTCTTGAGCAAGTGGCTAAAGTTGGCAAGGAAATAGCGATAATAATTGCTGCTGTTTCTACGACTTTGCTTGTCAACTTAGGTAAGTCCTTATGGACGATAATCGGAGAGTTGATTCTTACTAAAACTGCTGGAGTAACGCTGGGAGGTACTTTTTCTCAGCTAGCTAGTACTATTAATAACTCCTTCTCAGTCAAGTTGACTGCTGGTATTTTCGCAGTACTAGAAGTTGTTAAACTGCTGAATGATGCCGTCAATACCGACCTAGTGAAATCTTTTAATCAGGCAGCTGCTTCAGCCAAGAAAACAGCAGAAGAAGCCGCAAACGCATACAAAAAAACCAGTAAGCCAGAATCTTCAAATGGCTTTGGCAAATTGGCAGATGATTTTTTAATTAACCCCATCAGAAACAATGCACAGCAAATAAAAAGCAACCCTGTGACTTCATTTCTGGCCGGTGCAGCTGCTAGCTATGTGCCGGGGGGAGCCATAGCTTTGAATAAAGCAAGCAAACTGCAAACTTTTGGAGAGCTAGAGCGAGACACAACAATCAAAGATATTAACGATATCTCAGACGAAACTAAGAATTTTCTGGCTGCTGCTGGTGTGCGATTGCAGTCTGTAAAAAACGGTACTGGTAAAACAGGACAATTACCAAAAGTTGATGCAGAGCTTTTAAATGCCGAACAGCAGCGCCAAATTACTCAAGCTCAAATCAAACGGGATTTCACCGATAAGGGCAAGGCTATCCCTGCCGAATTCAGACTAAAACGAGAAGCTCAAGATGAGCAAATCAAAAAGCTTAATGATAAGCGTGCAGAAATTGCCAAGCCTGTGATGCTGGATTCGACGAAAACAGACCAGTATGTTAACAGCATTAAGTCACTGTTAGAGGCTCTTGACGATCCCAAAGCAATTAGCGCACTGGGAGGGGTAGATGCAGTAGAAAAACTCAAAGTAAAGCTAAAAGAAGCGGCAGTTCCACTCAAAGAATTTAAGGCTCAACAAGAAGAAACTCTAGCCTCATTCCGAGTTGACCCAATCAGGGCATTTACTCAAGCACTGCGAGGGTTAAATCTAGTCCTTGCTGAAGGTCAAGAAAAGAATAAAGAAAACCTTGCGAAAAATAAATTAGCTAATACAAAAACCGCGATCGCTGGTTTCTCCAGCAACAAACTCGCAACTAGACAACTGGCCTTCAAGAATGCCGACGACGAATATAAAGCGGCTCAAATTGACGAGGCGAATTCAGCAACGGCTGTAAAAACTTATGATGAAGCGGCATCGAAGCCTGATTTCCAAGCAACTCTAAAGCGGCTCGGACTTACACCAGATTCCAGCGCTGCCAAAATTGACGACATCTTGAAAAACACAACAGAAGAAGCTGATAAAAATATTTTAGAGCAGCTCAAAGCTGGGAAAGAATCTAAGCTTAAATTCAGTGAAACCCAAGCCGCTACTCTTGATGCCAAAACAAAGCGCGGTCAAGTTGTGCAGGACAATGCTTTGTTCAGCATTGATGACAGCGCCGCCAATTCTCGCGCCGCTATGCAAAAGGCTGAAAACCAGAAGATTGCAGCCGTTAAGAATGCTCAAACGGCAAGGTTAATAACCGAGGAAATCGCTTCTGAAAAAATTTCCAGGATCAGTTTAGCCAGCACGCGATCGCAACAAAAGAACCTCAACCAGCAATTAGCCGCACTCCGCACATATCACGACCAAGGCGCAATTTCTGCTGAAAAGTTCGCTGAGAAACGGCGCGAATTGGAAACAGAACAAACTAATCTTGAGAAACAAGAAGCAGAAAACCGCCTTGCTGTACAGCAGGCAGTTATAGCACGACGCATCAAGGATATTGAATTTGTCAACAAAAAGGCTGAGGCTGCGATCGCTCTTACCCGAACTAACAGCACAACAAAAGCAAGAGTTAAGCTTTTAAGTTCTGGGTTGACCCAACAAGGTCAAGACCAGTTCGCTCAAGAGCAAAATCAGATTGAGCAGAAGTCTACCACTGACGGTATTGCTCTGATTAAAAAACGGATTCAGCA
This sequence comes from Nostoc sp. TCL240-02, assembly GCF_013343235.1. Lineage (GTDB taxonomy): Bacteria > Cyanobacteriota > Cyanobacteriia > Cyanobacteriales > Nostocaceae > Nostoc. Next base: position 5,183,533 of record NZ_CP040094.1, on the reverse strand, counting down.
AAACAAGAGCGATCGTGCAGAAGGATTAAAAGATGCGAGGCAGGCTGCTGAAACAGAGCTTTCACTTCAGCAAGAATTAGCAGCTGCACTTGGACAACTAGTTGACCTGAAAATCACTGCTGAGGAGAAGTACAGAGAAAGCGTAGAGCATAACATTCAACGGATTATGCAGGCTGAAGAAAACCGCTTTAAAAAGCAAACTTCTCAACTTGATGAATCCAAATCAAAGCTTGACCTTTATAACCAAAGTTTAGAACGCACCAGTAGATTAGAACAGTCTCGCCGCAGTTTAAGCAAGGCATTGTCTGATGCTGCTCTTGCACCCTTGGAAAACCAAAAAGCCGATGCTGATGACGCACAGTCCTTGGTTGATAAACTCAAAGATCCTAACCTCAAACCCCAGGCTAAAGCGGCTATTAAAGCTAAACTCAAGGCGATGGGCTTTGGGCAGCAGTACGGATTGACTGTTACCCCAGCTACGGTGACAAAAGCCAGTAGCGGAGACAGCCCAGAGGATTACGAGCTTCAAATTAAAGAGAAAAAAGAAGATATTGAGGAGAATATTGCCAGGATTAAGCAGTTAAGTATGAAGGCAGAGCAAGAGTTTCAACGCAAAGCGTTAGAAAATGACCTGAAGCGTCAGAAAATTGCTGCTCAAATGGCTTTGTACGATGCCCAGTCAGCGCAGTTTGCAGCACAAAAAGCTAAATCTGATGCTGAGGGTACGCTCAAAATTGCCATAGCTAAAAAAGATCCTATTGCTATTGAAACAGCACAAACTAACTTAGTTATTGCCAACAAGCAAATTGATTTAAGCAACGATCGCGTAGCTAGCGCCCAAGCTAACCTCAACGATCAGCCTGAAATTGCCGCCAATGCAACCCAAGAACAGAAAGTAACCCAAGGGACGGAAGCCCAAAACTTTCAAGCTGGCGAGCAAAGACGTAGGCGCAGTGCTGCATTGGATTTAGTGGAAACTTCGGAAAAAGCAGGTAAGCCGATAAGTTTGTCCGAGGCTGAGGAGAGAACCCGATCCGCAAGCGAGTTCGCGCTTTCTCAGTCTCCTCAAAGAATTCAATTCAATCCGATGCCCGAACTCAAACTCAAGCCGGGAGAGAATTTGTTTGATGCTTACCAGCGACAACGAGAGGAAATAAAGCTGCCCTCCACCGGGGTGAAGTTACCATCTGCTACGAAGATTGATATTCCCCCAATTGATAAAACAGCCGACGCTTTTAAATCAACTGGTATACAACCGCGTGAATCGGGGGGAGGCAATCAGTTTGTAGATGCGCTCAAAATGGCGAACCAGGGGATTGAGCAAAGGTTGGATGCTTTAAGTAGTGCGATTATCACATTGGCTAACACGCCGCGAAGCCTCTCTGTATCTACTGCTAACCCAATTGATGATGCAGCTAGATTGATGAATAATTTTTCACGAGGTCAGGTTATGGCATCGGGAATGTGAAAAAATTTTCACTCTTGCTAGACTTGTTCCTGCTCTAGCTCTTGTTGAATAAACGGCCTTGACTACTGCTGTTAGGATCGCGTCATTCAAGACTTAACAATATCTTCTATAGATATCTGCCTGACTACATTTCTATAGGACTGTCAATTTGCGCTACTTGCGCCAAATGCTGAAGAATTTCAATTTGCTCACCTGCTGTCAGATCCTTACCATTATCCCAACCCAATGGTGGTTGAGAGTGATTCAGTTCTCCAAAAGTTTTAAGGCAGTGTGAGTAGGCAATACCGGCTTGAAGACGATAAGAACCTAACGACTTCCCCTCATTTCCAAGAATTGTCCATCCTATAGTTTTATTGTGAATGCCCTTTAAAATTGCAACCGCTAATTCTTCAGAATCATCAATGTCTAGATCAAAATGCCGATCATTGGCTGGGTAAAAGTTTAAATTATTTTCAGGGGTGAATTGGTAGCGAGTTGTCTTTGGAAAACAACTTACCGGAATGATTAAAGAACCCCTAGTACAGCTAGATTTTCGAGGCTTGGACGTAACAAGGAACTCTTTTTGAGATATACCTTCTGCTATCACCGCAAGAGAATGCCCAACGTCAAATGGAGTACATATATCGGCGTTATAAGTAGAAATACCTGAGCTTTTTTCTGCTAGTACTTCTTTGATAACTCTTTGAATTAAGTCCTGGCTCCAGCAACCGTCTGTACACTTAGTCGCCTCGTTTACAAGTGTTTTAAAGTTTGTTAGCTTTCTACAAAGACGCACTAGATATTTGGGCGGTTTAGATCCTTGAAGGGATTGCACGAGATTTCATGTAATCAAGAGACTGAATGTAACTTAACCGAATAGTTCAATTATGCCTTGAATCAATTCAGAGTGTGGCAGATTTTTAATAGAAAGTGTAGTTTGCAAAATATTCCTACCCAAAAGACCACCACAAGTTAAAAGACACACTGCGGAAGATTGAGCCAATAATTTATCTGTTGATTCTAAAAATGACTCAATAACATAAAGCAAATTTTCGCTATTGATTTGAGCCTCTGCATCACTCAAGACCGCTATAAGAATACGTTGAGCTGTTGGAGATATGCCATAAAGTTCAACAGCTAACCTTGTTTGATATTCTTCTGGATTGTCTGTTAACCATTCAACTATTGCTTCTGAAATTTTATACAGGGCATCCTCATCCTTGTCATTTGCACGCAACTCATAAAAATACTCTTTAATTTGAGCAGGAAAATCATTGATCTCTATAAGCCTCACTGCCGACGATGTTGAGGCAGAAGCTAAGACATCTTCCCAGTAGTTTTGAATTGTCCTATTGAGATTTTTCAGTAAGACTTTGCTAAATGCATTTAAAAAAACTTGTTTGCTGATTAAAGGCTTAAAAATATTATCCTGAGGATAATATTTTGGTAGATATACACCCGATGAGCAAATATTTGTTGGCAGATCAGCATCAACAGGGATAGATATCTTCGCCAAAGCTCTGCCTTGTCTATCATTCAAGGGGTTTTGGATCCAAGGCCTGGTGTAAGCAGGGAGTGATACACCACTGGAAAAAGTTTCTTGCCTCTCGGTTGAATTGATCAAGGTATCCGCTAACATCATCTATCTCCACTATCTTCTCGGTATGAAAATCAGCATCTATGAAATAACCCAGTTCATTAGTTACATTTTTTAATGCAAGTCCGTACTTAGCACTCACCATTGCATCTGCATAACCCAGATGACATACGAAATGCGAAAATGCTTGGGGTAAATCATTCTCTGGTAAATCATCAGTTGCAAATATTCCTAAAATTGGTGGTTTAAGCAACTCCCGCCATGCGCGGCCCTCCAAATTAAGCTCGGAGCGCATAATAACATCTTGATATCTCAAGCCAATCCTTGTAAGGTAAGAGGGCTTGTAGTATTTAGCTAGTAACTCAACAGCAATAAGTAATCGTTTTCTAAAATCCTCCCAGCTTTCATATTTCAACGTAGAAAGAGCTATAAAATCGCTTGCTAAAACCAGTTTCCACTCTCCTGTTTTACTAGCAAACTCATAAGAGGAACCTTGCCCAAACAAGACTGGCGGCGAGTTAGGCTGCGGGTTAGACAACGAAAACTCAATGGATTGACCAGCGCTAAAGAGTGGATAATCTGCTCTCACCGCTTCCTGAAAATCCACAGGAGCTTCTTTTTCAATTCTTAATATCTTGGGAAATCGAAGCTGGCAGATTACTTCCGCAAGAGGGTTGCGGGTATATCTGACACGGGGTGATTCGGGAAACTTCATGCAGTTGTTAAACTTGGCTAGCTGGCAATAGAAGGCAAAGAACTGCTTAGGCAGTGATAAAGGTATGCTAAAAAATAATTTTTCTGGCAAACAACAAGACCCAGTAAAGAAAATTCTTTACCTTGACAAACTAAATTGATTGTCTTATCCTGTCTTTTCTTATTGTAAGACGGCAATGGACTGCTGTCTTCCGCACTGTAAGTGAGTATTTTATAATTTTTCTATAAACTAATCAGTTAAACTAATCAGTAGATTATCTAAGCAAAAGCCAGTCTGTCAAAGCCTTTCAACGTCTAAGCCTTAAGAGTATTTTTTTTAAGATTATATAAACTCCAGGTATCACAAACTCGTATTTGGGTTTGTCTGCTATAAGTCTTGTCAGCAGATGCCCTGTTTTGTGTTATTGCTTGCGATCGCTTATGCCAAGAGCATACCTATGAGCTTGGACACTTAAATATCCAATGCAGCAGGCGAAACTTGTGATCACCCTCTCTGGGATTATGAAAAATTTTTCAGGAGGTCGATGATTTTTGCAGCGATTTTGGGAGCTATAAGCAGAGAGCCAAAATTCCTATATCCAATGAAACTGATATTCTTAGGCACTGCAATTGCAGTTTGCGTACTCACTGGCTGTTCGTCACAAGGGAGGCGATCAGAATCTCCTTCAGCCGTCTCTACTCCCCTCGTTTCATCAACTCCAGCACCCACGCCCTCCCCTGTTTCATCGATAGACATTCAAAGACAAAAAGCGCGTGAGATAGTAAAGAGGATGGACAAAATCTTGCTTGAAGGCAAAGAGAGGAGCGAGAAAAGAGAGGAAGAGTACCAAAAGAACAAATTGTGCAGAACCGAAGAATACAATGCTAATTTCAGCCCTAACGACGACGTGGAACTAAGCGCTGAATGCAAAAAGCGATTAGCTGAGTTGGATAAGGGAGCAAGTAAAAGTCATTGATTGCGATCGCCCTCACCAATTTGTTACCCCTGTCATGTGGATAATTTGTGGATAATTTTGGTTTCTTACTTGCGATCACCCTTCCTTTGTGAAAAATTTTTCAGGAACGCTTTGTTATTTTGGACTTCTGACCGGAGGGCGATCGCCAAAAATTGCCCCTCGGCGTTCTAGGTCACGTTTCATATAATCTGTGAGTCCTGTATTACCACCAAATAAAGCATCTACAACATTAGTATTGTTCAGATCGGCATCACTCAGATTTGCATTCCTTAAGTCGGCATCGTTCAGAACGGCACCACTCAGATTTGCATTTCTTAAGTCGGCATCGCTCAGGTTGGCACGACTCAGGTCGGCATCGCTCAGGTTGGCACGACTCAGGTTGGCACGGCTCAGGTTGGTATCACTCAGGTTGGCATTGTTTAATTTGGCACCGCTCAGGTTGGCACGACTCAGGTTGGTATCACTCAAGTTGGCACGGCTCAGGTTGGTATCACTCAGGTTGGCACGGCTCAGTTCAGCACTGCTCAGGTTGGCAGTGCCTAGAGTGGCACCGCTCAGGTTGGCAGTGCCTAATCTGGCACCTCTCAGGTTGGCACGACTCAGGTCGGCACTGCTCAGATTGGCAAATCTCAGATTGGCAAGGCTCAGATTGGCACGGTTCAGGTTGGCACCGATGAGATTGGCAAATATCAGATTGGCATCAATCAGGTCGGCATCAATCAGGTCGGCACCGATGAGGTTGGCATCGCTCAGGTCGGCACCACTCAGGTCGGCATCACTTAAATCGACACCGCTCAAACGTCGCATATTAATCGGCTGACTAATAATCTCCTGTACTAAGCGCCATTTCTCATTAGACTCGCTACTTTCGTCATTGTCTGAACTTTCGCTCAAAATTTGAACATCTTCAACAGGAAAACCAGTGACTTCTTTTAGCTCTCCTGATTTGATGCGAGATACAAGCTGTTCAATATCCTCTGGAGAACCTTCGACAAATAATTTGATGCTACCTTCTTTGATATCAGTAATTTCTATAGTGTCACCTGAATATTCTCGTAGAGCAGATTGAATAAATTTCCAGCTTTGAACTGAATCTATATCGCCTTGTAAGGTGATAACTGCTTTAATTTTTTTACTTTGTTTATCTATTACAGTTAATCGACGGTATTCTGGTTGTACTTGCTCTACTACCCCATCACTACTAGGGTTGCTGTAACTACTTGTTGGTAACTGGCTTGGTTGTTTTTCTTCTATTAACCCTGCAATTTCTCTCCAATTCAATTTCAGTGTTTCACATATCCTTTTGAAGGAATCAAGCTGAATTGGCTCACTCAGGAAAAATTTTGTCACTGTAGTGCGAGATATCAGTTGAGACTTTGCAAAGTTGCTTTTTGACTCAAACCCTAGCCTAATCAAGGCTTTTTCTGCCACATAAACACCTTCTAGAGATGCAGGGATCGTTATTTTCTTCTTTTTTATGCCAGGGCTTGGGTCTATCATAGACTGACTCAGTATTTAAATAAAAAGCGATCGCTTAGGCAATCAAAACTAAAGCATCAAACAATCATAGAGAAATCACAAGTGATTTACAACACAATCTTTGTGTAGTCAAGGTTTTAGGCGTTTGGCTCGATATTGAAAGTGTGAACTTAAACACACCAAAAACAAAATCTATGAGTCACAAGCCAGTTAAAAAATCTAACATTTTCCAAGAGCGCCTACGCCAAGCACGCTATAGCTTTAACCTTGCCCTGATTGCCACGGGTTTATCTGCTTGCATCAGCCTTATCGGAGCCGGATTGCTGTTATCAGGCAAAGTTACAGAAGGAACATTTACTGCCGTTGGGGGAATGGCAACGAGCGTGCGATGCATCCAGTTTGCCAAGGAAGCCAACGATAGGCTTGACAAAACTTTGACTGAGATGAAGGACGGAGATTAAGCGATCGGCAGATGCGGGCTTTGTGAAAAATTTTTCAGGTAGGCAAATTATTTTGGACTCAGAACTGCAAGCGATCGCTTGGATATGATAGCGATCGCCCTTCGGTAATAGGACACTTCTCTAATCTGTGTCGTTAAGCTCGACTAAAGTTTTGTCAAGTCTGTCGTTGGCTTCCTTAGCAAGTTGAGCGCATCGCACACTAGCAGCTATTCCTCCAGTGGCGGTGATGCTTCCTTCTGTAACTCTCCCTGTGAGTAAAAGTCCAGCACCAATAAAGCCAATGCAGGCAGACAATCCAGTAGCGATTAGTGCAAGGTTAAAACTATACCGAGCTTGGCGTAGACGCTCCCTAACTATCTCTTGGTTAAAATTGGGTTCGGAACTAGAAAATACTGTTAACTTAGTCATAAATTTATCCATCACTCAACTGCTTAAAGTCTCGCAGTTTGTTCCTGAAAGTTCAGTCTAGACAAGGGTTTTGCAGAAATAGCTTTCGTATAGGTTTGGTCTAACTTTGGATTTTTACCATTAGAATAAGCATAGTTTTTGCGTTTAGCTATGCCCAGAAAATCGCTTACGGCGTGTCCAGCAGGTATTGAGAAAGCGAGAATAGCTTTGACTGGTAAAGGTTGGTCATACGACAAATTGGCAGAAGCAATAGAAGTGCAAACCCGTCAGCCAGTAGGCAATTTTTTTAATGGCAAGGGAGTAGCTAGCGAAAACTTTGTTGCTATCTGCCGAGTGTTAGAACTCAATTGGCAGGAAATTACTGGTCAGATTAATCTCACTGATTTACCAAAAGAAGTTAATGTCAGCAATGACATCGCCACTTTACTCCAAGAGGTACGTGAAAAGATAAAACCGTACATTCAAGAGTGCTGCGGTACTATGCGCGTACTGGATATGACCCAGCCTATTGAGTTGAATGATATTTATACTGTTGTCAATATCCTGGAAAAAATTACAGGACGCAGGCGGCAAGAGATTGCGGAACTGCTAAAGGATTTTGATCCAGAAAAATTCGACCGCTTTGGACTTAGCGGCGTAACCCAGGAGCGAGTACTAGGAATTCAAGCAGTGCAACAGCACAGCAAGCTGATAGTTTTAGGTAAACCAGGAGCCGGAAAAACAACGTTTTTAAAGCATCTGGCTATACAGTGCAATGAGGGGCAATTCCAAAGCGATCGCTTTCCGGTTTTTATTAGCCTCAAAGATTTTGCAGAAGCGACCAAAAAGCCAGAAATTCTTCAGTATATTTCTCAGCAATTGTCAGAGTGTGATGTAGGAGATGCCAGCGTAAAACTAATTCAACTATTAAAACAGGGCAAGGCATTGGTCTTACTGGATGGGTTGGATGAAGTTCGAGAAAAAGACTATAGCCGAGTCATCAGACAAATTAGAGAGTTCACTGAGCAGTATCGTGAAAATCAAATTGTTGTGACTTGCCGAATTGCGGCTAGAGAATACATCTTTAAAAGCTTTGTTGAAGTTGAAGTGGCAGATTTTGACGACCAACAAATTAAAACTTTCGCCAATCAATGGTTTAAGCGCAAGAAGCCAGAAAAAGCAGAAAAATTCATTCAAAAATTGGAAGAAGACAAGTCAGTTAAAGAACTAGCAACTAATCCACTACTCCTGACATTGCTCTGCTTGATTTTTGAAGAAAAAGGAAAGTTTAAGTCTAATCGCTCTGAATTATATGAAGAAGGAATTGAGTTACTGCTAGAAAAGTGGGATGATAGCCGCGATATTGTACGTGAACAGATTTACAAGAACTTATCGACTAGGCGCAAGGAAGATTTATTAAGCAAAATTGCACTCTCCACTTTTGAGTCTGGAGATTATTTCTTTAAGTCTAGAAATGCTCAAGAGTTAATTTCAGATTATATTTACAATTTGCCTGATGCCCAAACTGAGACGAAAGCGCTGCTGTTAGATAGCAAAAAAGTTTTGAAGTCGATAGAAGCACAGCATGGGCTATTAGTCGAAAGGGCAAAGGGTATTTATTCCTTTTCTCACCTAACGTTTCACGAGTATTTTACGGCTAGAAAAATCGCTTTAAGCCCTAATCCTCAGCAGTCGTTTCCGCAACTACTTAGTCACACCACAGAAAAGCGTTGGCGAGAAGTTTTCTTATTGACTGTAGGAATATTACCCGATGCCGATAACCTATTGCTGTTGATGAAACGTCGCATTGACGAACTCATAGCAACTGATGATAAATTACAGCAATTTCTCACTTGGGTTGAAGAAAAATCCAGTTCTGTAGAATCTCCCTATAAAAGAGCTGCTGTTAGAGCCTTCTACGCTTACCTCGCCCTCGCCCTCGACCTCGCCCTCGCCCTCGACCTCGACCTCGCCCGAGACCTCGCCCGAGACCTCGCCCGAGACCTCGACCTCACCCTCGACCTCGCCCTCGCCCGAGACCTCGCCCTCGACCTCGACCTCGCCCTCGACCTCGACCTCACCCTCGCCCTCGCCCTCTCCCGAGACCTCGCCCTCGACTTCGCCCGATCCCTCTCCCGAGCCCTCTCCCGAACCCTCAACCTCGAATTAAAGCGATCGCTTCAACTACTCAAAGACCAACTGCCTGAGGTTAATGATGAAGAAGCATTCAAGCATTGGTGGCAGACAAATGGTCAAGCCTGGAGTGAACAACTTAGAGCAGTAATGATTGAACATCGCAATATTGGTCATGACTGGCAGTTCAGCAACGAACAAAAAGAACTTTTGCAGCAGTACTATGATGCCAATAAGCTACTATTTGATTGCCTCAACAGTGAGTGCTACGTAAGCCGAGAAATACGTCAGCGCGTTGAAGATACATTGCTGTTACCAGTTCAAACCTGAAAAACTTTTCATGAAGTCAAAGTATCATCAACGCATTTGCCAAGGCCGCAATCTGTCTTGCTATTATCTGCTTGCCTTCAGTCACCGACCCATGTCGCAATTCATGAATCGCTTGATGTAGTCCTGTATGAGCATTGCACGCTGCTGTTATAGCCGTCTCTAAAACTTGGGGGTTTGGCTTGCTCACAAGTCACCTCTATAATCCCATTTTCACCAAATATTACCAAAGTTTTTGCAATGTCATTCGTTTAATTTGAATCTTCAACACCGGGTCACTTTGGCATTCAAGCAGAAATTCGTCGGGTGGACATTCCCCCATCGCTGCATAGGATTTGAGCTTCGTTTCACGTTGCGATCGCAACAGGGAGTTCTGAGTAAAACTTTGCGGGACTGTTGAGTAATCCGATAGCTTGATACCCCACTGCGGGTTGCTAGTAATTGCACCCATGAGTGATCGTGCATGAGGTGTTTCTAGCAGAAAGGCGATCGCCTCTTTTGATGGGCAAACTCCCTGATTTGCACTGTCCAAAATATTTAATATCTCGGAATTTGTAAGCTTTTGTAAAAGCGGCGCGGCGGAACATTCGCCTTCATGACAGTCTTTCACTGCAACACCCGAAATCTCATTTTCTGCTGACAACAAAGTGGGTTGACCCTGTGTGGTATCTACAAGCGCTAGCGTTGTGCAGTCAGTTGCCATAGGCAAGTCTTGTTCATTTTCTTCCACGCCTTCGACAGTCTGAGGCGACGTGCCCCCCAAGGGCGCGATCGCCGTCTCGTCACAGTGCGAAATAACGGGTTGCGTGGAAGAAACACACCTCACAAACTCTTTTGAAGAGTTTGTGAGGTGTTTCTGAGTAGTTCGTGAGGGTTTCTGAAACGCTTGTATAGAGGGGGTTTCACTAGAGATGCACGCTAGATTTTCAGCACTTATCTCTGAAAACGTGGATTTTGGTTCTAAAATTTCAGAATTTGATTGCTGTTTTTCATCACTTAGTTCTTCCTGTGTAGAATCTATTTCCTCCCAAAATTCCTTCATCCGACTGCCATGCAAGTTGCGTACTAACCAGCCAACTGTTTCACGTCCATCAATAATTGACTTGTCAGGCTTGAAAATGAACAGGCCACTCTCAGATAAAACTTTTTTGGCAGTAATGAAACTGCTGTAGGTGAGGGTCTTAGATAGCGGCATCCAACGCGAACCATAAGGATCTGATGTCCAACATTCCTGCCACAGATGAGTGACTGAGGACTTTTGCTGTGAAGCCCAAAGCATATCTTCTATTGGAATAATCACATGAAGCCTCTTGTATGGTGATTCTGACTTGCGATCGCTTGATGATTTTGATTTTGATGGTTTTGATGCTAACGCTGCACTCATGACTCACCCCCAAACGACCGATACTGCCTTAGCATCTTCTGTTTCAATGCCTCGAATTTCTGTTTTTCTTCTTCCGACACTTCACCAATCAACCGTTCAACCTCAGCCTTTTGCTGAAGCCTTACTTGATGCGTAATAGCAGGTAATGCTTTAACCTCAGTTTCGTTGCCAGGGCGAAAAGAGCGACGGCGAAACATAAACTTGAAATGCCGTTTATCCTGTGGTAGTAACGTTGCCCAAATATCCGCGTCCCATCCAGGCGGCATGAAGTCAGCTGATATCGGTAGCAGGTTTTGTACTTGAGATTGAAGCTCGGCGATCGCTCTACCTTGTTCCTCAATCACTTGATTCTGCTGTTCAAATTTCTCCAGTAGTTGTGGAATTGCTTTTACTGAAAGCTTTGCGATCGCTTCACAAGTCAGAAAGTATTTGCGGATCTGCCTTCTTCACTCTTAGCCAGCATCCCCATTTCCTTAAAACATTCCACTGTCAAATAGATTTTTTCTACTGGCCTACCTGCTTTTGAGTTTTCCACCTCGAAGTGGAAAATATCATGGGGTAAGGCTTCTGGGGATTCCTCTGGTGATTGCGTGAAATAATCTAAATCTCGCTCAAAGTAACTAACTAGTGTTCGTTTGGCGCTGTCCTTTCGGCTATAGCCAAGCACCTGCCAAGCCCAATCAAAATCTATAATCTGGTTGCTGTCGTGCAACTGTCTTGCAAGTTCTAGCGTAAATTCTGTGTTCATTGCCTTATCTCCTTTGTTGTATAGGCGAACGAAATTAGCCCCAACTGTAATGGGGTGGTATTTTGAGCGGTCATGGTTTATGAAAAATTTTTAGTAAGTAGCAACTCTTTGCTGGGGTGCGCTGTGGCGCGATCACACAGATCACACAATCTTCATATCTATAGTCGTAGATACAAGGTGTACGTAATTGAATCTGAATGGCTAGAAATGGTTTATACACCATTCATTGAGTCATGAAAAATCCAACAGAATTCCCCCTTTACATATACCAAGGCATTGGTGATGACAAGGATATGCGGCTGATCACAAAATTTCCAAATTCTTTGTGGGTTCCCAGAATGGGCGAAAGACTGGTTTTACCTAAAGGCGAGAGAAGCAGAGCAACCGAATGGTTCTTGGTAACGGTTGAACTTGTTGTTCACGATCTTGTCGGGCAGGTAGTGAATGTATTTGCCTTGGAAATCAAGTCTGGAGCTATTAGCCGCAAGGAACAGGATTTTGACGCTCTTTTTAAGAGGTTTGAAGCCGCAAGAGAGGAAAATGAAAATATAGATGAAGAAATTGCCAAACTGAAAACAATTCTCCTGTAGTAAACAATTTTTACATTCTTGATTTAGCAAGCGATCGCTCCCACCAAGGGCGATCGCTTTTTTATGCTGACTCCTCACTGGGCATCAACCAAACGACCTGAGCGCTAGTTTTAGCTGATTTGCCAGAGTTAGACGACCCATTGCTGGTTTTTTCCGTGGTAGCTGAGTTAATATCCCCATTTGTTGGGTCGCCATCGCCGTCAAAGGAGTAGTCGAACAAATCTCCAGGCGTGATAATCCGCTCATCTCCTTTGATGCGGTAAGCCTTTGTTAAGCCATTGCATAAAGCGGCTAAAATTCTCACCTTAACTATTTCAATTTTGTCCAAACTTTTTAAACGTGAAATAGTTGTAGGATGTATCCCTGAAAGCTCGGCTAACTCGCCATTACGAATATTTTTTTCTGCCATCACCATTCGCAGTCTCCAGCCTATTGGTTCACAAGATGGCTGGCGAAGTACTGGAAATCCAGGCACCTCATTTAATGATGGAGTAAACGAGTTAATTAAAGCTTCTTCAATGGCAGGCAGCAAACTGCAATCAGATACTTCTAGCCACGCTAACTTAATTTCCCCTGCTTTCTCTAGCTCTTTTCGCTTATGGTGTACCGCCCATCTCAAACGAATATTGTTTGACCTGCCTATGTATTGAACTACGTCATTGCCGTCAATGGCAAAATAGATACCTGCACAATCTGGAAGCGCTTTGCGCCACTCAAGAGGAAGTGACGGAAGTGATAAAGGGTTAACTTGGTCAGGGGCGAACGCACTCATGCTGCTTCAACCTCAACCCTATTTCGCTTTTTTGTTTTTCGCTGAGGAATGTCTTCGGGTTTCCTCATTTCAAAAAGCTCACCTACTTCTCGCCCAAAGTAATTACACAAGACCTCAACCGTGCCGACATCAACACGACTAAAGTTGTTCGTGAATAATCGATTGATGGTTGTGATATCCAACCCAGTATCTTTTGCCAGCTGCCTTTGTGACAGCTGTGGATCTTTTTCCGCCATAAGCACGGCCAGCCTGCAAAACATCTTTTTGGCTTGCAAATCCACTAGGGAGTTTTTCGGGTTTTCCGAAAGATAGATGAGTCGTTCTATCCAAGCTGGGTTAATCGGAGTCTGGTTTAGGTATGGTTCAAACCAAGCAATTAAAGCCATTTCTATATCATGCAAAAGGCTAGGCTCAGAAATTTCTAACCAAGCAATTTTGACATTTTCTAAATCTTGGAATTCGTGATACCGATGATGTTGCCTCCATCGAAAACGCAAGTCTCTAGACCTACCTATATAAACAAGCCAATTATTATTTCCTATTACTTCTATTACAAAGTAAATGCAGGCGATGCTAGGTAACTTTTGTCTGTCCTCTAGAGGAAGTGATGGCAGATCCGGCAGGTAAATTTGGCCAGGGGTAAACAGACTCATGCTGACCTCCTCCTAAACAGCAACAGTTGACCAGCAGCCCTTTCTTGCTTGCGAGAGCGCTTACTTGTTTTCGGTGGTTCGTCAGTCTCAGGTGTTTGATTGATAGCGATCGCGTCTGGGTGTGGTTCCTCATCAGGAAGCCAAACCAAAAGCTCACCTGGTTGAATTTTATAAGTAGCGCAAATTTTATCTAATACGTTGCCTGTAGGTATGTAACTAGAGTCATTGCATAGGCGATAGGCCGTGTCTCTGCCAAGCTTTGTCTCTTGCCAGAACTTATATCGGCTTACGCCTCTTTCATCTATAAATTTTTTGATTCTATTTTGCACTGCCATACCTCCATATTCTCATATCGCATACTATAGCTGCTTTTTGCGAATCGCACAATGTAGTAATTCGCATATTGACACTATTACTTAGAAATGCGAATATAAATACATAACAAAAGACGACCGCCTCCCTGGAAAGTTAGCGATCGCCTTTTATGCCACACCACCTATACAGATGGAGTTGATCCAATAATGACACATCAGATTTACACTCTTCAACAGCTTCAGTCCAAATCACTCTCTGAACTAAAAACCCTTTACCGACATATTGGTGCAAGCGTTAAGGTTGCAGACAAACGCTTTAAGAGTGCTTGGGCGAATGCGATTGTTGCTCATCAATCTTCTCAAGTTCAGAAAGTTAAAAAACTTGCAGTTGCCGTTGCTCAAGAAGCTGCTGTAATCTCTCCTCTTCCTGAGTGGGATTGCACGATTCCTAAATGGAGTACCCCTGCTGCCATCTGCCCAGATTGCAACGGTCACGGGTGCGGAAACTGTAATTACCGTGGCACTCGTGCGGTGGATTTATGTACGCCAGTGGATGAATACCGACTTCAGTATTTAGCTAAGACTGACACTCAAACTGCTTACAACGCCTACAACCAAGGCGTACCACTAGGGATTTTATTCAAGGTGCGAAACTCCGAGGAAGTTTGGGAAAATGCACCTACTACTTATTACTGGCAGTGTGGACATGATGTGAAGTACTGGAGCGTAAAAGAAGCGATTGTTGCACTGGAAAAATTAACTTCACTTCCAAAAAAACGCGCCTCCTCAATTGAAGTCCCGGCCGAAAGTATGGAATTGCTTGCAGCGTAAAGGGATGGGTGGTTACGACCACCCGAAAAATCAATTTACTTATGGGCGAATAATCATGTTGAAAGTTGGAAATTTAGTAATTAATCTAGGGGCGATCGCCTACGTAAATTTAGAGGCGAAACAAAACTACGTCACGGACAGAGAAAGTCCTGTTGGAGTTAGGGTTTATCTAAAAGCTTCTGACGATTCAGGGAGTTTAGCAAGCCTGTTTTTCAAGGGCGAGGAAGCTGAGTATCTGCGGAAATACTTTACTTCCGTTGCATCTTTATGCGGGGGCGTGGAATGAGCAACCTAACAGTATTTCAGTTTGAATCTCATGAAGTTCGATTTGTTGGCACAGCTTTTGACCCTTGGTGGGTAGCAGCTGACGTTTGCGCGGTACTGGAAATCAAAAATAGTCGAGACGCGATCGCAAGACTTGATGAAGATGAAAAAGATGATGTCGCTATTACCGACACCATCGGCAGACAGCAAATGATGACGGCTATCAACGAATCTGGCTTATACTCTCTCATCCTCACCAGTCGCAAAGCACAAGCGAAACGGTTCAAAAAGTGGGTAACGTCAGAAGTTCTTCCCAGTATTCGCAAAACTGGCAAATACGAACTTCCCCAAGCCGAACAACCCCCAGCACTTCCTAACCCAACTGCTCAAGAAATCTCAGATTTATTCGATTTAACCTTGGGTGGTGCGGGATTAGATTCAAAGCTGATAGCGGGTGTAAAACTTAATGCGATCGCATCTTACAACCCCGCTCTACTAGAAGCAGCAGAAATAGCAAAATCAGCTTTAGCTATTCCAGTGGATGAAACTTTGGTACGCCCAACACAATTAGGCGAGAAATTGTCAGCCAAAACTGGCCAAAAGTGGAGTGCTATCAAGGTTAACAAACTGCTGATGGATCTTGGTTTTCAGATTCCCAATCCAGATGGTAAAAACCCCGCCTACCTGCCCACTGAAAAAGGCAAGGACTACAGTCAGTTAGTCCTTGACACTGCCAAAGGAAGGGATAAAACCGTTCAGTCATTGCAGTGGCATTTGTCGGTATTAGAAGCGATTGAGCTAGAGGGATGATTTCATGACAGCACGCAATCGTAGCAGACAAAAATTTATTGCTATCCCTAGCATTTATCCACAGCCTAAATACCGTTTCGGACAGATTGTCAAACAAGGTCGAATTATTGGTATGGAGTTCTTTCCTCCAGACATGAAAATAGCTGATGAAAGGGAAGAGCAATGGCATTACTGGCTGCTCGAAGACAAAGAATCTTTGGACTTGAACATGTTTCCAGAGTCAAAAATTGAAGCTTTCACAAGCGACGAGCTAGAAGCGCTGGTCAAAGATGAAATTGAGCATCACCAGCGCAGTATAGCAGCGCTTAGAGAGCAAATTAAACAGCCGTAGTTTTACCAACAACAGAATTTTATGAAACTGAAAACTTGTCTTATGGCTGCAAGCACGGCTCTATTTCTCGTGCATTTTTTCGCCCCAAGAGCATTAGCCACCAACAACGACTGCCCTCAAGAATGCCCTTATCGAGGTAGCGGCAGGAGATAACTATGAATCAATTAACCGACGCTCTGAGCATAGCAGTCACCGAACATAGATACGATTTTGTGTGCAATATCACAGCTGAAATTGTCACCACCCTTGAAAAGCAAGGCTTTGAGTTTGACGAGTTGTTAGATGGTTTAGCGAATTACGCATTTCTCCACTCTAAAAGCACAGATGCGGCTTGTTTCCTTATTCAAGCCTGCTTATCTGCAAGAAAAAGCGCAGATGTGAGGGGTGATGGATAGTCCGACTAGCTTGCGCCGACACAAGCGGCATTCTCCCAGACAGATGCAATATCGTAAATCCCTGCTGATTGAAAAGTACGGCATGAAGTGCTTTTGGTGTGAAGTCGCACTCACAAAAGAAACGCTAACCATTGACCATTTCATTCCACTTTCTAAAGGTGGCAATAACAAACTCAGAAATCTCAGAACAGCTTGCAAGGGCTGCAATAACAAACGAGGTGACGCTATGCCAGAAGATACACCAGAAATTATTGCTGAAAAATCATGTATTCGCTTCCCTAGCCATTGGCCACAGCCCAAATACCAATTGGGGCAACTGGTAAAACAGGGTCGAATTATTGGCATAGAGTACCAATCACCAGGAACAAGAAGGGCTTACGACTTAGGCAAGGGATGGATTTATGCTGTGCTTATTGATGACCTTGGTTATGACACTTTGCACTTAAAAGATTCAGAGATTGAGCCACCGCCATTATCTGTCTTGCAAGCCGAAATCAACTACGAAAAATCACTTGTTGAGATTCATCAAAAAAATTTAGTTGTTCTTGATGAGCAATTGAGTGAAGTCGCTCAAGTTTCATCAAAACAGGAGAGCGAATAATCGTGACTATTTCTCAAAAACAACTCTCAATCTGTATTCCCAGTGATTGGACACTACCAAAATATCATTTTGGGCAATGGGTTAAAGAGGGCTTAATCGTTGGCTGCACATACTATCACACTGGCAGTAAACCAGCTTATCAATACAAACAGACTTGGCGCTATTGCGTGCTTCCTGACGAACAAGCTGACGCTGAGGACATCAAGTATTTCCTTGAATCTGAGATTACGCCATTAACAAGCTCAGAGCTACAAACCAAAATCCAAGCTCTTGTTGACTTTCACTCTAGTAGAATAACCGCTCTTACAGAACAACTGACTGAGGCATTTCAATCATGATTAACTACAAACAAAATTTATCAATCTGCATCCCTGACGAATGGACACTTCCTTTGTACTATTTTGGGCAACAGGTAAAGCAGGGCGAAATCATTGGTATAAGACACCTACCAGCAAATAGTCAGATGGCTTTTGACTTTGGTAATGAGCCTTGGGCTTACGTTGTCATAAAAGATAAAAACTCTGATAACGGTGAAGTTATCGCCCAAAGTAAAATCTTGCCATTAACTACAGAAGAACTGCTTGCCAAAATTCAAGCTGAGATTGAGTTTCATCGAAACAAGATAGCGGCTCTTACCCAACAATTAAACCAGGTAAAGCAACCATGATTTATGACTCTGAACAGCAATCAATTCGTAATGCTCTACGGGATTCCAGGATAGAAGCGCTGACCCTGTTTTTGGGAGATTTCATCAAGTTGCTAGCAAGCGAGGGTTTTTCGATTGAAGATTTGTTAGATGCTCTAGTTAAAAATTTGGAGCAGAAGACAGTCCCTGATTCGGCAATTAAACACCTAGAAGAAGCGGCGATAGAACTGAGCCGTTTTTCCAAAAACCGAGAGCTTAACAACTAGCCCTACTGAGCGAGAAAACCATTATCACCACCCGACAATCGTCGAGTGGTTTTTTGTTGGGGAGGATAATCGCTTCTGCTCTTATACCAATTCTCCAACATGAGGCAACAGATACAAATCACGAAAGTCTTACTGCATCTAAGTTTCTTAATTGCGAATTGCTCTTATCCCTTATATTCCTAACCCTCAAAGTACAGCTTGACGATTCTAAGTAACATATTTTACTATTGATGAAGCGTGTTGAAACTCATCGACTCAAGTTGAGTCAACTCTAGCCTCAGTCAGGGATAGTAGCTGTGGGAATAATTAGAGCCGCGCTAAAACTAACCCAGGAGCTAAAAGCCTCAATAGAGCGACTAGATGAGTCTAAGGCTAAGGCAAAACCATACTGATATCAGTAATGTGGTTTAATTTGTGATATTTACGTAAGCATTTCAACAATTGAATAATGACTGGCTGAGTCTCAAAGAATGAGCAGAATTTTCTTCTTCGTAATGCGTTGGCGCAGCCCGCCGTAGGCATCGCCTTTCAAATTGCCAATACAGACCGCGATGAATGGTTTGTGATGGGGTTATGAAAAATTTTTCAGGTAGACAAATTATTTTGGATTGAGAACTGGGGGGCGATCGCCAAAAATAGCCCCTCGTTTTTCTAGGTTACGCCTCAAGTTTTCTGTAAGACCTATACTTTGGCCAAATAAGGCGTTCACAACAATAGCAAATTCTAGGTTGGCACCAATCAGATTGGCACCAATCAGGTTGGCATCAATCAGGTTGGCACCAATCAGGTTGGCATCAATCAGGTTGGCATCAATCAGGTTGGCACCGCTCAGATTGGCACCGCTCAGATTGGCACGAATCAGGTTGGCATCAATCAGGTTGGCACGAATCAGGTTGGCACCGCTCAGATTGGCACCGCTCAGGTTGGCACCGCTCAGGTTGGCACGAATCAGGTTGGCACGAATCAGGTTAGCACCGCTCAGGTTAGCACCGCTCAGATTGGCACCGCTCAGGTTGGCAACATTCAGGTTGGCACCACTCAGGTTGGCACCACTCAGGTTGGCACCACTCAGGTTGGCAACACTCAGGTTGGCATCAATCAGGTTGGCATCAATCAGGTCGGCATCAATCAGGTTGGCACCAAACAGGTCTTTACCATTACCACGCAGGTTGGCACGACTATCTCGATTGCTGCGAGAAACCGGGTTTTGGTTTTCAGATTCTTTTTGAGAGATCGCAAGTCTCTTCTGTTCGCTCCAAGCGACAAATACGATACCCAAGCAAACGCTCAAACCGATAACAAATGCTGATGGATTGCCTCCAGTTAGCAGCAGCATGACTAGAAAACCAGCACTAACCTGAGCCGTTTGCTTAACTAGCGAACTCAGTCCTGCTTTGGCATCATCAAAATTGATATTCTTGGGATTTTCCAGAGTCATGTTTAGTTTGTACCATTTCTCAAATTCTTCAAATCTGCCCAGAATCGACCAATTATCCGACCTGCAATCACGATCCACAGCATAAAGTCTGATGTCACTATGATAAAACAGGCATAGCGTGAAGCACCTAAAGCATTTTCTTGAAGGCAAACACCAAAATCAGAAAAACTTTTACCTAAAATCCACTGTCCAAGTAAATCTGGAATTTTGAGAAGAATAGAAAGAGCGATCGCATCCTGAATAGAAAGATAAACAGTTTTCCAGTAATCCCCCATCAAACTTTGACCTAGCAAATCCACAGGCTCCCAAACGTTATGAAGAAGTTTTTGTGTGTATCTGCCTGTCTTTGTTTGCATCCGTGCAGTTTGTTGAGCAGAAGTCTGTACAGGCAGTGACACTGGCTGAGGAGTCTGAGGAGTCTGGGGGTTTTGTGGTTGAGTCATCCGAAATAGCATAAGTGGAGACGCGCTCAAATTCTATCACTCTGTTTTCTTAAACAATGCTCCTGATTTGCAAAACTATAAGCGATTACTCGGACATGATATGAGCGATCGCATTGAACTTAACTGCCTTGTCGCAAACGATCGCATCTTACAACTTGCCAACACGCCGCGTAGCCTGACTGTGCAAACTCCTAACCCTGTAGATGATGCAGCTAAATTGATAAATGATATGTCAAGGGGTCAGGTTGTGGCTGGGGGAATGTGAAAAGTTTTTCACTCTTGGTAGGCTGATTCCTGCTATGTCTGTTGTTGAATGCCTTGTTTCCATTCATTTATGATACATTTGTACTATAAGCTAATGACTAAAAACAGGCTTAATATTCGGCTTATTAATAGACCAGAGTGATACAATCAGGGACTAATGCAATGCGGCATCAAGACTTGAGATACTCTAGGGATGAATTTAGTAACAAGCTGACCATTGACATTGATGGCCCATATTTTCCGCTTGAAAAATTTCAAAAAGTTTTAGAGAATTTTCAAACTATATTGTCTGAGTTGGATAGAAGTATATCTGGCACAGGCAAGCCTGGCGTTGAATGGTCTATTTCATCCATCAGTAGTGCAAGTATTCATTTAACAGCAGAAGCTAACTTAATAAGTGATGAGATTGAACGTAGTAGACCTGCTCAAGTTATCTCTACGTTTGTAAGGGGTTTAGAGATTCTTCAAGAAAGACCTGAGCGCCCTGTCTTATTTACCAACAAAGCTTTGGAGAGTGCTAGGGTATTTAGCGAGATGCTAGATCCTGAGAATTTTGCAGAAATAGAGTTTAGAGCAGATCCTGGGAGAATTCAGGTTACTACAAGCATTTCTTCCCATGTGGATGAAATCATCAAAGATTTTCACACATCTTACGGTTCCATAGAGGGACAATTAGTTTCTATTAGTCTTGCTAACCAGCAATCTTTAGGAATTCGTGACTTTATAGATAACAAAATTATCAAATGCTATTTTCCAGATCGTCTTTTTGAAATAGCCAGAAATGCATTAGGCAAAAGAATATATGTTTTTGGTATAATCCGGCAACGAACACATGGGCCGAAAGTCAATATTAAAGTTGAAGAGCTAAAAGTATTACCAGACCCTAGTGAAATGCCTAACCTGACGGATATTTTCCGAAATCTAGGGGGTGAAAGTTGAGTAAGCAACGCCACTACTGTGATTCATGTGTTTTCTTAGGATTTCTTAATAATGAATCCGATAAAATTTATGAGTGTAAAACAATCCTTCAGGCGGCAGAAGAAGGAGTAATAGAGCTTTTCACTTCAACTTTCACGATGGCTGAGGTGATAAAAATTAAGGGAGAGGCTGAACTTGATGAAAGCAAAGAACACATAATAGACCAGTTATTTAAGCAATCATGGATTAAAGTTGTTAACTTTGAACGCGAAATGGCTCAGATAAATAGACATCTAGTGTGGACATACAAGTTAAAGCCATTCGATGCTTTACACCTGGCCACTGCCATAAGATTAAAAGTAGATTATTTTAATACAACAGACCAGGCTCTCATCAAAAAAATTCCTGCTACTGTTGGATATCTTGCTGACTATCCTGAGGTGATAGTTCAGAAACCTCATGTTGAAGGTTACACTCCACGGTTATTCTAAGCTTTCAGTCCAAAATTGCTGGAATGATTTTTACAGCTTTGCGATACCTGCGGTGGGCGGAGTCATCGCTCTCACCAAATTGTTACCCCTGTCATGTGGATAGCTTGTGGATAATTTCAGTTCTTACTTACGATCGCCCTCGGTTATGAAAAATTTTTCAGGTACGCTTTTTATCTTGCACTAAGAACTGGGGGGCGATCGCCAAAAACTGCACCTCGCCGTTCTAAGTCACGCTTCATATCCTCTGTCAGTCCTATGCTGCCGTCAAATAAGGCATCCATGACAATAGTACTCTCCAGGATGGCATCGGTGAGGATGGCATCGCTCAGGTTAGCATCAACCAAGTTGGCCGCGCTCAGGTTGGCATCAACCAGGTTGGCACGGTTCAGGTTGGCATGGTTCAGGTTGGCATGGTTCAGGTTGGCATCAACCAGGTTGGCACGGTTCAGGTTGGCATGGTTCAGGTTGGCATCAACCAGGTTGGCACGGTTCAGGTTGGCATGGTTCAGGTTGGCATCAACCAGGTTGGCCGCGCTCAGGTTGGCATCAACCAGGTTGGCATCAACCAGGTTGGCAGCGCTCAGGTTGGCAGCGCTCAGGTTGGCACGGTTCAGGTAGGCACTGCTCAGGTAGGCACGGTTCAGGTCGGCACGGCTCAGGTCGGCACGGCTCAGGTGGGCACCGCTCAGGTTGGCATCGCTTAGGTCGGCATCGCTCAGGTCGGCACCGATGAGGTTGGCATCAACCAGGTTGGCATCGCTTAGGTCGGCACCGCTCAGGTCGGCACCGATGAGGTTGGCATCGCTCAGGTTGGCATCGCTTAGGTCGGCATCGCTCAGGTCGGCACCGCTCAGGTTGGCACCGATGAGGTTGGCACCGCTCAAGTCGGCATTGCTCAAGTCGGTACCTCTTAATTTCCGACCTTCAACTCTTTGATTGACAATCTTCCGTACTAAATGCCATTTCTTATCAGACTCAGTAGTTTCATCGTCTGAACTTTCACTCAAAATTTGAACATCTTTAACTGGAAAACCTGTTACTGTTTTTAGTTCTCCCGATTTGATGCGAGATACAAGCAGCTCAATATCCTCTGGAGAGCCTTCGACAAACAATCTGATGCTGCCTTCCTTAATATCAGTAATTTGTATAGTGTCACCTGAATGTTCTCGTATAACAGATTGAATAATTTTCCAGTTTTGAACTGAATCTATATCGCCTTCTAAGGTGATAACTGCTTTAATTTTTTGACTTTGTTTATCTATTACAGTTACTTTACGGTGTTCTGGTTGCACTTGCTCTACTACCTCATCACTGTCAGGGCTACTGTAACTACTTGTTGGTAACTGCTTTGGTTGTCTTTGTTCTATTATTCCTGCAATTTCTCTCCAATCCAACTTCAGTGCTTCACATATCCTTTTAAAGGAATCAAGCTGAATTGGCTCACCTTTGAAAAATTTTGTCACTGTACTGCGAGACAACAATTGAGACTTTGCAAAGTTCAATTTTGACTCAAACCCTAGCCGGATCAAGGCATTTTCTGCTACATGTATACCTTTTGGAGATGCTGTGATAGTTATTTTCTTCTTTTTTCTGCCAAAGCTAGGGTCTATCATAGTCTTACTAAAGTATTTAAAAAGCGATCGCTTAGGCAATCAAAACTAAAGCATCAAACAATCATAGAGAAATCACAAGTGATTTACAACACAATCTTTGTGTAGTCAAGGTTGTAGGCGTTTGGCTCGATATTGAAAGTGTGAACTTAAACACACCAAAAACAAAATCTATGAGTCACAAGCCAGTTAAAAAATCTAACATTTTCCAAGAGCGCCTACGCCAAGCACGCTATAGCTTTAACCTTGCCCTGATTGCCACTGCTTTATCTGCTTGCATTGGCGTTATAGGAGCCGGATTGCTGTTATCAGGCAAAGTTACAGAAGGAACATTTACCGCCGTTGGAGGAATGGCAACGAGCGTGCGATGCATTCAGTTTGCCAAGGAAGCCAATGACAGGCTTGATAAAACTTTAGTCGAAATGAAAGACGGAGATTAAACTTGCACTGATGAGGCAGCAAGACTTAGAAAAGTTAATCGCAGTTACGCCGAGTCTTGATGAATTGCTGGACAAACCCTTTGACGAGCTTACCCCCCAGGAGTGGGAGCGACTGAAGGAGACGAGCGTCCCAACCCAAAACATGGAACTCGTACTCGATACAGCCGAAGTATTGATTGCAGCGTAAAACGATGGGTGGGTAGTACCCACTTAATCTTCTGCCTCGACTTCCTGCCAGCCTTTGATAGCAGCAACAATAAAAGCACCTGCTGGGTTATCAATCGCTTTTTCAAATGCAGCCAAACCACCCTCTTTAACGGCATTTATGACTCGTTGTTTTAATGTTGGGTTGCTTTCAATCTGATTTATGGCTTCTGTGGCTACTACCATTTGCTGTGATGTTGTAGTGTTAGGGTAAGTTTGCTCTAATTGTTTTAGTAATTGCTGAATTTCGGCAGCAGCTTGGGCGAGGCTTTGCGGTTGTCCAGCCGCGTAGTAGTTACCTTGAACTCGGTTGTTATCACCTTGAGCATTGTTGACATTGCCGCCAACTGAACCGCCAACTGAAAATCCACCGGGGTTGTTAATCATATTTCCTACTTCTTGTATTTGAGTATTTGAATAAACGCTAGGGCGGTATAGTGCTGTTACCACCATATTTTTTAAATCAGTAATTATGTTATCTTTCTCAGCTATTAACTTTTGGACTTCTTGCTCTGCCAAAGCTTTTAGCTGATTATAAGTATCAAAATATTCTTTACTCAGTTCAGATTTATCAGCAGTTACTGCGGTTTTAGCACGAAGCAGAAATTTATCTTCACCTCGCACTTCCATGCCCACAATTCGTAAATCGGCATCAGGGTGATTCTCTGCTAACTGCTTAAATGAAATTGCGATCGCTCTGGGGTCAACACCTTGGTTATGGTAAAGGTCGAGAGTATCAAAAATTGGCTTGATAAAGTCGGCAAAATCGCCGTCTGCAAATACCTCTTGTTTATTATCAGGTTTGCGGAGGGGGTCAGGATCTTCTTTTGTGGGTAAGCGCATGAAGATATATTCACACCTCACCCCATGCAATTTAGTTGTATTTGTAATGCCCCAATCTTCAATGTAAGCACCAGTGAGTGTTGCACCTGTTAAATCTGTGCCGTCTAGTTGCGTTTGCTTAAGCTTTGCTCTTGACAAATCGGCATCTTGCAAGTTAGCTTCATTCAGATCAGCACCAACAAAACTGGTATCAGCTAGTTTAGCTTCTTTTAAGTTGATACCCCGGAGTGACAGACCATCAAAGTTTTTGTCCTGTCCCTGTCCTGTAACCAGCAGTTGACGTATATGTGGCTTGTGCAGATAAGTCGAGCCAGGACGAACACGGTCAAGCATTTTGGCTTGATACCAACGTGTACGTATAAGAATAGTGTCTCGCAAATCTGTACTTTTGAGTGTGGCTTGGGTAAAATTAGCACCTGTTAAGCTAGCACCACGAAAACTCGTACCTCCTGTTGCAGCAAAGGCGATAGCAATATTACGAACTAGAGAATATTTTTCGTTTCCTTTCATCGCTTGCCAAGCGATGTAAATGCTCAGTAACGTTTGGGCGAAGGCGACGGCTCCGACGACGGCGAAGGCGACGACTCCGACGATAGCGAAGGTGACGGCGACGGCGGCGAAGGCAAAGGCGAAGGTGACGGCAAAGGTAAAGGCGACGGTGACGGCAAAGGCGAAGGCGACGGTTCCGCCGACGGCGAAGGCGATGGCTCCGGCGACGGCAAAGGCGAAGGCGAAGGCGAAGGCGACGGCGACGGCGACGGCAAAGGCGACGGCGAAGGCAATGGCGACGACTCCGGTGACGGTGACGGCGAAGGCGATGGTTCCAGCGAAGGCGAAGGCTCCAGCGAAGGCGAAGGCGAAGGCTCCAGCGAAGGCGAAGGCGACAAATCCTAAACTAGCTGTTAATCCTTGACGAATTATGATGAAGTAGAAAACAATCAAGATGATTAAAGCAACCCAACCTGCAATTTGGTTGTCACTGGATGAGCTAAATATCAGCGATACTATATAACCATTGAAAGCGCAGAGAAGTCCTGACACTCCTGACAATAAGAACGAGTTAATAACTAAACCAATCACCCAACGTCGTTGCAGTCCAGCTTTAGCATGACTGAAGTTTGCCCCTGTCAGGTTAGCGTTGGTGAAGTTTGCCCCTCGAATATCGGCATAGCTGAAGTTTGCACCTACAAGGTCTTTTCTACCTTTGAAGTTGCGGCCTCGGAGATTTTGATGGGAGAAGTCTTCAGCCATATTCCATTTGACAGAGGTGAGCAAATTTTACTACACGCTCAATGCTTTAAATTCAGGAATCATCAGATATTGCTTTTTGTTGCAAAGCCATTCGTTTTATTTGAATCGCCAGCACTGGGTCACTTTGGCATTCTTTTAGAAATTCTTCGGGTGGACATTCACCAATCAACGCATAGGATTTAAGTCGATTGAGTCGCCCCGATCGCAATTTAGAATCTTGCGGGACTGTGGAGTAATCTGATAACTTGATACCCCACTGCGGATTATTTGTAATTGCACCCATGAGTGACCGTGCATGAGGTGTTTCTAGTAGAAAAGCGATCGCATCCTTAGAAGGACAAACTCCCTGATTTGCAGCGTTTAGAATATTTAATATCTCGGTGTTTGTAAAGGTTTGTTCATGCTGCACGGCAGGCGCGGCGGAACCTTCGCCTTCATGACAGTCTTTCACTTCAACACCCGAAATCTCATTTTCTGCTGACAACAAAGTGGGTTGACCCTGTGTGGCATCTACAAGCATCAGCGTCGTGCAGTCAGTGGGCGGTTACGCCATCGCACTCATCTCCTATTTCCACGAAGACCCTATGGAAAATTTTCTTGATTGGTTCTGTTTTGAGAGAGCAATGAATATTTTCAGTTAAACCCTACGCGATCGCTAATACGAGCTTTGTGAAAAATTTTTCAGGAAGCTTCAAGATTTAGTAGGAGATTAGGAAACCTGAGATTGGTTCTTAGCTACTTACTCCCGTGCGCCAACTCACCCTCTCCATCTCTGGAATATCAGTCAACCTAAAGCGTTTTGTCAGTTACGATCGCATCCTCGCCGACACAGGACAAACTGAATATTCAATCGTCGGGACACCTCTAGATTCTGGCCCGTTTTACGAACCGAAGCATATTTGGACAATCAGCGCAATGGTGACAATTGAGCAGTGGCGGGGGTTAGGGGCGATATTTGGAGAGTGCGATGCAAAACGCCGAAATCAAGGTAATTACAGCATTACCGTTGACGACAGTATCCAAGATTTTATTGAGCAGGGGGCAAGGACAAGGGCGCTGGCTGCTGGGGGGAGTCAAACAACTTTCACGGGTGGCGTATCTTATCCAGCACGGTTTTTTGCTCGGATGTTTGAACCTAAAAGCCAGTGGCAGAGGAATCACCTATATCCTTATGTGGCAAGCTTTGTTTTGAGGGAGTTAGACAAGACGATTTGATAACTGACTCGTAATCACTGACAAACAACGTCAAGCTAACAACCTCTTCTCCACGCTCTATTTTTGAGGAACCTGGCATATCCCCAAACACTTGATCGTGCTTTTTTGGGTCATCTAACAATATTTCTATGACTTGAGTCAGCGTAAGACGAGAGCTAAAAGGATTATTGCACTGAAAATTTTTAGTAATCACGCCCAAATGGTCAAATGGGGTGCGATCGCCAATTTTTGTCCCAGTATAGTGAACGATAATTAGGGTTCGCTCACGTTGTTCGGAAAAGATCATAATCGTCAAGGGAGTTAGCAAGGTGACAACATGAGCGAGAAAGCAGAAAATATAATCGATTTTGAAGAGAGGCTATCTCATTTAATTAGTATATTTGAGCATAATGGCTTTTATTTAGAAACAAGGGATTGTGGCTTTAGAGTTTGGGAAAAAGTATTTGAGTGCGAAAGTATTGAGGAGCTTTCCTCGCAAGTAAACGAAATTGTTGGAGACAGCGATTAGCGAATCAACACATCATGCTTTCGGATCTGAGGAATTATGAGCGTGTTCATAACAGCGATCGCCGTGACAAAACTACCAACACCAGGTCTAGACCTAATTAAAGAATTTGAGGGCTGCAACCTCCACGCCTACCCCGATCCACGCACAGGGGGCAAACCCATAACTATCGGCTGGGGTGCTACCAAAAAATTGGATGGTAGTAATTGGCAATTAGGGGAAAGTATCACCCAAGAACAAGCTGATGAGATGCTAATCACCCAATTGGAGAAAGATTACCTGCCAGGACTTCAAAAAATCCCTGCTTGGGGTGACTTGAATGATAACCAGAAAGGAGCGATTTTGAGCTTTGGCTACAATTTAGGTAAAAATTTTTACAACGGTTCCGGCTTTGCCAGCATTAGCAGACTGCTAAAAAATTCTGACCAATGGAGCGATGTCAAGGAAGTAACGCGAGTTTTTAGTTTGTACTGCAATCCAGGCAGTAACGTAGAAACTGGGTTACGTCGTCGCCGGACAAGAGAAGCTCAACTTTGGCTTGCAAATTAGCAATGTTTCATAGATGGGTATTTGTCAGGTTTTGGGCTGGGCTAAACGGAGGTTGCATTGTCTGCCGTCGTCAGCAGTGGCTACCATTTTTTAAGTCTGATGAGATTTCGCTCCAAGTAATCATTTCAGTCACTTGGACTGTAGAGGACGGAGAAGCTTATGGCAATTGGAGTAAGCCACTTGATAAGTATGCTCGTAAATATTTGCTACCAACCATTGATTCCCCTTGCTCTGTTACCGTCCCCTACAGCCAACTACTGACACAGGAATCATGAGGTGATTATAGCCACTTGAGCGATCGCCCATGACAGTCAACCAATCAGCCAGCTTGCGATCGCCATCATCCTCCCGCATCCATTTGTGCTGCCCAATCCCATAAAGTGAGTTGAATACAGCTTGTTTGCGAGCGTTTTTGAGATGTGAGTGAGGCTTGTGATTGTCCCAGTCCTCGCGATCGGGAAGCATATTCAGCTTCCGGTGCTGTTTGCACAGCTTCCACCTGCATCGAAGGCGTTTCGCCCCCCTTCAGTGGCATAAGCTCCCACTCCCAAGAGCGGTACTTCCCTGAAATAAGGAAACTTGAATTGAGCAGATGATTCTGTGAAGCGTTGGTATCTGCTTGCTGTATTAGCCCGTAAGCTTTGCACTCAGGGTTAATACAAATAAATTCTGATTGATTACATCTATCGCCTTTGATACCGCAACAATGGCAATTCTGACTAGAATATGGTGCATGAGTGCGTTCAAATTCTCTGCCCCAAGATGCAGCCTTAGCCTCAATTTTGGCTCTCAAGTCACCAATACCTACATCTAGCAAGCTGCGGTTTAATCCAGCCTTGCGCTTGGCTCCGTTTTGCTCGTACCCGTTGCCGTCTTCTCTCAATACAGCTTTCGGGCGACGGGTCATATTTTGCAGCTTGGTGTCTTCAAATGCGATCGCGCCATACTCACGCACCAACTTAGTGCTGAGTTTGTGGTAGAAAGCATTGCGGGTGCGTCGAATTTTTTCATGACATAGGGCAATCAGTTTTTTAGTTTTCTTGGCGCTGTTGCTATCCTTATGTTGTCGTGCCAGCTTACGCTGAAGAAAGCGAAGTCGCTTTGATTTTTTGTCTAAGAGTCTGGGATTCGGCACTAATCGCCCTTTGTCAGTGGCAATAACGGCACTTACACCAGGATCGATACCGACTGCCTTGTTGTTGGGTGGTAGTTGAATATCAGTGGACGAGACGCATACCTGGAGATAGTAACCCGATGGTTCTTTTAGTATTCTTGCTGCACCATAATTACAGTTAGCAGAGAATCGTTTAAATAAACCTTTGATGTACAACTTACCCAACTTGGGAAAGCAAACATAACCGTTATCACTGCCAGAAATTTTTTCAGGCTTGAGTTCTTTAGCTTTGCCTCCAGCATTGCGATTGAGGAGCGATTTGAGTTTGTCATACTTGCCCTTGAATTTAGGCCGTCTGCCTGGGTGTTTGGGGTTGGTGTATGCTTTCCAGGCTTTGTCTAAGGCGTCATTTACACTCGATCTAAACTTTGCAGGAACATCTCGCAGCCAGTTAGGGATATTGTCGCTTCTGAAAAATTCACACTGTGCAAATTTTTGTGGATTTTCAATATTGCGGCAAGTACGAATTTCACAATATTTGTGTCCAGCCTTGGTTTTACGTACTCCACAGCCTACCAATTTACCGTTCTTCCATTTGAGTTTTAGGCTGTCTGGCAAGGGGCGATTTACTTTCTCCTTCCAGCGTCGTTGCTGTGCTTCTAGGCGAATTTCAAGCCCCCTATTCCACACCCACTTCAACTGCTCTAACCACAAATCAATAGTTTGTGCTTGGGTAGTTGACGGGTAAATTTTAAATTCAAGCGTCTTCATATATTACTTGCTTTCCGCTAAAATATAATCCGCCGTCGTTGTAGCCTCTGAGCCGTTTCTTCTATCAATCTTTGTCGGATTTGTTGATTGTAATTAATCCAGTTAAGATGGACTTCCTGCCCGTTATATACCTCAAACTTGTTGTTATGTGATGCCAATTGCATAACTTCATAACAGTGATTAAGGTCAAGTCCTTTAAACAAAAGATGGTAAAAAACTTTATAAGCAACTGCTGCATCATCCCAAGGGACACTATCTCTATTCCCTATCAAGAACTTGAATGGGATGTATCCTTGTTTCGTTTGTGCCATTTGACTCCCAAAACTTCCATGACAAGAAGACATACAAATCAATAAATCCAAGGAAGCCTCTTGCAATAACTGCTGGACTGGCATTATTAAATGACAAAGTTCGTCCCATGTAATAACTCTATTATCTGTTAATCCAATGCCTCCAGGATTTCCATGCATACTAAAGTGAAGAATTGGAAACTTTCCTCCTGTTTTTTCTATTTCATGAGGCAGACTCTTATAAAGTGCTATCCGCAATGTTTTTTCTGTTGCCACTAGATTGTAGCAATGAGGAATTCCGGCTAAAGTAAGCAATGACGCAAGGGATTTTCCTTCTGTTCGCCCATCAAGCATATCTTCATCAGATGGGGATTCTATAATGTGGACAAATGCTTTATCTCTCATAATTAATACTCTTTCTTACAAAGTAAACGCAGGGCATTTGGGGTAAAAGCGATCGCTCTTCCAAAAGCACTGAAGGCAGGGCGAGGATTGCATTTAAATCGATGGGAGGCATATTCAGTCTCCGGTGCTACTTGCGTAACTTCCGCCTTCATCCCGCTCCTAAAAGAGCGATCCAGCAGCTTCAATTCCCCCGCCCAATTGAGGTACGTATTTGTTTATTCATCTTGGTATTCAAGCAAGTCTCCAGGCTTGCATTTAAGGGCTTTACAAAGTTGGATAAGAGTGTCCCTGTCTAGTCTTTTCGGCATTTCTCGGTATGCCTTAAGCTTTGAAATCGTACTAGGATGAAGTCCCGTAAGTTCTGCCAGTTCTCCAGTCTTTACGTCACGTTCAAGCATGAGATAAGCCAGGTTCCACTTGATGGGCATTGGTAATGATGCTATGTACTGCATCTTTAAATTACCTTCTAATGAGTGGAATCTATCCTTAGAATATACTTTTCTAACCTATACGTCAATAAAATAGCTTTAATGCTTGACATCTAGTCGTAATGGCGAGACTATAGTTATAGAGAAAGCGCCCCCGTCTCGCAAACTTAAGCGCCTCTCTATCCACATAATTCATGGAGACTTTCATTATGGCATCAACGGTTTTAGACAATCAAGCGATTCCTTCGGAAAGCTTCGCTAACGCACAATTCCAGCTAAATCTTCATCTCACCGAGCAATCAGAAGAAGCAGCAGTTTACGAAATTGATTCAACTGATGATGTCTTCGGCAAGCTCTACCGCGTTTGGGGTGGAGAAAAAGGCATTAACCTACTCGGCACTTTCTATCAGAGGCTGGATGGCTTCTGGATATCTCAGCCTTGCAACACCGAACAGCGTAGTCAGTGGTCAACTGATAGCCAAGCAATAAACGCAATTCTCGCAACGTAAAACATAAACTCCTATCACCTTTTGAGGCACTTAAACCAGTGCCTCTTCCTTGTCTTGAAAAGTTGTTCCTGGGGGAAACCCCCATGACCACACTTTTCGCTGTTTTATGCATTTACGGTGAAACCAAAATGAGCAACTTAACAGTATTTCAATTTGAGTCACATGAGGTTCGGTTTGTTGGCACAGCAATTGATCCTTGGTGGATAGCTCAAGACATTTGTGAAATTCTAGAAATCAACATTTCTCAAACCAGACGATTAGACGACGACGAAAAGGGTTTGCGTTTAACGCAAACCCCTAGCGGTTCTCAAGAGATGCTTTCGGTAAACGAGTCTGGTTTGTATTCCTTAGTTTTAGGTAGTCGTAAAGCACAAGCGAAACGGTTCAAAAAGTGGGTAACGTCAGAAGTTCTTCCCAGTATTCGCAAAACTGGCAAGTATGAACTTCCCCAAGCCGAACAACCCCCAATACTTCCTACTCCTACCGCTCAAGAAATCTCAGATTTGTTTGATTTAACCTTGGGTGGTGCGGGATTAGATCCGAAGCTGATCGCGGGGGTGAAGTTAAATGCGATCGCATCTTACAACCCCGTTCTACTAGAAGCAGCAGAGATAGCAAAATCAGCCTTAGCTATTCCAGTAGATAAAAGCTTGGTTAGACCAACACAATTAGGCGAGAAATTGTCAGCCCAAACTGGCGAAAAGTGGAGTGCCATTAGGGTTAATAAACTACTTATAGAGCAAGGTTTTCAAACTCCCAATCCAGATAAAAACCCCGCTTATCTGCCCACTGAAAAAGGTAAGGATTACAGCCAACTGGTACTAGACACTGCTAAGGGGAGAGATAAAACTATCCAGTCTTTGCAGTGGCATCTGTCGGTATTGGAAGCGATTGAACTGTAGAGGGATGAGATGACAGCACGTAACCGTAGAAAACAAAAATTTATTGCCATCCCCAGTGTCTACAAACAACCAAAATACCGTTTTGGACAGATGGTAAAGCAAGGTCGAATCATCGGCATGGAGTACTATCCTCCGGATCTGGTGAAGATAACTGACGAAACAGAGGAATGGCGTTACTGGTTGCTGGAAAACGATGAAGAAATTTTGGACTTGAATATGCTCGCAGAGTCAGAGATTGAACCTCTGACGAGCGAGGAGCTGCAAGCAGTGGTCAAGGATGAAATCGAGTTTCACCAGCGCAGTATAGCAGCGCTTAGAGAACAAATTAAACAGTCATAGTTTTATCAACAGAATTTAGAAAGATGAAAAGTTTTTCAGTAGCAATACTCGCTGCTCTATTTCTCGTGCATTTTTTCGCCCCAAGAGCATTAGCCACCAACAACGAATGCACTCCATTACACCCTTGCCGTGGTATGGACAGGAGGGACGCATGAACCAATTAACTGAGGCTCTGGGCATAGCAGCCACAGAACATAGGTATGACTTCGTGTGCAACATCACGGTTGAAATTGTCACCACCCTTGAAAAGCAAGGCTTCAGTTTTGACGAGTTGCTAGATGGTTTGGCAAATTACGCATTTGTCAATAACAAAAGCACAGACGCGGCTTGTTTCCTTGTCCAAGCCTGCTTATCTGCAAGGAAAGACTTGCAAGGCGACAAAACCAATGGATAGTCCAGTCAATTTACGTCGATATAAACGCCTGTACAGAAAATCAAGACGCGACAAACTCCCACGCCTAATCGAGAAGTACGGCTGTCGTTGTCTCTGGTGTGGCTGCCATTTAACGCCGGAGATTATGACCGTTGACCATTACATTCCCCTCTCTTTGGGTGGGAGTAACAAAACCGATAACTTACGCCTAGCTTGCTACGGCTGCAATCAAAAACGAGGTAACGCCATGCCAGAAGATACGCCAGAAATCATTGCTGAAAAATCATGCATTCGCTTTCCTAGCCATTGGCCACAGCCCAAATACCATTTTGGGCAACTGGTAAAACAGGGTCGAATTATTGGGATTGAATATCAGTCGCCAGGGACAAGAAGGGCTTTCGACTTAGGCAAGGGATGGATTTACGCTGTGCTACTTGATGACCTTGGTTATGACACAGACCAGCTTAAAGAGTCAGAGATTGAGCCACCGCCATTATCTGTCTTGCAAGCCGAAATCAACTACGAAAAATCACTTGTTGAGATTCATCAAAATAACAAAGCCGTCTTGACTGAACAATTAGAGGAGTCCCAGCATGATTGATTCTGAGCAAAAAACCTCAATTCGCACTGCTTTGCGGGACTCCAGAAGAGAAGGGCTGATTAACTTTGTGGAAGAATTTATCACCCTGTTGGATCAAGACGGCTACTCATTCCAAGATTTATTAGAGGCACTTGCAGGCTGGGGATATCGTCAACAGTCACCACCTGATGAGGTGATTAGGTACTTAGAGGATGCAGCATCACAATTGCATCGCTTGACGAGAAATTAATAGCTAGGACTAACCACAAAAACCCTCTTGAAACGGCAGTTGCTCCACTTAGGCGTTACCCCAAGACCGCACTGCTTCAACTTTTTCAGGAGGGTTTTAGCTGCTTTATATACAGGCAGTTAGAAAAAATCTGTCTCTTGTTCTTCGCTCATGTCGAAAGTCCGCAAAGATCCCGTCGCGCCCCAGTGTTTATGACTTGCAATTTCCATGAATTTTTGAAGGTAGAAATATGAAGTCAACTTAAAGCGTTAAAAGTCTGGAATTGTTCATGGTATATCTGTATCCAAAAAGAAATTTGTATACAGCTTTCAACCATGCCCCAAGACTTCTCGCATCAAAATCTTAGAGGTCGTTCTTTTCGAGGTCAGAACCTTGAGGGTGCAAATTTTAGCGGTGCAGATATCAGAAGTGCTGATTTTACTGGCGCTAACCTAACAAGGGCAGATTTCAGTCATGCTAAGGCTGGATTGCAAAGGCGGTGGGCTACTTTCTTGGTACTTGTTTCGTGGGTACTAATGGGTCTATCAGGATTTTCCTTAGCTTTTGCTAGCATTTCAACGGGGTTGGATATGTTTTCCAACGTATTAAATCGATATTTTGCTGATATTGAACGTATTGCAGGTTGGACTGTCATAGTCACAGTAGTTATGTTCATTTTCGTTACAATTCGCCAGGGAATACAGTGGGGGTTAGGAGTCGTAGCCGTAACTCTAGCCTTAGCCGGAACCGTAGCTGGAGTCAATGACTATAACTCATCCATAGCTCGATCTTTCACCATAAATGTAATTACAGGCATAGCTGTAATCATAACTATGACTGTAGCTATAGCCGGAGTTGTAGCTGTAGTCGGAGCCGGAGCTAGAGCTATAACCATAGCCATAATCGTGTCCGTAGCTGCAACCGGAGCCGGAGCCTTAGCCGGAGCCTTAGCCTTAGCAGCAATCGGAAAAATGACACCTGTAGGGCCGAGCGATAATGCTGCTTACATTAGAATCGAATCCGTAGCCATAGCCATAACCATAGCTATAGTTATAGCCCTAGCTATAGTTATAGCCCTAGCTATAGCAAAAGTTGGAGTCAAAGTTACAGCCATAGCCATAGACATGGCTATAGCTATAGCCGGAACCATAGCAGGAGCCAGAGTTGGAACAGGAGCCGGATATCAATCGGGATTTGCCCGTCGATTCGGAACAGGAGCCGGAGATGTAGTAGGAAGATTTGCCAATACATTAGCTGTAGCAATAGTTGTACCCGTAGCCATAGCTGGAGTCTTAGTAGTAATAAGCACATATATAAGTAGACGTGCATTAAATGGAGATCCAAAACACGCCCTGATCCGCGACATCGCTATTGTCTTCGCAGCTATTGGCGGAACAAGCTTCCGCAGTGCGGATTTAACTGATGCTAATTTCACAAAAGCCATACTTAAAAGTACAGATTTTAGAAAAGCTATTCTGACTCGTACCTGTTGGCGGAACGCTAAACAACTAGACCGTGTTCGCCTTGGTCAAACCTATCTTCAAAATGCAGAAGTATGTCAATTGTTGGTTACAGGGCAGGGACAGGACAAAAACTTTGACCGTCAAGATTTAAGCACAGTGAACTTACAAGGAGCTAACCTGGCTCGTGCCAGTTTTATTGATACAAACCTTAGTCAAGCTAACTTACAAGAAGCAAACTTATTTGAAGCCAAGTTAGTGCAAACAAATTTAGACCAGGCTAACCTCAATAACGCTGATCTTACTGGAGCATACATTGAAGACTGGGGAATCACCAGAAAAACCAGATTAGATAACGTTAAATGCGAGTATGTATATTTAAAACTTCCAATGGAAGGCGATCGCGATCCAAATCGAATGCCGCC
Source organism: Nostoc sp. TCL240-02 (assembly GCF_013343235.1). Lineage (GTDB taxonomy): Bacteria > Cyanobacteriota > Cyanobacteriia > Cyanobacteriales > Nostocaceae > Nostoc. The sequence continues at coordinate 5,147,431 of NZ_CP040094.1, read as the reverse complement.
ATCACAACAAGGTAATTTTGGAGAAAATGACTTCAATATTTTTATTACATCTGTTCTTGATACTTTAGACCTTTACCATAAGCAAGATATTAATGCAGGATTGGCGGTTACTGTCCTCAAAGGTCTAACTTTGGACTACCCTGTACAATTTGAGTTGATTGGACTAGAAAAAAGAGGTAACGACCAGTTTCTAATTAGGCTCAAGGTATTTGGCCAGGCTAACCAATTTCAGCTTAAGCGAGAATATTATGCTAGGTATGAGCAGATTTTGCCTCTATACGACCCGAAAAAACTCATACCTAATACTGAGGCTATAGTTGAAGGAATTATTAAAACTGTGAAAGAAAATCCAGGCACACGTATAGAAAACTTGCATAATCAAGGTATTGTGATTACGGGTGGAAGTGTAAGTATGACTGGCAATCGCAATCTCAACACAGGTGGCGACTATTATCAACAGAGTGGAAGCCTTGGCATTGGTCACATGAGTGGCGGTGAAATCAAGGAAGGGGCAAAAGTCGCTGGAGTGATAAACGAAGCAGAGAGACAGAATCTAGCCCAAGCAGCGGCAGAAATTCAGCAATTACTAAAACAGTTAGAGCAAACTTACCCTACCACCACTACATCACAGCAAATGGTTGTAGCCACAGAAGCCATAAATCAAATTGAAAGCAACCCAACCTTGAAAAAACGAGTCATAAATGCCGTTAAAGAGGGTAGTTTGGCTGCATTTGAGAAAGCTCTTGACAACCCAGCAGGTGCTTTCATTGTTGCCGCTATCAAAGGCTGGCAAGAGGAGGTCGAGGCAGAAGATTAAACTGCTTGCTCGTGCCCTCAGAGTCCGCCCACAGTCATCTATAACACCACCCAACTGGGTGGTGTTTTTATTTAGGGATAATCCTTTTTCTCTATACCCTTAAATTCCCACAGTAACCTCAAGGCAAAGGTGCAAGAGGTTGGGAATCCAATAAATAATCACTGAGTGAATCAGCTGCTGTGCTGTAGGCGTGATGCCTTCTCGCGCGACAAACCAATATTTTATTTGCATCACACCTATGGTAATGACTCTTCTGGAGGCAGCGAAACTTGCTCCCTCCATCGCTACTGCAACAATTATTGAAGAATATGCAGCCTCTTCCGATATTCTCCGCGCCATCCCTTTTGAAAATGTCGCCGGAACTGGTAAGCACTACAACCGTGAAGACAAACTCCCTGGCGTGGGTTTTCGCGGCATCAACGAAGCCTACAAAGAATCGGTCGGTGTGGTCAATCCTCAGTCTGAGGCACTCAAGATTTTTGGCGGCGATTTGGACGTTGATCGCGCGATCATTGATATGCAAGGCGAACAAGTCCGCTCTGTGCATGAAATGATGAAGGTGAAAGCTTTAGCCTTAAGCTGGACTTACAACTTTATCAAGGGCGACTCCAGTATTGATTCGCGCGGCTTTGACGGTTTGCAAGTGCGATTAACTGGAAGTCAATTAATTTCTAATAACGATGCTGGTGGCCCGCTATCTTTAGAAAAACTTGATGCACTAATTGACCAAGTAGACACACCCACACACTTAATCATGGGTAAATCTGCACGACGCAAACTCAATCAAGCAATTAGAAACCGCACTGTTTCGGGCGATGTTGACTTTAGTCAAGACGAGTTTGGCAACCGGGTGATGAGCTACAACGGCTTACCGATTCTCATCGCCGATTATGACAACAACGGCAACACAATTATGGACTTTACCGAAACAAGTCCTGATGGTACTTCCAGCACCCAATGCCAAAGCATTTATTGCGTCTGCTTCAAAGAAATGATGCTCAATGGCATTCAAGGTGCTGTTGATGGAGTGTATGGCGTTAGTTCTCGTGATTTGGGGGAACTGGAAACCAAGCCCGTATTCCGCACTCGCGTTGATTGGTATACGGCGATCGCCTGTTATCACGGTCGTGCAGCTGGTCGGCTATATGGCATCACCAATGCCCCGCCAATTAGCTGATAACTCGTTCTTGGAAAATGCTATTTTCCGCTTGTTGAAAAATTTTTCAGGATTAAAAATTTATGGCTCGTTCAACGATCGCTAATCGTCGCGCGATTTTACTTGATGCGAATTTGATTTTGCGCGACTTTACAACTGCTGTTGCTATTAGTGCTACCACTGCGGAAACGGCGATCAGCAGCTTAAATGCGGCTGAACTTCGCTACTACAAAGCAGTAGTAGATGTAGCTGCTCATACTGGATATGTAGCAGGAAGCGCTCAATGGACAATTACCATTGAAGCTTCTGCTGACAATGTAACTTTTGTCCCCGTGGGTACTGTGACTCCGCAAGGTGCTGCTGGACGATTCCAAGTCCCTCTTAGTGGTGAATGGGTCGAGAAAAATCTTCCCTCTGCCAGCTACCCAAATATTAATTATCTGCGGGCCAAAGCAACCAAGTTTGGTAGCCCTGGAAACTTGAATTATGGAGCGTTCATCACAGCATGAGTCAGCCTATCACTCTTTACAGTCCCGATGGCGATCGCACTCGTGAGATTGCCGCCATTGATGCGCCCGGATGGATTCAAGCTGGTTGGTCAACATCCCCTGTTGTGGTAGCAGCAATTCCTGCCAAAGTCGCGCTGGAGCCAGAAGTAGTAACTGTTCCAGAGCAGTCCCAAACAAAATCTAAGCGAAATAATGACGTACCAAGAGACGGCGTATCAGAAAACTAATATCGTCGATGCTAACGGCAATATTATCTCCTCTTTTGGCGGTGGTGGTGGAGGTGGCGATGCCTCTACCACTAACCAGCAAGCTCAAATCGCTCTGGAGACGGCGATACGCGATCGCTTGCCTTCTACACTGGTTAGCGATCGTCTAAAAGTTGATGGTAGCGGCGTAATTCAGCCTGTAAGCTTGTCTTCTGTTCCTCTCGCTAGCAATGCGGCTACAGACACAACTTTGCAGCAGGTGCGAGATGCAATCAAAGCTCAACTTGACATTGCATCAACAATTTGGACGGATAATAGCGGCGCTTTTTACGTTCGTCGCGATCTCGTGAATGAAGGAACTGGGACAATAACCGTAACATTCACAGATCCGACGGGCAGCGCCGCAACACCGGGGGCGGGACTGAGGCCGTTAGCCACGACCGACAAAGACACAATAACTGATTTCTATGATGTGCTTGCGAGTGGTACTGGCTATTCGACTGGTGATTTATTAGCCAGAGTTGCAATTTTAGACGTAAATAGCGGATCGCCCTCTGCCACTTTTGTCTGGCTCAATCTTACAACTGGAACAATTCTCGGTTCTGCGCCAACAAGCGCAAACATCGAAAGAGCAAATGAGAATGTTGGCGCAAGACAAGTAGGAAACTGGAATGTCACTATTCTAAATAGCTCTATAGAAATTGCTAATGATATTGGTAATCCTGTTCCCGTAAATGGCAACGTAACAATCAACAATACCGAGTTTTTAGCTTATCTAGAAGCCCTGTACAGCGCAACATTGCCAACGCTTACAGATGGGCAGAAAACTAATCTGAGAACCACCCAAAGAGGTGAACTTATAACAAGTTTTGTTGATTTTGTTAGTTCAACTATTAATATTAGCGCAGCAGATGCGGGTTCAATCTCCACTGCTGGGGCAGATAGTCAAACAATTTTCAGTGGAACTCCTACAGCCAGTAGCTTTGCCTCGGTTTCTATTAGTGGTGACTCATCATTTGCAATTCAAATTGATGGCACTTTTGTTGGTACTTTGCAATTTGAGCGTAGCTTAGATAATGGGGCAACTTATACAGCAATTAGCGCTTTTGCTGCTGGCACTGCTTACACTCGCAGTACTACTACTCAAATAGGTAGGTGGCACGGAAATTGTAGTAGCAGTAATTCAATTAGAGTAAGAGCTACGAGTTGGACTAGTGGAACTGCAAATGTAAAAATATTAGCTGGCGCGGGAACAGGAACAATCACGATAGGAAATCCTATTAGATTATTCGATCAAATTAGTGGTGTTCAAGCATCAATCAAAGCGGCAAGCGTTGCACCCGTACTTGCTGATACAGCATTAGTATTTACTGAAAGAAGAGAATCTATTGCCGGAAATAATGGAAGCTTAACTTTGACAAATGCAAATACTGAATATAGTTTTGCATTAACAAATGCTCGCTCTTACGCTTTCAAAATATTAAGTGGTGGTGATATTAGATTTGCTTACACTACAGGAAAAGTAGCTACTCCTACACTGCCTTATTACACACTTACAACTTCTCTAGAAGAAGCAAAAGATTTTTCTAAAGAAGCATTTACTGGAACTTTATATTTTGCTAGCTCCACTGCTGGAACTATTGTGATTATTCAATATTGGAGCTAATAAATATGCCTCAGAGAAATATTTCATCTCAAATTGGAAACACATTTTATCAAATAGGAAGATACTTTTCTTCTGGTGTAGGGGACGGCTCGCTTGTTAGCGCAAGTATGCTAGCAGGTCAAATTTTTTATTGCCCCATAATTATTCCTCAAACAATTACTGTAGATAGAATTGCAGTAAATGTAGGTACTGGACAGACAGCAGGTGAAGCTAGATTAGCTATGCGATATTTTTCAAATTCAAGTAAATCAGTCGGAAGACTTTTGTTTGATGCTGCAACAGTAGATTGCTCAACTTCAGGAGCTAAAGAAATCACAATCAACCAAATCATACAGCCTGGATATTATATGGGGCTGCTTTGGAACAAAATAGCTAGCACTACTTATACTGCTTACACTAACTCTCCTTTGTCTGGTTCCATAGTAGGGCAAACTTCTGTAGGCGTTTCTTTTCTCTCTGGTTTTACGCTGACTGGTATAACTTATGGCTCTGCATTTCCAGACAGCCCTGAATCTGGCGCACCAGGAACACCTAACAACAACTGCCCAATACTTTCATTAAGGATAGCAGGATAATGGCAATTTACTATAGACAGCAACTTTATCAAAATGGTGTGCTTATTTCTACAACTTATCTTAATTCAGATGGGAATCCTCAACCCACTGGTTTTACTCCATTAAGCACGGACATTATCTCTAGCACTCCTCCACCTTTTTTACCAGATTGGGCAAATTTTAATAGAGCGATGATTAGTGATACTGGTTACAATCGCATAGCTAACGCTACACTAAATCAACGTGCAGTAAGCCGACTGGAAACAATAGTTACTCCAGCAGGTTATACAGATGGTATTGATAATAAAGATTACCCTTTAGTAAAGGCTTGCTGGGATTTAATTGTTACTGGATTACCGCTTTTGAATAAAGTAAATGCAGCAGAGATTGCAGCATGGAACGCGATCGCATCTGCCGCATTCATGCAGTTCAAGTTTGATTCAGATGGAAAAATGGTTTTAATTTAATCGGTTGATCGCCTCAAGATGACTCATGCCTTTTTGCCTTAACTGACAATAAGCAAATTCCAGATGCTCAGGTATTTCGCTCTTTAATTGCCTCAAAAGTATTGGCTTGATCGCAGTTAAAATATCTACTATTTCGCCAACAATTATACCATTTCCAATCATCTTAATTCGCTGAGTTTGGCTAATAGCAATCTCATCTCCTTCTTTATTAATGCCGATCGCAGTACTCCCAACTTCCCACCCCATTAATTGCTCTGCCTCTGTTGCATTGATGGGGCGCTCAAGGTAGGTTTCACCTTGGTACTCACGAATTTTATAGGCTCCTGTGCCCGAATTGTTGGGACTTCGCAGGCATGGGGATTGTTCGTGGTAGATGCGATCGCCTCCAGCCGCGCGGTAAAGCACTGCGAATGACGCTCCTCTTTTGTCTCTGTGCAATGGTGATCTGTGCTGGAGGATGGCAGCACAGATCGCGGGGGACTCGGTAGCCTCTGCCACGCCATCAACGTAAACTTTTACAGGAATAGCTTGAGTCTCAAATATTTCCTGTAAAGTTTTCTTTTCTGGACTTGGTATTGTCGCCCGAATATCGCCTGTGAATACCCACACAGAATAATCGTTCTCGGTTTTGGGGGACGTGGCGTTTTCCATTCCTGACTTGCCAACTCCCCACATACCCCACCTCTGCAAACGCATCAAGGATTTTGATGAAGTCAAGTCCCTTTCCACTTGATAAGACTGCTGAAACTTGCTCCCACAAAAAAGCTGGAGGCTGGATAATTTGCAAACATCTGACGAACTCAAAAAACAATTGTCCGCGAGTTCCTTCAATCCCGGCGCGTTTTCCAGCAAGGCTGAAATCTGGGCATGGGCTGCCCCCAATGACGATATCGACACTGTAGAGATTTCTGATAAATTCGTCAGTGAGTCGGGCAATGTCTTGTTCGATAAGTTGAGTCGTGGGGAATCGCTTTCTGTAGACGGCTGCGGCGTAGGGATTGTTTTCAACTGCCCAGATGGGTTTGTATCCTGCTGTGATCGCGCCTTCTGAACAACCCCCGCCGCCGGCAAAAAGCATTCCTGCTGTAAGTTCCATTTCTCCCAAGCCTCCTCGTATTTCTCAATAGTTTCAAAATCATCTGGGTTTGGCGGCTCCTGACTTTCATCAAAAAAAATAGTCACCTGTCCGTCAGTCTCAACTTGATGAGGCACTTCCCCAAAATGGGCGGGGTTCCACGAGCTATCCTTCTCTAGATGCTCATAACTCCATTGTTGAGGCTTGCTCACACCGTCCCAAAGCACCACAGCCCATTTTTTCGGGGTGTCCGAGATCGCTCCTTTCCTCTGTTTTTTGCTACCAGGGAAAGTGTCACGAACGCGATCGCCTACCTTAAATCTTGGTTCGGGCTTTGTGAAAAATTTTTCAACAACTTGACCCTCAATGATTTCACAAACCATCAGTAGGTGATGTGGTACAAAAAACTCTTTACCCTCCCACACACCGATTATCATGTCTTGACAACATCCCTTAAATTGCCAAGACCAAGGACATTCTTTTTCGCTAATCCAGTCACCAGGAGCAAGTAAGATAATATCCTCATCGGTGGCCGGTCTAATTGTGCGGTTAGTAAATAATTTGCCAAGATTAGGTGTTGTCGTGGTGGTCATAGCGTCAATTCCAGGAAGCGTCCATCCTCTATGTTCTTTGCTTATCCCGCCTAAAACGTTCATCAAGCAGGTGCGAGATAACCCGTGCTGTTCGGCAAAGGCTTTTAAATTACTGCCCTCAATATTTTCGCCAGTGGGCGATCGCAGCGTGAATTTTCGGTGCTTGCGGTCAGGTGGGACGATTGGCTGTCCGTCTGGGGTGCAATGTCGCCATCCTCTGTGTATGCCAATAATGCATCTCGAAATTCGGGATAGTGCGATCGGGCACAAACCATGTTGACGAGCAAATTCACTCAAGTTGGTTGTGGTGTGAACAACTCCCGCAGGTGACAAAAAGTAGTAAGTTGGAGGTACAGGTAATTTCCTACCACCAACGGCTTTTGTCCAACCTTTGCAACTGTGTACTCTGCCATTTAGAACATCAAGAAGGGCAGATTCATTTAACTCATGTTCTTGGGCAAACTGGCGAACTCCTTTACCCGTGAAAATTTCTCCATCTGGCGAAACAAAGTCATAATCACGGTTATGGAAGTTATTAAAATCGCCTTTCTTGTTCCGTCCTCCCTTGGGTTTGCAAGGTTTCTGCTTAATTTCCCAAGGCATTGGTTGCCCAGCTTTTGGCTTCCACTTGACAACGAACAGAGAAACCTGATTTCTCTTAGCTGAACAAATCAACAATGGGCCTCGATAACTTGTCCCCCAGGAGCGCGTCTCATGGCGTTTCAAGCCCAAAGGAACGAGGGAGGCATGGGGTTGCCATAGACTAATAGCTTTCATCAAAAACTCCAACTTTGATAGATCCTTCCATTGCATCAGGATAGGTTTCGCCAACCTGCCGAAGTTCAGCATCAAACTTCAGCCAGTGAATAATATCCTCCGATCGCAGTCGGGCGGCGAATATTTGCTGGTGAATGGCATTTCGTGCCGCTTCTAGATATATGGCTGATTCCATATCGCCTTGAAGCAGGGCGTTTTTGTGGCGATCGTGAATGGGATCTACCAAAGCTTCTATAGCAGTGTGATAGTGATCCATCACGTATTCCTGTAAATACTCGTATTCGGTCACGCGCTACCGCCCTCCATTGGATAGCGTTGCATCATTTCGTCAAGTCCTACCTGGCTTCCATCTGGTAAATAAGCCCACTTTCCACCCGCCATTGCAAGCACTAATCTTTGTTTGCGTGCCCAAGTAAACCAATCGCTCACATCAGTGGTAATAACCGTTTTAGCCTTGATTCCACTCTTACAGCTGTTGATGAATAAGCCTGTTGGATTATCGCACCATCCCTCAGCAATAGACTCTTTGACACGGGCGATCGCGCCTGCCACATTACCCCAATATTTTTTAATCACCCCAAGGCATGGATCTGGGTTAATTCGCAGCCTTTTTAATTCGGCGCAAGTCTCCCTGATTTCATCCTTTGTGGGTTTATTTTGAGTTGAAGTAGGCTTAATTTCCGGCGCGGAAGATAGATCGTCATGAGGATCTACCTCGTCACATGGAAGAACTTCTTCATCGCCTTCAACGGAGTGAGAAGTCTGGTTTTGCTCCCAAGTGTTGGTTACGGCAGCGATTGATTCCCAATCTGGCTCCTCTTCCACCACCACTTCCTTTTTCCCAGCAACAGCAGTGTTGTTGTTTTTAAAAAGCTTTAAGTTAGTTTTTAGTGTTGGCGGATTATTCGCATTGATAGGCTCATTTTTTGGCCCATCTATGTCAATTTTTTCGCATCGACTGAAAAACAGGATTTTTGGTAGCATATCCAGATAATTCCAGAAGCCCAGCAGCTTTGATAGAATATCCCACTCCGATTTGTCGAATTCGATAGGTGGTAGCCAGTTGGGATTTAGCCTGTATTTATTGGCTGTATCCTTTGGGAAGCGTTGTGCTGGAAGCTCGTCAATCAGCTTATCTGCAACCAACTCTCTAAGATGTTTGCCAATCGTTTCTCGGCAATATCCTAAGATTTCACCCAGTTCTTCAAGGGTGATTCTTGCCCACTCATGCCCATAAAAATGCTTGCCATCTAGCCAAGATAGGATTGCTGCCTTACATTTATGGCGACGATTGAATATCTCAAGAAATTCTTTGAGAATGTTGACCGGGGCGCTGATTTGTCCCAGTGTGAAGGATGCAAAGTTATTCATCGTTCGCTCCCCCCTCTGCCCAGAATCGCGCTAATAATTCTTGTTTTGCATCATCTATCCTCCAGGTTTCAGAGGGCGTTACCTCACCAACTATTCGCTCCATCTCTTGCCTTTGTTGGAGCCTTGCCTCTGCGGAAATCAGTGAAGGATCAATTGCCTCAGACTCTGGATGAAAGTTGAAGTTTTGGTATAGATAGCGGAAGTGACGTTTATCTTGTGGTGGTAGCTCACGCCATACTTCGGCATCCCATCCTGGTGGTGTGAAATCAGATGATATTGGGAGTATTTTTTGGACTTGGGATTGGAGACGATCAAAGTTTTCCTGTAACTGCTGAATCTGCCGTTGCAACCGTGGAATTGCTTTTACTGATTGCTTGGCGATCGCCTCACATTGAAGAAAGTATTTTCGGATCTGTTTACCTTCCTCGCTTTTAGCCAGCATCCCCATCTCCTTAAAACATTCCACTGTTAGATAAATGTCTTCACGATGCGTCAAACCTCCGTCTGGAGCCGACTCCACATTACTGTGGAGTCGGTAATCTGTATCTTGCATGAAGTAGCCGATTAGTTTTCTCTTGGCTGAATCTTTGCGGCTGTAGCCTAGAAGTTTCCATGCAATCTCAAAGTCAACTGGATACTTTTCGTCACAGTTGTAAAGTTCTTCTGCTGTCTCAAAAGTAAATTGAAATGGTATAATCATATTGGTTTAAGTGGTTTCCAAAGCAAGAGTGCGTTATCTGCGGAGGGAGCCATCTTTTTTTGGGAAGATGGCTGTTAAATTTTCCAAAAAGGCTTTTTCAATTGATATGTCAATGTTGGTAAAGGCATAGTGTAAATGAAGTAGTATTGCGCCTTACCTGCATCCAAAAGCTGTTTGAGTGCTGTGAATATCTCAGGATAAGTCGCGCCGGTAGCATCCTTTAGCTCTCCAGTATTGCAATCCTTAAGAGCTAATTGGGCTTCAATTTTTTGGGTTAAATCTATCATTTTGGTCGCCATAAGATTTTGGCGTGCAGATTTTAAATGCTGCTCAATTTCATTAAGCTGGCTATTAATCACTTCATTGTCAGATTCAGATTCAATAAAAAGTTCAGTTTTTCCAACAAATCGAATCAAAATGTGCAGCTTTGTCTGAGCTTTCACCAAGGCATAAAAAGCTCCTGCATAGTGCCAAGGTGAATCGGGTCTAATACTCATCAGAATAATGATTGCTGTCCTGGAACTGTTGAATCGCATCTTATCGGAGGCTTGCGATTGCCTTCTGACTGTCTAGCTAATCCAAGCTCATAGAAAGTTTTGCGCCTCTCATCAAGCCAAACTTGGTAAGGATGATTTTTTCTTACTCCAAAAGGGTAAGAAGCATCAATCGCACCCTTCAGTTTTCGTTTATCTGCAAGCGATAAATTCTTCAAATCCACACTGGCAGAAGCGATCACAGAAGCAATAGCCTCAGCCGCTCTTTCTCTCCAATAGCTCATGATTACTCCCAATATGTGTACTCACCAACAACTGCTCTCAAATAGCGGTGCATATAGGTTCCTGTCGCTCGATTCACTAACTTGTAATAAAAGCCAGGCTTCAAATCAATTGCGGTGATTGGAACTGGGCTACTGCCAATAACCCTCATATATTCATCAACCGACAATTCAATGGTGGTGATACTCATCACGCTGCCTTGTGTGCCAGGGATTTCTCTAGTGCCTTCCAAATAGCTTCTAACTGAGATGTGGAAAAGTCTGGCCGTGCCTTGCTCATCACTTCAAAGAGTTGCTTGGAAGTGAGTGATAAAAGGGCGATCGCCATTTCAGTTACCTGCACTTCACCGATGGCATTGATATTGGTGATACTTGCCGATAGTTGTTGCTCTGGAGAATGCCCCTCATTGCGATCGGATTCTTTAAATAATTGTTCGCCTTTTCCAAATCCCGCCGCCTGCTGCTTTTGCTTTAGTTCTTGTTTGACAGACGTGGGGGGCGCTGCTTGGGACATCGCTTCCATTTGATTGAAGGGAACTTGCTCTCGCTTGTTTTCTGGAGTCCCATCAATGTGACAAATACTAGAAAATGGCCCGGTAATCACCCGCACTGTGGCAATACTCCCCTTGTGAGTCCCGCCAGTGATTTTTACCCGCTCGAATTCTTTGGGAGTCCATCGGCTGTGATTTGTCCCAGCAGAGGGAGGAGCGGATTCTTTGACCAACTTGTAGGCTGCGTCTACACCGCGCGGCCTTGATAAAAGTTGCTTGAATTGCTGGTGGCGATGATGTTGAACACTACCAGATGGCGCGTCCTTGGATTCGTCCATTTCCCGCACAGCTGCAACCGCGTGTTCGTAATTAACCCCGCTACCAAGCCCCACAAGCTTGGCGATCACGTCGCGGGTTGTTCCCTGCCCCGCGCCTGCTCTGCCTTGTCGCGCCTTGGCTTCCTCGCGCTCGATTTTCTCCCACAGAAGCCCTTCCCTGACTTTCTGCTCGATTGTCTTTTCTCGCCCGACGTTGCCAGCAAGCAGGGTTTTGAGTTCTTCTTGTTCGGAATTGAAAATCTTTAATTCAACGGAGAATTCTTTCCTGCCTAGCTCACAGCCAACTTTGAAGCAGCTGTTCCCTGAAACTATTCTGTATCTCTCTTGACCGTCGGGAGTGGCGACTAAAGGCTTAATCCATCCTGTGGAGGCAATCGCACTTTTTAAATAGCTCAAGTCCTCTTTATCCCCATAAATTGATGCATTAAGAGGATGGACGTAAAGCAACTCAGCACTTATTGAAGTTAATAATGATTCTGATACTTGTAGTGGCGGACGTACTGCCACCATTACCATCTGCTGATCAAGTCTTTTTGCCGCCTCTATTGCTTCAATGCCCTCAATTAATTCCCCGCTTTCAGTAACAATAATGTCGGGAATAATGCCATCAGCTTGAAATCTTGATACAACTTTTGTTACGGCTGCTTCATCAATTTCTAAGTGTGTTGGAATCCTTATCTCATAAGGATTCCGTGCTTCTAGTTTTTGTGTCATAATATTAATCAGTTTTTTGATAATTTTTTGTTAACCGCGTAGCTATCAACTATGCGGTTAATTTTTTTGTTGGCTTTTTTTGGTTGCCGTAATTCAGGGGACAGGGACAATCGAGCATCACATTTTTCGATGTGAAACTGATATCTAGGAATTTGGGAATCGGGCGATCGCACATCTCTCACTTCATAATCTTCAAGCCCTCTTTTTTTGAGCCTGAGAGTCCCATTTCTGACCATAACTCTTAATTGATCGGCTGATTTTAAGCCAAGCATTGGATAGGCTTCTTCTGCGTCGTACCACTGATTTTGGGCGCTTGAAGAAGTAGTCTGTACCCCTAGCATTTGGGCTAGTTTCTTGACGACAAGGATATCTACGAGCGCCTCTAGTTCGCTCATCTCTATAAGTCTTTCTGTCTTGTAAGTCCCTGGTTGCTCCATGTTGTGTAGATGCAAAGAGTGAAGCTATGCCGTAATCAAAGAGCGTTGGCTTTGCACGCCGCAGGCATCGCGCTCTCTGGCTTCATGCTGCTCTTTTTGGTAATTCAATAAAAACTGCCGCAATGCAAAGGTAACTATGGAAGATTCTGGGATGCCCATTTCTTCAGACACCTTTGCAAGTGCGCCTGCTATGGAATCGGAGGTGGTGTATGTTTTTTTAGCAGTCATCTCTACTATAGTGGTAATAATTTCCTTGTGTGGTTGCTATGAACTATATCATAAGAGTCTGTAAGTTGACACCCGTAATATCAAAATCAGCTAAATGCTGACTTATCATTATGTGGATGGAAATTTTTGAACAAGCGGTAATGAGCGATCAATTTGGAGAACGATTTCGTGAGATTGTAAAACGAGCTATGGGCGATCGCTCCCAAACCGCATTTGCTCGTGAATTAGGTGTTAGCTCCTCCACTGTGCAGAAGTGGCTGGCTGGCAATGGCTTTCCATCCTCAGACAACCTGGAGAAAATCGCCAAGTCCACTGGGTTAAGTGGCGTGGATGCACTTCGCAATTACTTAAAGGGGGATATGCAAAGTGATTCTGATGCGCGACCCATGTCACCAGAAGAGATTTTTTTGTTAGCCAAGCAGTTGACAAAGGAGCAGCGCAAGAGATTGATTAATCTCATGCTTGAGGATTTATAATCAGATTTTTCGTCCCAAGCATGGACAAGTCCAATGTCCGCGCTTGGGACAGCCAAAAATCAGTTTTTTGCTTCTGATGACCGCAATTCAGTTACCGCGTCCTCTAAATGTCGAGCTACTGAGCTATTTTTTTGCCAGCAACCCCACGCCGTCCCGTTCGCGGAGCGTTCCGAAGGAAAGGGCGGTGCGGGGAGTATGTCACCTTTGATTAAAGGCCCATTTGGAGAGTGCGTCTAGCAAGTCTTCCAGTAAAAATCCCTCTTGATTTAGTAGATTAAGAAAATCTTTGATGAAGGGGACGAGCGCTTCTCCACGAGAAATTCGCAAAACCCAACGAATCGCTTTTTGTTCTTCGGCATCAATCATGTTTTTCTCCTGTTACTAGTTCTGGCATTGCATCACCTCGTTTGTTATTACAGCCCTTGCAAGCTGTTCTGAGGTTGTTGAGTTTGTTGCTGCCACCCTTGGAGAGTGGGATTAGATGATCAATGGTTAGTGTTTCTGGGGCGAGGTCACAGCCGCACCAGAAACACTGATAACCATATCGTTCGATTAAGAGCTTTCTTCTGTATCGCATCTGCTTGGGAGGCAGGCGTTTAGTAGGTGTGAAAGTTTGCTCCTGTGCAGGTGCAGGAGAGTTTGGTATTGTGGAATTAATCATGAACTTTAGGGTTTGTGAGCTAAACCTACGTAGCGCCTGCCTGGAAACAATCGCTCGTGGGTTTTATTTTTGGGTAAACGGAGGCGTGGGTTTTGCTTCCGCTCCAAACATGGGCGCTTACCCGTCCTTGTTTGGAATATGAAAAACTTTTCAGAAAGTGGTTAGACGTGAGTTGGTTTTGGGCTTTCTAGATATAGAAGTCGATAGTGGTGTATTAATCATGAGCGATCAAGAAAAATCCCCAGAGAAAGACTTGTCTTCCGAGAGGCAAATTATTATCCAAGGTCTTCTGTTTGTATTTGTGTTAGTTCCAGCTATATTCATCGTTTTTAGTATTGTCCTTTCGGATTATGTGGCTCAAACGCCTTTGGTTCGGTCGTTTGATGATGCCGCCAAACAAGCTGAAATTGCTGCTTGCGAATCCAAAAAGGGATACAAGAACACGGAGGATTGCTACAAATGACACCTATTTCCTGAAAAATTTTCACTTCCTTTCCCGGCTTCTCGCTCTCTTTTAACAGCTTTGCGTACATGGAAATTTTTATTTTTTGTTCAAGCAATAAAAGATTTGATTAAGCCGACGCTCATTTTACAGTTTGTACTTTTGATTGATGTATATTGAGCTTGGGGGGATCTACTCTCAAAGACGTGAGCAATCTGATGGGGTAGTTATGGATATACTGTCAAGTTATTTATACGCACGACCGTCTTTAATTGAAGGTGTTGCCAGAATGGTTGATTTTGGTAATACATTGCAGGTTTATAATACGTCATTAAGTTCTGAGCAAGCAGACTATTTAGCACTGCTGTCTGACTGGGCGGTTGTAGGAAACGATCTTAAAAAGGCAATGGCAGAGTACACAAAGGTACAATAATCTTAAGCTCGTGGTATGCAATCATCGAAACATTACAAAAAATCATCAATCACTGAGGCCTTAATTGACATACGAGTTGACGCTTCTTCTGAGGCAGAAATCCCAACTTTAAAAAATATTCAGCAAAGTATATTGTCGCAATATCCGGTAGACGAGGAAATTATAGAGATTCAGGGTCAATTTGAAGGAGGTTCCAATATTACGGCTACTGCCACGGCAAGCCAAGCGGTAGTTGGCTACCGCTTTATTAGCCATGACATGAAACAGATATTTCAAGCTCGATTAAACGGTTTTACTTTTAGTCGGCTTGCTCCATACGAGCGATGGGAAAATCTCCAGAATGAAGCTCAACGACTCTGGGACATTTATCGGGCAGTTATTAAGCCTAAGAACGTAAATCGAGTCGCAGTTCGCTACATTAACAAACTGGATTTACCTTTGCCCATGAATGATTTCAAGGACTATCTGAGAACATTGCCAGAGGTTTCACCCGATCTATCTCAAGGTCTAAGCGACTTCTTTATGCAGCTGCAAATTCCTCAGGAAGATATAGGAGGAATGCTTCTGCTAAATGAAGTAATAATTCCGCCTTCAGGAGATGACCTAGTTTCTATGGTGTTAGACATTGATTTATTTTGCAACGTTAATTTTCCTGGGGATGGAATCGCACATTGGGATCTGTTAGAAAAATTTCGTGTTCGTAAAAATGAAATATTTGAGGCTTGTATTACCGATAAAACTAGGGAGCTGTTAAAATAATGCCTACATACGTTGCTTCGTCTTCACCCAGTTCGTTGTTGCATAGAAACAACACTTTACAAAAACTTGAAGGAAATGAAGGCAAAAAACTTAACGATAAAATCAACGATGTAGCCAAAAAAATTGAGAAAGATGCGCCGATTCAACGATTACTTAAGGAGTTTGATGAGGCTAGCGAGCAGCGTCATCAAGGACTGCGGACATATCTTGATTCATTGCGACTTCGAGCAAATTCTACTGGTATAGACGGGTTTACGATATCAGTGCTTGATACCGCTTGGCAGACCTGGGAGAAATTAAAAGAATATTTCTCGTCCAAAGGTTTGTCTTTGGAAGTACCAGATGCTTGCCCTGGTGAAAGCGATAATTTTATGTACACTTGGTCTAAAGGAGAACATTATCTTGAGTGTGAAATTTTTGGTAACAAAGAGATAGAATTCTTTTACCAGAACAGAAATACTAGTGAAGTATGGGGAGAAGATACGACGCTTGAACAGGAGTTTTCTGCCGCAGTATTGGAAAAAGCTGCGCTCTTTGCTTGGTAATTTACCAAACATTTTTACACCAAGGCGCAACTTAACCCCGCTTCCAAACAGTTGTCGCATACTTCGTTTGTCCGATGTGCCAAAAGACTATAAAGAAAAAGGAAGGCTTTCAGCAGTTCAATTTGATAAAATTGCTAAACCGTTTGAGCTTTCTACTTTAGACAGGAAATCGATTCCTCCTCACTTAAGCGTCTGGGAGGAGTCTTTAACAACGCCAGAGCAGGCCTATAGTTTCTTGCAAGAAAACTCGCCACGCAGGCTGGTTATTCGCTTGAATGTTGATGAAGTTCGTAAAATTGAAGTTGTTGTAGAAGACAAAAATAAATACTCAGGAATACTTGATGTTATCTGGGTACACCTACTTCAAGATTCTAATAACGACAAGAAAATCAAGGATCGTCGTCTAGGCGCAAAGGGCCATTCTGGCATCATTGGAGTAGATGAAGAATCTACTCCAAAAGGATTGACCAAGAGGCAAGCAAAAGATTTCCGTAAGTCTTTGCGATTCCAGCTAGCAGAGCTTGCTTCAAAAGATCATGGTTTGTTGGATGAGTAGAATAACTTTTACAAAAAATCTTAGTCTCCTTTTTGATGTGGGTGTGCCAATCTTTCAATAATGAAAATTTTTCTAGATCCAAGTTTATTTAAGAGCAAGAGTATCTCCTTAACTGGGGCGACTTCTACGTAATGCCTTAAGGGCTACCCAGTCGGTGCTTGTTTCTCTTGCCTATGTCAGGGGTTCTGTGCTGAATCTGAAGATTGAGGGAAGACGGCAGCCTCTGCGGCCCTTTAGAGCAGTCCGTTACTAACTGATAAAGGACAGTACTTGCTATCTTGACTCCCTCGCGCTTCAGGTGCGAATTGCAGATGTGTCCGCAAATGCAATTCGCGTTTGGGGCGATCGCGTACCAAGCCAGGGGCGATCGCTTTGGTGGGGATAACTCCCCAAACGCGGAAGCACGTATAGTCCGCGTGAGGGTGGTTATTCTCTACTCAGATTTGTGGAAAGGTAACTTTCCGCTTGCGATCGCCCTCATCCCCCACCTCCAATTTCCGCAAAATTATGGTACAGCCCTTGCGATCGCAATTCCCCCACCAGCATCGGTTTCCACGTAACCTTAGTACAAACATCAGGTAGAAAAATTATCTTGCGATCGCCCTCACCCACCAACATCCATTTCCGCCAACGGAGCAGGAAGCCGCCAATAAAATGAGTGTCGCCCTTGCGATCGCTTCTATCCCCCAACATCCATTTCCGCCCCAAAATCCCACAAAGTAAGCTGGATAAAAATTTCATCCGTAGTTTGCGCGGATTTCTACTTTTTCTTGTTTCTGCCTTTAGGTGGGTTTAGAGCTTGCGAGGGTATAAGAGGAGCGAATGGGGAATTTACATCCCCCGATCCGCGCGATCGATCGCCATATTCAGGCGATGGTGCTGGCTTCCCAGCTTCCTGCTGACCCTCTATTTCAGAGGCAGAGACAGGCTTAGGACTTGCGCCTCGTTTCCACTCCCAAGAGCGGTACGTCTGCTTAAAAAGTTCACACCCTTTAAGCAAAATATTTTGTGCGGCGTTCTCATCCCGTCCGGCTACATAGCCGCAGGTACAACGGTGAGTGCGAACGCTCAACGATTTTTTAATTTTTTCACCACATTGAGAGCAATTGATTGTGCTGTAGTGCGCTGGCACTTTGACAAATTCTCTGCCAGCGACTTTTGATTTACTCTCAATCTTACTGATTAAGTCTCCTAGTGCAGAGTCAGCAAAGCTTTTATTCAATCCTGCTTTGCGCTTTGCACCATTTTGCTCATACCCTAAGCCATTCTCTTGTGGTTTAGCTTTGGGTTTTCTCGTAAGATTTTTAATTTGCAAATCTTCCATTGCAATACTGCCATATTCACGCACAATTTTAGTGCTGAGTTTATGGTTGAATGCGTTGCGGCTACGACGGATTTTCTCATGGAGACGGGCGATTAGATGATAAGTTTTCTTCTGGTTGCTACTTCCCTTTGCCTGCCTAGAAGCTTTACGCTGTAGCCTTCTAAGCTTATGAAGTTGATTTCGGTAAATCTTTGGCGGTGCAACCTCTCGACCTGCGTCGGTAGTGATGACCGACTTTAAGCCGGGGTCAATTCCGACAGCGCGATAGCTTACTGGCAGTACCACGTCTGGAGCATTCACACATACTTGAAGGTAGTATCCTGAAGGCTCTTTCAGTATTCTGGCGCTGCCATATTCATCACTCAAGAACCGTTTAAATAACCCTTTGACATAGAGCTTGCCCAACTTAGGAAAGCGAACATAACCGTTATCACCACCAGGGATTCTTTCAGGCTTCAGTTCTTTGCATTTGCCCCCAGCATTGCGGTTAAGAAGTGATTTGAGTTTGTCATGCTTACCCTTAAACCTTGGTCGTCTACCAGGGTGTTTAGGGTCGCTGTAGGCTTTCCACGCTTTATCTAGAGCATCATTCACCCCAGATTTAAATTTGGTGGGTACATCCTGCAACCACTGGGGGATGTTGTCACTTCTAAAAAATTCGCACTGTACAAACTTCTTAGGACTATCAATATCCCGACAAGTACGCACCTCACAATATTTGTGTCCTGCTTTGGTTTTGCGTACTCCGCAGCTTACTAATTTACCGTTCTTCCATTTGAGCTTTAAGCTGTCGGGGAGAGGGCGATCTAGCTTCTCCCTCCAGCGTCGCTGTTGTGCTTCTAGCCTCAATTCTAACCCTCTATTCCATACCCATTTAAGCTGCTCAAGCCACAAATCTATTGTTTGTGCTTGAGCAACAGTTGGATAAATTTTGAGTTCGAGGGTAACAATACTCATGCGGCGTTATCACCCCCAAACTCTTTGACTTTTGTGCTTTTCCATTCAATCAAGACCTTGCCATCTAAAGCCGCAACAAGATCCATAAACGTCTCTAGTGTTGGGTTGCCTTCATTAGAAATTGCTTTAGCAAGCATATTTCTACGATTTACAGGCGTTGCACTTTCATCGCCTTTCGTGCGCCTAATTTCGCAATAGCGACGGTTTAGAGTCGCTAAATCCACGCCTAATTCTTCCATCCGCTCTCTAATCATAGACATATCCATACTCATGCCTCCGCGACTTCTATTTAAGTCTACAAAGGCATGACGCAGCTTGGCGACACCGCGCATATAGTAATTCCTCCTTTGCTAAAACTATATACTTTATGTGGCTAAATTGCAAGCCATAAAATACATTTGTTATGCTTTTTAGTTATTGACAAATGCTTTTTATGGCATTACATTAAATACAGATACCAAAAAGCGCCGCCCTCCGACCAAGAAGAAACGACGCTTTTGGAACCTTAGAAATGACGGATCACAACAAGGATTTAAACCATAATGACACAGCCAATTCACACCCGCGAACAACTTGAAAAATTTTCCATAAGCGAATTGCGTGCGAAGTGCGATCGCCTTTCAATCTCCCGCCGCCGCAGCAAGGAAGATTGCATCACTGATATTTTGGCAGCACAGCCCCAGGTAATTGCTCAGGCTGAATTCGTTGCACACGTTGAAGCCCAAGCAAATGAAATTGCACCTGATTTGCAACGGATGGAAAATAACCGTCAAGGCTATCAAGATGCCACCAATCGACTAGAAATGCAGTCCAATGACCCTTGCTATCGGAGTGGATACGATCGCGGATTGCGTGATGTTTCCCCACTTCCCCAAGAAGCGCCAGAATCAGTTGCGATAACTTATGAAAAAATCGGGCAGACAATACGCGGTGGTGTGTGGGAGGCGATCGTCGATGACATCCAAATCCTAATTATTGGAGTCAGTGGCGGCTATAAATCCAATCTTACGGGTGTGCGACTGATAGAAGAGTTTGGAGCAATGATTAAAGAGACTTTGGTTGCCGTCGCGAAGATACAAGAAAAGCAAAAGTTGGAATCAGCAGTACGTTCCCCACTCGCCCAAGCAATCACTGTGCTTGGACAGCAGGGCGACGAATTTGTGGTGGAGAACTCTACCAACCAAAACCGCTACGTTGTCCGCCCCAATCATCCAGATCCAAACTCGCGGTGTGAGTGCGCTGATTGTCGTCATCGAGGGTCAAAGTGCAAGCACCAAATAGCTGTAGAGAATTTTCTCAAACCCAGTCTGGAAAAAGAATTATTGGCAGCTTAAATCAATGTTTTTAAATGCGATCGCCGTTCTTGACCGGGCAGGCGATCGCACTTGTCCACCCTTGCAAAAAAAGTGAATCATGGAATATATAGCACGTTTTGGAATTATTGGATACATAGTAGCGATTGTATGTTTAGCTCATGGGCAAGAACCCTACAGAGGAGGTTGTAGAGATTATAGAAGCGATTGTCTTTTTCGTACCGTTGCAGCCAAGGATGATGGCGGATATATTCCGCCAGATAAC
This sequence comes from Nostoc sp. TCL240-02, assembly GCF_013343235.1. Classification (GTDB taxonomy): domain Bacteria; phylum Cyanobacteriota; class Cyanobacteriia; order Cyanobacteriales; family Nostocaceae; genus Nostoc. The sequence continues at coordinate 5,126,826 of NZ_CP040094.1, read as the reverse complement.
GGGCATCCAGATTGCGATCCCTGCCTGGGCAGTGGTACTCGATATCAGTAGTTTACTGGGGCACACTATGCCCCTATTCAATTTATGATTACCCCAGAAATTAGAAACGAATTACGTCGGATTCAATCCGAACTTAAAAAGCCATTTCCGGCATCTCTCCACGAATTTAGAGAGTTGCCAGGTGGTAAAAAGTGGGTTTTTTTGAAGTGGCAAACCATCCGCGAACGATTGGATGAAGTTACCCCAGAATGGATATCTGATTATTCAGAAATTCAATATTTGGGCAATGATGCCATTTGCCGATGTGGCATCACGATATTGGGGGTAAGGAAAGAGGCGATCGCTAGCGTCCCTATTTCAATCACTAGTAGTGGTGGTAAAGAAATGAGTCGGGGTAGCGCAGCTGATAGACTTGCCGCCGAAGCTTTGAAAAACACGGCCGAGGCGTGGGGAGTTGGTCGATATTTAGACGATCAAGTTTTCACCATTCGTTACCTTTGGGAGCGAATGAGTGAGCTTGATGATGGGGCGTGTGGTGAGGTTCGGCGATTATCCGAGCAGTACAAAATTCAAGTGAAAACTGCACAACTGCGAAATGCGCCACCGGGGAGTATCCCCGTGGACACATTCGCACGTAGTCCAAAAAAATCCCCATCTGATATTTTTGAGCCACCTAAAAAATCAGTTATTCTGACACCTTCCTCACTAGATCGCAATCTACTCAATGCTGAAATTGAATCGGTACTGAAGCGTAAAAATATTTCGATTGAGCAAGCAAAAAATGTGTTATCTGAGTTGTTTAATGGTGTGCGATCAAGACAACGTCTGAGTGACAAACAACTCAGTGAATTTTTAGAATACCTAAAATCTCCCAAGGAAACTGCTGTATGAAATTATTAATTTTAGATTTGGATAATACAGTTCGTCGCCCTAAGTCCGGGGCAAAATTTATCTCAACTCCTGACGACCAAGAAATCATTCCTGGATCTGCAAGGGCGATCGCTCACTACAAAAGCCAAGGCTTTTTAATAGTTGGGGCGACCAATCAAGGAGGTGTAGCGGCAGGTCATAAGCAATTGGAAGATGCAATTCAAGAACAATATCAAACTCTTAGACTGTGTCCTGAAATATGGTGCATCTATTTTTGCCCAGACTACGAAGGACAGTTTTGTTGGTTCTGTACTCTTGATCCGGAGGAAATAAGTACTCCAATCCATCTGGGATGGGCCGCAAATTATCAAGGTAGTTTCCGCAAGCCAGGAGCGGGGATGCTCAATGCGGCCATTGAAAATGGGCTGGGATCTAAAAACCCAGAGCATCAGATTTTGTTTGTAGGCGATCGCGATGAAGATAAAGGTGCTGCTGAGGCTGCCAATGTAAATTTCTTGTGGGCATCTGATTGGTGGGAAAGCGGGGCTGCAAATTTATGAAGTTGGTAAAAGTTAATATTTTGAACCTGAAAAAATTGGAGAATAAACAATGTATAAACTTGAATTAATTCACGATAAAAACTGCCAGCGCCTAGAAGTTGGATTTTTACCCGAAGTTGCTGCTACCAATGCAGAATTAGTTAAATATGTTGGCGAGAACCTTCCTCGTCTGATAGAAGAGGAGTCAATGCGAGGGCGCTTGCTCAAAATTAATGGCGCTCAGTCAATATCAATCGCTTACCATATTGCTCACAAAGTGGCGCATCTGTATGGGGCTGTAGCTATTTTCGATCCCAAGTTATCTGGCTATGTGGTCAGCATTACTCATGATTCAGAATATAAGCTAGGCATGGTATTGAGCGACGAACCGATAATTGTTTAGGTGAGTGATTTAAAAAAGTTTGTTCGCCGGGGTTTAAGCCCCGGCTTTAGTACTGAATATGCTGATTACCGCCTATCCCTTAGCATGGCCGCCATCCCAAAAGCGCACACCTGGCGATAAACGCACCTCAGCAAGTTACCGCGTCGGCTTTGCTAAGGCGCGAGATGATTTATTGGATGAGTTGCGGCTATCTAGTGCGGATGATGTCGTTATCTCATCCAACATACCGCTTCGTAAGGATGGGAAACCTCTAGCCAGTTTCAAGGAACCCATCGACCCAGGCATAGCGGTTTATTTCCGTAGTAAAGGGCAAAGCTATGTCGTTTGCTGCGATGCTTGGGATAAAGTTAAAAACAATCTGCGTGCTATTGGGGAATATATTTCAGCTTTGCGCGCAATAGTTAATTGTCAAGTGTCCTCCGTCCTGCCAGTTCTTGCGAAGCACGCAATTGAGAATTATGTTTTAAGGGAGTCAGGGCAACCAAAATCAAAATCGAAGAAACCTAGTTCATCAAACTCGAAAAAGAGAAAGTCGCAAGATTCTAAATCACAACAACAGCCGCATACTGAAACCAAATCACGTCCTCACGCGAAGGCAACCGCTTCTCTTGGCTGGCGAGAAATTTTAGGCGTTCCACATGAATCAGACTTTGCTACGGTTCGATCCGCCTATTATGGTGCTGCCAGAGTTCATCATCCAGATGGTGGCATTTTTCCTAATGAAGAAAAAATGAAAGCAATTAATCAGGCATTTGAGCAAGCCAAGCTAGAGTATGGGAAATAAATGGGCTATGGTGCGACACCATCAAACCGGGCGATCGCTCTTTCCACGGCCCTTGAATTAGTTTTCTCATCAATATGGCGCTGGTAAGTTTTAAGGTGTTCCGTCACCGAGTGCCCCATCAGCTTCGCCGATGTCGTTACTGGCAATTCAAAAACTACGCTAATTCGAATTGCGTAGCAGTGGCGTAAGTCGTAGGGAGTGAAATCTGCCTCGTTTATCTCTAAGAAATGTCGTCGCATTGCCAGATAAACTGCTTTGCCTAAATCTCCATATTCTGTTTGTTTGGTTTTAGGCTTTTTAGCCTCCCACAGCTTCCACCGCTCTACCCACTGAGGATAGAAGGGCTGCACGGTTCTAGCCCCTGTTTTGCCTTCTGCTACATGACATTTGTAAGGTGCTTTGGGTTCAACTGTGGCAAAAAATACTTCATGGGGCCTCAAACCATAGGACGATAACATCCCATAAACCCACTGCCATCGAGGGGATGTAATTTTATCTCGCACACTTGCTATCAATTCATCAGATGGCAAGTTTTTAATAGTGTCGGTGTGATCGTATTTGCCCTTGTATGGGCGTAAATCTATCTCTAGCCCAGCGTGAAATGCTAGCTGCTGGTAGATAGAAGCAGCACGCAATCTAGTCCAGGTGTCGTTCGGCAAAGATAGCACCGTCCGCAATAGCAAATCACCTGTTAATTCAGCTGTTGACGGAAGCCGATTAAACATTGGTTGATAGTGCCGCTTCCATGTTCTCGGTGAAAATTTTTCCTGCCGCTCTAAAAATTCTGCTTTAAAATTATCTATCCAAGACTGACAAGTAAATCCTAGCTTGGGCTTTCCTTCAATCCAATTATTCCAGGGAAAATTTTGTCCAGATTTCCATTTAATAATATCAGCCGCTAATTCTATGGCCTTATCCTCTGCTGCTTTCATGCCAGCAGGATTAGCGTACATTTTCAATGCTAAATCTTGTTGATAAGGCTGGGTTTTCTCACTACCTGGTCGTGGCGGTAGTGTTGCCCTAAGACTTAGGGTATCTCCCCTTTGTCGGAGAGATACCCCCATTCTGCTTACTTTAAGCCGCTTATTTATCTCCTCTAAAGAGTAACGCATTGCCCTAAATATGCCCTAATTATTGGCTGTGGTTTAGGGTATTTTAGGATATTTTGAGGTATTCATAATGTGGTAAATCGCGGGAAAATCTCGTAACTGGAGTATTTGGCACATTTACCCCCACAGAAAAACCCCGCAGGAGAAACGGGGTAATATTTACCGCTACCTAGATTTGTTGTGTAACATCACTTAAATAAAATTTTAAGAAACACAGCAATTATTAGGATTAAAATTGATATTACCTGATTGGCTAAAAGTATTGTTTCTATCTTTATACTGAGATGAGAGTCTATCAATAGTCTGAAAGATGATTTTATCTACAAGTAGTTTTCAGATAATAGTAGGTGAAGCAGTTAACAATATTTTTGAGTTCTAAAAGATTAGATAAGCCAGATTATACCTAAATACGGTTTAGTTAAGGGTAAAAACCAAAAGTGGTGTAGCTTGGGTTGAGGTACAAAACCCAACATTATGAACTATTTGTTGGGTTTCGCTATTCCTCAACGCAACCTACTATTTTTCTTTACTGAACCGTATTGGGTTATACCTGGCTGGAAAACCGAGATTTATTCTTAGAGCAAATAATAGTAGACTCATATCACAATACCAATAGACATGAAACAGCATCTATAGGAAAAACGAGGAAGGCAAAAAAGTTATTATGTTCATAGTCGTTTCTGAATAAATACTAAATAGCGTGTAAAATTTTACACGCTATTTAGTGACAACCACTACAAGCGTTGGTGATTAAGACTCAAAGCCTCTGAAAATCACAATTATGGTATTTACTTAAGTTTTTCGTAAGCAGCCAAAATGATTTTTTCGGTTTCTTCCCAACTAATACATTTATCAGTTACAGAAACTCCATATTTTAATTCTTCTTTACCAGTAATTGGTTGACTACCTTCATACAAATGTGATTCAAGCATCATGCCAACTATTGATGTATTGCCATCTACTATTTGCTGAATAATATTTTCTAAAACAGCACCTTGTAATTTGTAATCTTTATTAGTATTTCCGTGGCTACAATCGATAACAATTCTTGGTGGTAAATTCGCCTGTTTTAATTTATCTTCTACCGATTTTACATTTGCTGCATCAAAGTTGGGTTGACTACCACCTCTTAAAATTACGTGACCATAGCCATTCCCTTTAGTTTGAAAGACGCTGACTTGTCCGTTTTGATTAATTCCCAGAAAATTATGCGGGTTTCTGGCTGATTGTAGGGCATTCAAAGCTACTTGAATATTGCCATCAGTACCGTTTTTAAAACCCACAGGCATCGAAAGTCCACTTGCCATTTCACGGTGAGTTTGTGATTCGGTCGTGCGTGCGCCAATAGCAGACCATGTAATCAGTTCACTAATATATTGAGGTATGATTGGATCTAGTGCTTCTGTACCCGCAGGTAATCCCAATTCTGTAATTTTCAATAACAGATCGCGTGCAATTAATAAACCATTCTCTACATGGAAAGAATCATCCATATCTGGATCGTTAATTAATCCTTTCCAACCGACGGTTGTTCTCGGCTTTTCAAAGTATACACGCATTATTAGTAGCAGTTTATCCTTAACTTGCTCAGACAACGCTTTCAACCTTTCAGAATATTCAAGCGCTGCTTTTGGGTCGTGGATTGAGCATGGGCCAACTACTATAAACTTTCTTCGATCCTGAAAATCCAGAATATCTTCTATTTCCTGTCTGTATGCTAAAACTCTTTGCTCGGCTAATTGTGTTAAAGGTAATTTTGATTTTATTTCATTGGGAGTTAATAAAATGCGATCGTTCTCAATGTTAGCGTTGTCGATATTAGTATTAAATAATTTGTTGTGCATGGGGATGCTTTGGCAATTTTATATACGCACTTCAACTCAAAAGTGTAACACAAACCCATGAAATTTTAAAATAGCTTATTTCTTGCTTGACAAATTTCTAATTACACTGTATTCGAGTAAAGTAATAACTTAGAAAAGGGAGAATATTTTCCCCCTTTCTTTTTGCTATTGGATTACTGACTCAGTGTTAGTGTATATAATTACTGCCATACGAACACTTTAGCTTCGTATGGGCCCAAGTCAGTTATGATGCCATCATCACCAGATTCGACATCATAATTGCCTGTCCACTCATGCCATGTACCAGCACTAGGAAAGTTAGGAACATGATAGCCAGCTAGGAAGTTTTCTGAGAAATTTGCGATTACGACTACACGAGAACCTTCATCATTCCAACGAGTATAAGCTAATACTTTTGCCTCTGGATTTTCGTGGATAAAGTCAATATTTTCTGTGTAGAGAGCGTGATTACTTTTACGCAGGTTGGTTAAGCCTTTGTATGATTCAAATAAACTACGATTGAGATCGTTACCTAACAGTGTCCAATCAATTTTTGATGATTCAGGTTGTTTGGGTTTGTACTCACCAAATTCCTCTCCCATCCAAATTAAAGGTATGCCAACAGCAGTCATTAAGATGGCTACTCCTAATTTAGCCCGCCTAAAGGCTTCTTCGTCAAAAATCTCACGGTTTCCCAATTCAACCATAATGTGGTTATGGTCATGGTTGGTGAGGTAATTTACTACATTCGTAGCACCCAAGAAGCCTTGGCGTTTGCAATCAATGACATCTTTGAGACGCTCTAAATCAAATGTATCACCGCAGATATGTTCTAGAATGCAGTGATAGAAACTATCATGCCAGCAACCATCCATTGGCCCATCTACATTGGTAATGCTGGTAGTTTCAGGAATGTGTTCTGCAACGTTGTAAAAAGGCTTTGCACCAGCAGTTTTTTTGGCTTCCTGAACAATCCAGTGCATGAAGTCGTAATTAGCAATTTGCCGTGCTGCATCATAGCGAATACCATCAAGATGATATTCTGATATCCAAAAACGGATTGCTTCACCAATAAATTTCCAGGCTGGCTTAATATCTAATTTTTCGTCATAATGTTCATAATTGAACTCAGGCCCCCAGTTATTATCAGGGTCACGAGGTTCGTGATGATACCAATAATCGTGGTCAATTTGTGTTAAAGGAGCAGATGCTTCTGAGTGGTTATAAATACCGTCAAGAATTACACGAATTCCTCTGGCATGACACTCATCAACCAATTTTTTTAACTCAGCAGTAGAACCATAGCTTGATTCTGTTGCAAAGAAGTGGCGAGGATTATAACCCCAACTATAATCACCAGGATATTCTTTAAGTGGCATCAACTCAATAGCATTGATTCCTAGTTCACCCAAATAATCTAACTTTTCAATTACGTGTTTGTATTTACCTCGTGCATAAGGATCATCCTCGCCACCAGAAAAGTCACCAACGTGTAATTCATAAATTACTAATTCGTGGTCAGCAGGTAAAGGTTTATCATCGTGTTGCCAGACATAAGTATCAGTAATCCTTTCGCCATCTTTTACATGGATAACACTATCATCTTTTCCACTCAGTTCATCTATATCAGTTGCATAAGGGTCTGTAACATCAACCCATTGTTCTGGTTCAAAAAACCATGAATTTGACTGGATGCGAAATTTATATTTATGAACACCGTCTTCTAGTTCAACACTTGTAAGAAAATAGCCATCATCACTTTTTCCCATTGGTATTTCTTGCCAATCAGAAAAAGAACCAATTAAGGCGGCTCCTTTATTATATGGTGCAAATAAATTAAATTCAATTGGCTTTGCCATAGAAGTTTTTGTAATATCAAGGGTTGGTAGATGTATTCTCTGATGCTTAATTGAATTTACAAATCGGTCTAGAGAAATAATTATTTAACCAGCGCTTCTCTCTTGAGTATGAATTTATAAGTATTTTGTAAAAATTACTATTTTTTGGCGTTTTTTGACTGTTTATCGCATTTAATTTTTAACGATAAAACTACTAAGGCTAAAATGCTATTAATCAACTTACAAAATTTATATAAATAAGTTAATGACTTTTTATTTTTTTAAATAGCAGATATTCAGTAAAAATAATATGTTTTCGTCTAAATATCTGCTGTGTCAGATTATTCAATTTTGCTGTTAGTTTGTTGTAGATAACTTAAAAACCAATTAGCTACCGTTGCTCTGCGAGTTTGCCGTGGCCCAAATTCACCAATTTTGTAGCCTTTGAAACCCAGCTTTTCTTTTAACATTTGTTTATTTTCAGCAGGAATGGAACGAGTTAACTTCACTGTTGCAGGGCGAGATTCTATGAAATTTGGTGGTTGTGGGTAATCCTCTTGCCATTCTGGTTCAACTTGGCTAATGTCCCATTGTGCAGTTGAGGAATCATAGCGATAGCCTAAATAATGCCATAGCAACTGGTTGACTGTGGCATCATCAATTTTATCGTCAAGAATTGCCCAAATTGTTGCTGTATTGAGTGGTGGCAGATTAGACATAAGCAATTAAAAATTCCAGGTTGAAAAAGGACTACTAATTAATTTAATTTATAACTATTAATAGAGTAAGTAAGTGAGCGTACATAATTGTCGTTGAGATAAGGCAATAGGTATAGGTATAAGGGTTTTAGCTAGTTCCTTTTTCTTTACATAGTTTGATTTTATTGTGCCAACTTACTTAGTGAAAAACACTTTATCATTACTTTACTACACTCCCAAAGATAGGGATAATTGCGATCGCACCTTCAGGCATGACGATGACCCAGATTAAGTTCGTCAATTGGAGTCAAAAACAGATTGTGTATACACAAACTAGGTAGACTGGGAATCGTAAAGATTAGACCAGTTTATGCAGAATTCTACAGCACCGCCAAAGATCATTCGCGCCCATGTATTCATTTCTGGCCGAGTCCAAGGAGTGGGCTATCGCTATTCCACTGTGGATACAGCTAGACAGTTGGGATTAACCGGTTGGGTGCGGAATCTTCCTGATAATCGAGTAGAGGCAGTTTTTGAAGGGGCGCGACAGGTTGTAGATGACATGGTTCGCTGGTGTCACTCTGGGCCACCTGCTGCTGTCGTTAAAGATGTTGTGGTTGAATATGAAGTACCGGAAGGGTTGCGGGGATTTGAAGTTAAGCGGGTTGAGTAGGGAGTTATATCATGTCCGCTTCAAGACTTATCGTGAAGAAGGCAGAGAAGGGGGAAGGGGGTTTTCCGGTTTTTGCATAGATGTGAGAATCATAACTAATTAACCGGACATGATATTAGAATATCTTTTATTGTGTCTCCTGATTCTTGGCTTAACTTATAGAAAATCTGCTGTATATAGGATATTAAATTGTGCGTTGAGGTAGCTTTTTCTTTGGAGAATCGCTGCCAGAACGCTGTGCATAAGCTTATTACATACAATTAGTTAATCTACGGTTTTTTGCTTGATTTTGGGAATTCTAAATCTAATAAGCTATAAAAACCGCAGATGTATATGACTCAATTTAAGATATGTGACTCAAGACAATGGCAATTTCTGCCCTTTGTTATTTTTACCAGCATTTTGTTATTTTCAAAATCAAATATGGCAATTGCTAGGCAGCATCCGGTAAATGTTGCACAGATAACGCAGACAAATTCGCTAGATGCAATTCTGGCTGCTGCGGAACTTGCATATCAGCAGGGGAAGCAACTATATGAGCAAGGAACAGCAGAATCTTTGTTAAAAGCGATCGCAAAATTTGAGCAAGCACTTTCACTATATCGTCAAATGAGCGATCACCCCGGTAAGCAAAACATATACTCGTTAGAAGCTGGCACCCTTGTTTATATTGGTAAAGTCTACTCAAATTTAGGAGAAAAGCACAAGGCACTGGATTATTACAAGCAATCTCTACCTCTATCTCAACAAGCAGGGGACAAACAAAGCGAAGGTACTACCCTGAATAATATTGGCAAAATCTACTCAGAGTTAGCAGAAAAGCAAAAGGCGCTGGATTACTACAACCAATCCCTATCTTTAAGGCGACAAGTAGGAGATAAAAATGGCGAAGCTATTAGTCTCAATAATATAGGCTCCGTCTACCATTTTCTGGGAGAAAAGCAAAAGGCACTCGATTACTACAACCAATCTCTGTTTATCAAGCGACAGTTGGGAAACAACGCAGGGATAGCCACTACCCTGAACAACATAGGCAAAGTCTACTTAGATTTAGCAGAGAATCAAAAGGCACTCTCATACTTTAGCCAAGCATTAGTTTTATACCAACAGGCAAAAGATGCAGAGAAAGAAGGAATACCAACCGCTCTGAGCAATATTGGTACAGTTTATTTAGAGTTAGCACAACAGCAAAAAGCACTCTCATATTTTAGCCAAGCCCTGGTTTTATACCGAAAAGCAGGAGATAAAGGAGGGATAGCAACTGCTCTAAACAATATTGGCAAAGCTTACTCAAATTTAGGAGAACACCAAAAGGCACTAAATTATTACAACCAATCTCTACCTCTATACCAACAGATGGGAAACAAGGCAAGGGAAGCTCGGACACTCTACAACATAGCTTCTGTTCAATACGACTCAAGTAATCTTCAAGCCGCCCTGACTCAGATAGAGACAGTCATCAAAATTGTGGAAAACCTTCGCACCAAAATTGACTCTCAGGAACTCCGCACTTCTTATTTTGCCACAGTGCAGAATTATTATGAATTTTACATCGATTTGCTGATGCAGTTACATAAACAAAGACCATCAGCAGGATATGATGCTTTGGCACTGCAAACCAGCGAACGCGCCCGCGCCCGCAGTCTTTTGGAACTGCTTGCAGAAGCTAACGCTAATATTCGCCAAGGTGTGGAACCAAAGTTACTCTCTCAAGAACGTAACTTGCAGTAAGAACTCGATGTTTTAGAAAAACATCGGATACAAATCTTAGGTGGTAACTATACTGAATCGCAGGTGCAAGCTTTAGAACAAGAAACTGAGGTACTTCTAGAACAGTATAAACAAGTCCAGGTAAAAATCCGTGCTACCAGTCCGCGTTATGCGGCACTGACTCAACCTCAGCCTCTGTCACTGGTGCAAATTCAGCAACAAATACTTGATGATAAAACTCTGCTTTTAGAATATTCTTTGGGAGAAAAGCGCAGTTATCTTTGGGCAGTTACTAATAAGAGTATCATTAGTTACGAACTACCCAAGCGTGCAGATATTGAAGCTACAGTCCAGAAATTCCGTCAAGAAATCACTACCCCATATCTGAAGTGTAGCCCATCTATAAATGTTTTATCTCAACAAATACTTGCACCAGTCGCCCAGCAACTACAAAAGAAACGCTTGATGATTGTTAGTGATGGCGCTTTGCAGTATGTGCCATTTTCTACCCTCACAACGGGTAGCAGTATCAATTATGAACCATTACTACTCAACCACGAAATCATTACTCTACCCTCAGCGTCTACATTAGCTATCCTCAGAAGCGAACACAAAGAACGTAAATCTGCTCCTAAGACGTTAATTGTGTTGGCAGATCCGATTTTTAATCGTGATGATGAACGTCTCCGAGGTAAAATACAATTATCCGGCTCATCTGTGCCAGAAAGCAATGTAGAAAACCTTGCTTTAACAAGATCCGCCAAAGAATCAGACATTAACTTTGAGCGTCTGCGCTTTACACGCCAAGAAGCCGAGCAAATTCTTTCTCTTGTACCAATTAGCGATCGCAAGCAAGCTTTTGATTTTACCGCAAGTCGTACCACTGCCAGCAGCGAAAATTTGAGTCAATATCGCATCATCCATTTCGCTACTCATGGCATTCTCAACAGCAAGCATCCAGAATTATCAGGAGTCGTCTTATCGCTATTTGACGACAAGGGAATGCCACAAAATGGCTTTTTGCGGTTGCACGATATCTTCAACCTCAACCTGCAAGCAGAACTAGTAGTACTCAGCGCCTGTAAAACCGGACTGGGAGAAGAAGTTAAAGGAGAAGGATTAGTAGGATTAACCAGAGGGTTTATGTATGCAGGCAGTCCGCGAGTCGTAGTCAGCCTGTGGAGTGTGGATGACCAGGCAACATCCGAACTCATGAAAGTATTTTACAAAAATATGCTGCAAAAAGGATTAAAGCCAGCAGCAGCATTGCGGACAGCACAAATAGAAATATGGCGCACTCAAAAATATGCCGCACCCTATTACTGGGCTGCTTTCACTCTACAAGGCGAATGGAAATGAAAGAATATCGAGCAGATTTTTCTTTAGGTTTTCTTTATTAACTCAATATTGCATTTTCTTAAACATCTGTTACATTACTTTACAGAGAGTTACAACTGCTACAACACTTAAACTTTGGAGTTTTACCTATGACAGGTTTTAAGAATCCTGCGCCTACTGTTTCAGAAGATCCTAATGCTGTGCGTTTTGGTTTCACCCCTCAGAGTGAAAATTGGAACGGTCGTTTAGCAATGATTGGTTTTTTATCTGCGATTTTGATTGAAGCTTTTTCTGGTCAAGGGTTACTCCATTTCTGGGGCATCCTCTAAATTGATCGTAGTAGGGGTACACGGCTGTCATTAGTGTTTACTGAGACCAAAACCCTTGTAAAACCTCATTTCCAGGTTATACCTGGATGGGCTGCAACTGCTTACTGGCTTTGACTTGAAGTTGACATCAATGCACAGTTATAACCCCCTGCTAACCGTCTAAATTTCACGCACATCATTCGTTGCTCATGTATGGCGGCTGTTGGGATTGGTGCAAAATACCAGATTTTTCCGGTTAAGCCAAAATATAAGTGAATAACTACTTTACATTGAATATGTATAGCTAAAACTCATGGAAATACCCCAACGCGTATCTGTCCGCTACAAAGACGCGTCCTTCAATAGCAACGAGATCCGTTTAAGAACCTTCCGGCTTGGGTTACAAATATGGGAAGAACAAACCAAACCGAGAAAAACAGAGCTTTATCAGTTTATATCGTCTTGCTTGAAACAAGTTGATCGGCAAGATCGTTTTATGTTTTCTCTACTGTTCATAGAATTAACAGACATGATACGTAATTCTTCGCTGGAAAGGGGAACAAAAGAGGTTTTGATTAAAACAGCTTTTAGGGAGTTTGCTTGTGCAATAACAGACTTTGAAGACGTTGGCAAATAAAATCAATTATGGGCTGCTGGTATTCTGTAGGTGTAGCCCACGCCGGCATCACTCTAACTAATCGAGTAGAGTGTTTACAAGTAAGCAGCTTTCCAATCAGATTAGTTTTTTTTGCTAAATGCGCGGATGGGTAGGTGTTGGGGAAGGGGTAACTAGAAAAATGGCTGAACTGTGCTATATGCAAGAACTGGCGAGCGATGGCACTTCAAACCATCCGCGCACCTTATGGAGATTAGTTTTCAGCCATTTGCCTCTAGCCAAATCACAATTCATCGTGTTATCATTTCAGCATTCGCGCAACCGAACCTTGAAAACCAAATAGGGCAAAGCTTTCAGAAGCCAGCGATTGCAATTTATCAAAATCCCTATTAGGGATTGAAACCCAGCCAGAGTAACAATGTGGATTGTCACGAGGTGATTGCAATTTATCAAAATCCCTATTAGGGATTGAAACTAACTTCGTAACATCGCTGATAAACGGAATAGCGCAAAATTGCAATTTATCAAAATCCCTATTAGGGATTGAAACAGTAGAAAGTAACACTTCCAGAATAAGGGGGGGTATGATTGCAATTTATCAAAATCCCTATTAGGGATTGAAACTTCTCTTAGGTACAAGTGGGAAATTGACGAATCAAATTGCAATTTATCAAAATCCCTATTAGGGATTGAAACTTGCAATTGGGAAGGTTGCTGGTTTCGTTATTTAGAATTGCAATTTATCAAAATCCCTATTAGGGATTGAAACATTGCTTTGTGACTGTGGAAATACGCTTCTACGCATTGCAATTTATCAAAATCCCTATTAGGGATTGAAACGGCTGCTAATTTGTTTCGGTAGCTATCTTGAGATTGCAATTTATCAAAATCCCTATTAGGGATTGAAACGAGGAGACTGAAGTTTTAGCTGCCTAACCCTTCTATTGCAATTTATCAAAATCCCTATTAGGGATTGAAACTCCTAGTTTGTTGGAGTGGTGTACGAGGACAACGGATTGCAATTTATCAAAATCCCTATTAGGGATTGAAACATTTGCAGTGTGCAACCGTGGTGCATTCCAACCAAGGAATTGCAATTTATCAAAATCCCTATTAGGGATTGAAACAACAATCAACTTTGCGGTTTTGCGCTTTGTTCCATATTGCAATTTATCAAAATCCCTATTAGGGATTGAAACTTTATTATCAATCACGCAATGTACCAACTGTGCCAAAAATTGCAATTTATCAAAATCCCTATTAGGGATTGAAACAAAAGTAACAGACAGCACGCGATTGCGCTAACCTCAGAAAGATTGCAATTTATCAAAATCCCTATTAGGGATTGAAACCTTCCCACTCGCTAACAACTACGCTTGTGTTAAAGATTGCAATTTATCAAAATCCCTATTAGGGATTGAAACTGATTAGTTAATCAAACCTAGACTTTTAAAATGATTTGATTGCAATTTATCAAAATCCCTATTAGGGATTGAAACAAACCACCCAACACAAAACAAGCCCCAGGCGAAGCCCATTCTGTATTCTGACTCCTGTTTTATTATTTTTCACTTCAAAATTTTGTCATGAAAGTAGATTCAATTAAGGTAAAAGCTAATAAGCTTTTAAAGATTGTCTCTTGTGTCTCGTTTCCAGCTAGAGGCTGAAAACGAGGTTTTAAAGGAGTTTTAGCTGAAGTTGATACCTGTGCAATTAGCGCTTGTGATGATTTCGCATGGCTTTATGAATCTTTTTCCAGCGTTCTTTCTCGGCTAGTTGCATCCTCTGGTCTTGTTTGCGTGTAAGGTAATCGAGTTCTTTTTGCAACTTTTGGTAGCTGAGAAACCTGGAATAATCAAGTTCTCCTTCAGCCAAAGCCTGCTGCACTCCACAACCGGGTTCGTTATTATGCTGACAATTGCGAAAATGGCATTTTTGCGCCAAGGTTTCTATATCTGTAAAAGTTTCTTGCAAACCTTCGTCACCTGCCCAAATTTGGATTTCACGCATTCCTGGCGTATCAATAATTAATCCACCAGTAGAGAGCAAAATTAATTCACGATGAGTTGTTGTGTGTCTACCTCGGTCATCACCTCGCCGTACTGGTTGTACCATTTGCACAGATGTGCCTTGTAGTTGGTTAGTGATGGTGGATTTACCAACACCAGAAGACCCCAACAAAGCAACTGTTTGTCCTGGTTGCAGGTAAGGTTTTAAGCCATCTAATCCTTGATGATTGGTGGCACTTAAAACTACAATTGGTACACCCAAAGCAACTGCTTCTACTTGTGCTAAGTACTCTTCTAGAGAGTTGCACAAATCTGCTTTGTTTAACACCACTACTGGATTTGCACCACTTTCCCAAGCCAGAATTAAATAACGTTCAACTCTTCTAGGGTTAAAATCGCCATCTAGCCCTGAGACTAAGAAAACTGTATCAATATTAGCTGCAACAATTTGTTCTTCTGTTTTACTACCCACTGTCTTGCGGGAGAATTTGCTTTTCCTGGGTAAAATCTCGTTGATGGTGGCTCGTCTTTCAGATTCTCTTAGACTAATAACAACCCAATCTCCCACTGCTGGAAAATCTTGTGGTTGGGAAGCCCGATGTCGCAATTTACCTGCAACTTCTGCTGAAAGTTCTCCCTCTTCACTATAAAGGGTGTACGTATTTCTGTATTCAATGGCAACCCTAGCAACACTAAATCCTTGTAAGCGATAGGGTTCAAAGCTGCGAGCAAAAAAGTCACTCCAGCCTAAATAATCCAAATTCATTGATGTTTCCTCGATGTGTGCTACTTGTTTTGCACAAGGTTCCACAGAGGAGGACATTTCTATGCAGGGAAGCCCCCAGCACAATAATGTCTGTGAATTCTAGTTGTCATTCCTGTAGGAAAGAGGACTGAACAAGAATCTCTGCGCCTTGTGTCCGTTGGGTTGGGATGGTCAAATTAACCCGGACTGCTAGCAACTCAGTCATAGTTCGTCCTCCTTATGTACTACAGTAAATAATCTACATTACTACATTAGCCTATTCCCGAAATTTCGTTTAAATTATCCAATCTTGTGGAGGGGGCACTTCTAATTCGTTCAATTAGTTCTTTGACGCACATGTCGTCCATCAAGCCCTTGCTTAATCCAACTCAGACATTCGTATTCGGATTTGAATAATTTTGGAGCTGCGATATTATTCAATAACTCTGGTGGATAATGGTCATAAAAGCATTTATCTCCTTCTTGGAAGATAATAATCAAATGGTTACGGTAAATGTAGCGAGACTTAAAATAGTCTCTCTGGTTAACAAAATCTGAATTTTGATCGATATGTTCTTTTGCAATGTCAATGATGTTACTAACGCCACTTCCATAGATTCCTGCTGGGTTCTCGGCTTTATGAAATTGACTTCTGTTACCAATGTCAGATAGTAATTTATAAGAATAAATATCGTAATTATCAACTTTACCAAAAACTAATGGAATGATGAGATATCCTTTGTATGAGACTGAACTTTCATAAAGAAGACGACTCATCTTAACCTCCTTTGGTGTAACTGCTTTCAAAAAAATGCTTAAATTACATACTAAAAATCAATACTTTCTTTTTAGATATATTTATGTATCACTTAAACCCTCGTTACCATTTAGCAAAAACGGTAATAGCCATTTTTGTCAAGACGAAAGAAATATCAAGCATTAACAGAAAAGTACTGAAACACTAATTATCGCTCTTTTTTTATCACTAAACATTAGATATATTATAAAAGTTATAAATTTCATTCTCTGGGACTATTTCCTTTGATCCTTGTGCCTTGCCTTTCAAGACCATAAACTCAGTTGATTGGGGGGATGCTCAAGGTTATTCCAAGGTAAGGGTGGAACTGGTGTATCACTCTGTTCTAATAGCTGTTGGAAGTGACGCGCTATGTTAGGCGATCGCGCTTCTATTGGACAATGAATAAAGAAATAGATTCGCACTCCCGCCTGTAACCATTGCTGAATCTGCCTTACCCACTCTTCCATAAACGGCTGATTCACTAATAAATTTGGATGGGAAATAAACCGAATCAGAGTAAAAGGTGCTGTCACACTCAATTGCAACGGTAATTTGGGTTTACGTCGTTCTGATTGTAACTGGGAGTCATCATCTCCAGTGTAAATGGGGCGCGAGTCTAAAAGTACCCGTCCTACACCTAGCTTTTGCAAAAGCGCTGTCAAATTACTAGCATGGGGTTCTCTGAACCAGTCGGGATGACGAACTTCCAGGGCTAGGGGTGCATCTGTGCGCGGCCAAGCTTCCAGAAAGCTAGTCAAATCTTCAAGTAATGCAGGTGCATAACTAGGTGGTAACTGGGCAAATATTGGCCCAAGACGTTTACCTAAAGGACGCATCCCTTCCAGAAATTTTAAAGCCGCCGGAATATAAGGTTGTAGCAACCCTTGATGGGTAATATCTCGCGGTAATTTTAGACAAAATTCAAAACCTGCTGGTGTTTCGGCAGCCCAACGGGTTACTGTTTGTTGGTTAGGCACGGCATAAAAGGTGGTGTTACCTTCTACAGTGGTGAAGCGACGACTGTAGAGATGGAGAAAATCGGCGGTGCGAGTACCTTGGGGGTAAAGTTCGCCAACCCAACCTTTATATGCCCAAACAGCACAACCAATAAAAAAGTTCACAATGCCTAAAAGCCTTGATGTATATCATATTTAATTTTACAGGTTGGTTGTAAATTCATGACTCTTCACGGCATCTGGAAAATCTCTCTCTAAATCTCTCTCCTAAAAGGAGAGAGACTTTGAATTTTCCCCTTACCGACGCGGGAAGGGGGTCAATACTTCTCGGTTAAGCATTTTTAATTCGGAATCGGATTTTGGGTAAAGGGTACTGGATTTGGGTTAAAGGTTTTTTCTTTCCCCTTCCCCCTTCTCCTTTTCCCCTTAACCGAGAAGTATTGGGAAGGGGGTTAGTTTTTTGGTGGACTTTTCCACGTAACGTGAAAAATCAGCCATAATTCAAGGTGCGTTAGTAGAGCGTAACGCACCCTAAAATTTAAAGTTCTGAACATAGTTATAAATATTCGCACTTACCTACTTAAGACAGTCAAAAGTAGTAAGCTTTAAGTGCAAAAAAGGGCTTTGTTGGGTTGATGTAAGAAAACCTAACAATCTGTATCGATGTTAGGTTCTGTGTTGCTCAAACCAACAAAGCCTTAGATTTTTTTCAAGCTAAAAGTTTGTTGCTCCCGGCTTTGAAAAGACTTAACGACACTGGCGATATTTGACGTGATAAACCAACCCTCGGTGGGCAAGGTCAAAAGAGTCAACAGTTGCCATACCTTGACCACTGGCGGTCATCGCAGCATTTACCCGCATATTTACACTGTCGCCACAGCGTGACCAAACATCAGCTACAGTCACTAACTGATCGCGAACGTTGTAATCACTTTCGCCGTTAAATGTCCGAGAAAAAACAGGGCCACGCTGACCAGCAAAAAAGTACTCTGCTCTTAGTCTGCCAATTGTGCTAGGAGCAACATAGCCCCGATAATCAGCATCGTAGAGGGAAATTTGAAAGCCTTGGGGAACTTTAATCGGAATACTTAAGTTACAGCTTTTGCGTCTTTCTTCTGCTTTATTCCCTACAGCTATAAACTTATCAAATAGAATACTTAGCTCTTGACCATCGGGACTGACACTTACACTAGCAGATCCTTCAGGGCAGCCATTACCACCATATTCTGCACCGACAATTTCCACTTTGTCGTTAGCAAAAGCAGGGCCGACGGAAGCTGTTATCAGTGTAGCCGCAGCTAGAAAAGATTTGATAAAGTTGATAGATGTTGTCTTGTAATTTTGATTATTCATAACTCACCTGTTTTGAGTATTTGGATAGTGTTAGCTCCAAATTTGTTGCGGCTGATTCCGGAAAACTGATCGTTAAAAAATCAGTATCAACCATATTTAAATGGGAGGTAAAGCCCATGTATAACTTATGACAAGCTGATAGATTCTTGATATATAAAGAATCTAAAGCAAACTTATTTCCGGTTAAATAATCAACGCATTAATAGGGCAAGTATAAATTTGCAAACTAGACAATCTGCTCAAAGAAGCCGAAATATAGACTGTTAAAGCCATAATAGACATCTCAAGACTATCGAAAAGTTAGCTGTTTAACTTACCGAAGCTACATCTGCATATTGAAATTTAGGTAACTAGAATTAAACTGAATTACTTATAGAAGTATCTAAATTAAATTCAGTATCTTGATTTAGAGTAAATACGTAATTAATGTATGACTGTTGAATAAAAATCAACACTTTACCTCACTAAATAAAATATTTAGCAGTCTACAATTAGCGATATTTTTTCTCTAATTAATTCTAATGTTTGATTTCTAACTTCTTAGTTAAGCCCTTGATATTTAATCTGTACTTGCTTAATGACTAAAGATTTTATATTGTGTTCCCGTAAAATTAACTAGGCGATCGCAATTAATGATTTAACCACAAGCCAAGGGCACAGTATTACTTATGCGTGTAAACTTAAGTACTTATACTAATAGGCTTGGATTTTTGAGACGCGATAAATCGCCGTCTCTACAAGTGTTTTGGTCTTTTATACTCAAAAAAACTTGGGTAGCACACCTGTGCTACCTGACTCTGTGTCGTAGTGCAACCTCGGTTATTGATAAATTGCCCCATCAGGCATAATTGCCCCAGCTAAGTTAGCGCCAATTAATTTAACCAAAAGGCGCTCACCAGAACGAATCCGCGCTCCTGTTAAGTCGGCTCCTCGTAAGTCAGTTCCACTGAGATCCGCACCAATCAAATTAGCACCACGTAAATTCGCCTCCCTGAGATCCGCTAAAAGGAGGTTTGCTCGAAATAAATTTGCTTCAGATAAATTCGCCCCTCTGAGGTTGACTTTGTGCATAAAAGTATCGCTGAGATTAGCGCCACTCAAGTTGGCATAACTCAGATTTCTGCCAGATAAATCTTTGTTGCTCAAATTTGCCCGACTATAGTCTTTACCACTCAAGTCTGAGTTTTGCTTCGGTGGTGGCTGGGTTTTTTGAGGTGATGTTTGCTGTTGATATGACGGTGAAGGTGAAGGTGAAGGTGAATTAGATATGGTTTGATGTTTGGTTTTTAAAGAGCGCAATTTTTCACGAGCTTCATTTATGGCTTTCAGCTTGTCTTGTGCTTTCTGCTGTAAACGGAGATTTTCTTTGGGAATGCGATCGGGATGCCAAACAAAGACTAAATCTTTGTAAGCCTGGTTCACTTCTTCAAGTGTTGCCCCAGGCTCTAATTCCAAAATTCTATAGTACCGCTCCAGATCGCTCATACGATATTTTGGTGGACAATCAACTTAATTATGAGTGATGGAGCCATGTATTCGCTGCATCTTTTGCCACTCCACTGCTTCCTCATCTCTCCATCTCCCGATTTCTCCATCGAGCGATCGCTCTCAAATATGCTGCAACTGGAATTTGATAAATTTCAATGACAATCCAAACAATAATTGATAAATGTGATAGAAAAGTCAATACTGTCCAAATATATGGTGTCCAAGTAATGGGTTCCTTGAGGTCAGCAGGAAAATAGTAAGCTACTATGCCAATTAAAGTAGTGGGAAGAATTACAAAAACTGCTGCTGCTAATCCATAACCCCAACCTAACTCCACACCTTCTAACTGGCCTTCTGTCCAACTAAACCCATTCCAACGCCAAGTTAATGGTGGTTGTCTAGAAGGCATTTTGATTTGCTGGATTTCTAAGTTGACTGTAAAAATCTCTTGACAAAAGTCACAAGCCATAGCTTCCATCAATGGCATGTGAGAAATCTTACCTATTCGACAGACTGGGCAGGGGTAAACTCCATAATAGTCGAAAGATTGGGCTAAGATTTTGGAACTGGGCATAATCAAACTGATGATCCTAAAAAGTTGATCTGGTCAATGAGGACTTGGGTCAGAATAATGTATGGCGATCGTCAATTGTCTGCAATCAGCTTTCGAAAGGTGAAATGACAAGTCAGGAGAATTACAGATGTTTTCTTTTGCATGAAGTACAAAGCTACGGGTTTGAAGGCAGGGGGACAAGGGAGCAGGGGGACAAGGGGCAGGAGATAGTAACTCTTTGTATCTGGTTTTAAGTTCTGTATTTTGTACCCTACTTAAAAAGCAAACTGGTTTATATGTTTTTAGGAATTACGCATTCATAGGAAAGACCAAATATAGATTATTTGAAAAACTACATCTGTCTTAGGGGGAATTGATTATAGATGTAAAGCAACTTAAGGCAGTTTATTTCCCTACAATGCGAGTCTTCACTCCTACAGTTGTACTGAGTCTATCGCTTTTTTGTGGTTTATTGGGGTCTTGACACCGCCTATTCTTCCTGTTAATATTACCTTAAATAGGTATATTTATTAAGTTTTCCAGCAAAAGCCCCACAAATGCTTAAAACAAGTTCTTACTTTTATTTTTGGTCTAAGGTGGTTCACCGGGAGTGAATGTAGTTTCCCAATGGAAACCACCCGGTGAACCGCAGAGCAAACTCTGCGGTTTTTGTTGTTTTAAGGAGAATTTCATCGTCATGACTTATTTAAGTAGCTGGTTTTATGGCTTTTACTTTTGGCCCAGATTAAGTTCCGGGTAAGTAGCGTCATGTCGATGAATCAGAACGCGCCCGGAACTCTTCAAAGGTTCCGGGCTTTTTTGTTATCACTGGGGACTGGAAAACAACTCTTACCTTAATACCTAATACTCAATCCATAACTTTTCAGGAGAATGAAACCATGATTAATGCTAAACTTGCCGCACAATCTCATCCGAATCACCAAACAATCGTTAAAATTTCAGAAAAAGTCGCTTTCGGAGGCGAAGAACTGGTAATTATCGGCGGGCCCTGTACCGTTGAAAGCTTAGAACAAATGGAAATTGTTGCCCAAAAGCTATCTACTGCATCGATACAGGGGTTGCGTGGCGGTGTCTACAAACCTCGCACATCACCCTACGCTTTCCAGGGTATGGGTGAGGAAGGATTGAGGATTTTGGCAAGGGTGCGATCGCATTACAATATGCCAGTTGTCACTGAGGTGATGTCAATTTCCCAAATTGAAGTAGTTGCCGCCCACGCTGATATGCTTCAAGTTGGTAGTCGCAATATGCAAAACTTCGACTTGCTCAAAGCTTTAGGACAAGCTGGCAAACCAATATTACTCAAACGTGGTTTAGCCGCGACTATTGAAGAATTCGTTATGGCTGCTGAATATATTCTTAGCCACGGGAATCATGATGTGGTGTTGTGCGAAAGAGGTATCCGCAGCTTCGATGATTACACCCGCAATGTCCTAGATTTAGGGGCAGTGGCAGCACTCAAGCAAATAACTCACCTGCCTGTGATTGTAGATCCTTCCCATGCTGTCGGTAAACGGGAACTGGTAGCACCTGTGGCTAGGGCTGCGATCGCTTGCGGTGCTGATGGATTAATTATTGAATGTCACCCACAACCAGAAAAATCTGTTTCTGATGCTCGTCAAGCACTCTCTTTAGAAGATATGGTGCGTTTAGTTGATAGTTTAAAGCCTGTAGCAAAAGCCGTTGGGCGCAACATATCATCAAATGTCGGGGCGGGTTTATCACCTGCCCCAATTTTTTGTGCTGCTTAAATTTCAGTTGAGGGCGGGCGATCGCCCTCAACTGTCTAAGTCCAAATATTTATTTTGGCTGAACGACAAACTGCGAGCGCCTTCGTAAAATAAAATTGTTGCTTAGACTATTCCACTTATTCTCAAATAATTTTTGCAACAGAACCCTAAATATATAAATAAAGTCACAACAATTTATTTCTAAAAGGGGTAGGCGAAAAAAGCAATTATTAGTACACTAATGTTTAGTTTGGCTAACATTCTGCTTATCTAATTAGAATTAATCGCAACCAACCATTTTGTAAAAAATGCGATGTCTAACGACAAGCTAGTACGTGTATGTGCTTCCCCTTTCCCCAAATTGTTAATATGCGCCGTTTAGTTTCTATTCAGACGATAAAGCCTTCGTCCTTGGCTGCTCAAACTATTTTTAGCTTTCATAACGTTATTCAAAGAGGACGATTTTCGCTACTTATATTAGGTCTAACTTACTTGTGTGCTGCCTGTAATGCTTCCGAAGCCCAACCAAGTGGAAAAGAAGCAGGAAAAAAGCGAGCCGTGCCAGTGGTGGTTGCCACTGCGACTCAAAAAACGATTCCAATACAGTTAGCGGCTACGGGGACAGTTGAAGCATATTCTACGGTATCTGTCAAATCTCAAGTTGGCGGACAACTGACTGGAGTCTATTTTCAGCAAGGACAGAACGTTAAGAAAGGCGACTTGTTATTTAAAATTGATTCTCGCCCTCTACAAGCCGCACTGATGCAAGCTAACGCTGCCAAGGCTAAAGATTTGGCTCAGGTGAAACAGGCACAGGCTAATGTGCTAAAAGCGATCGCTCAAGTGAACCAGGCAAAAGCGAATGTAGTGAAGGATAAGTCCCAGGCTACAAATGCAAATGTGCAGGCTCAACGTTATGCTAGTTTGCTCAAGCAAGGGGCTATCAGTAAAGAACAGTCCGAACAGTATCAGACTACTGCTGCTGCTCAACAGGCAACGGTGCAAGCAGATCAAGAGGGAGTCGCAAATGCTCAGGCTGCGATCGCAGCAGCCCAAGCAGATGTACAAAATGCTCAGGCGGTGGTAGTAGCAGATGAAGCTGCGATCGATAATGCTAAAGTTCAGCTTTCTTATACTTCCATCTACTCACCAATTGCTGGACGCACGGGTAGTCTGAAGCTAAATCAAGGCAACTTGGTAGAGGCGAATGCCACCGATCCGCTCATTACAATCAGTCAAATTCACCCGATTTACGTCAACTTTTCCATTGCCCAGCGACTGCTGCCAGATATCAAAAAATACAGTGCTAATAACGGCAAGTTAGAAGTCGATGCTTTACCTCCTAAAGACGCTGGGCGGCCAGTCCGAGGTGAACTGACATTTGTCGATAGTGGAGTCAATACCCAAACAGGCACAATTCAACTTAAGGGTACTTTTGCCAACGCTGACGATCGCCTGTTTCCGGGACAGTTTGTTAATGTAGTCCTCAAACTGAGCGAAGAACCAAATGCCATTACTGTTCCTTCCCAGGCGGTACAGAGTGGGCAAAAGGGACAATTTGTGTATGTAATCAAACCCGATAAGACAGCAGAAATGCGGGCAATTACCGTCGGCGATACCGTTGGAAATGAAACGGTAATTCAGCAAGGGGTTAAACCAGGTGAACAAGTAGTTATTGATGGACAATTCAACCTAGTGCCTGATGCCACAGTCCAAGTGAAACCGGAGGTAGGAAGCAGAGGGGCAGGGGGGCAGGAAGCAGGGGGAGCAGGGGGAGCAAGGTAAACTCCTCACTCAGCACGGGTAAATGCTCCGCTACTGCTAACAGCACTCATTAGTTCTCACTCAGCGCTGGCTCAACGCCCATCTACCGCTAACAGCAATCTTTACTCCTTACTTAGCACTCAGATGAACATTTCCGAGCTATTTATCCGGCGACCAATCATGACTACTCTGGTTATGCTTGGCATTTTGATATTTGGACTGATCAGTTACCAACAACTACCTGTTAGCGACTTACCCAATGTGGATTATCCAACACTCCAGGTAACAGCTAATCTGCCCGGAGCTAGCCCAGAAACGATGGCTGCTTCAGTTGCAACTCCATTAGAGCAGCAGTTTTCGAGCATTGCGGGATTGAGTTCGATGAACTCTACCAGTTCTTTGGGTACTACACAGTTAACGCTGCAATTTGACCTGAATCGGGATATTGACGGTGCAGCCCAAGATGTCCAGTCTGCGATCGCTAAGGGAGCAAAGCAGTTACCGACAAATATGCCGAATCCGCCATCTTACCGAAAGGTAAATCCGGCAGATCAGCCAGTCCTTTACATCTCGCTGAATTCGTCTATTCTGCCCCTGTCAACTGTAGATAAGTACGCTGAAACATTGCTGGCACAACGCCTGTCAATGGTGGATGGAGTAGCACAAGTGCAGGTGTTTGGTTCCCAAAAGTACGCGGTACGAATTCAGCTTGACCCGGAAGCGCTGAGTGTCAAAGGCATAGGAATCGATGAAGTCGCTGATGCGATCGCTAATGGAAATGTCAATCTGCCTACGGGGACACTTTACGGTAAGCAGCAAAATTCTACGATTCAAGCAAACGGTCAACTCAATGATGCCGCTAGCTATCGTTCCCTAAGTGTGGCTTATCAGAACGGCGCACCAGTACAGCTAGGAGAACTAGGTCAAGTTCTGGACAGCGTGGAAAATGATAAGATTGCAAGCTGGTATTTTCCTGTTAAGAAAGAGAGTAAGGGAGCAGAGGAGCAGGGGAGCAGGGGAGCAGGGGAGCAGAGGAGCAGAGGAGCAGGGGAGAAATCCTCAATCCAAAATTCTGGGGTGCGGGCGATCGTTCTGGCAATTCAGCGCCAACCAGGAACTAATACCGTTCAAGTAGTGGATGCAATCAAGAAACTCCTACCCAGCTTTCGGACACAGATTCCGGCGGCTGTGAATATGGATATTCTCTACGATCGCTCCCAGTCAATTCGTGAGTCGGTGGATGATGTACAATTCACGCTGTTGCTCACCATCGCTCTGGTGGTGCTGGTAATCTTTCTATTTCTTCGCAATATCTCTGCTACAGTTATTCCCAGTTTGGCAGTACCGCTTTCGATAGTAGCGACTTTTGGAGTCATGGTACTACTGGGTTTCTCCCTCGATAACCTATCACTGATGGCGTTGACCCTTTCAGTAGGTTTCGTGGTAGATGATGCCGTAGTCATGCTGGAGAATATTGTCCGCCACATGGAAATGGGCGAAAGCCGCATGGAAGCAGCCCTAAATGGTTCTAGAGAGATTGGTTTCACAATTTTATCTATGACCATCTCTCTGGTAGCAGTATTTATCCCGATACTTTTCATGGAAGGCATTCTGGGGCGACTGTTCCGTGAGTTTGCCGTTACCATCAGCGTTGCAATCTTGGTATCTGGCGTAATTTCCCTCAGCTTGACACCAATGCTGTGTTCGAGATTTTTAAGTCCACCTCATCATGAGCAGGAGAGTGAGGGGGATGACGAGCAGGGAAGTAGGGGAGCAGGGGAAGCAGGGGAGCAAGGGGGAGAGGGAGAAATTCTTAACTCCCAGTCCCGAGTCCCCAGTCCCGAGTCCCCAGTCCCCACTCCCCAGTCCCGAATCAAAAATTTCAACCGTCGTCTCTACAACTTTTCGGAAAACGTTTTTAATGTGATATTGGGCGGATACGATTGGAGTTTGAAGAAATCACTCAAGTATCACCGCACAACGATGGTGATTTCGGGAGCGATTCTTGTGGCGACAGTATATCTATTTATAATTGTGCCTAAAGGGTTTGTTCCCAACGCAGATGTTGGACAAATTACGGCAACAACTCAGGCATCAGAGGATATATCCTTTGATGAGATGGTAAAACATCAACAAGCTGTAGCTGCGATCGCTTACCGAGATCCGAATGTCGATTCCATAAACTCCAGTGTTGGGGCTGGCGGGCCAAATGCCTCCGCCAACGCGGGACGACTTTTAATTGAACTCAAGCCCCGCCATGAGCGCAGTCTCAGCGCTGATGAAGTTGTTCAGGAACTCCGACCGAAGTTATCAGTTGTGCCTGGAATTAAGGTATTCTTACAAAATCCCCCAGCGATTAATGTGGGTGGACAACAAACAAAAGCGCAGTATCAATTTACTCTACAAACTCCCAATATTCAGGAACTTTACCAGTACGCTCCAGTTTTAGAAGAGAAATTGCGATCGCTCTCAGATTTACAAGATGTCAACAGCGATTTGCAAATCAAAAATCCGCAAGTAAAAGTAGACATCAACCGCGACCAAGCTTCAGCTCTAGGTTTGACTGCCAATCAAATCGAAACTGCTCTGAGTAATGCTTATGGCACTCGCCAAGTTTCTACCATCTACGCTCCCGATAGTCAATATCAAGTAATTATGGGCGTGGAACCAAAATATCAGCAAAATGCCAACGCCCTAGATTTACTCTCAGTTCGTGCCCCTAGTGGACAACTTGTGCCTCTCAACGCCATAGCAACCTTGAGCAAAGATGTAGGCCCCTTAACTATCAACCACAAAGGGCAGCTAGCATCTGTCACCTTCTCCTTTAATCTTAAGCCAGGAGTGTCACTAGGTAACGTCACTGGGAAAATTGAGGAACTTGCTCGTCAAACATTGCCACCTACTATTAGTACAGGCTTCCAAGGTTCAGCGCAGGCATTCCAATCTTCGATTCAGGGCTTAGGACTGCTACTGCTAGTTGCCATCTTGGTGATTTATATTGTGTTGGGGATTCTCTACGAGAACTTCATTCACCCGCTAACTATCCTTTCTAGCTTACCTTCTGCTGGATTTGGGGCAATACTGACCCTGTTGCTGTTTCAAGTTGACTTGAATATTTACGCCTTCGTCGGCATCATTCTGCTAGTTGGCATTGTGAAGAAAAACGGGATTATGATGGTTGACTTTGCGATCGTTGCTCGTCATAACGGCAAAACCCCTTATGATGCTATCTATGAAGCCTGCTTGGTGAGATTTCGTCCAATTATGATGACGACAATGGCAGCACTCATGGGAACTTTACCAATTGCCCTCGGTTTGGGAGCCGGAGCAGATACACGTCGTCCCCTTGGTTTAGCAGTTGTTGGGGGGTTAGTGTTCTCGCAGTTCCTCACACTTTATTTAACACCCGTTTTCTACACCTACATGGAGTCTTGGCAAACCAAGCTGAAAAAACGTAGCTGGCGCAAACAGCCAATTTTACACTCTCCCGACTGAACAAATAACGCTTGGTTGATTTGTTCTTTTTAATCACTAACTCTTGACTCCCTTCATTTTAGAGGGGAGTTTTTTATGTATCATATTTATTTTTGCTAGTTTGCTTTGATTAACTTTCCCATAATTGCGATCGCAAATCCACAGCCTCCAAACATCAAAGAGCCATAGTGTGACACTTGAGATTGAAGAAAGTAGAATATCCCGTACAAGAGCTAGGTTAATGAGTATCAAAAGTGAGTTCATCCAGTTCAAACACTCGTTAACGGAGATAAAAGGTGGATTCATCCAGTTCAAATACTTGTTAACGGAGATAAAAGGTGGATTCATCCAGTTCAAACACTCGTTAACGAAGATAAAAGGTGGATTCATCCAGTTCAAATACTCGTTGACGAAGATAAAAGGTGGATTCATCCAGTTCAAATACTCGTTGACGGAGATAAAAGGTGGATTCATCCAGTTCAAACACTCGTTAACGGAGATAAAAGGTGGATTCATCTAGTTCAAACACTCGTTAACGGAGATCAAAGGCAGAACAAGTCTTAGAATTGCAATACGCTTAAAATAAGTTTTTTCTCCCCCTGCCTCCTTCACGCTCACAGTTTTGCTTAGAGGAATAAAGCCATGACTCAAGCCTTACGCAAACTAATTACATTCGATGAATTTGTTGCTCAGTATCCAGACAACCCACAAAGACGTTATGAACTCCATGATGGAGTAATTGTTGAGATGGCACAACCAACAGGCGACCATGAAGAGGTTACAGGATTTTTAGCCACAAAAATCACTTTAGAATATAGTCGTTTAAATCTTCCCTATTTCATCCCAAAAACAGTATTTGTCAAACCACTTGAAAATGAATCAGCTTATTCACCAGATGTCCTTATCCTAAATCAGCCTAATTTAATAAATGAACCTCTATGGAAAAAAACATCTACCGTAAGCCTTGCTGCATCCATTCCTTTAGTGGTG
Source organism: Nostoc sp. TCL240-02 (assembly GCF_013343235.1). Taxonomy (GTDB): domain Bacteria; phylum Cyanobacteriota; class Cyanobacteriia; order Cyanobacteriales; family Nostocaceae; genus Nostoc. The sequence continues at coordinate 5,098,214 of NZ_CP040094.1, read as the reverse complement.
GAGGTAGTGAGTACTAATTGGCGTGATGATTACCACAAAAAATATGCTGACTATGAAGAAATGGGAATTCCTGAATACTGGATTGTGGACTATGCGGCATTGGGTGGTCGGGAATTTATTGGCAAACCAAAACAACCTACTATCTTGGTTTGCTGTTTGGAAGAAGGTGAGTATCTAATTAATAAATTTCGAGGTAATGACCGTATCCAATCACCAACTTTCCCAGAGTTAAATTTAACCGCAGAACAAATTTTTCGTGTTGGTATAGTCAGCTAAATTCACAGCATCTATTAAAATTAGATCAAAATTCAGGAGTCAAGAGTCAGAATTGAGAAGTTAGAAGGCAACCCACGCGCAACTATTCACGCCGACCTACTTAAAATTATGTCTGACGCAATTATTCAATCTGAATTATTGGATAACAAAGCTGATAAAGAGCAAAACCTCTGTCAGATTCTCAGTGTACAGGAGTTAAGTGTTCTAAACGATCGCTCCAACTCCAAAGGGCTAGTTCAACTGGCTTTGCACCTCACAGTCATGATTTGCAGTGGCTACCTGTGGGGAACAAACTTTGGCAATTGGTCACTGGCTATACCAGCACTGGTAATTTATGGCTTCAGTCTGGCTTCCATGTTTGCACCGATGCACGAATGCGTTCACAGAACGGCTTTCGCTAACAATCGATTAAATGATGCTGTCGCTTGGTTTTCCGGCTTGCTCTCATTTTACAACAGCACGTTCTTTCGTCGTTATCATAAATGGCATCATCGCTACACTCGCGTTCCTGACAAAGATCCCGAACTAACCGATCTCAAACCGAGTAATCTGGGTAAATACTTGTTGATAATTAGCGGTTTACCGTGGTGGCGGGGTAAATTAAGCGGACATTTTCAGGTGGCGACTGGTCAATTTGACGATTTTCCATTTGTGCCAGAAGCCGCACGAGCCGAAGTTATTCGCTCTACTCGATGGCAATTAGCTATTTATGTAGGTGCGATCGCAATCTCAATTCTATTTGGTCAGCCTTGGTTTTTCCTGTATTGGCTGCTACCCCTGCTTATAGGTCAGCCGATTCTCCGTTTCATTCTGCTAGCAGAACATACAGGTTGCACTCTTGACGCTAATCTGCTCACAAATACGCGTACAACCTTAACCCTTTGGCCTGTGCGATTTTTCATGTGGAATATGCCATTTCATGCAGAGCATCATTTGTACGCATCAATTCCTTTTCATGCTCTGCCAAAAGCACATCAGCAATTGAGCCAACACTTTACCCACATTGAACCTGGCTATGTGAAAGTCAACTGGGATATCATAACTAATTTCTAATTGGGCATGGTTATTCTCCTTGATTTCCCCATTTCCCCATTCCCCATTCCCCATTCCCCATTTCCCATTCCCCATTCTCCTGTTCCCCATTCCCTTTGATTTTAATTTGCTCTAGACTCGACCTTAACGCACCTTTGTCAGATCATGAAGAATGATTAATAAAAACGAGTATAGACAAATATGATAAAAATGCTAGCTGAAAACTTGATGGGAATTGAGGCAAGATTACAAATTAATTGGGTTTGGCTAAATGCCGGCTTAGAGTTTGCTAGTTGGGGACTTTTTTCACTTTTGCTTGCTGAGGTCTTGAGAGACACTTACCATGCTTTGTGTCACCAAGTCAGTTGGCTTGCTAAATGGCACAACAAACACCACATGGCCTATCGCCGAGATTTATCGATAGTTTCCATGAAAATTTACCAAGAATCGCAACTCTATCACGACATTTTAGAATCGAGTCTACTGCTGGTGGTGTTGGTAGGCGTTGCCTTAATTGTCCAACAATTGGGTTTATGGCTGGGAGTAGCTTATGGTTCCACCTTCTTGTATGGCGCATCTGTGCGGTATTTTCAGGGAAAAATTGATACAGACTACAACCACCTACCCGGCCCTTTAGAGACAATTCCATCCATTTGGTGGGTGAATCGGTCTTACCATTGGCGGCATCATTTTGATGATGTCAATGCTTACTACAGTGGTGTCTTTCCCTTAGTAGATAAAATTCTTGGTACAGGACTGTCTCTCAAGGGGAAAACCATCGCTTTAACCGGAGCATCAGGAGCGTTAGGGCAAGCTTTGGCAGCTGAACTTGTAAAGAACAATGCTAAAGTCGTGGCATTAACCACTAATCCAGAAAAATTAGTAGAGCAAGTTGGGGTGAAAGTGGTTCCTTGGCAGTTGGGTAATGAAGCTGAACTGAGGAATAGTTTAGAGAAAGTAGATATTTTAATTATCAACCACGGAATCAATGTCTACGCCAGCCGCACACTAGAGGCTATCAACTCTTCTTATGAGGTGAATACCTTTTCAGCGTTGCGGTTGATGGATATATTTTTGACAACCGTAACAGGGCCACAAGCCAAAGCAACGAAGGAAATCTGGGTAAATACTTCTGAGGCTGAGGTTTCTCCAGCACTGAGTCCACTTTATGAACTCAGCAAAAGAGCGTTAGGTGATGTTGTTACCCTCAAGCGTTTAGATGGGGATTGTGTAATTCGCAAGTTAATTCTTGGCCCGTTTAAGAGTCAACTGAATCCCTATGGTGTTATGTCTGCACAGCAAGTTGCTCGTGCTATCTTATTTTTCGCTCGGCGAGACTTCCGAAATATTATTGTGGCAATAAATCCTCTCACCTATCTGCTGTTTCCCTTAAAGGAAACTAGTACATCGCTCTACTATCGAGTCTTCAGCCGAACAGCGAAAAGTGAACAGGACTTAAGCAAACAATAGCCGAAAAGACTTGAGAACCGTAGTTTTGTAGTAATATTTGTGAACCTATCCCACTAATAATATTTTGTTAATCCAGATGTGGATGGTAGCGAGGTCAATAAATGCATCAAAATAAACTTTTCGACGTTCCCATCTGACGACAAGACGACGGTCAAGAGCGTTGATACCAAGCGAAACACCGCTCTTGTTGAAATCTAGGAACAGAAATTTTGATGGGTCTTCCTCTGTTTTTCTTAGTTTTCCAAACTCGTTTTGGCCATTGAGGGCGAATACATCTTTTGCGTAGAGCAGCACGTTTTTCTTTGGAGTCATAACCTTTATCAGCAGCCAGTACTTTGATTCGCTTACGTGGTCTACCAGGTTTTAATGTTTTAAGTTTGACTTTATCGAGTCAGGGTATTACTTATTCCCTCTCGTTCCCGTTGGCTGGGGTTGTAGAGTTAGAAAGTGGCATTCCATTACCCTCAGTAAGTGTGTGTATTAATATACCCTTTACTTTGCCACCATAGGCAACTTCTTCACCTCCACCTTTCCCAGGGGGAAAAAGACCCATCAACCGCTCCAAACTGCCAGTTGATGAGTCCTTTCTCCGAAGCGATCGCTAATATACGTGCTTGTAAATGTTCAAATGTTCCATCTGTACGCCACCGTTTTAACCATCGATGAGACGAGCTTTTGGATGCCCATATATCTCCCTTTGGTAAATCACACCATCGACACCCAGTAATTAGAATGTACAATAAACTATTTAATACATGACGATACGGGGCATGAGGCATTCCTTTTCCACGCTTAGATGGTTCTTGAGGAAATACATCATCAAAGAGCTTCCATTCCAGGTCAGTTAATCCTTCAAAACGCCCAGCCATCAATCGATACACACTCTTTTCTTGTACAAGAAAATATTACCTCATTTTGGCATTAGTGGGATAGATTCGTAGTAGTTTCGTACTTGAGTTTGGACTTCGAAATACTGGGCTTTGAGACAAGCTGACAAATGATCGGATACTTGGACTTGTCAATACTGCATCCATCAATTCAAATACTGCATCTTTGACCTTCCCCAAACTATCGTAGATAGCTTGGCGGAATTTTTCTAGTTGTGTCAGGATCATCACGTCAATGATTTATCGATTACTTTCATTGACTTTACGGCAGTCAGTGTTACTGCTGACTGCTTTTCTCTAGCCTTTTAGTCCAAAGTTTAGACATTAGCGCCCTCACGGGCAAATGTCAGCGCCGTAGCTCGACCAATGCCGTTCGCTGCTCCAGTCACAAACACAACTTTTCCTGTGTAGTTTCCATTCTCGTTTGTCGTCATTATTTTTCTCCTAATAATTCTTTATCTAAACCAGGTCTTAAAATCAGCAGATGCGGAGATTAGTTGGGATATTGCTCGTCATTGACCTGTTCCATCCAGTCCACAGGTTTGCCATTAAGCTCTTCCTGAAGGGCGATGTGCGTCATGGCTGTGGTGGTTGTCTCCATGCCAGTGTTTCAGCCCGAGCGCAATTCGGACAACATCACCTGGTCTGATTTGCTGAATTTGTCCGCCCCATTCCTAGACATAACCAGACCCAGCCGTCACAATCAGGGTCTGTCCGGGCGGATGTCTATGTCACGCTGTGCGCGCACCAGGCTCGAAGGTTACACTAGTCCCATCCATGCGTGACGGGTTGCGTGCTGAAAACAGGGAATTGATGCGGACGGAACCTGTGAAATATTCGGCATCCAAAGCTCAATCGTGCCTGAGCCTTCGCCTCGATAATTGTTTTTCTTCAATAATCAATTGCAGGGCTGATTCAGCTATCTTTAGGCGATCGCTTATGCTCAGGTTTGGCAGTGCTTGGAGAATTTCTTTAGTTTCCAGATTAATTCATTGAGGAATTTATATTATTAATTGTAGGTAGTAAAATTATGATCGGCGATCCCCGCCTTTTTCTCCTTCCTCTGTATCCTCTGTGTAGCCTTTCGTAGAGAATGCATCGCCTGGTTTTTTCCTTAACTAACTATCCCTTTAATCGGAATTTCTATCCAGAACTCACAGCCATTACCAGGTTCAGAAACACATTTGATATTACCGGCGTGTTTTTCTACAATAATTTGGTAGCTAATAGATAACCCCAAACCGATCCCTTGTCCAGGTTGTTTAGTGGTAAAGAAAGGTTCAAAAATTCGCGATCGCATCATCTCTGGAATCCCACAACCATTGTCGGCAATCCAAATCAGAATACTATTCCCTTCGATTATTTCTGTACGAATCCAAATTTTAGGATTGTCAATTTTTTTTCCACAAGTTGCTGAGTTTTCTAGTGCATCGATCGCATTGTTGAGAATATTCATAAACACCTGATTCATCTGCGCTGCATAGCAGACTACTGGGGGCAATTCACCATATTCCTTAACTACCTCAATAGCAAAAGAATTAGTCTGTGGTTGCAGTCGATGTTGTAAAATTAGCAAAGTACTGTCGATACCTTCATGAAGGTTAACGGGCTTTATTCCTACTTCGTCAATTCGAGAAAAAATTCGTAATGACAAGACGAGTTGAGAGATTCGCTCTGCCCCCATCTTCATGGAAGTCAAAATTTTGGGCAAGTCATCACTAATGAAATCTAAATCTATTGCTGCTGCTTGCTTTTGAATTTCTCCTGTTCCCTTAGGATACTGTTTCTGATAAAGACGGAGTAATTTAAATAAATTTTCGGTATGTTCCGTGACATAGATAATATTGCCGTAAATAAAACTAATCGGGTTGTTAATTTCATGTGCTACACCAGCAACTAACTGCCCTAAACCTGCCATTTTTTCACTTTGAATCAATTGGCTCTGAGTGTTTTGTAATTCTTTAAGAGTCTGGGTAAGTTCTTCTTTTTGACGTTGAGTTTGTTCAAGTAATTCAGCTTGCTGAAGTCCTACCCCTAATTGAGTACCAATTTGCATCAGCAAATCTACCTCATCTTCTTGCCAATCACGCGGTTTGAGATTTTGATAAGCTGCTAGTAATCCCCAAAGCTTCTCGCCCTGAAAAATCGGCACAATTATATATGCCCTAGCCTCCATTAGCTCAAGCAGAGCAATATGACAGATAGAATAATTGGCGCTGTAAATATCTTTGATAGCACTACTTTCACCATTAGCAAAGTTTCCACCTTGGGTTTGTTGTAAGTAATCATCTGCAACTACAGGTAAAATTTCCTTTACTGGTGTCCAACCCTGGGCTAAAGACTCAGCAACAAATTCGCCACTCCAATCAGTCCTGAATTGATAGATTGTCACTCGGTCAACTTCCAATAGCCGTCGGACTTCTTCTGCACTGGTGGCAAAGATGGTATCAATATCAAGAGACTGGCGAATTTTCTCCACTGTCGCAGCCAGGGCCTTCTGTCTTTCGGCTGCTTTGCGTTCTCGTTCGGCGGCTTTAGCCAGTTTTTGGGCTTGCACCTGCATCTGTTTCAAAGACTCAGCTTGCTGTAATGCTACCCCCAATTGAACGCCAACTTGTGCCAATAAGTTGATTTCCTCATCTTGCCAATAACGGGGCTGGGAGTTTTGATAAGCTACTAACAATCCCCACAGCTTCTCACCCTGGGAAATTGGGACAAAAACTTCATTGCGTGCATACTTACCCGCTTGCTTTCTTTGCACAAGAACGCCTTCTGTCACAGGCTGCGGCTTAACCATTGGTGTCCAGCCATCAACAATAGAATCAGCAACAAACTCGCCACTCCAATCAGGATAGAAGCGATAGATTGCGACTCGTTCCACTTCTAATAACCGACGAACTTCTTGAGTTGTGGTTTTAAAGATGGTTTCAATATCAAGAGACTGACGAATTTTTTCTACGGTGTTCGCCAACGCCCTTTGCCTTTCAGCAGCTTTGCTGATATCTGCTGCTTGAATCTGCATTTGTTGGATAAATTCTGCTTGCTGCAAAGCCACACCTAGTTGAGTGCCAACTTGGGTAAGCAAGTAAATCTCATCTTTTTGCCAATCACGAATTCTAGCATTTTGGTATGCTGCTAGCAAGCCCCAGAGCTTCTGACCGTGGTAAATGGCAATAATCACATAAGCTCTTGCTTGATAGATTTCTAAGATTTTAATGTAGCAGTCGCTAAAGCCTGAATTATAAATATCATTACAAACACGATAAACTTCACATCGGCTGAAGCTACCACCCTCTGTATCTTGCAAGTAGGTATCAGCGACTGGAGGTTTAGCTAAATCTTTGGCGCTACATTCACTGACATTTTTACTCAATTCCGGCTGCTGCAATTGTTCATCAATGAGGGAAATCCAACCCTCTGCCACTGATTCAAACACAAATTCACCACTCCAATCAGGATTGAAACGATAAATAGCCACGCGATCGGCATTTAGTAACTGCCGAAGTTCTGCGGTGCTTGTGTGGAAAATGCTTTTTAAGTCTAGAGACTGACGAATTTTCTCAATAGTTATGGCTATGGTTTTTTGCCATTGGGCTGCTTTTTCTCTGGCTTTTGCTTGTGCTAGTTCTGCTGATTGTAGTTTTACTTGTTCAAGGTAATCTGCTTGCTGTAAAGCAACCCCTAGATGTTCGGCAATTAATTGCACAAACTCAATTTCTGATGCTTCCCATTGCCGAGAACTACTACACTGATGAATACACAATAATCCCCATAAATTTTTACCTTTGATCAAGGGGGCAGTTATAGTAGCACGTACTTGGAATCTTTCTAGAATCTGGATGTAGCAATCACTGGCATTAACTTGATAAATATCAGCTATTGCTCTAATGCGACCTTGCTGATACAGTGCTGCGAACTTCTCACTAAAGCAGTGGTCATGCAGATTGGCTGCTAGTGCCGAATCCCATTCTGTTGCTACATCTTCATAAATAAATTCCCCTTCCCATGCCAAATCAGGATAAAAACGAAATACGCCAACCCGATCGCTTTTCAGAAGTTGGCGAACTTCTGTGACTGTAATTTTGAAGATAGTTTCTATGTCTAGAGACTCCCGAATACGGGCAATAACCCCAGATAAGGTTTTTTGTTGCTCATTCTGACGCAAGGAGGATGTCACATCTGAACGAGATTCTTGCAGTTCTGAATTTGGTTCTATGGGTTGAGTAGTAGAGGAGTTTTCCATTCCCAGTGGGACTTTAAATATTGAAAGTCTTCTATCTTATAATTCCCCTTGCGATCGCAAAGGTAACAGTTCTTTCCTTAGAATGCCAAAAAACAATATAGGGACACGATAGTATCGTGTCCCTACAAGAACATTTTTCAACCACGAGAAAATTATCGCCGCTTGGGAGTGGCGCTGCGGCTGGTGCGTTTCTCTTCATCTCGGCGACGGCGATCGCGCCAATCTGCCACGGTTAAATAACCAATACCACCGGTGACTACTACAAGCAGCAGTACGGCAACTAAAGCTAAAATACTCAAAAATGGACTTTCCACAATGCCTCTACAGTCCGTTACGTCCCCAAACTACCATTGCAATTGACCAAGTGAACACAACTAACAGCGATACCCAACCTAGTGTCAAAATCTCCATAGTCCCGCTTTTCAAATAATTACAAAAGGTTTCTAATATTTATCATACAGGGATTGGGCAGGCAGAGATTTTTTTATAAATGGCATTGTAACTTTGATGGGCGATGTCTACGATGGTCACTTAGCTTGTCGTACCCCTCCGGGGAAGCAAGCTACGCGCAGCGTCTCGTAGAGAAGTGCGGGCTACGCCTACGCAAAATATACACCATCTTTCTTGGTACTTAGTACTTCAAGCATTAATTAAAGACTAATGTAAAAAAATAGCGATCGCGCTTTCTAGCTTGATGGTTTGGGAATACTAGGGTTACGGGTATATATTTCAAATCCAACAACCCCTAGTATTATGCCGACATTTTTCAACTATCCTTTCCAATCTAACGGTTTTATTCCCCACGGACATTGTTATCTCTGGCAAACTGGATTAGTTTGGCTTCACATTATTTCTGATGCCACGATCGCTCTGGCTTATTATTCTATTCCCTTCCTACTGATTTACTTTATTTCCAAGCGCAAAGACGTTCCTTTCAATGGAGTCTTTTTGTTATTTGGTGCTTTTATTATTGCCTGCGGTACTGGACACTTGATGGATATTTGGACGCTTTGGCATCCAAACTATTGGGTTGCAGGTGGTTTAAAAGCTATAACTGCCATTATTTCCATATACACGGCATTTGCGTTATTTTACCTGATGCCTCAAGCTCTCACACTACCCAGCCCAGCCCAGTTAGAAGCTATTAATAAAGTCCTTTCAACAGAAATTGTCGAACGCAAGCGTATTGAGAAAGAACTACGTCTTGCAGAAGAAGTCGCTCAAAACTCTAGCCAAGCCAAGAGTGAATTTCTAGCCAACATGAGTCATGAACTACGCACACCTCTTAATGGCATCTTGGGCTATACACAAATTCTCCAACGCACAGAATCTTTAAGTGAAAAAGGCCGCAAAGGACTCGGCGTTATTTATCAATGTGGCTCTCATCTTTTAACCTTAATTAATGATGTCCTGGATCTCTCCAAGATTGAAGCCCGGAAGTTAGAATTGTATCCTGTTGATTTCTACTTGCCTGCCTTTATAGATAGCGTGACTGAAATTTGCCGCATCAGGGCAGAACAAAAAGTCATCGCATTTCAAATCGAACTCGATCCTAATTTACCAACGGGTATTCATGCTGATGAAAAACGCTTGCGACAAGTACTGATTAACTTGCTTAGTAATGCCATGAAATTTACTCATCAAGGCAGTGTCACTTTCAAAGCTCAGGTCATTGGTCAAGAATCAAATACTAATGGAAAAATTAACTACAAAATTCGCTTTGAGGTAGTAGATACTGGCACTGGCATAACCCCTGAACAAGCCGAAAAAATCTTCCAGCCCTTTGAGCAAGTGGGGAGTCAGAAACGACAATCTGAAGGTACAGGCTTAGGATTAGCAATCAGCCAAAAAATTGTTTTGTTGATGGGTGGTCAAATTCAGGTGCAAAGTGAATTTGGCAAAGGTAGCACTTTCTGGTTTGAGGCAAAATTTTCAGAATCTAAAGATTGGGCAAAGGTTTCTAGAGTAGTTGAGCAGGGAACTATTATCGGTTATCAAGGAAAAAGGCGCACCATTTTGATTGCGGATGATAAATGGGAAAACCGCTCGGTAATTGTAAATTTACTAGAGCCAATTGGGTTTACTGTTGTAGAAGCTAGTAATGGTCAGGAAGCATGGGTACAGTCTCTAGCCCACGAACCAGACATGATTATCACTGATTTAGTGATGCCGATATTGGATGGATTTGAGTTAATTAATCGTTTACGTCAGGCTGGAGCATTTAAAGAGATTCCGATCGTCGCTTCGTCAGCAAGTGTCTTTGCAATTGACCAGCACAAGAGTATTGATGTAGGTGCAGATGCCTTTTTACCAAAGCCTATAGAAGCTGAAAATCTGCTAGAAATGCTACGACAGTTTTTGCAACTGGAATGGATTTTCGATGCTAAAGTAGAAGCTATCAAAAAAATCTCTACAGATGGCTTTAATCAACAAAATGAGATGATTTATCCTAGCAAAGAGGTTTTGCAAGAATTACTCGAATTATCCCAAGATGGCGATATTCAAAATATTTTAGAATTGGCTGAACAAATTTCTGCATCTGATGAAAAGCTCAATCTTTTTTCCCAGCAACTTACGCAGCTTGCTAGTAATTTCCAACTCAAACGTTTGGAAACTTTTATTGAACAATATATCAATTAATTTTAGTTAAATTCCCATTTTAAATTCATCATGATCAAACCCCCAAATAACGGATTTATTTTAATTGTGGATGATAATCCGACAAATTTATCTGTCCTATGTGCAGCGCTCAATAGTGAAGGTTTTCGTTTTCGTGTTGCAGTTGATGGAGAAACTGCGATCGTTCAGGCTGAACGCAATCAACCAGAGTTGATTTTGCTGGATGTCCAAATGCCCGGTATTGATGGATTTGAGACTTGCCGTCGTCTCAAAGCCAATCCTGTCACCCAAAACATTCCGATTATTTTCACCACTGCCTTAGCAGATACGGAAAGCAAAACCAAGGGATTTTCTCTTGGTGCAGTAGATTATATCCCGAAACCCTTTGCCCAAGAGGAAGTCATTGCTAGAGTGCGCGTACATTTGCAACTCAAAAAATTGACTGAATCTTTGGAACAACAAGTTAGCGATCGCACCAAGGCTTTGCAACAAGCCCAAGTCCAACTGGTACAGCAAGAAAAACTCTCAACACTCGGAGAGTTAATTGCTGGTATTGGCCATGAAATCAACAACCCCATCAATTTTATTTCCAGCAACATTCCACCTTTGGAAGAATACATTGCAGGAGTAACCGAGTTGCTCCTACTGTATGAACAAGAGTATCCCAACCCAACAGCCAAAATTACCACTGCTATTGAAAAATTGGATTTGAACTTCGTTCTCGAAGATATGGTAAAAATTGTGAACTCGCTCCAGCTAGGAAGTGAACGAATTCAAAACCTTTCTAATTCACTCCGCAACTTCTCTCGCTCGGATAGTGATACAAAAATACCTGCTGATTTGCACCAAGGACTAGATAGTACACTAATGATTTTGCAACACCGCCTCAAAGCTAACGGTGATCGTCCCGGAATTGAAGTTATTAAAACTTATGGAGTATTACCAGAGGTAAACTGCTATTTAGGGCAGATGAATCAAGTATTTATGAACATTCTGGCAAATGCAATTGATGCCCTTGATGAAGCTATAATCCAAGGCAAAATGAGCAATCTAATTCCTGAGATTAAAATTGCAACAGAAATAGATTCTGAACAATTGGTTATAATTCGGATTGCTGATAACGGAATTGGTATTCCTGAACGGCTTAAGCAACGCTTGTTTGAGCCGTTGTTTACCACAAAAACCGTTGGTAAAGGCACTGGACTTGGCTTGTCAATCGCTTATGAAATAGTTGTAGAGAAACACAAAGGTGTATTAGATGTAAATTCTCAACCAGGTAAGGGAACCGAGTTTATCATCAAAATCCCCATAAAATAGAAGCATTTGATTAATTACAAAGTTGCTCTAGTATTTATCATACTGGAGATAAGGAAAAATTTATCCAATACTTAATCACTAATTTCTATACTAGAGTGAATCCAATTTTAGATCCTCAATTAATGGCAGAACGCATAGAATCCCTCAAAGCTGGAATAGTTGGAGGTTTCTCTGTGTGTTTTGCTTTTGTACTTCTCAGTCTTTTAAATACTTTTGTACTAGCGAAGTATTTTCATATCCTTGCAAGTCTGCACAGTGATATTAACTGGCACTTGTGGATGAGTGTTGCGTTAGCAAAGCTTGCCGCCAGTTGCGGCATCGCAACTTTTAGTGGCTTACTATTTGGTGTCACTTACCGCTATATCATCCGCTCAGATAAAAATCCTCAACTTAAGGCTGGTGGGGTTCTGGCCTTTGGTTTGGTGCGGGGATTGACTCAGATAGAGCTTGGGTTGAATTCGATTACCACAATTTGGTCTTTTTTAGTATTAGCGGTAGAAAGTTTATTGTGGTTTGCGTTTGCTGCGATCGCTCTTGATCTTGCGATCAAACTACGTTGGATTAAACCTTTTTCATCAATCTAAATTTCCTTTCTCTAAGTATAGTAGTCGCATATAGATGTGAAATCCTACAAGGGGTTGTGGCGCAAATAGATAAAAAGCTGGAAGCATTACGATTTTGTAGTATACTTAATACAATTAGCGTACAAACACTACTTGTGTAATATACTGCGTAACCTTTAAAACTAAGTATAAATAATCACCATTATTTGTTCTCAGTATTTCTTCCCTAATATGCAAACTAAAATATCCCACTATTATTTGATAGTCGATCTGGAGGCTACGTGCTGTGACAAGAAGACTATTCCTCGTCACGAAATGGAAATCATTGAAATTGGTGCGGTGATGCTCAATCGAGCAACATGGGAAATTGATTCTGAGTTTCAGCAATTCATCCAACCTGTGAGACATCCACAACTGACAGATTTTTGTACCCAACTGACTAGTATTCGGCAGCAAGATGTTGATGAAGCATCAAAATTCATTGAGGTAGTTTCTGGATTTAAAGAATGGATTTATTCATTTCCCAATCATATTTTTTGTTCTTGGGGTAATTATGACAAAAAGCAATTTATTCAAGATTGTGCATTTCATAATTTTCCTTATCCTTTTACTTCAGAACACATAAATATCAAAGAGGAATTTTCAGAATATCTTGGCGTATCTAAAAAATTTGGTATGGCACAAGCTCTTAATGAGCTAGGGATAAAATTGAAAGGTATACATCATCGAGGCATTGATGATGCTCACAATATTGCATCTATCTACAGACAGATTAAAAGCACAAAATAAACTGAATAATGGAAAATTCGTAACATACCATTTTAAAATGTTGCGGTTGATTACGAAAATTGTTGCTACAAAATTATTTCTAGTCAAAAGGATTTTTAGAGGAACCTTTTTTGCTATTGGGTGAGTATTCAGAACAATTCATAGCTTCTCCGGTAAGAACAATAGAAGGATTGACTGCACATTTTAGATAATGATTATTTGAATAAAATCGGCACTTTTTACAAGGAAGTTTGTGTAAGCCGTTAATAGAGATAACCATTTTATCATCTAAAAATGCCCGGATTTTTTGCAATATTAGAAAAAAAACTACCCAACCAATTAGAAAGCCAACAGGAGATAAGGATATCGCTAGATCGGGGATGCTTAATTCATGTGTTTGTGCTTGTTCATTTCTTGCTTCACTCAAGTTTCCTTGATGTAAATTCCTATTGGCTACTACAGTTTTTTGCAAACTTAGATCGTGATACATATTATTTACCTTTTCCTATATGTATTTACTAACTTGATTTTTGATAGTCGGTTAACTAGAAATTTAGAACCATAACAAACTTAAAAATTATCCATATTTGTTCATAGTAGATATGTAAATATCAAAAGCTTTGAACAATAAGGGTATGTATGGATTAGATTGTTTCATGTGTATTTTAATTAACTAACAATCACTACACAACTGTCAGTAGCACATATTTTAATGTTTACAATGGTTTAATTATAGGTTTAGCAAAATAAGACTTAGCCTATATCTGCCAAGAGTTTTGCTTGTTATTTTAAGTTATATACCCAAGGGAAGAAATTAGAGAATGGACTTATAACTGGATATTTCTATGTTAGGATAAATATAAAAATATTTTTAAAATTTTCTAGACATTAAAGCTGTATCACTTTCCAGTTATTTTTTTATAAAAATCTTGAATGCAATGATAGTTGTATTAGAAATTTATTTATTAGAGAATTTTCGCTGGCAATAGAGATTTTGGGGCGCGTTAAATAGCCCCATACACTTGTAGTTATTAATTCTATTATTTTGATATTTTTTTGCTCTAATTACCTGATAGAGTAATATATATATCTGGGTCAAGTGGGCTATCAAAGAATAGTCTCTCATCAGATTGCAAGCCAATAATATTGATTTTGAGGCTACAATTCATGATAAGATTTTCGCGAAAAAAAATAGTTTTTTTCTTCACAACAATTGTGCTGGCAATTCTGGCAATTTCTCATCAACCAGTACTAATAGCTGAGGCACAATCTTCAACACCAACACCAACGCCTGCTAGGTCATTTTCCCCTGTAGCTTATCCTAATAGGGCACTAAGCGCTTTCCCTGCACAGCTACCACCATTGCCTTATGGTTATGGGGCATTAGGAAAAGCTATTGATGCTGAAACGATGAAGTTGCATCATGACGCACACCACGCTAGCTACGTCAAGAACTTAAATGATGCATTAAAGCAGTACCCGGATTTGCAAAAAAGAAGTGTTGAAGGTTTATTAGTGGATTTGAACAGTGTACCTGAAGATATTCGGACAAAGGTACGTAATAACGGTGGTGGTCATCTCAACCACACGATTTTTTGGCAACTGATGAGTCCCGACAGTGGTGGACAACCAACAGGAGCGATCGCTCAAGAAATTAACCAAACTTTTGGCAGTTTTGATGCCTTTAAAAAACAGTTTAACGCAGCAGGTGCCGCTCGTTTTGGTAGTGGTTGGGTTTGGCTAGTACGCAATCCTCAAAATCAACTCCAGATTGTAACTACAGCAAATCAGGATAACCCAATTATGGATGGTTTCTATCCGATTATGGGTAACGATCTATGGGAACATGCTTATTACCTTAAATATCGCAACCGTCGGGCTGAGTATTTGAATAATTGGTGGAATGTTGTGAATTGGCCCCAGATTAACAGGCGATCGCAACTTTCATCACAACAGCCTCGTTAGCAATACCATCAGGGATATCAAACCGCTTATGGAAATCTTTATAAAGCTACCTCTAGAGGTAGCTTTCTTTATAGCACTGCTATGCATCTACATTCTTTTTTAACGTGAGTTCGATTCCCTGCCTTGAACGCAAGTTCAAATCTCTCCCTCTCCGACTCGAAGAGGGACGGTTTTGCGTAGTAAAACTAGGGAGAGGTTTCAATATTTACGCTAATTAGGCGGTTACTAAATGAGTCGTCGAACTCACGTTTTTTACCAGATGTCTAATTATGAATTACGGATTTTTAAAGACCGATGTTTAGAACTAACTATGTATAGTAGAACAATTAGCAATACAAGCGCTTTGATCATTGATGGCTCCACTACCTTCTTCACTTCCGTAGGGGGTTTAGGAGTAACGTTACACGGAATCTCAATTATCTGTGTGTGATCGGAGCCACTACCACTAGGAGTCAGATCGCATTCGCCTTTGCTGGTGAGAGACAAAGGTGTAGGTGGAGGTGTAGGTGTAGGTATAGGTGTATTTCCTTGAGAAACAGATGGTTGACCCGAAGAACTATCGCCATCCATTAATAGAATCATCGCTATAACAAGAGCTCCAATTCCTAATGGCCAGAGTGGAAAGGAATCAGGACTGTCTGCTACAAAGACTTCTCCCTCAGAGCCAGGGATATCAAAGGCTATTGTTTCTCCATCCAACGGTACTGGACTGTCACTAACCAACATATCTCCTGGGATACCTTCTCCCAAAAGCTGATTGAATTCTTCTGGAATCGCGTTGTTGGGTCGTCCAAGTTCCCCACCATCTTCGGAGTATGGATAGGATAGTAGCTCAAAAACCCTCTTTTCGAGTTGGTTTGGATCTCCAGAATTCAACGCATCCAAGCCTGTAGAGATTTTATTTATATAAAAATTCGTCATCTCTGGCGACAGACCTAAAGATTGAATTTGCTCCTTAATGTTAGAAATTTTTGAGGCTTCTTCAAACAGCAGTCGTCCGTATGAGAATTTCAAGTCTAGTAGTCCATCACGGAGGCTGACCGAGTTATTGCCTCCTGAGTATGGAGACCAGTAGAACTGGTTTGTTACCAGTCCGAGTCCTTCTACTGGATTGCGACCAAAATGTTGTCCAAGAAGGTATTGAGAGCTATCCATGATTGCGGGGGATTCGTTTCTCCAAAAAGAGGCGTAAGGCACCGCAGTGAGATTGGGATTGTTACCGTAAAAGCTAGCGAAATTCTGGAAATTTTTCTCCCCACCGGCTGCTCGGATCAGGAGGTTTTGATAAGTACTCCCACCATTTAATTCCACTAATTGTTGGATTACCGATCCAGTTTTATTGCAGGTCAGACCAAATCCCACATTACATCCAGGAATGACTCGCATCTGCTTCAAATTCTGGTTATTGATTTGGTACTGGAGATACTCAGACTCTAATCCTTGTTGGATACCATAGCGTCCAATATTGAGTTGTGCAAAAGCAGACTGACACGTAGTAAGTCCTACTGCAAGAGATGAGAATGCGATCATTGCAAAACGAACCGCTTTCGATATTGCAATTCTTTGAAAAATTGATTTAGGCAAGATGCACCTCCAGTAAACGACAGCAATTTAATTGGGCTGAGAATTCGGTATTGGTTCTTCTCCCCAATCTCCAGTCCCCAACCCTCAGTCACCAATCCTCACTCCCAAATTCAATTCTTAGGTAAATAAATGTTGATCGTGATTCCGGTACCTTTGAGATTTCCTGATGAGAGTGTGTGATATAAGACCATTCCCCGATTTGGTTGATCGAAAAGAAACGCACGACGTGTAGGTTTGATCTTCCCTTGCTTTACTAAAGAAACGAAGGCTTCTAAATATCTACGTATACCTTTGCGGTTCTCTTGAGTTGTATTCAGATGATGCTCGATCAGCATCATAAAGAAGTTCAAGCTACGATTTTCTTGCCCCTGAATCAGACTGCCCTCATCTAGAAAGGAACTTGCTATGAGCCTGTTATCAACTCGTTTAACCTTAAACAGAGTAAAGTAACGCCCTTCCTTTTTCGGATCGTTCGCATAACAGACCCAAGA
Source organism: Nostoc sp. TCL240-02 (assembly GCF_013343235.1). GTDB lineage: Bacteria > Cyanobacteriota > Cyanobacteriia > Cyanobacteriales > Nostocaceae > Nostoc. Next base: position 5,080,999 of record NZ_CP040094.1, on the reverse strand, counting down.
ACCCTCTTTATTTTGAGTAAAACCTTCTTCAGCAAGGTAAGAAAGCAAAGAATTATTGGCCTTAGTCTGTGGTGGAGGTAATAAATCTTCAATGGGATCTAAAGAGCAAATCCTCTGTGTTGTTTTCCGTTGAGACACAGCAGCAGCCTCCTGGATACGGAGGCGCAGTGGCTTGTCAGCAGACATTGCCATGCTAGACATTGCAGCCAATACAGACACTTGGAGAGCGATCGCTCCAATCAAACGAACAATGATATTCATGTTTTACCTGTTACTTTTACTTACGTTGTCAATAATCAAGTCGTTACTAAATCAGGATTGATTTAGCAGTCCTAAACCATTTGTCAAATTTAAGTGTTTGCCTTATTTGATCGAGGTCGCTTAAGTTTTCACTAGTCAAATAGGAATTTTATATATAGGTAACTAAGCACAAAGATAATCAGTATCTAAAGAAAAGACACAATCTTAATGTTTTGTTGGCAACAAAAAACGTGCTTTCTGTTACTTTTCTGTATACAAAAAACCCTTGACATTGCGTCAACACTTTTATATTTACTGTTGTCTAAATTTTTGCCGATGCTAAGAGGTTTTTATGCCTTCTTCGCTGGCTATCATGATTCCTAAAAAAGGGGTTTTTTAGCTCTTTAGTATCTTATATAAGCAGAGTTTCAAAAGCTCCGTGCTTTGCACATTAATGCTTTTGGTGATTTCCTTGCTGGGTTGAATAACTTTTTGTTTTTTGGAGGTAGCACGCCTGACTAGCTGTTTCAGCATGGTCGTAAGTTGATGTATAAATAATATCTCATGACAGTAAAATAATATTACCATGAGCTTGAGACATGCAACTGTATTGTGGACAGTTATCAAAGTTGTACACAGTGAATCGTAACTATCTCTCTATGAAATTTCATGGCAAATAGCTGAGAGTCAAAGTCCATTTACTTATATATCGTTAGTATTTTTAAAATATAGTACTCTTGTTCTTAGACTATTCATTTTTTTGTCTTAAATATAACTTGTATTTAAAAGGCATACGTATATCAAGATATTCTTATTGCTCGATAAGCTTGATTATTTGAACTTTAAGCTAGAAGCGATGCCTGCGGCGGTAAACTACGCATCATATCAAGTCTGGGTAATTAATTCTGACTCCCACAGCAATTGCACCGCTCCCCCATACATCAAAAGGATAAAAAAAGCGTATCTTTGACTACAATTAAGATATTAACTTGGTATTTTTACAAGCCTTGACAGTATGAATGTGGAATTTTTTAACAGGATTCCTTTTATGCCTTTAGTATTACTATGGCTAGCTTACACTCTCCTGGGATGGTACCTTGCTGCTAATCATATTGTTTGGTTAGTGGGAGCATTTGTTGCTGCTATGGTTATAGTTATTGTGCGAAAGAGTACTTCTTGGTTAGAGCGTTTAATTGAATTTGGATCTCAAACTTTAGCTGTCATATTATTTTTAAGTATATCAATTGCTTTTGTAGCAACTTGGTCGCTATTATTAAGGCTTTTTCTCATACCTTTAGCAACTACGCTTTTAGCTGATTTGGAAATGCGTTTTTCTGGCTTTAACAAGCTAGATTCATTCTGGATTTTAACAGTTATAGCAGTATTAGGTTTGGTTGTGGGTGAATTAATCGATATTCTACTTTTTCCAAGTAGTAGGTACTAAAAAATTAAGAGTAAAAAGAGATTTTTATAATTTATTACTCGCTAATCCCTACTAATCTCAAATTTTAGGTGATTATTAGATAATCTAGCTGCTTATCGAGGCAAGGCACGATTACCCACAATTAGTCAATCATTCTCTAGATTAATTTGACATTCTCCCCACCTTGCTCTGAAAAGCATAATTGAAGCGATCGCGGAATGTGGCGAGATGGATATTACCGCTTGAAGACATATCACTAATGATTGTCATTTTTGAGTCACATTTGTTTTTAACCATAGAGACATAGGTAAAACAGTGCAACAAAAGATGAAACAAAGCGGAGAGTTCCCACTCAACACTAGTAAGGAAGTAACGTGAGTAGACGTAAAGACTACAGTTTGCTTCAGCAGACAGCAACAACTGAAGTAGCAACACCCAAGCCATCGCTGACATTACCAGATGCAGTGGCTCTGATTGTCGGTATTGTCATCGGGGCGGGGATTTTTCAAACTCCGGCTCTAGTGGCAAATCAAGCAGGTAGTAATATTGCTGTACTATTTCTTTGGCTAATTGGGGGTGTGGTATCTCTGGTAGGAGCGCTGTGCTATGCAGAGTTAGCCACTGTCTATCCTGATGTTGGTGGTGTCTACTATTATTTGAAACGTGCATTCGGGCGGGGAGCCGCCTTTTTATTTGCCTGGGCGCGGATGACAGTAATTCAAACTGGTTCTATTGCTCTGTTGGCATTTGTTTTTGGTGATTATGTTTCTCAGATATGGCGGCTAGGAACGTTTTCGTCTTCTATTTATGCGGCCATCGCGATCGCACTTTTAACTGCTTTGAACATCATCGGTTTGCAGCAGGGTAAGTGGACGCAAAACTTGCTAAGTGCAGCGAAAGTTCTGGGTTTGTTGCTGGTAGTGATTCTTGGGCTTACCGCCATTCCTAATTCTGCCCCTCCTGTAGAATCTGCATCATCAGGAACCTGGGGATTAGCGATGGTGTTTGTGTTGTTGTCTTACGGCGGTTGGAATGAAGCGGCTTACATCTCCGCAGAAATTCAAGATGGACAACGTAACATTGTGCGATCGCTAATGTGGAGTATTGGGATCATCACAGCCATTTATTTACTAATCAATCTGGCTTACCTACGAGGACTAGGATTAGCAAACATGGCCCAGTCGGATGCAGTAGCCGCAGATTTAATGCGCTCTCTTTGGGGCGCACCGGGAGCCTTGTTTATTAGTGTATTGATTGCGATCGCTACTTTAGGAGCAACCAACGCCACAATCTTTACCGGAGCGCGTACTAACTACGCACTGGGACAGGATTTTTCGCTATTTGGTTTTATGGGACAATGGAAACAGCGTCCAAGTAGTCCCACCTATGCCTTATTTTTGCAAGCAGCGATCGCTTTAGCACTGGTTTTTTTAGGCACGCTCACCCGCAAAGGCTTTCAAACAATGGTGGATTATACCGCCCCAATATTTTGGTTCTTCTTCTTGCTTTCTGGCATATCCCTGCTGGTATTGCGAATCCGTGAACCCCACATAGCACGACCATTCCGTGTGCCATTTTATCCTTTCACACCATTGCTCTTTTGTGCAGTCTGCGGTTACTTGCTTTATTCCAGCTTGGTTTATACAGGCGTGGGAGCAATTGCAGGTGTTTTAGTTGTCGCAGCAGGTATCCCCCTGTTGTTCTGGAATAACTATCGCCAAGGTAGGACTTAATACAATTTTGGATCGCACTTTGATGTGCTTCCAGCGCAAATTGGATTTTGGATTGTGCAACCTAAACCTCATGTGAGTTGTTTTATTAACTACAACTACTGAATCAAGGAAAAAAGTTATGAACTTCAAAAAAATTCTGTTTTTACTGGTTACAGGCGTTAGTATAAGCAGTTTGGGAATTGCTGGGTGTACGCCAACACAGCAAGATTTGGAAGCTGGGATACAACCTTCTACTTTAACGGGTCAGACCGAAACTGAAACACCATCTGCAACAACTCCTACAACTCAACTACAAGAACGCCCCGGCGATGTTCCTTATGTACCTACACCACAACCAGTAGTAGATGCAATGTTGCAAGTGGCAAAAGTGGGTAAGAATGATGTGCTTTATGACCTTGGTAGTGGTGACGGAAGAATTGTCAATACTGCGGCACAAAAGTTTGGTACGCGCGGTGTTGGCATAGATATTAACCCTGAACGCATCCAAGAAGCTAATGATAATGCTCAGAAAGCAGGAGTAACCGATCACGTCAAGTTTGTGCAACAAGACTTGTTCACCACTGATTTTAGTGAAGCAACAGTAGTTACACTTTACTTACTGCCAGAGGTTAATGCTAAACTCCGTCCGAAGCTTTTGAAAGAACTCAAACCTGGTAGTCGCATTGTCTCCCACGCCTTCGATATGGGCGATTGGAAACCACAGCAGACTCTAAATGTAGAGGGAAAAACTATTTATTACTGGGTAGTTCCTGAACAAGTACCAGCAAATTTGCGATAGGAACTAACCAATTTGTAATCTAAGAGGCATTCAGATTCAAGTTGAGTTTCCATCTCTTGGATCTGTAGCCTAATTTTTAGGAATTGAGTTCATAAATTCAAATTTTTGAATTTTAAATTACCTCCATTGGGGGTTGACAAAACAAATTTAGATATTTAGAAGAATAATCTAAAATTCAAAATTGTTTGACTAAGTTCAAATTCAAGCAAGGTCAGGAAATATGATAGGGTTAAATGGAAAGAATGCTTTAATTACAGGTGCAACTTCAGGAATTGGTCAGGCGATCGCTATCAGACTCGCTCAAGAAGGGTGCAACATCGCCACCAATTACCGTAAAAGCCCAGAAGCGGCGGTAGACACAGAAGAAATGGCATTGCAAAAAGCCTGCGGAAATATCAAAAATTGTGGTGTGAAGTCGCTACTGCTTCAGGGTGATGTCTCCCAAGAATCAGACATTATCGAGATGGTCAACACCGTAGTAAAGGAATTTGGCAGTTTAGATATTCTAATTAACAATGCTGGCATTCAAATAGAAAGTCCATCCCACGAAGTTACGACAGCAGACTTTGACCGAGTAATTGCAGTCAATCTCCGGGGTGCTTATCTCTGCGCCCGTGAAACTATTAAACACCTCCTATCTTTAAATCGTTCGGGAGTGATTATTAATATTTCCAGCGTTCACGAAATTATTCCGCGACCGATGTATATCAGTTATTCCATTAGCAAAGGCGGTATGGAAAACCTGACTAAAACCTTAGCTTTGGAATATGCCAACCGAGGTATTCGTGTCAACGCTATTGCCCCCGGAGCAACAGTCACGCCAATAAATCAAGCCTGGATAGATAACCCTGAAAAAAAAGCGATCGTGGAAAGTCACATCCCAATGGGACATGCTGGCTCTTCAGAGGAGATGGCAGCCGCAGTAGCTTTTTTAGCTTCGGATGAAGCCGCCTACATTACCGGACAAACGCTATTCATAGATGGCGGATTGACTTTATATGCTGACTTCCGGGAAACCTGGTCAGCTTGAGAAAGAAGCAAGGGGGCGGGGAGCAGGGGGCAACGGGCAGGCGGTAAGGGAGCAGAAAGGGGATTCGCCAACTCTTAGAGAGGCTGCACCAGCCAACGGCAGAGCTACGTGACCACTCCTGTTGCGTTAGCTTCCGGTAGAGTACGAGAACCACGCTTGGTTGTTGTGGGGGACTCAAACCCATTTTCTGCCCCACAGATTGAGAAAGAGGTCATTTCCCCCTGCCTTTTTGTTGAGTAAGGCTGGCTTACTTTCCATAATTAAGCCGATACATACCATTATTAGTGGAATTAAATGCCCATGACTAGCACCATCGATAAGAACAGTCAACTGGAAGCAGAAGCTTGGGAATTATTGGAAGAGTCGATAATTTATTACCAAGGAAAACCCATTGGGACTGTAGCCGCCCACGATCCTGAGTCAGATGCACTCAATTATGACCAGTGCTTCCTCCGCGATTTTGTCCCTTCTGCCTTGGTGTTTCTCATGTATGGGAAAGCAGAGATTGTGCGTAACTTCTTAGTAGAAACACTGAAATTACAAAGTCATGAAAAGCAGATAGACTGCTTTGAACCGGGAGCGGGATTAATGCCTGCCAGTTTCAAGGTTCATTCTAAGGGAAATGAGGAATTTTTGGTCGCTGATTTTGGTGAGCAAGCGATCGCTCGTGTTCCTCCGATTGATTCTTGTATGTGGTGGATTCTTTTGCTACGAGCTTATGAAAAAGCTACAGGAGATTTGTCACTAACCCGTCAGCCAGATTTTCAAGCCGGAATCAAACTAATTTTGGATCTTTGTTTAGTACATCGCTTTTCCATGTACCCAACAATGTTAGTTCCTGATGGCGCGTTTATGATTGACCGTCGTATGGGAGTCTACGAACATCCTCTAGAAATTCAGGTGTTATTTTATGCGTCCTTGAGGGCTGCTAGTGAATTGCTTTTATCAGATGGAGATGGCGATAGCTACCTTAGCAAAGTCAATAGGCGATTGGGATCTTTGAAATATCATATCCGCAACTATTATTGGCTAGACCTGAAGCGATTAGGGGAAATCTATCGTTACAAAGATAACGAATTTGGTAAAGAAATTGTTAATAAATTCAACATCAACTCAGAATCAATTCCTAGTTGGTTGACCGAGTGGTTGCCAGAAACGGGAGGATATTTAGCAGGAAATCTGGGGCCGGGACGGATTGATTTTCGCTTTTTTGCTCTGGGAAATCTGATGGCAATCTTAACTTCCTTAGCAAGCGAAAAAGAATCTCAAAGCATTATGAATTTATTCGCCCAACGTTGGCAAGACTTGATCGGCTATATGCCTGTTAAAATTTGCTTTCCCGCAATAGATGGTTTAGAGTGGAGAATTGTTACAGGATGTGATTCTAAAAACAGGGCTTGGTCTTATCACAACGGTGGCAACTGGCCAGTTTTACTCTGGTTATTTGCATCGGCGGCGCAGAAAGCAGGTCGAACAGAACTTGCTCAAGCAGCGATCGCTATTGCCGAAAAGCGTTTATTGAAGGATAAATTCCCTGAATACTACGATGGCAACAATGGCCGTTTAATTGGCAAAGAAGCCAGAATTTATCAAACTTGGAGCATTGCTGGATTGCTGGCTGCTAAAAAATTTGTAGAAAATCCAGAGTATTTGGAACTAATCAGTTTTGCAGAGGGTCTTGAAGTCCCAGGCTGTAGCCTGTAGGTATTTAGCGTTGTCATTATCAGGGTGTCTCTACTAACTATTTTCCCAGTCCCCACTCTCCCCTAGACCTCTTATTTAATCATGAGAAGGGAAAAGTAACCTCAAATTCTCAAAGACTCGATAACTGATACACTATATTGTAAGAGGTATCTGAAGTGTCATACTTAGTAATATCATCAGATAGTCTTTGCATCCTTAACACGTTTTAACGTGTATAACACATGAAAACTACTTCAGATTTAATTCCAGAATTTGAAAAACTATTCAGACAAAAATTACAACTAAATAATTGTAAACTCAGAAAAAAAAGACAAGAGAATAATTATGAAATTATTACTCCAGCTAAAGACATTTTTTTGATGTATTGGTCTGAATTCCCAGAAATTAACTTAATATACCAGGCTGTAGGGGTACGCACTCAGCAGACTAGTGTTTATGAACGTGCTATCCGTTCGCACATTAGTTCTTGTTTGAGTAGTATTCAGGAAAATCCTGCCTCTGAAACACCATTATTGGTGAAATAACTAATACTTAGATAACCCACTAATATTTACTGAACTCTCGCCAGTTTTTGTAATATAACTGACGAGAGTTTTCCACCTAAAATCTGTTGATCGTAGAGATAAAAATGCAATCTGAAAAAAATCAAGATCGAGATCAGCTAGATTATAAAACCTTGTTAGCTAATGCAAAGCAAGCCTTAAAACTTGAATATCATAAATCAGCCGCTTTAGCGTCCCAACTGCAAGCCATAAAAACCCAGTTAGAGCAAGTTGAGGCTGAAAACAAAATTCTAAGGGAAAGTGCTTATGAAGATGTAGTTAAGCACTTTGAGGCGCGAACTCAAGCAGCAGAAGCACTCGCATTAAAAACAGAAGTACACAAAAGATTCCTTGAAGCCAATGGTTGCAAGGATGATGAGAGCTTTGATACTCTATGGGATAGCATTAAAACCTACATTCCGCAGGTAAGAGAGGAGATCAATGGTATTTTTGATGAATGACACCATCAGTATCAGAAATAAGAGTACAAGATATTGACCACTGTGGGATAGTGGCAGGGATTATTGATCAAATGTGTTTGGTAGAGCAAATCAACCAAATACTGGGAACACATCACCAAGAAATAGTCAGTTCAGGTCAAGCAGTCAAAGCAATGATTCTCAATGGCTTGGGTTTAGTAAGTGCGCCACTATACCTATTTGAGAAGTTCTTTGTAGGCAAAGCCACAGAGCATTTACTAGGGGAAGGTATAAGTCCAGAACACTTGAATGATGACCGCTTGGGCAGAGTCTTGGACAAACTGTATGAAGCGGGATTAACACAAGTATTTGTGACAGTAGCACTGGCAGCAGCCAAGAAGTTTGGGGTGGAAAAGGACAGTTTACACTTGGATTCAAGTTCGTTTCATGTGCATGGAGAATATACCAACAACTCAACAGAAGGTTCAGGCAAGCCAAGAGAGATAACAATCACAAAAGGATACTCAAGAGATCATCGACCAGACCTGAAACAGTTTATTGTAGACCTGATGTGCAGTGGAGACGGGGATATTCCTCTATATCTAAATCTAAGAGTGGCAGATGGGAATGAAGCCGACTCAGCCGTGTTTGCTCAAATCTTGAAAGAATTTCGTCACCAATGGGAAATAGATGCTTTGTTTGTAGCGGATGCAGCACTCTACACCGAAGGCAATCTTAAACAAATGGATTCTTTGCGATGGCTATCACGAGTTCCAGCCACACTGACTACTGCCCAATTACTCTTGGAGAAAATGAGTCAGGAAGCTTTTGTGGATAGCATAGTCACAGGCTACCGAATAGCAGAGTGTTGCTGCGATTATGGTGGAGTCAAACAGCGTTGGCTAGTGGTGGAAAGTGAAGCTCGTGCCGCAGCAGATTTAAAGCAACTGGAAAAACGTCTGACTAAGCACCTCCAACAAGCACAATCTCAACTGCGACAGTTGTCACAACAAGAATTTGCTTGTGCCGCAGACGCGATACAGGCTTCAGGGCGTTTTGAGGCTCAGCAACGCTTTCATGAACTTGCTGAACTAGAAATTATCGAACACAAACGCCATGCCAAATCAGGCAGACCACGTAAAGATGCTCAACCACAACAGTGTTACTATCAAATTCGTGCGACTGTTGTACCTAACGAGCTAGCAATTGCCACTGAAAAACAACGAGCCGGACGTTTTATTTTGGCTACCAATGTTCTTGATGCTCAACAATTGAGCAATGATGACTTACTCAAGCAGTACAAAGCCCAGCAATCTACTGAGCGTGGTTTTCGTTTTCTCAAAGACCCTTTATTTTTTACCAGCAGTGTTTTTCTCAACTCGAAAGAACGTGTTGCTGCTTTAGCAATGGTCATGGGTCTATGCTTGTTAGTTTACACTTTGGGACAACGGGCGTTACGCCAAGCTCTAGCTCAAGCAAAACAAACCATCAACAATCAATTGGGTAAACCAACTGCCTCTCCTACGATGCGGTGGGTGTTTCAATGTTTCATGTCGATTCATCTGGTAACGATCGCTGGCTTTCAACACATTACCAATCTTACTGACGAACGACGATGGATTCTCCAATTTCTTGGTGCGCCTTGCCGAAAATATTATCTTCTCACCTGATATACCTGCGGAATGTGGGTTAAAAATAAGATTCAGATCCAAGACGGCGAAGTGAGAATCGTTGCTCCAAATGGCACTCCCAAATTCACCTTAACGGGTAGCATGATGACTTTGAGGGATTTTATTCAATCCCTCAAGAAAGACCCAATCTCGGAAAAATTTTTCTTGAGCTAGAGAGCCAAATTAATCAAAGGCTTTCGCTACAAGTAGACTAAAAATTCTAGCAGAAAGCTATTCATCTTCGTCTCCTGGCGGTCTTTCGCTCTCGCTTTGTTGGGCGTTCCACTCCAAAATAATGCGTTCCAACATCTCAGACTGTGTACAGCTATTAACATCCGCGTACATTTTAATCAACTGCCTCACTTCGGGACTAATGTGACGGATCTCTAGTTGGTTATTTTGTAGCATGTCCATTAACTTTTAGTGTCTATTACATTATGTTGAACCATTAAACTATGTCTGTTGCAATAAATTTTGTTAATGGCGATCGCTGTCTATCCCCTGCTATGTAATGATTTTTACTTTATAAATAACCTCTTAACCAGGTGGGGCTGCTTCTTCAAAGGGACGAATAATTGCAGGGGCTGGTGTAACTTCTGGTTTAAAAATTCCCTGTAAGGCTTGTTCTAAGGTTTGGGCCATGACAATCCGGTTTTCGTAAGCCACAACTACACGCACCAGAGTTGGTAGACTATTCTGTGTTGCTTCTAGATAGATTGGCTCGACATAAAGCAGCGATTGCTCAATGGGAATTACTAATAGATTGCCTTGAATGGCTTTCGACCCTTGGCGATTCCACAGGGAAATTTGCTGAGAAATTACCGGGTCTTGGTTGATCCGCGCCTCGATTTGCTCTGTACCGTAGACCAGCCTTTCTTTTGGAAAAGTATATAACAATAACTTACCGTAATTAACACCATCCGATCGCGCCGCTAACCAAGCGATTAAATTAGTCCGTTGCCTAGGAGTATAGGGTAGAAACAGAATAAACTCTTCTGTACGAGAGGCTGCGCCAACAACAGGTGCAGTGGGTAGACTAGTAATCAAATAGTATGGCTCTACCGGACGAGTTTCACTGCCATAGATTTCATTAGGAATCTGCCACTGGTCTTCCCGATTGTAAAATACCTGGGGATCGGTCATGTGATAGGTCATCAACCGCTCAGATTGAATTTTGAAAAAATCCACCGGATAGCGGGTATGACTGCGGAGATTAACAGGCATTGTACTGAGCGGTTTAAACATTTGGGGAAATATCCCTGACCAAGTGGCAATGATTGGATCGCTGGGATCGGCAATATAAAAATTGACAGTGCCGTTGTAGGCATCAATTACTACTTTGATAGAATTGCGAATGTAGTTGATCCCATCGCTGCCAGTGTCTGAGTAAGGATAGCGATCGCTCGTCGTGTAGGCATCAATAATCCAGTAAAGATAACTGGGATTACTGGGGAAATCTTCATTAGCAGCAGCAGCTACTAAATAGGGATCGCTGTCAAATTTCAAAAAAGGTGCGATCGCTTGAATTCTTTGCTTGACATTTCGCCGCAGTAGCAATTTTGTCTCTGGTAAAAAGTCCTGCGTCAGCACCATCTGCCAATCTTTCAAATGCATGGCAAATAACCACCGTCGCCATACTGAACCGATTTCCACGCCACCAAGACCATCGTAAGAGTTGTAAACATTGTCACTACCACTGGGGTAGTCTAACTCTCTAACTCTTGTGCCAGTCATTACGTAGGTATTGGCTATTTCACCGTAATAAATTCGGGGTTGACCAATGGGAATGCTTTTACGAATGGCTGCACTAGAAGTTGTGAGGGCGCTACTATCATCACTAATATCTTTGACAAAATATTCTGGTAGTCCACCAGGCCCAACTGTATTAACTGGGCTAACAGTAAACCCAAAACCGTGGGTATAAATTAAATGGCGGTTAACCCATGTTTGAGCTTCCTGTGGTACAGTATTGTAGTCTAATTCTCGTGCGGCAATCAGTACCTGCCGCCGTTCTGTTGCTTCATCCACTTCCTGCTTAGGTTCTGATGACTTTTGGGGCGTTGATGGTCGGGGTGAAGTTATATCTGTTTTCAGAGTATATCGATCAATATCGGCATCAGGGAAGCGATAATACGGCCGAATTTGTTGCAGTTGACGGTTAGTTTCTAACAGTGGTCGCTGATCCCAAAGACGGATATTCCGAATTGTCAAGTCATTCTTTTGAATATCAGCTTCAGTCAGTGTTCCTTGAGGGTTGAAGCCTGTGGAATCGATCGCTTCTAAATCGAACGCTTGACGAGTCAAGGCGATAGTCCGCTGAATGTAGGGTTGCTCTCGCTGCAACTCATTAGGTTGGACAATTAAATATTGGACTACCGTTGGTAAAACAACGTCAGCCGCTACAACTAATATTAAATAAATCCCCAACCCGTAAAATACCAAGGAACGATACCGAGATTTGGGTTTCCAGAAAAACGTTCGCCAAAGTAGGTAAAAGGCGATCGCTACAGCCATAACACACAATATGGTATAAGCTGGCAACTGGGCTGTCACATCTGTATAGCTAGCACCATAACTTACACCACGGCTAGAATACACAAGTTCATAGCGACTTTGCCAATAACTCAAAGCCACTACCAACATCAATAAACCACCCATACCGAATAAATGACGCTGCTGCTGGGGCGAAAAACCAGGGAAAATCCCCTGACTTAAACTATCCGCCGACAAAAGATAAGTGAGAGCAACGGCGACGAAACCATACAAACATAATCCCATCAGCCACAGTTCTAGCAGTTCCCAAACGGGTAAAGAAAATATGTAAAAGCTGATATCTCGACCAAATAAAGGGTCAGTGCTGTTAAAAGGGGTGGGGTGGAAATATTGCAGTACCTTTGGCCAGTGTTGGAATAGGATGAATGCAAAAATGGGACTGAATATAACCGCGATCGCAGTGAGTAAAAATTGGGGATAGATTAAGATTGCGATCGCTACTCCCACGATTAAGCCGACATACCAGACTTGAGAGACAATCTGCCTCAAGAGTTGCCAGATTGTCTCTAGTCGAAATAGGGCGATGGGTAGAATAGCCTGATTAACTGGAGAATGCCAGTAAGAAAGAGCAATTTGACCATAGTGAGCCAGCATTAATCCAATCAACAGGCTCAGTATTAGGGTTAGGGGTAATAACCCGCGCAATCTCAATTTTTCAAAGCGTTGCGGTGTAAGTATCCGGGTTTCGTCGCGTCTTGAATAATGAGGGCTGAGAAAATTTGTTAATTCACTTATGAGTTTTGCTTCTTCACGCCTAACTTCCTCAATCTTCAGAGACTGGGAATATTTTAGCTGTTGTGCTAGACCCAGATTTAGCAGTAGATAGGCAGCAGTTATCCCAGCTACTGCTACCCACAAAACACCACGAGTCATCACTCTCAACAAAAATACTTGGAGGTAGCCGACTTCCTGAAACCAAAAAATCTCTGCTCCAATGCGGGAACCGAGATCCAACAGTAACCCCAGCCCCAAGAATAAAATTAATAGTCTAAAGCCCCATTTCCAGATCATTCCTTGGCAGCCCAACTATCTGCAAAGCCAAACTTACAGCATCAACGAAGGTATTTGATGCTTTCCCAAAAATTATTACTACTTTCCACGATAGCTGAATTCAGCGACACCTTAAAATTTATATCCGAAAGTCAAAATTTAATTCATGCACTTTACAGTCGAGAGGCTTTGATTCTTGCTCCTCAAGGCTAGCAAGGAAGGGGCTGGGGGTTAGGTTTGAAAGAAAGTTGCACACGGCGCTAAATAGGTCGTTTCAGGTTTTATTAATCATTTTTTGATAGGAAATATACTCAGGCGCTAGGGGTAATTCATGTAGATGCAAAGGGGTGGGGTGAGCCATTCCGGTGAACGGGTTCTTCGGCATCAAGGAACTGGCATTAGCGTACCCCTGTACGTAGGGCTTACCGATTGCCCTGACGACAAATGTGATTTTAAAAATCATCCATATTTGGTATTTCCTATCAATGCGTAAGTATTATATTATTGTTCATTTTATGTAAATAAATTCTTCAAAAGGTATCGCTTAAGCACAACTTTTTTCAAATTATTTAAATTCTTCAATACCTGATGAGGTAAGGAAATTGGGGATATGTATAAGTTCTCAGTGAGATTAACTAAGAACAGAGATAATACTGCATGACTTAAGATGAATATATACTCCCATTCACATGGATTCCCAGTATGCTCTGTTGTGTGAATCCCGATTGTCAAAAACCCCTAAATCCTGATAAAAATAACTATTGCCATAGTTGTAGAGCAGAATTAATACCCCTGCTGGGAGGTCGCTATCGTCCCACTCAGGTGTTGTCAGATGAGGGTGGATTTGGTAGAACCTATTTAGCAGAAGATGTACACAAACTGAATGAATGCTGTGTTGTTAAGCAATTTGCCCCAAAACTTCAGGGAACTGGGCCACTAACAAAGGCCATTGAACTATTTAAACAAGAAGCAAGTCGGCTACAAGAACTCGCCGAACATCCACAAGTTCCAACTTTATTGGCTTATTTTGAGCAAAATGGCTATCTGTTTTTAGTGCAGCAATTTATCGATGGGAAAAACTTGCTTAAGGAATCGGAAAGGCGCGGAAACTATAGTGAAACAGAGATTCGCGAACTTTTGCTAGATTTACTGCCCGTGCTGAAGTTTATCCATCTTCGGGGAGTGATTCATCGGGATATCAAACCACAAAATATTATTCGTCGTCAAAGTGACGGGCGATTAGTGCTAATCGATTTTGGAGCCTCTAAGCAGCTGACAGCAACAGTGCAGACTAAAATGGGTACTGTTATTGGCTCACACGGTTACACTGCACTTGAACAGATGCAAGATGGTAAAGCTTACCCAGCCAGCGATTTATTCAGTTTGGGGGCGACTTGTTTTCATTTACTGACTGGGATTCGCCCATCTCAACTGTGGATACAACAAGGCTATAGTTGGGTTGGGTCTTGGCGACAATATGTAATCAGTTCAGGTAAAGACGGCGTTTCTGTGTCTATAGAGTTGGGTGAAGTTTTGGATAAGCTGTTGCAACTAGATATCCAAAAGCGTTACCAATCGGCTGATGAAGTCATCGCTGATTTGACACCTGGGCTATCATCATTTTCATCACTGCCCGTAACTGTACTTACATCAACATTTGCATCTACTCCAGGTAACAAAAGACCAGTTTCACTAAAGCTAAATAAGACGTTAAAAAGTCAACTGCTGTTAATTTCTAGCATTTTGGTATTGGGATTGGGGGGAGTTTGGTATTTCCAGACTCACCCCCATACGATGAGCGAATATTCTCCGTCTATTTCTCCGCCCCCAAAAAGCGATTTTCTACCCAAAGCCTTCAAAGGGCATTCCAGCGATGTGAATTCTGTAGCTTTCAGTCCTGATGGCAAAACCCTTGGTAGTGCCAGTGATGATAAGACAATCAAGCTATGGAATCTGGCTACTGGAGAGGAAATCCACACTTTAGAAGGACATTCCAATTGGATTTGGACTGTAGCCTTCAGTCCCGATAATAAAATCCTCGCTAGTGGTAGTGCAGACAAGACAATCAAACTGTGGAATGTGGAGACAGGAAAATTAGTCCGCACCTTAGAGGGAAATAACGACGGAGTTACTTCTGTAGCTTTCAGTCCTGATGGCAAAACTCTTGCCAGTGGTACTGCTAGTAAGGATAGGAAAATCAAACTGTGGAATTTGGAGACAGGAAAGTTAATTCGCACTTTAGAGGGACATACTGATGGTGTTCCATCTGTGGCTTTTAATCCTGATGGCAAAACCCTGGCTAGTGGTAGCTGGGATAAGACAATTAAATTGTGGAATCTTAATACAGGAAAGCAAATCCGCACTTTGAAAGAAAATGCAGAGTCGATTCTTACAGTCGCTTTTGCGCCTGATGGTATCACCCTTGCTAGTGGCAGTAAAGACAAAACAATTAAATTGTGGAATCTCAATACAGGAAAGCAAATCCGCACTTTAAAGGGACATAAAGATAAGGTTAATTCTGTTGCCTTTTTGCCCAGTGGAACTCAAAATGGGCTTACCCTTGTCAGTGGTAGTAGTGACAAGACAATTAAGCTGTGGAATCCGTTAACAGGCAAGGAAATTCGCACTTTAGAGACGGGTTCTGGATATATTTATGCGATCGCCATCAGCCCCGATGGACAAACTATTGCTGGTGGTGGAAGTGGTGAGAATATTCTCAAAATTTGGCAGACGATTCACTAAAAAGTGCAAAAGTTTTTGCACTTTTTAGTAAAAATGTCAATTTAAAATCGTGGGTATACATATTTATGGCATGGAAGTGTCACACAAAAATGACAAGGAAAGCCTAAGTTATAATTTAAATAAAAATGGAAGATTCAGTATTTGTTATCTTTCTTTCTTTTGGGTTTATTTGGGTTTTGATGGGAGTTGTAGGTTGGATTGCTTTTCTAAAATCTGAGGGTGAGGAAATTAAGTTTGGTAAGTGGGGACTTATTGTTGCTATTCCAATCTTAATACCGATAATTTTTACTTTGATTATTGGTATCGTTTATCAGAAGTAAGCAAGTGGGTAGTTCATTTGTGAATTGCACCTCTGACTAAAATCACTGTAATTTCTACACCAGAGGCGATCGCTTCTGGAATATTACCTTGAATTGCTTGCTGCAATAATCCCTCGCGGGAAGCGCCCAAAACTACAACATCGTAACCTTCGGTATTCACTAGGTTAATCACACCTTCAGCGACTGAATCAGCTTGTACTGGGAGCGCAACTACAGTACTAGATAATTTTCGCCGCCGCATCAAATGGCGAATGGCTTGTTCTGAAATTGACATATCTGGCTTGAGTTCAGATGGCTTAAACACCTGTGTCAAACGAATTTGCGGATCGTTTCCCAATGTAATTAAAGCTGGTAACAACTTAATCGCTAAGGGGGAATTAGGGCCACCAGCCATTGGAACTAGCCAGCGATTGAACTGGGGATTGGGGATTGGGGATTGGGGGGTTTTGCCTAATTTTACTAACACGACTTCGCAGGTGGCTTGACGAATTATGGTGTCTACAACGCTACCAAAAATCCGACCAGGGGTAGATGTGTTACCTTTCCATCCCATTAAAATTAGGTCGATGTGTTGTTCGTTGATTGTCTCTAAAATTGCTTGGGCTACATCGTGGGTAACTCGAATCTGCGTGTGCAAGGGGATTTTCCACTTTTTTGCTAAGACTTCTGCCTGTCTTAGCAAGCGGCGACTTTTTGCCGTTCTTACCTGTGTTTCTGATGGGGAACTGTGGCGGGGTATCAGCATAACTTGCACGCAATCTATTTCATAATGGCGATCGCGGGCAATAGCTGCTGCCATAAGTAATAAAATACCTGCGGTTTCAGGATTTGCAACTGGAACTAATAATCTACCGCTACCTGTGCTAGGCGATCGCGTTTGGTAAACTACATAAGAAGGTTGTGGTCGCAGTTTAGGAGTCCGGTTATCACAATTGAGATGATCTGCTTCTGCCCGAATAATATCTCCACGGGTGATAATCCCGATCAGTTTCCGTCCATCTACTACTGGTAAGCGACTGATTTGATAGCGATCTAGTAAATACAGTACATTGCTCAGGGTGTGGATTGGTGTTACTGTCATCGGGACAGGTGTCATTATTTCTTTTAAAGAAATATCATTGGCTAAATTGCGATCGCGAATTTTCAACAAATCTGATTGTGTGACAATCCCCACCAGCTTGCTATCTTCTACCACGGGGAAGCCGCGATGGTGGGAACGGGCAAAAGCTTGCATTGCTTCATCCAAAGGCATCTCTGCATCTAGAGTTTCTACCTGTTGCTGCATCACATCTTTGGCTGTTAACTTTGTGATTATCCCCTCTGTAGGAGATTCTTTTTTGAGCGTGATGCCATTCCACTCCAAAAGTTTATCGTATAGCGATCCTGGCACTAGCTTTTCGGCAACTAGATAGGATGTTACAGAGCCAATCATTAAGGGTAACACTAGGTTGAAATCTGTTGTCATTTCAAACACAATTATTATCCCCGTAATTGGGACTCTGGCGACTGCCGTAAAAAATGCGCCCATTCCTGCTAAAGCAAAGGTAATTGGCAATCCACTCTGTATCCCCAGAGGAAGCAGCAGGCTGTGTTCTCCTATACCGACCAAGTAGCCAAGGGCAGCCCCCAAAGTTAAAGCGGGAGCAAATAATCCTCCCGGTACACCAGAGCCATAAGCTACCAAGGTTAAGATAAACTGGGAGAAAAAGGCGATCGCAGCTATTGACCAGCTAGCCTCACCCGTAATCAAAATTTCTCGTAGTCCTGTGTTATCTCGAAATGCTAGTGGTAGTAGCGCTACAATTACCCCAGATACTAGCCCAGCGAGTCCCACACGAGCAGGTAATCCAAAACGGAGAGAGCGGCGGTAAACAGTTAAGCTACTGATAATGCCTCGATTAAACAGCGCTCCCAACAACCCAGCCAAAATTCCCAACACCAAATAGAAAGGAATATCTTGAACAAAAAAGTTGGTCTTGGAAGCAGTTAATGCCAGATTGAGATCCAGACTGCGACCACCTAATAAACGCGAGACAACTGCACCAATGAAGGAAGCTAGAATTGCAGTGCCAAGGGTAAAGCCAGAGAAATCCTGTAGAAGTTCTTCTACGACAAATAATACACCTGCGATCGGCGTATTGAAGGCAGCCGCTAATCCTGCTCCTGCACCAGCAGCAATCAACTGGCGGCGGTGGTCTGGCGAAGTCGGAAACCAGCGACTGAGTTGAGATGCTAGGGCTGCACTTAACTGAACTGTTGGTCCTTCTCGCCCTAAAGCTAGCCCAGAACCCAATGCCAGAATCCCGCCTACTAGCTTAACCAAAGCAACCCGTAAATCTAGAGCAATTGGTACATTGGCCAGCACTGCCTTGACTTGAGGAATGCCGCTTCCAGAAGTTTCTGGTGCTACACGCTCCACCAACCATCCGGCGAGTAATCCACAGGTGAGTCCGATACCAGGTAGCACAAACCAAGCTGGTAATAGTAATGATGTCTGCACTCGCCATGCACCTAGCCATCCTACCCCCGTCTTAAGTAAGACTGCTCCAAGAGCCGAAACTAAGCCAATTAGACAAGCTTCAAAGATGGCTAAACGACGTTGTGGCCGCAGCAGTTGGCGAAAGTGTTGGAGAATAGATAGATGCCACATGATATCCAAGATATTGTGTTATTGGGTATGGCTAGAATTTAAGCACCAAGATTACTTGTTGAAATTCACTTCGACAAATTACGAATTACGAATTACGAATTAATTGTTTCTCCCCGTAGTGGATAGCCCTTCTACTATCAGAGATGGAGTATAACAAGAACCATTCCAATCACCATCGTCGCCCAGTGCAACCAATTGCTTCAGGGCTGTGTAAACATTACCTGCAACCATAGTATCCTTAACGCGCCCAATTACTTGACCATTTTGGACGCGGTAGCCTAAATCTACGTTGATCGAAAAATCACCAGAAATACTGCCACCATCACCCAGCATTTGATCCACAATCAAGCCATCATCTAGTTGTTGAATTAAATCTGGTAACGATGCCGAACCTGGCTGGATGAGAAAATTAAATAAACCAGGAGTGGGATAGCTGCCCAAACCAGGGCGAAAACCATTTCCAGTAGTGTCAGTACCCAGTTGACGACCGGTGGTGCGATCGCCATAGAAATGCTGTAAAACCCCATTTTGGATAAATACTAAAGATTGAGTCGGAGTCCCTTCATCATCAAAAGGGCAACTATAAGGGCCAGCTTCTGGATCTTGGTAGAGAGTTAGACTGGATGCAACGACTTGGTTCCCTAAACGTTCTGCCCAAGGTGAAGATACTTCTAAGACTTGCTTGCCATTCAAAGCGGCTTGCACAGTACCCCAAAGCATATCGGCGGCTTTAGAAGTAAACAAAATCGGGACACGACCAGTAGGGGGTGAGACATTTTCTTTAGCCCAAATTAACCGTTGTAAAATTTGGTTCGCTAATCTTTCAGGGTGAAGTTCCCCCCGCTTGGTTTGACCATCAGCAACACTTAAAAAATCATCGCCACGTACCCATTCTGCTGATACATAGCAGTTGAGCGTAGTATCAGTGTAGTAACAATCTAAACCTTTAGTGTTGACTATTCTGGTAGTTTCAATATCACATTCCCAGTCACCATTGCACACAACATCGGGATAGGCATCACGGATGAGTGCGATCGCTTCTTTGCCCCAATCTACCAAAATCTCTATCGGTACACCTTCTCCTAAATCTGGGTAGGAGGGCTGAAAGTTAGAGCCTAATTCTACAGTTTCGGGTTCATTCAGGTGGCTTAATGCCAGAGCTTTTTCCACCATCACTTCGGCTAAGACAGAACCGTAAGCCACCGTCAGCCCTGGACGACCGTTTCGCCAAAGCCGTAGTGCTGTACCTTCAGATTGGTTAGTTTCTAGCTGTTTGAGCCGGTTTGCCTCAAAAAACACTGGACGAGAAAGCGATCGCGACTGATACACCTCAGCAGCTTCTGCTCCAGATTTTATAGCTAGTTCCAGCAACTGTTCGGCTAGTGTATCTTGTGACAAATTTTCAGAACCCATGACCCTTAGTGAATGGTGGATTTTGAACCGCATATCAACGCACCTTAGAGAAAGTGCGATCGCTAAAAACCAACGATCGGGCTTTCTGCCGATGGACGCAGATAACTATCCAAAAATCATCAGCGTTTCTTTACAGTTACGATTTGAAACCGCAAATCAACACTAATGGACGCAGTTAATTATCCCAAATCATTGTCATGTCTCAACGGATCTAGTCATTTGTCATTGGTCATTTGTCATTTGTCATTTGTCATTTGTTATTTGTCATTTGTCATTAGTCCCCATCCTCCATCCCCAATTCCCCATACCCCATGCCCCATGCCCCATACCCAATTCCCAATTCCCAATTCCCAATTCCCAATTCCCAATTCCCAATTCCCAATTTTCAAAGATTAACCTCTTGCAATAGCCAAAAACCAGCAAAAGATTCTGCTTTGGGATCGGACTGTATACCAATAAAATGCACTCCGTTAGCTTTTTGCTTGGCTTCTTCAAAACCTTTAGCCTCTGCCAAGACTTGAGGTTTTTTGATATTTGCTACAATCCAGCTTTCATTAACACCCGTTTCTAAAAGCAATCTTGCCTCTTCACTGGAGTCAAATCTTAAGAAACCCAACTCCAAACCAGACATCCAGCCAGCTAAGGGCAACGCTCTCGGTGAAAAAATCAAAATACCAGGAATACGGGCTTCGGGTGAAACTTTCACCAATTCTAAAGGGAAAGCTTCACCAAAGCCAATTTCCCACTCTGGCATCTCTGCCAAATCCGCAGCATCCAAGGTAACAAATACCCACTGCTGTCCTTCCAAAGCATCAGGTAAACGTTGCGGCAAAGGTTTCTCTAAGCGGACTGAGGGATTAGTCCCCCCTTGATACCCTGGTTCTTGAGGATACACTTCCTTCATCCGCTCTTCTAGCCATTGGTTAAGAACCAAAGTGCGGCGACTAGGCTGGGCGGGAATGCCTATATCTTGGCAGGCTTTAGTAATCATATTGTTCATTTGGCGGCGGAAAAAGCGGATTTTAATTGGTGCTTTTCCAGCTTGGTTAATAGCCTCTTGCAATGCTGTCCGCAACCAGCCCGAGTTTACCTGGGTACTGGGACAATATTGAGCATAACGAAACAAAGAATCTGGTTTTGTGCCTATATCCAAAGGGCTTTCGCAGACTAAGACTTCCCAAATTTTTTTCTGATTATCGTCCAAAATCGGACGGGAGTAAAAATCGATTTCCCAAATACTGCCCATATTTTGCGGTAAAAATCTGGCTGCTATGTTTTCCTGATATGTTGATCATACGAGTGTTGGGGCAGCATTGGGCATTGGGCATTGGGAACTTGTACTGAGCGACTTGTGCCGAGCGAAGTCGAGGTAAGTCGAAGTATGGGGAATGGGGCATTGGGCATGGGGCACTTGTACTGAGCGTATCGCTAAAGCGAAAGCTTTGCTAACGCGTAGCGTCTCGTAGAGAAGCCGAAGTATTGGGCATTGGGCATTAAGAAGAGACAAGGGAGAGAAGTCAAGTCGCAACTTTTGGAGACGCTGAGCGTGCCTTGAAGCGGCATAAAGCATATAGAAAATAAATCCACAATATGCCTCGCCTTTTCCCTTTATCTCAAGGCGCGATGTCTACGATGGTCACTTAGCGCAGCCGTACCCCTCCGGGGAAGCAAGCTACGCGCAGCGTCTCGTAGAGAAGTGCGGGCTACGCCTACGCCTAAATCCGCAATATATTAAATAGCGAACTGACAGAACGCCAAAAAATCATGGTCTATATGACTCATATTTGATTTTTGAAAAAAATTCGGTACACCTTAATCTTCTGAAATCCTATTGCTTATTGCCTACCGAAGCAAGTGATTTCAGTAATCAAACCGGATTTCTATAGCATTTTCCCTAATCAGTTAAGATAATCTTCATCAATCTTCTTTCCTTTTACCCTTCTCCTTGGAATTATGACGCAGGATGAGTTATTAGTACTGATAGACCGCGCCGTAGCTGAGGGTTGGCAAGAGTTAGACCTGTCGGGGCAAGAGTTGACAGAGTTACCTGTGGAAATTGGTAAGTTGCAGCAGCTTGAGTCTTTGATTTTGGGAAAGAAGGTTGAAGATTATGAATATGTAGGAAACCGCTATCTCCAAAAGGTTTCAAGCAACAATTTAAAAACGCTCCCACTCGAACTATTGGATTTGCCTAATTTGCGTAAGTTGGATATTAGTGGCAATCCTTTAGAGAGTATTCCCGATGTGGTAACGCAAATACTACATTTAGAGGAACTGATCTTAATTCGAGTAGAGCTAACTCAAATACCTGATGCGATCGCTAAATTAACCAATCTGACGCAGCTTCACCTCAGTTCCAACCGAATAACCCAGATTCCAGAGACGATCACTAATTTAACCAATCTGACGCAGCTTCACCTCCGTCGCAACCAAATAACCCAGATACCAGAGGCGATCGCTAAATTAACCAATCTGACGCAGCTTCACCTCGATGTCAACCAAATAACCCAGATACCAGAAGAGATCGCTAAATTAACCAATCTGACGCAGCTTCACCTCGATGTCAACCAAATAACCCAGATACCAGAGGCGATCGCTAAATTAACCAATCTGACGCAGCTTTACCTCCGTCGCAACCAAATAACCCAGATACCAGAGGCGATCGCTAAATTAACCAATCTGACGCAGCTTATCGTCAGTGACAACCAAATAACCGAGATACCAGAGGCAATTGCTAAATTAACCAATCTGACGCAGCTTTTCCTCAGTTTCAACCAAATAACCGAGATACCAAAGGCGATCGCTAAATTAACCAATCTGACGCAGCTTGGCCTCGGTAGCAACCAAATAACACAGATACCAGAGGCAATCGCTAAATTAACCAATCTGACGCAGCTTCACCTTAGTAATAACCAAATAATCCAGATACCAGAGGCGATCGCTAAATTAACCAATCTGACGCAGCTTCACCTTAGTAACAACCAAATAACCCAGATACCAGACGCGATCAAAAGTTTGCCAAAATTGGAAAAACTAGATTTACGGGGAAATCCGCTTCCTATTTCACCAGAGATTTTAGGATCTTCTGATAATGTTGGTTCAGTTAAAGACATTTTCAATTACTTGCAATTACTCCGTAGCGGTGAAGTGCGTCAACTCAACGAAGCCAAACTTTTGCTCATCGGACAAGGCAGCGTCGGTAAAACATCCCTCATTGAGCGACTAATCCGCGATAAATATGATAAAAATCAACCCCAAACCGACGGACTTAATGTAGAAACTTGGAACGTGCGGGTCAATAGCAAAGACATCCGCCTCAATGTTTGGGACTTTGGCGGACAGGAAATTTATCATGCCACCCATCAGTTTTTTCTGACTAAGCGTAGCCTCTATCTCCTAGTCTGTAATTGTCGCACCAGCGAAGAAGAAAACCGCATCGAATATTGGCTGAAACTAATCGAAAGCTTTGGCGGACAGTCCCCCGTGATTATCGTTGGCAACAAAAAAGACGAACAACCCCTCGACATCAACCGCAAGGCATTACGCGAAAAATATCCTAACATCCAAGCGATTATCGAAACCTCCTGCCAAGACAATATCGGCATTGATGAACTTCGCACCACCATTTTGAAGCAAGTCTGCAACCTCAAAGAAGTCTACGACCTTCTACCCCTGACATGGTTTGAGGTTAAACAACAACTCGAATCTATGTCCCAAGACTTCATCAGCTACAACCGCTACATCGGCATCTGCCACGAAAATAAGATTCCCGAAGAACAAAACCAAGATCAACTCATCGATCTCCTCCATCGACTTGGCTTAGTTCTCAACTTCCGCGATCATCCCATCCTCAAAAATACCAACGTCCTTAAACCCAACTGGGTGACAGAAGGCATTTACGCGGCTCCTGAGCGATGAAACCCTCAAAACTAAAACCAAAGGCATTTTCACCCCCGCCGATCTCATCCGTATCCTTGACCCAGAGCGCTATCCCACCCAGCGTCATGGCTATCTAATCGAACTAATGAAGGAATTCGAGCTTGGCTTTGCACTAGAGTGTTACCCACCACAATTTCTGATTGCGGGACTTCTGCCTAAAGACCAACCAGACAAAACAGAACTCCACGGCGAAACCCTCGAATTTCAATACCATTACAAAGTTCTCCCCGAAAGCATCATTTCTCGCTTCATCGTCAACACCCACGAAAAAATTCATAACCAAATTTATTGGCGCAGTGGCGTAATGCTGCAATATCAAGAAAACAACGAAATTTACAACATCGCTCGCATCAAAGCCGATCCCGAAGACAAAAAAATCTTCATCACCATTAGCGGCCGCCAAGAAACCCGCCGTTTATTTCTCGGCATTCTCCGCGATGTCTTCCAAAAAATCCACAAAAGTCTCCCCAATCTCGAAATCACCGAATGGGTTCCCGTCCCCAACTATCCCAACCATGCGCCCCTCGACTACCAAGAACTCCTCGGACTCGAAGCGATGGGTAAAAGCACAGTCTCTATCGGCAAACTAAAATTAGACCTCGATTTGCGTCAAGTACTTGATGGGTATGAAGATATAAGAACTCGACAAAGACAACAAATAGACAAAGAAATTATTGAACCATTCCCCATTAAGAAACCAATTATGTCAGAAAGCATCAGAAACCAAATATTTGTTAGCTACAGTCATGAAGATGCAGAATGGTTAATAGAACTGCAAAAACAACTAAAACCCTATATTCGTGCAGAAGGTTTGATCGTTTGGGATGACACCAAAATCAAACCTGGCGCAAAATGGAAAGCCGAGATTGAAAAAGCGTTAGCCACGGCTAAGGTTGCTATCCTGCTAGTCAGCCCTGACTTTATAAACTCTGATTTCATCGACAGACATGAACTTCCCCCCTTACTTAACGCAGCTGAACAAGAGGGATTAACCATTTTCTGGATTCCAATTAGTGCAAGCTCATACAGAAAAACCGACATCGAAAAATACCAAGCTGCTCACCCTCCAGGTAAACCCCTCGACACTCTAAATAAGCCAGAACGTAATCAAGCTTGGGTGAAAATTTGCGAAGAAGTCGAAAAGGCAATGAAATAGAACCTATTTCAACATTGACCAAATTTAACTTAAATATTATAGAAATAGGGAGCAAATTAGGCATAGAACTAAAGCTTCCCCCTGTTAAATAGACTTTTTTAACTCCAGGGGCGATCGCATAGGTTGAAATCATACCCGCCTTTGATTTGATAAAAATTTAAACTTGCGATCCGGGACTAGAACATTTTAGCTAAAATTTGACGGATTCAAAACTTTCAGCACGATAAATCTGACGGCATAGCTACGCTTACCGCCATGCACAAAAAACTTATGCTGTATAGCATTCGCTATTGTCCCAATTACAAAATTGCGATCGCGGTCTAAAGCATATAGAAAATCACAAAGTTGAAGAATACCCGTATCAATGTGTGAATAATTTTAATCAGTGTCAATTTGATTTCACTTTTTATAAAAGCAATGCAAGTACTTCAACACGATATTTAAGTACTTCAACACGATATTTAAGTACTTCAACACGATATTTAAGTACTTCAACACGATATTTAAGTACTTCAACACGATATTTAAGTACTTCAACACGATATTTAAGTACTTCAACACGATATTTGAGTACTTCAACACAATATTTGAGTACTTCAACACGATATTTGAGTACTTCAACACAATATTTGAGTACTTCAACACGATATTTGAGTACTTCAACACCAATACGGTTTAGTTACAGCACATTTCAGGTAAATAAAGTACATATATAAAACCCAAAACCTTGTAGAGACGTAGCAGTGCTACGTCTCTAAGTGTATTCGATATTCTTCTTATAAAGTTTTTTATACAAATAATTTTAAAGATTTCAAGTGAAATTAGGGAATAAATATCAGATTTTACCGTAAACTTCACTTTAGTTTTGGTGGTTTTTACTCAGGGGGAGAAGAATGGCAAATAGCTAAAGTGGAATCACAAGTCTGTACTAATTTTCATATAAGTTTTTGCAAGAGAGGGATTCATGGCGCGACTGAAACGCAGTTCTCTGGTATTAGATAAAGCAACGCTACGAATATCAGGGATGAGATCGATTAGCGAAACGCTTGAGTTTAGCGATAGCTTAAATTTAGCGGAGTATGAAAAGCGGATTCAAACCTTGCAAACAAAGCTATCGAGCTACAACACAATGCTTTCTACACTTGATGAAGCGGTAGGGCAGATTGAATTGCTAGAGCAGGATTTGAGAAGCTACTCGGAAAAAATGTTAATGAGTGTGGCGACGCGCTACGGTAAGAACAGTTTGCAGTATATGCAGGCAGGGGGTAAACCACGCAAGAGTAGTAAGCGATCCGTAGGGAAGACTGCGCCAAAAACGACGATCACAACAGTGATGACACCAAATACAGAGAAAGTAACGACAAGTAGTGATGGCACGAAGGTGTTGGTAAAGTAAGGAAATTAGTTGATCGGTGCGATCGTCCGGCTCTTTTATAGCCGAGCGATCGCCACAAACAATACCATCTCTGCTATTGCAAATGTAATGAGTGCGATCACACTCATTACATTTGCAGTTTAAAAGGTTTTTGGCGCTAACTGAACCGTATTAAATTTTAACCATCTCAACTAAGTCCCTGCAAAGCTTGGTTTAATCGTGTCTTACGTCTTTTGTGAACCTAAATCTAAAGTTCTTGACGTGTTGGACGGATGATCATTTCGTTCACATCAACATCATCGGGTTGCTCAATGGCGTATGCGATCGCCCGGGCGATCGCATCTGCATCAATGGCGATCGCATAGAGTTGATCAATTCCTGCTGCTGTGTCTTTATCGGTAATCGTGGTAGTCAGTTCAGTGGCAACGGCTCCTGGTGAGATATTAGTCGAACGAATTTCGCCGTTTGACTCTAGTCGTAACCCTTCAGAGATTGCTCGCACTGCATACTTGGTAGCACAGTAGACTGCTGATCCCGGAAACACCTTATGTCCAGCCACAGACGATAGGTTAATAACGTGACCAGACTTTTGCTGACGCATAATCGGCAACACGGCAGCAATCCCATACAGAACGCCCTTGATGTTAACATCAATCATCCGATCCCACTCCTCCACCTTTACTTGCTCAAGGCGAGAGAGAGGCATCAAGCCGGCATTATTAATTAGCACATCGATCCGGCTGTATGTACTCAAAGTTTCCTTGACCAAGGCTTCCACTTCTGAGCGATCTGTTACATCTGTTACTCGATAGGTTGCAGTCCCTCCTGATTTAGCGATCTCTGCAATCAAATCTTTGAGCCGATCTTCGCGGCGGGCGGCCAGCATCAGTTTGGCTCCACTAGCAGCAAGTCGCTTTGCAGTTGCTTCACCTAAACCACTGCTGGCTCCGGTGATGATTATCACTTTGTTTTGAATAAGAGACATATTGATTAATCTGGGTTATGAAATATTGGGTGCTATTTTATGCAACCATATCAACTAGCTTGTAGCTAGATCAACGTTTTTGTCCCGGCAGCGTCACTAATCCGAACTGCTATCATCACACCGTTTGAGTTCTGTCCCGTTAAAAATCGCTAAAGTATCTCCTTATTAACCACGATTGATCCAAACGCCTCTGAGTCCTGCTGCTTTAGCGGCGTAGTAGTCTTCTACAACGCTATCGCCAATATGCCATGCTGCTGAAGGGGAACATTTATGTTTATCTAAAGCAATAGCAAAAATTTGAGGATCGGGTTTAGCTGCACGTACTTGAGTAGCAATAGTGACAGAGGTAAAAAACTCTCTCAATCCCAAACTTTGCAATACTGAATAAATCCGAGAATCAAAATTGGACAGCACCCCCAAAGTAACCCCCAACCGCCGCCAGTTAATTAAAGCTGGTAAGACATCGGGATAGACAAACCACGGTTCGCCAGTGCCAAAGTGGATGTAAAGTTCGCTAAAAAAAGCCGAAAAGTCAGAAAATTCCTTGAGGACACCTGCACTTTCAAAAGTGTTCAGGGCAATTATCCGCCACCAATCAAACTCGCGCTGGGGAATATCTTGGAGTTCTGCATCTGGAAATATCGGCGGCGGGGCTGCTTTAAAGCTTTTGATGAAGGCTGTATTCAATGTTTCGGCTGGAACCGTCACACCAAATTCTTCAGCTATCTGACTATAAACTTTACCCACACTGCCTTTAACATCGAAGAGTGTACCCACAGCATCTAAAAAAATAACTTTTGGTTGTTCCATCAAAGTTTGAAGATTTTGAATGTGGAATTTTAGATTTTGGCTTGTTAAAAGCTTCTGTGGGTAGAGTTTAGCATCTCCTAAGTAAGTTGGCGGAAATAAACCAAATCATTGTCACTGGTCATTTGTCATTGGTCATTAGTCCCCATTCCCAATTCCCAATTCCCCATACTTCGACTTACCTCGACTTCGCTCGGCACAAGTCGCTCAGTAAAAGTTCCCAATTAAGTTACTTAGAAAGTGTCTCGATGATTGGACGCACTAGCCAATTAAAACCAACTTTGAGTTGATGGTCTAAAGTTGGCAACCTATATAAATAGGCAATCCGACGGGCGACGGATGCTAATGGCCCATCTAGTTTAATTCCCAAACCAGTAAGGGTGGCGTTGTTTTTACCCAATGTCATCATTTCTCCTAACTGTTGGTAGTGGAAGGGAAGGAGAGGACGATTAGTGAGACTTGCCCAGATATTCCAAGCAGTATAATCAGCTTGCTGAAAAGCCGCTTGTGCCGTGGCAGGGACTTGCTGTCCTTCAACATCATGACAGTCTGCTAAATCTCCCAAGGCAAAGATTTCTGGATGATCGATCGCTTGTAAATTAGATGTAGTGCTAATTTGACCGCGCTGATTTTGCTTAAGGGGAAGAGATTTCACGACAGGCGTAACTCTATTTCCCACAGTCCAAATCACCAAATCTACGGGTATGGTATCTAACTGGTTTTTGTACTCTAGGGTGATGCTATTTTGCTCTATTAATTCGACTTTGGTTTCTAAATCTAGAAACACACCACGGGCTTCTATTGCTTTTTTTGCTGCTTCCCGGTTAAACTCTGGAGAAGTTCGCAAAATTTGATCGGCGATTTCAACGATCCGAAAGCGTCCTCTTTCACCGAGTCTGTCGGCTAACTTACAGGCTAACTCTACACCACTGTAACCAGCCCCAATAATTGCCACCCGAATTTTATCAGCATCCGATTCTTCTAAAAATCGCAGGCGTTCTTCTAAACGATAGGCATCAGAGATGGTGCGGAATGGGTAGCCGTAGGTTGTTGCACCGGGGACTAAATCTAGCGGTGTCTCGCCTCCTAGTGCCAGCACTAAGCGATCATAAGGGATTTCTGGCCCTTCATGTATATTTACCCGTTGCTGGTCGATGTCAATTCCAGACACAACCCCTTGATAAAAACGCACCCCTGTGCCTTGTAAAAGTTCTTCAAAAGGTGGGGCAATTTCCCAGGTTTGTAGTTCGCCAGTGAGTAATTCGTAAAGTAAAGGGGAGAATAAGAAGCGATCGCTTTGATCTACCAGAACAATTTCGGGTTTTTGCGTAGATTCCCAAGGTAACTGGCTTAAGCGCAAGGCTGTGTAGAGACCACCAAAGCCTCCACCAAGGATACAAATTCTAGAATTTTGTTGAGTCATCGATTTTATCTATAAAAGGATCAATACAAGCTGGGCAACTAACTTCAGTCTAGTCAGTTAATGCGGACTTTTCAAAATCCCATCAAGTTTTTGAGAGATTAATCATTAATGGTCACAGTTATCTAATGGTCGATTCGCTATATTTAACGGTTAACAGGCAACGGCTAAAAGGAGTTAAAGAGATGGAAATTAAGCCAACTGACCCATCGCTAGCACTCATGGAAATTTCCCCTGGCTATCTCAACATTATGGGTTACGTCGATCAGTCAGAAGTTAATGGCCCTGGTTGTCGTGCAGTCGTCTGGGTACAAGGTTGTCTTCGTGAGTGTCCTGGCTGCTTTAATACTAACTCTTGGTCATTTGAGGCTAACCAATTGATTGCTGTTGATACCCTTGCCGAGAATATTCTTAGCAATCCCCACAACACAGGTGTAACATTCTCTGGTGGAGAACCCTTTTGGCAAGCAACTGCATTGGCATCTTTAGCTCGTAAAGTAAAAGCTGCTGGGTTAAATGTAATGTCTTTTTCTGGGTTTACTCTCAAGCAACTACAGTCTCAATCTGCGCCACCAGGTTCCCAAGAATTGTTAGAACAACTTGATATCTTGATTGACGGGCCTTTTGTCCAATCTCTGGCAATTAATTCTCCTAACTCTCCAGTTTCTTCTAGCAATCAACGGGTTCGTGTCTTAAACCCGGCTTTCCAAGACCAAATTACTTGGGCTAGCGATCAGATAGAAGTCCACATCCTCAAGGATGGTGGGCGCATTGTCACTGGTTATCAAGGTGGGCTGGAATTGACTTAAGGTATTGGGAATTGGGCATGGGGCATTGGGCATTGGGCATTGGGCATAAAAAGATTTAGCCTCAGAAGATGAATGTTCACCTTCTGAGGTTCAACGTTCACCTTCTGAGGGTCAACTTTCACCTTCTGAGGGTCAACTTTCACCTTCTGAAGCTCAACTTCCATCTTCTGAAGCTCAACTTCCATCTTCTGAGGTTCAACGTTCACCTTCTGAGGCTCAACGTTCACCTTCTGAGGCTCGAATTTTACCTCCCGCTCACTCATCGAAGAGAAACTATATGCAAATGCAGCTTTGTTTGAGACAGATTACAGTTAATGAAAATACTAGGCCGGAATTTGGCTAAACCATTTAAGACAATTTTTACTGAACACCGCGTACTTTGGGCTGTTTTACTCCTGAGTGCAGCACTGGTGATAACGCTCGCGCTGTCGCTTTCTCAAGGAGCAGTACCTTTAAGTATGTCGGAATTTTGGCAAGCCATACTCCACAAAGGCGATCCGATTAAACAGACAATTCTTTGGGATTTACGTCTCCCGCGCATTACGGCTGCTCTCATTGTCGGCGCGGCTTTGGGAATGTCAGGAGCATTACTGCAAGGGATGTTACGCAATAGTCTTGCCGATCCATTTATTTTGGGCATTTCTGCGGGTGCTGGATTAATTGTGATTGTGATGATTGTGTGGCAAATATTCCCGATCGCAATTCCTTTAGCAGCGTGGATGGGGGCAATTTTGACTTCTGCGATCGTTATTTTACTTGGTCGTGCGGGGTCAGGAATTTCGGTTGAGCGGTTAATTTTAGGCGGTGTGGCGATAAGTTCTTTATTTGGTGCTGTACAAAGTACATTGCTGCTTTTAGCTGAAGATGGTCAAATTCAAATTGCGCTCAGTTGGCTGGTTGGTAGTCTCAATGGACGGGGTTGGCAAGAAATTTCGACGGCTGGCCCTTACATTATTGTTGCATTGATCGGGGGATGTTTGCTGGCGCGATCGGTAAATGTGCTGGCTTTGGGAGATGATTTGGCTGTGGGTTTGGGGGTTTCGTTGACGCGATCGCGCTTGTTAATTGGTGGTGTCGCCACTCTCTTAGCCGCAGGTGCAGTCAGCATCAGTGGTTTGATTGGATTTGTTGGTCTTGTTGTCCCTCACGGTGTCCGCCTCATTGTTGGTACAGATCATCGCTTTGTTTTACCACTTTCCGCCCTTGCAGGTGCATGGTTACTGACTTTTGCAGATTTACTCTCTAGATTAGGAGCAGTAGAACTCCCAGTAGGTTCTGTCACCGCTTTGCTGGGTTCACCGCTATTTATCTGGTTACTTTATCGTCGTTCTGCTGGGTTTAATAAATTTTGAGTTAATCCGCTTAAATTAAAGCCAAAATTGTTTTCTAGCTTAAGTTGAGACTATAAAATAATATCCTTTACGCCTCAGTGTATAAAAAACCTGCCAAATTGGCTGTATGAGTTTGGTTGTCTCTGGTAAAGTATTAAAAGTAAATTACTTGTGGGCTATATTTACCGAGGTTTACTATACTTTTAAAAGCATTTAACTAAGTCCGCTCATTTTGCTTTGCTAACGGAATAATAAAAATTGCTGGTGTATTCACTACAACAGCAACAAGCAGAATGATCAGTTTTGGTTTATTTACCTCGTTTATTTTAAAATAGACGGGGTATTTTTATTTATTCACTTGCATTTATACCAATTACACCCAAAATTATGAGGGCGATCGACAAAAGTTTGATAAATGTAGCAGATTCACGAAACCAAATAATACCAATGATCGCAATTAGGACAGTTCCCAACCCAGCCCAGACAGAATAAGCCACGCTTACTTCAAGTCTCTTGAGAGCGAGAGTTAAAAAACTAAAACAAAGTCCATAAAAAATAAATATTAATACTGAAGGGACTAATTTAGTAAATCCTTCTGATAACTTCATGCAAGTTGTGCCTGAAACCTCAAAAAGTATTGCGGCGATGAGATAAATCCAACTTGTTGACATATCTTTTGTGGGCTGTTTGTTAGCAGTCTTTTATTATCTCTATGAAAACAAAAAAATACAACACTTTTAATTGATATTATTGATTGAGCAAATATCCTAATATCAATTATTTGTGAAACTGCACAGAATAATTTGGTTCAAACTTGCGGCAAAATCAAAATATAATTGGTATATTATTGTTCCTAATAAATAGCTTATTAATCCCGATGCCTGGCTTCTCAAATAAGCTAGGTATCTATCTGCCTAATATTAGCTTACAAGCATATTCTAGAAATTATAAATTAGAGAATTTTTCAATTCAAGTCTCTCTTGTCGAGTTTACCGAACCCCGCTAGTTCAGATTACCCTACATTTTTTGTGGTTCGGTAATCATCATAAATCATGTGATAAAAACCGAATTTACACCACTTTTATTTTTAAATACTATGAAAAGCAAGGAAACAAATCCTCAATTAGTTGAACAGCAAACCTACTGATTATACGAGGTAGAAAGATGACATTAGTACGTTGGAACCCCTGGCAAGAATTGAACACAATACAACGCCAAATCAATCGTTTATTTGATGAAGAAACTTTGCCATCTGCCTTTTTAGAGAGAGGCTACTCTAGAGTTCCTGCTGCTGAGTTAAAAGAAACTGAAGATACAATTCATCTAAAAGTAGAACTTCCGGGAATTGAGGCTAAAGACCTGGATTTGCAAGTTACAGAAAATGCTGTATACCTCAGTGGTGAGCGGAAGTCTGAAGCTAAATCTGAAGAGAAAGGTGTAATCAAGAGCGAATTTCAGTACGGTAAATTCCAACGTGTAATTCCTTTACCTACTCGGATTCAAAATACTAACGTCAAGGCAGATTATAAAGATGGCATCTTGAACCTGACTCTACTCAAAGCTGAAGAAGAAAAGAACAAAGTCGTCAAAGTTAATCTAGCATAATCTGGCTCATTTCTGCTTTATATCTGCTAGCTATCTATTAAAATAAATAAAAAGCGCTCTCTATAAAAGGAGCGCTTTTTAGTGTGAATGACTCAAGCTATATCAGAAATGTTGAATGCTGATACAAAACTTTACATTATTAGTTACACTAAGTCTCAAAAGCTTAAATTAGTCAGCAAAACATCATCTCCTCAAACCAATGAACATAGCTGATTTTCTGACACATACAAGATTGAAGATAGCGGAATTTATCTAATAGTGTATGTCCCCATTGTTCGGGAATAGATAAAAGCTGTAAAATCAGATAGGCTATCAAGCTCACGTAAATTTGTATGGTAATACCATTGACGTTTTTGGTAATGAGTTTGTCAAGTTTTAAGTGCATCTTTAAAAACTTCCACAACAATTCAACTCCCCAACGTAATCGATAAATATCCCTAATTTCATCATCATGAACAGCTGCATCTCCCGACTCTGGTAAATTAGTCACTAAGCGAAACTCGGTTTTTGTCTCTAAATCACAGAAATTAATTACTCTATAAGCTTGAGCATCATCAGATGCACCAACTTTGACCAATCCATTTGAGCCATCAAATTCTAGTTTCCAATTGTTTTTTATCCGCAAAACAAAATATTTGTTTTCTTGTACTAATTCTTGGATAAATTTTAATCCAGCAAAACCCCTATCCATTACTCCAACAGCATTTATTGGGAGACTAGACATCATTTTGGAACCAAATTTATAATCATGGTCATGTCCAAAATTGATGAAGTTATCTTCTGGGCTTCCTGTGGAGAGATTTAAGGAACTAAACAGCTTGACTTGATGATGACCTAGTACCCATAACAATTTACTTGTGAGAGTAATAATTGTTGAATCTATTGGACAAATTGCATATTTATTGTGTAACTTTTTTTGAACTTTCTTCTGTACTAATTCATTTAATTTTTGGTAAATCTCTTGAAAAGGTTTTTGGCTTCGATGTAAATTTGCTTTAGAGAAAGTAGAAATATCTACCTCAAAACAATTGTTATTTAATCTGTTAAACAAATCTCGCATACTTGTTAAGCTGTTATCCAGGGCATAGGATAGCCAGCACTCAAAAAACAGACGACTGTTCAATACTGGATAATCGTTTTTTGGCAGGCTTTTCAGTATATCTTTGACAATTTTGGGAAATGAATTTATAATCACAATCAAACTAATATATTTTAAGCCTTAGCCCAAAACTACCATATTTTGGGCTATTTTTATCGGATTTTTCTTAACATTCAACACTTCTGAAGCTATATAGACTTATTAGGAAAGTGCAAAATTCTAAATCTAGAGTGTGTTATTACCAAGAGTACGGTATCTCCTCAGATTTGAGGTGCGCTAGGACAAATGTTCTAACGCACCCGACAATATTTGCTCTTGATTAAATCTACATTTCTTAGTTAACCGTTAAGCTCATCTTCTTGATGGGTTAGGATTACACAGTCAGAAGTGGGCTTGGCAACGCAGGTGAGAACCCATCCTGCGTCTATTTGATCATCGTCTAAGAAGTTCTGATCTGATTGGTCAACTGTACCTGAAACCAGCTTACCAGCGCAGGTTGAGCAGGAACCAGCATTACAAGAGTAAGGCAAGTCCATCTCATTTTCTTCGTTAGCAATCTCTAGAATGTAATCATCTTCAGAAACTTCAATTGTTTTTTCTTCATCTGGAGTCTTTAATGTGACTTTATAAGTTGCCATGTAACAATCCCTAGTTAAATGTGAACTACATTGTTGATCCTACGGGTTTATGTGCTGCTAGTCTAGAGTTAAATGTGTTTGATTACTCTACATCCTGAAGCGCTTAGTCTGAATTGGAAGTGAGAGTAAAAAATTCTGCGATCGCTTCAGCAAATCCCTCAAATGAACTATAATCCCTAGACACAATGGAGACATCCACACCCAACTTTCGCGCATTAGCAGTTGTATAAGGGCCAAAACATGCAATAATACAACGCTCATAATCGCTTTGTGAGTTAACCATTGTCAAAAAGCTTTCTACTTCCGCCGTGCTACTAAAGGCAATGACATCGATCGTTCCTTGACGCATCTGGTTTAATTCAACACTGTAGATACTTGTGTCTAAGCCCTGTGTAATATATGTGGGTACGCGAGTTACTTCTATGCCCAATTGCTGCAAATCCGTAATTAAATTGGGTACAACATCAGGCTCAGGTAAACCAACAACTTCTGGGGCAGGTATCAGCACTTTTTGATTCTGAATTTGAGGCATTTTTGCTAATTCCGCCACAATTCCACCTGGGCTGGATTCTGTTGGAATTAAATCTACCTTGCCACAAAAATATAATAAGCTTTCTGCGTCTTTTCCTAAAGCACATAATTGGCATTTTTGTACCAGAGATACAGGAATATTTAAATCATTCATCCGGTGAAAAAATGCAGTGATGCCATTTCTACTTGTGAAGACAATCCAATCAAATTCAGCTATGCGATTGAGAGCAGCGTCTAAGTTAGTGTAGTTTGATAAATAGCAGATTTCGATAGTAGGCATCAAAACAGGTAGACCACCTTGCTTGATAATTTGTTCAGATAACCTACAAGCATAATTTCTCGGTGCTGTTACTAAAATTCTCTTGCTATATAGAGGTAATTCTCTAGATGGAGTGAGCATATTAATTTGTGTTGATTGGATATGCATTTGTTTATGAATAAATGATATAAGCTCAATCCGATCCAAAATGAGCATTGGTATTTAGATGGGTTGACAGCAACAGATAAATTCCCGCCTCCTTCACTGACATCCTCGACTGAGTAGCAACTGTCCATTAGCTAGCCGATAAACCCCTTCTGCTTCGATAATAGGGTCGCCTTTTTTCCAAGCGCGTGATGTTGGTTCAACATTACGCACTTCACCAGTTGAATATACTGAAATTAATCCATTCCCTGGACTATTGCGTAAAGCGCCAGAACCAGTGATGAAAAATGTACCACCTTGCTTGGAACTACGTGAAATGCAACTGTTGGCGATAAGTGCATTGGTGTCGATAAGGTTTGGAGATGCTTCAGTAAAGCTGTTTTGAATAGAACTGGTATCGGGTGCGTTAATATCTGTGAACCCTGAAACGCCTAATTGCGAACTTGCAGTAATATCGCTTTTGTCGGTTGGCTGTGAACGTGCTTCGATACCGAAGATACCTTGCGAGTTGATTTTAACTTTTCCACCAGTTCCAGTGTATGCATTTGCACTGATATCGCTGTTTTCTTCGGGGATGGCGACGATGAATTTAGAGTTGATATTGATGTTACCGCCATTACCACCCACTTGGCTTCTACCTGCAGTGGTTGAAATTAAACCGCGATCGCGCAAAAGTAATAAATCAGCGATATCGAGTGTAATGTCACCACCATTACCTGCATTTGTTAAAGAAGCAATCGCACTACCTTTTCCCAGAATTTCGATAAAATTAGCTTTAATTCTAATATTTCCAGCGTCACCTGTACCGAGGCTGCCGGAGACAATTTCAGCATCATCACGTACAATCAGGCGATTGGTAGTAATATCTATATCAGCACCTTGACCATTAGCCTTTTCGTCAACTGATGATGTTAAGCTACTCGCAGATTCACTGTCTGAACCAGTCAGGATAATGTTATCAGCTTTTACTGTTAAATTACCCGCATTTCCATTTCCCCGAGTTCCTGATGATATCTGCGATTCTTCTTGGACATTTAATAGTTGAGTTTTGATATTGATATTGCCTGCGTTACCCTTAGCTTCACTGTCAACCTGAGTTATAATTCTGCTACTTCCTCGTAAATCAATTTTCTCGGCATTAATCCCAATATTTCCGGCATTACCTTGATTAAATGTAGTGGCAGAAATTTCTCCCTGATTGCTAAGGTTTAAGCGTCCTATTGTCACATCAATACTTCCCCCAGAACCAATTCCTCCCGTTTGCAATTCTGCAAATAAACCTGATGGTGCAAGATGTGAACTATATAATAGTTCTCCACCAACCCCAGTAATATCAATAGAATCAGTGGCACGAACTACCAAATTACCCCCTTGTCCCTTACCCCCTATTAACACTGAGGTTGATATATTTCCACCATTACTCAAGCGCAACCGTTCTGTGTCAATAGTTATTGTGCCACCCCGCACATCTGCATTACTTCTCAACACATCCGAGGATAAGTTACTTCTATAAAAAGTACCCCCGAATCGGGATAGAATTTCTTGTGTTGAACCATATCCCCAATTTCTTAAAGAAGCCGGGGATCTAAATCATCATTTTCTATTTAGCGATCGCTAGCAATCTTCTGGAGGTATTTCGATGCGTTGCTGAGTATTTTTTTGTTCTGCGTCGTTACCTATCAATATTTCAGACTCTGCAAGTTCTTTAACTAAAGTTGCCCCAGTCTGCCCTAATTTACCATTATCAGTTGCTTTCAATGCTTCTTTGAATGCTTCATACCACAGATCGTTTTCAGCATAATAACTCACGCTTTCGGGAATGCTAGTAAATTCTTTGTTAGCGAGTGACTGAGGATTGATGACGGTAAATTCTGCACGTCTAACAATCGGGCTATTTTCGCAGTCAATTGAGATTTGCCATGAATATGTTTTACCCACTGTGAGTTCGGGGTAATCGCGAGTAAGTTCTAGCTTGTTAATCCCGGCTATTGAGGGTATTTCTTTAAATTTGCCAATTTGTTTAGGGTTGTTGTCTGAATCAAATTCAGCCAATCGGAACCGCACATTTTGGGAAGTTGAGATATACCAAGCTAACATTGGACGGGTGGAAGTGGTTTTGCCGATATATGTCTGAGGCGCAAGCTGTGTCAGAGGGATATCGCCGTTACTTGCACATCCACGGGAACCACCCGCACGGGAATGTCCGCTAGCTGGTTTGCGATCGCGTGGTTTAAACTCTGCAAATGCTGGGAATGCTGTCATTATAAAAGTCACGCCCACAACTAAGCTTGTAAGTCTACGGTTATTTCGCCAAAATCTAATTTGTTGATGATTCATGGTAGATGTTGTTGATTGTAGGGTTATCTGAAACTTTTAAAATTCTTAATTTTTCCCCATTTTTGTGAAAAATAATCTGGCTATTTATGTATTAAGTATTTTTATATCTTCCTAAATCCCAATACGCTTGGGTTGAACAAAGTGAAACCCAACAAACCCCCATAAATGTTGGGTTTTGTCACTCAAACGCCACTTGCTTCAAGGCGGGGAATCCGTCCAACGCAGTGGCTCCTCAACCTACGCAGTTTAAGGTTTTTGGCGCTAACCCAAGCGTATTGTCCTAAATCATCCTTAAAAAGGAAGACTTTGAGAAGGACACTATAGAGAATATTAATACAGCCATAGACTTTTCAAACATCCTCCGATTTAAATCATGAATATAAAATTTTAAAACTCAAATTCTCTCTTAAGTTTCCAACTAAGTTCACAGATAGTCCCGCGAGGAGCAAGTGATTCGCGTAGCGCCAATCTCTCTAATCTCCCGATCGAGCTTTTCAAATTGTCCCAGCAATTGCTCGTAGGAAATATCTTTAGCACGCAGATGCTTTAATCCATAAGCAAGGGTTTGTAAAGGGCCATTATGAATTACGGTAAAAGTGTTTTGAATGGTGTTTTGACGTTCGTAAATTTGCGATCGCAAGAATTTATCATGCTGGTAAAATGCAAAAGCACTCAAACCTACGCCATTCACGGCTAATACAAGCAAACTCGGTGTTACAGGAATCCATACACCCCACACCCACAGCATTATATACCCACAGCTAAACAGACAAAATCCTGCTACACTCACACTCAGTATATTTTTCCAAACAGACTGGGTTAGCCGTCCGATCATAATCGGCAAAACCCCCCAAATCAATATCCATGTATACTCTCCAATATCTCCCCAACTGTTCAACATTGGGAGACCATCCATTACACTACTCAAAATTTGACTGATCACATGAGCGTGATAGTCAATGCCATAAATTTGACCGCTTAATTTCAAGCCAGGCAAGGCTGATGTATAAATAGCATCCCCTGTACTCAGATTGCGGTTGCCAACTAACACAATGCGATCGCGCAGCAATTCTGTATCAACTTGACCATTGAGAATATCGCGTAGCGATACAACATTAAAAGGTTGCTCACTGTTGCGGAAGTTCATTAAAATTGACAATCCCCCATCATCGACCCTGACGTATCCGCCAAAATTATTGGTAATTCGGGGTAATTCAATCCCACGGAATCTGATTGTATTCGGGTCATTTTTTCCCGTTTGTAACTCAATTCCTTTTGCGTCTAAATACTTAGTAACTAACCGCAATGCTAAAGAATATTTATCTTCGTTGACATTTTTAGGATTCGGCGTATACAACAAATAGCGTCGATTTTTGCTATCCTCATCATTAGGTAAATCAATAAACCCAACTCTTTCGGGTGGCAAGCTCTGGGGTGGTAAAGTTTCTCCGGGTGGTAAAATTTTTTCAATACCAATAATATTAGAATTTGACCGTAATACCTGCGCTAGTTGTTCGCCACCAGGTTCAACAGGAACATTTTTGAAGATATCCAAACCAATAGCTAGGGGTTTATAAGTTTCCAGCTTGGTGAGCAACTCTGCAATCTTCTCATCTGCAATTGGATACTGCTTTACCCATGTAATATCCTTTTCATCGATACCCACAATTACTATATGTTCATCACGTTTTTCTATCGGACGTAGACGTAACATCGTATCGAGAAGCATCCATTCCCAAGATTGCATTCCCCCAGTTATTCGGATCAACATCACCACAAATAGAACTATAATCCCTGGAGATGCAGCCAGCGACCACAACCCAAATTCTTGGCAAATACGATTCCAGATTCCCCTTCTCATTTAATTTAGGATTTATTTTCCCTATATTTACAGCATATTTTAAGGATGTATTCAAAACCTTTCCCCTTTAACCAAACCGTATTGCTATGCCTCTAGCGTGTGGTCTATTTAAGTGAAAATAGCTGTAATTAATCAATTAAACCTTCTTCACGGGAACGAATTTCGGTAAGGATTCGCATATTCTTACCACTTTGCTTGCAGTCTTCAGGATACACCCCCAAAACATCCTGAATCTTCGTCCAGTAAGTACGTACCGCTCGTTCCGATTTATACATTCTGTCTGCGATCGCTTTATCTGTCAAACTCTCTTCAAAAGCCAAACGCAACACATCCAACCATTCCGGTTTGAGTTCGATTCCTGTTTTGATGTCTTTTGTGTGAGTTGCACCTTGAAATGCTAAATTAACCCGCATGAGCATTTCATCTTCGGGTAATCCTTGTATCTGCGATCGCAAACCCACCTTGATGATTATCAATCTCGTGTTTAATTCTGATTAACGCCTTTACATAACTAGTTTGCACTATGAAATTCTGATGGGGATATTCTTTAAGCAAAGTTTGCAACAGCTTAATTCCGGTATCAATTTCTGCTGTCTCTCCTTGGCGATCAGGAATTGATAAATCCATCACAATCAAGTCAAACTGGTAACATTGCACTTGAGAAAGTGTATCTTTTGCCG
This sequence comes from Nostoc sp. TCL240-02, assembly GCF_013343235.1. Taxonomy (GTDB): domain Bacteria; phylum Cyanobacteriota; class Cyanobacteriia; order Cyanobacteriales; family Nostocaceae; genus Nostoc. The sequence goes on along the minus strand of NZ_CP040094.1, from coordinate 5,039,795 downwards.
TCTGAGCCTTGATAATAGTAGCTTCAGGATACTTTCGACTTAAGACATCAAGAGTACCAGTCAAAATTAATTGGTGGTCATCAACAACAAGAATACCGAGCTTCTTTTCCACTGCTATAGCGGTTATCAGTCTACTTCAGTACAGTAGGAGAGAGCAATTCTACTGATAATTGGTGGTGATGAAAGCCTACTCTCTCGACTTGCGTCAAAAAATAGTTGATGCTTATGCCTGCGGTGACATTTCCCAACGAAAACTGGCTAAAAACTTTGGTGTCACCTTAAGTTTTGTGCAAAATTTACTCAAACGCCATCGAGAATTGGGGATGATAGGCCCCAAGGTGCGGACTGAGCAGACAGCAACAAAGTTGAATGCTGAACAGTTAGAAATCCTGCGCCAACTCGTCATAGCACAGCCCGATGCGACGTTAAGCGAATTGCGGGAACGACTTTACGAGAAAACAGAGGTCTTAATTGGGGTAGCTACGGTGAATCGGATGGTTCGCTGGAAACTTCACCTCAACCTCAAAAAAAAGTCTCCACCTCACAAAAAAAGGTAGTGATGAAGTCCAACTAGCCCGATTTGAGTACTGGAAACTCTTGAGGGGGATACCCGTCGAAGAGCTGATTTTCTTAGATGAATCGGGAGTTAATCTGTCCTTCATCCGCAAATGTGCCCGCGCCTTGCCTGGCCTTCAGGCTATGCTCAAAAGCCCAACCGCAAAGGGAAAAATGTCTCGGTAATTGGTGCAATTAGCTTGAAAGGACTGCTCACCCAATGGAGTGGCTTAGGTTCTATCGATGCTTTGACTTTTGATGCCTTCATCGCCCAAAAGCTCGTACCCAAACTTTGGCCTGGTGCAGTGGTGATCATGGATAACTGCTCAATCCATAAAAGTGATGAACTTGAAGCTTTGCTCATCGCTGCTGGCGCTCATCTCATTTATCTCCCCCCCTATTCTCCCGATTTTTCACCGATTGAGAATTGTTGGTCCAAGATTAAGAACATTCTCCGTCGCATCGGTGCAAGGACATACCCTGATTTACTCCAGGCATTAGATACGGCATTCGCAGAAGTGACAATAGAGAATTTGCTGGGTTGGTTTACTCACTGCTGCTACTGTACCTCACAAGACTGATAACCGCTATAAATGCCCATAAACTTGATGTTCTTTCAAACTTTTCATCATCATATTTTTATCCAAATTAAAAGTTTTTTTAAGCTTCACTACTCAATACTTAGCCATTGCAGGTAATATTTAAAATCAGCACTCTTTTAAATGTCTTTGTTAAAGTCTCCGCTTATTTTAATTGGAGATGAATGTCCTACCTATGCAGAAAAGTGCAAATAATGCTGAGAGGAGATTGTTCATCACTACTAGGTTATTTTCATTCATGCACTGAGAAGGTTCTGGGGATCTGGATATTGTAGACTGATTAAGCAGTTATCTCCAGAAAAGTTAACTGCCATCGTTCAATTATTGGAGTTTCTGTCGGAGTCTCAGCCCTTTCATGCCGCCTAAGTCAGTTCTTAGAACATCTCCACAGGAAAATCGAGTACCTGCGGCGCAAAGACGAATAGTAGCCAGCAGAGCGTTCGTCGTTCGCGCAGCGTCTCGAAGAGAAGGCATCGCCTGCCTATGCCATTACTGCTCGTCTGGCATTTCAAGCTATAGCTCATATTCCACATAGCTTAGAGCTTTTGTTAGTGCCCTTCGCCCAATGCCTAATGCCCATTTACAGAATATAATTTATCGTCAGAATGATGTTCATTGGTACCACTAGCATCTAAGCTAGTACGGGTGAACTATATCGAGGATAGAATGTCTGACTTAATTCTGTTTTGGCATCGGCGCGATTTACGCATTTCTGACAATACGGGGCTGGCTGCGGCAAAACAGCAGAGTCCGAAGGTGGTGGGCGTGTTTTGCCTCGATCCACATATTTTAGAACGGGATGATGTTGCTCCTGTGAGAGTAACTTATATGATTGGCTGTTTGCAGAAACTCCAAGAGCGATATGCTCAAGTTGGTAGCCAGTTATTAATACTACACGCTGATCCTGTACAAGCCATACCAGCTTTAGCAGAGGCAATAAATGCCAAAGCTGTTTTTTGGAATTGGGATGTAGAACCTTATTCACAAGAACGCGATCGCACCGTTATCAATGCCCTCAAAGAAAAAGGTATTGAGTTTCTTAATCAAAACTGGGATCAAATCCTCAATTCCCCAGATGACATCCGCACCGGTGGTAACAGTCCTTACACGGTTTATACCCCCTTCTGGAAAAATTGGATTACCAAACCGAAAGCGAACCCAGTTGAAACACTGCAAAATGTTGAGGGATTAACAGAAGCTGAACAAGAAATTGCAAAACTTGCGGGTTCTTTGACATTACCTTCAGCTAAAGATTTAGGGTTTATTTGGGATGAACAATTAATTATTTCACCAGGAGAGGCGGCGGCACAAGAACGATTAGAAGAATTTACTAATAAAGCTATTACTGAATACCAAGAACAGAGAAACTTCCCCGGAGTTGACGGAACATCACAACTAAGTGCAGCATTAAAATTTGGCGTAATTGGCATTCGCACCGTTTGGCAAGCCACCATAGAAGCACTAGAAAATAGTCGCAGTGAAGAAACAGCAGTTAATATTCGCACATGGCAACAAGAATTAGCTTGGCGGGAGTTTTATCAACATGCAATGTATAACTTCCCAGAATTAGCTGATGGTGCTTTTCGTGACACCTTTAAAAACTTTCCTTGGGAAACTAATGAAGAACATTTCCAAGCTTGGTGTGAAGGAAGAACTGGCTACCCGATTGTGGATGCAGCAATGCGCCAGATGAATGAAAGTGGCTGGATGCATAACCGTTGTCGAATGATTGTTGCTAGTTTCCTCACCAAAGACTTGCTTATTAATCCGCAATTGGGAGAAAAATACTTTATGAAGCACCTGATTGATGGTGATTTATCTGCTAATAATGGCGGTTGGCAATGGAGTGCTTCTAGTGGTATGGACCCTAAACCTGTGCGAATTTTCAACCCAGCTAGTCAAACACAAAAATTTGATCCAGAAGGGGAATATATTCGGCAATGGGTATCAGAATTAAGGTCTGTAGATACAGAATATTTAGTTACTGGAAAAATTCCACCTTTAGAACGTCATGCTGTTGGCTATCCCGATCCAATTGTGGATCATAAAATACAACAAAACCAGTTTAAACTGCGTTATCAACAACAAAAAAATATTAGTGGTGGTGAGTAAAATAGTTAGTTGCTAATATTTATTCATAGCATCTCTGGCTAATCAACCTTGCTTCAAAAACGTTTGTAGTCAGGACTTAAGTCTTGATTTTGTTCGCGTAGCGTCTCGGACAAAGGACTAAAGTCTTTACTACAAACATATCAAATATTTTAAACGGTATCATATTACGTCTTGATAGGTACACGAGAAATTGTCCATAAGATGAGCAAAAAGATTAAGTAAATTGCGCCAACCAATCCAAACTCAATCAGAGGAATATAGGTTATTTCGTAAATTCTACCCAAGCCGCGTTCAGTAAGTCCATAAACGACCATTACACTCATTAAAAAGGCTGTGTAGATAATACGTTTAGTCCAGATACTAACAGGTAGACCGTGGAGTTGAGTAAGTACTAAAATGCCAAAAAAACCAAAGAGAAATGTTGGCCACTTACTTTGTCCTAGCATCAAAGATACGACTACACTATGTAAAAGCACTGTAATTTCTAAAGTGAATGTCCACCAACGGTTGACATGGGCACGGTTAAAGATCAACGACGATTGAAGGAGAAGCAAGAACATATAGAGAAAACCAATTAAGTGCCCTACAGTCGCTTCCATTGGATGATACCAGAAGGTGTAGATAGCGGCAAAAGAGAAAAAATAGCCGTGGTACAGCTTGATAATTTGCAAAAACTGTTGATGGAATGGAACAGAATTGCCAAAAAACAAACCGCGTCGAGGCGTTTCTAAAATCAGTACGAACACCAGTAACAGTACAACCGCACCTTGAGAAGCCCAAATTGAAGTATCTTGAGCGAGAGCATCATACCAAATATAGGTCTGGAGGAAGTGTAAAGCGATAAATATACCATTGATGGCAAGCATGAGGTAATTTATCGGGTGCAGGGCTGATTTGTATTTTAACTGCGATCGCTGCGCCCACAATATACACGCCCAGATACTAAACTGATGCCCAATGTACATACCCCAAGCCGTCGTTCGACTCCAAAAGGTTGGTTGAGGAAGCTTCCAGTAGTACCAATTTAATCCTTGGTCAGGAAGTTTGATTATGCTTGCAGGAATGCTCCCACCGATCCAAATTGCGTAGGTTAGGAGGATGCTTACAAAGATGCCTAAAAATAATACTCGGCGACCTGTCATATTATTAATTCGTAATGTTTAATAACAAGGGGAGAATAACCTTCTCAAAGTCCTCCTTTTTAAGAAGGATTTAGGAGGATATAAAGTTTTGGATACATCAGTAATAACTTTAGATCCTCTAAGATATAGATTTTAGGCAGAAATGTTGAATGCTGATACAAAACTTTACATTATTAGTTACACTAAGTCTCAAAAGCTTAAATTAGTCAGCAAAACATCATCTCCTCAAACCAATGAACATAGCTGATTTTCTGACACATACAAGATTGAAGATAGCGGAATTTATCTAATAGTGTATGTCCCCATTGTTCGGGAATAGATAAAAGCTGTAAAATCAGATAGGCTATCAAGCTCACGTAAATTTGTATGGTAATACCATTGACGTTTTTGGTAATGAGTTTGTCAAGTTTTAAGTGCATCTTTAAAAACTTCCACAACAATTCAACTCCCCAACGTAATCGATAAATATCCCTAATTTCATCATCATGAACAGCTGCATCTCCCGACTCTGGTAAATTAGTCACTAAGCGAAACTCGGTTTTTGTCTCTAAATCACAGAAATTAATTACTCTATAAGCTTGAGCATCATCAGATGCACCAACTTTGACCAATCCATTTGAGCCATCAAATTCTAGTTTCCAATTGTTTTTTATCCGCAAAACAAAATATTTGTTTTCTTGTACTAATTCTTGGATAAATTTTAATCCAGCAAAACCCCTATCCATTACTCCAACAGCATTTATTGGGAGACTAGACATCATTTTGGAACCAAATTTATAATCATGGTCATGTCCAAAATTGATGAAGTTATCTTCTGGGCTTCCTGTGGAGAGATTTAAGGAACTAAACAGCTTGACTTGATGATGACCTAGTACCCATAACAATTTACTTGTGAGAGTAATAATTGTTGAATCTATTGGACAAATTGCATATTTATTGTGTAACTTTTTTTGAACTTTCTTCTGTACTAATTCATTTAATTTTTGGTAAATCTCTTGAAAAGGTTTTTGGCTTCGATGTAAATTTGCTTTAGAGAAAGTAGAAATATCTACCTCAAAACAATTGTTATTTAATCTGTTAAACAAATCTCGCATACTTGTTAAGCTGTTATCCAGGGCATAGGATAGCCAGCACTCAAAAAACAGACGACTGTTCAATACTGGATAATCGTTTTTTGGCAGGCTTTTCAGTATATCTTTGACAATTTTGGGAAATGAATTTATAATCACAATCAAACTAATATATTTTAAGCCTTAGCCCAAAACTACCATATTTTGGGCTATTTTTATCGGATTTTTCTTAACATTCAACACTTCTGGATTTTAGGCTATACGTTCTTTGTTTGATTCAGATGCACTTTTAGTAACTCGTAAACTAAGAACCAAAGCTACTATCATTACTAAAAATCCGCTCAAAAAAGGAGAATCACTCCCAAATTTCATAAAACTAATCCCTGCCCAACTTGGCCCAACTATGCGTGCTAAAGCAGAGCAAGAACTGGCAATTCCTAATATTTGTCCTTGCTCTTCTGGGGCTGTCATCTGGGAAATTAGGCTATTCAATATTGGTTGACTGACACTAATTCCCCATGCCACAAGTGTAGTGGCGACCAACAATAAACTTAAGCTTTGTGAGAATCCAATTAGCAGTAATCCTAAACCTAACCCTAATATCCCCAAAGTAAGTAATTTGATTTCACCAAAGTGTTTCTTGAGAAATCCAATTAGTCCTCCTTGAACAATTGTGCTAACAATCCCCATGAAAGCAAAAAGATAACTAGTTTGTTGAGGGCCCCAATTTAATTGCTGCTTAGACCATAAAGCTAATGTAGAGTCCATAGCTGCAACTGCAAAGGTAACAAAAAAGTAGATGCCTACAAGCACACAAAACTGTGGACGCTGTGACAGTTGTAATAAGTTCAGCCGTCGCCGGCGGTGGCGATTAGCTTGCATTTTGGCTTTAGTTTCAGAATTTAGAGATTCAGGAACTAACGTCAAAGCACAAAGCAATGCAAATAAAGATAATCCACCTGAGAACAACGACGGTAAATGAAAGTTAGCGTTGTCTGGATCTGACCCGATGAGAAGACCTCCAATAGCTGGGCCGAGAATGAAGCCAAGACCAAAAGCTGCTCCGATTATGCCCATACCACGGGCTCTATTCGTTGGCGTGGTAATATCTGCGATATATGCCTGAGCAGTACTAATATTCCCTGCCATAATTCCCGCAAGACTACGAGCAAGAAACAACATCCATAATGAGTTAGCAAAGCCTAAGCCTGCGTATGCTATTACAGAACCGAATAAGGTCAGTAATAAAACCGGACGACGACCGTAGCGATCGCTAAATCTGCCCCATACTGGTGCAAATAAGAACTGCATTAAAGAATAAATAGCTACAAGTAGAGTGGCTTCATTAGGTTTTGCGCCGAATTGTTCAGCATATAAAGGTAGTATCGGCAGAATAATTCCGAAGCCCAGTAGGTCTATAAATACAGTCAAAAATAAGACCAATATAGGCCTGCTATTATTTTTGCTCTCCATAGTGCAATTCCCTTTTATAAAAAACATGTGTAACTTGGATTGGTCGTATGCACAGCAGGGAATGCTCAATCGTAAAGACCCATTGAATGCAATCAGTAATCAGTTCAAGCAAAATGCGTGTATTTGAGCGTGGTTGAGCGAAATAGCGTGGAATAAACCCATTATGAAAATTAAGCCAGTAATACTACTAATAAAAGCAACTACGATCTCGTGCTTCCGTATAGCTTTTTGTATCTTAGCTTCTATGATGTGTTCTACTTCTTTGTATGACATTGACTTTAATTTGGCTAAAGATCAAAATGTTGCGGAATTTACGTCTGATAGAAGTTGGAGTATGTCTGGAACTTCCAACTTCTTCAATCACGAGCTATTTCGACGCTTTGTAAGCATCAAAAGAAGTCGTATTGATCGTGACGTTAACGAGTACTGCTAACATCATTCGTAATTACAATCAGTGCTAGATGATTTCCGTAAAATAAATTACCCGATCGACCTATTGAGCAGGGTAAAGGCATCTAAAGTATAAGAATCCTTTAATAACAAGGGTTTTGGCTTTTTTAAGTTAGCCTATTTTTCGTCAATATCCTTATACAGCAGGAATTTCAGAAATCCCGTGCGATCGCCCTGATCTATAAAGTTAGTTGTGATTTCCTAATGGGAAAATGACTGTTTGATCTGGTAATTTCTTATTCAAAAATCTCCTTAGCTTTGGACTAATCAGTGATAGCGACACGAGAAAGCGGCTCCACGTACTCATTGCTACGGGGATCTTACTACTCAAAGTGCCTTGGAAAGAGCATTTTACAGATCACCTAATCAGAGATTTTGGTGTGGGCTACTGTACCCTCTTCCAAATTACTAATTAGAATTAATTATTTGGCTAAGTTACGTTGGCGTAGCTTCAAAACAGCACCAGAAAAACCAAAAGCTAATATCGCCAAAGTATAAGTCGATTCGGGAACTGCAAGAATGCTTACCTGATTGATGGCCAAGCCAAATTGGGGAGCAGAACTACTAAAAACTAGTCGTGAGATGTTTGGAGTGTCACTACGAACCCCCAAGAACACTGCCGAATTATCTAATGCTAAGGACGAAATATTTGGAACTGAGAAACTAGCCAACAGGTTATTGGTGCTATCAAAAGCGTTGAGAAAAGTTTCAATTTTCAATTTACTACTGTCTATAGCTATCTGAGCCCCAGCGCCAAAAACAGGCTGGTCAAAACTAATTGTTAAAGGTTCACCGTTACCCTTAGTACCAGGATCAGGAGTACCAGGAGGAAGAGGGATAAAACCTGTTGGATCTATACCTCCAAAGAGAATAAAATCACCTAAAGCAAAGTTACTCCGAATTCCAGGGGAAGGTAAAGTTTGAAAAACAAACGGTGGAGTAACCCGAGGATTATTAGTTGGAGCTATATTTATATCTAACCCTAAACCACCTTGGGATGTTGTTGAGAAAGAATTAGGTAAAAAAACAGAAAAGTCAGGAGCAGAGGGATTGAATACTTTACCCAAACTTCCCCAATTGACTTGATCGTTGCCTTCTAAACCAGCGCGTTCCGTTACTAAAAATGTAGCTGCATTAACTGGTAATGGGAGAATTGTGACTATAGCTGTAATTACGGTTAAATATTTTACAGACAGCTTCTTGAATAATGGATTGATTGTAAATTGCACCAAGCTCACTCCTTAATTTTGTAGAATAATATCATTAAAACAGAATAATTCAACACCTAAAATTAAACAGTATATTGTTCATAGCAAACGCATCCTATTTATGGAAACCTTGCTATATAAGGCTATTGACGAGAAAATAGCCTAAATTATCAAAGGCTAAATCCCTTACTTGTAAAGGATTATTATACCTTAGATGCGTTTGCCCTAGTGTGTTGGTTCGAGAGAGTTAAAGCAACTGCCATATTCAATGGTTATGCTGCCAAAAATTTTTTTCCCAGTATTTTTTGCACCAAATTATTAGTTAAACATCAAAATCTGGCTTTAAATTCGAGCTTAGAATACCTAAATGCTAGAAAAGCGTAAAATTTTAAAAGATAACGTCTGTTTTTGCCGTACAGCAATATTTTCAGGGTTATAGCAGATTGGTTTAGCATATAAAGTACTGAATAACTAAATTTTTTGAGGGCTAGCTGGTGAAAGTTGACACAATTCATACTTTTACCAGCCCAACCTCATTCTATTTTCGCAACATAACTTTTATCCTGGGGTACAAAGACAATTACTCGTGTCTGTACCACTCTCAATTTGTTATGTGTAAACTAATAGTCAGTGCTTCTACAACAAAGGGCAAAAAGCTTTAACTTTTCATGGAGATGTAACCCATAGAACTTTACACCAACTGAATACTTACATTGGATGAGAGATTTTCAATGAAGGCGAGTTGATTTCCTAAGAAAGACAAGTTACCGCTAGAAGAGTCGTAGGTAAAGTCACTAAGATTAGTAGTACCAAACCCTGCTTTAGAAACTTGGATTACGTCACTCTGACCAAAGTTGTAATCTGTAATGGTGTCAATACCATCATTAACATTATTGAAAACAAATTTATCGGCACCAAAACCACCGGTGAGAATATCGTTACCTTGTCCACCGATGATGGTGTCATTACCGAAGCCACCGGAGATAGTGTCATTACCATCTTTACCTTCTAATCGGTTATTTTGGCTATCGCCAGTAATGCTGTCACTTGCATTTGTACCGATGAGATTATCAAAGTTGAGTACATTAAATGTTATTGTCCCCAGACTAGGAACATTAAGGGCAGAGATAGTTTGCTCCTGTAAGTTAGCGATGACAGATACACCAGCAACAGATTGAGAGGAATCTATGGTGTTATTCGCAACGCCAGCATCAGCAATAACTGTTTCTACTTTAAATACTGTGTCTGTTCCGAAGCCGCCAGCTTTGGTGATTTGTCCTACACCTGATAGGGTGATGGCTTTGCCTAGTTTGCTGTAGTCTGCTGTATCTAAACCATCTCCACCATTAATGCTGTCGTTACCCTGACTGCCCTTGAAAGTATCATCGCCTGCACCACCTATCAATGTGTCATTGCCATCTCCACCATCAATCAAGTCGTTACCATCTCTACCATCAATTAGGTCATTACCAGCGAGACCAGATAACTGGTTATTTTGGCCGTCGCCCTTAAGGGAGTCATTGTTAATTGTGCCAATGACATTGGCAAAGTTAACTACATTAAATGTTAATGTTCCCAAACCAGGAACGTTAAGGGCAGAGATAGTTTGGGCTTCTAAGTCAGCAACGGCAGCAACCCCAGACAAAGATTGAGATGCATCTATAGTGTTGTTAGCAACACTAGCATCAGCTATTACCCTATCTACTTTAAAGACTGTATCTGTTCCGAAACCGCCAGCTTTAGTAATTGTCCCTACACCTGAGAGGGTAATTTTCTTGCCTAAGCTACTGTAATCTGCTGTATCAAAGCCATCACCACCATTAATACTGTCATCACCTTTACTAGCTCTAAATGTGTCATTGCCGCCATTGCCTGTTAATTTATTATTTTGGCTATCGCCAGCAATGAAGTCATCTCCATTTGTGCCGATTACATCGTCAAAGTTAACTACAGTAAATGGCAATGTCCCTAGACCAGGAACGTTATTGGCTGTCAACGTTTGGCTTTGTAGGTTAACTGTGATTGATACACCAGCTAAAGATGCGGAAGCATCTATAGTGTTATTGGCAACAGTAGAATCAGCAATAATCTTTTCTACATTCAATAGTTGGTCTTGTCCCAATCCACCAGCTTTAGTAACTGTCCCTACTCCTGAGAGGGTAATAGTTTGACCTAGTTTGCTGTAGTCTGCGGTGTCTGTACCAACTCCACCATCAATCTTGTCATTGCCCTGACTACCCTTAAAGGTGTCATTACCATTACCACCAAACAACGTATCACTGCCTTCACCACCATCAATGATGTCGTTACCACCTCTACCATCAATCAGGTCATTACCAGCTAAACCAGTTAATTGGTTATTTTGACCGTCGCCCTTAAGGGTGTCATCGTTAATTGTGCCGATAACGTTGTCAAAGTTGACTACATTAAATGTCAGTGTTCCTAAATCAGGAACGTTAAGAGCAGAGATGGTTTGAGCTTCTAAGTCGGCAACAGCAGCTACTCCAGGCAAAGATTGAGAGGCATCTATAGTATTGTTGGCAACACTGGCATCAGCAATAACCTTATCTACTTTCAAGAGTTGGTCTTGCCCCAATCCACCAGCTTTGATAACTGTCCCTACACCTGAGAGGGTAATAGTTTGACCTAATTTGCTGTAGTCTGCTATATCAAAGCCAGTTCCACCATCAATGTTGTCGTTACCCTGACCACCCTTAAAGGTGTCATCGCCATCACCACCTATCAATGTGTCATTGCCATCTCCACCATCAATCAGGTCATTGCCACCTCTACCATCAATTAGGTCGTTGCCAGCTAAACCAGTTAATTGGTTATTTTGGCTGTCGCCTTTAAGGGTGTCATTATTAATCGTGCCGATAACGTTGTCAAAGTTGACTACATTAAATGTCAATGTTCCTAGACCAGGAACGTTGAGAGCAGAGATGGTTTGGGCTTCTAAGTCAGCAACAGCAGCTACCCCAGGTAAAGATTGAGATGCATCTATAGTGTTATTGGCAACAGTTGCATCTGCAATTACCCTATCTACTTTAAAGACTGTATCTGTTCCAAAACCCCCAGCTTTGGTAATTGTTCCTACACCTGAGAGGGTAATTGTTTTGCCTAAGTTGCTATAGTCTGCGGTATCGTTGCCTTCTCCACCATCAATGCTGTCGTTACCTCGACCGCCCTTGAATGTATCATCACCGCCATTACCAGCCAAAGTATCGTTGCCTTCTCCACCATCAATGATGTCATTTCCAAGGCCTCCGGAGATATTGTCATTGCCTGCACGACCAGAAATCTGATCGTCACCACTAGTACCCACCAAAAAGTCATTGTTAGGAGTACCAACAATAATGGACATAATGTATAACCTTTATAGTTTTGCAGATCAAATTTATTTGATCGTTGTAATACTCGCATAATACAATGATCGCAATTATAAATTTCTGATGAAATAAGCCTAAATATAATTAATCCTGTTTTATATCTCTGGCGAAATAAAAATACTGCTCACTCTGAAATTATTAAGGCCTCTTTAAGGCTCTCAAAAATGGCTCCACAAAAGTGTCGCAATTTTTGAAAACCAATTATATACAAAACTTATCATCTGTACAACATTATCATGATATGTATAACTAAAATGGGCTGTTCCAGGATATCCTTATAAGAGCGAATAAGCCTTCTTTAGCGGCAAGCAATGCTGTGCCCCTATGAAAAATGTCGTTTTTCAACTTCTCTATATTTGGTATATCTTGCCAATGGGTAATTCTTAAAATAAATACGTTTTTTAATTAAGATATATTGCACATTGTGCTTAATCTATTTTTAAAATTTATTTAGGATTGCTATAGCTGTTAGTTATTATCAAAAAACTGTTGTAATAAATGGCTCTTCAGTTCATTTTATGGAATTGAATAATAAATAAAACCTAATCATAGCTCGTGTTCCTTGCTGCAACTGGATTTTGAATTTTTGAGACTTTCTATAAAAGTGTGATTTTAATGCCATACCATAAAAGTAACGTAAGAGCCTAATAAATTTTCTAGATTTTAATAATAAGTGATTATTTGGACTTGATATTACCTCTGGTAATAGAAAGCAGAGTGGGGGGAGATGAAGAGGATGAGGGAGATCAAGATAATAACTCTCAACTCCCTATTCTATTATTCAATTACTAACCCAAGTTGTGAGTTATATACATACCTTATTGCGTCGTCAAAAACTTGGGAAAAGGTTATCCTAATGTGTAGATATAAGCCTGTCTTAAGCGCCGTACCATCTCTCGACGCACCTCATTTTGGATGCGGTTTCCGCGCCGCCAATGTTCTAACTGAATATTATCAACGTAGAATCTCACAGAAAATTGCATAGCAGAGCCTTGGATATCAGTTAGCTGAACTTGTGGTTCTTTCCAGGTAGTATTAGACTCTTTAAAACTATCATGTAGCCATTCGACAAATTTTAACGAGTAGTCATCTAATCTGCTTTCGTCTACGCCTGGGTTTAAAATTTTCTGAAATAATTTATTTAGTTTAATTTTCATAAGTTCAATTTTCTGCTCCCACTCATCTGGTAAAAGATGTTGGTCTTCAATTACTAAATCGGGGTCTTTTAACCAAGTTTGATACCATTGGCGAATCAAGCTAATTAGAGTTGATTTTTCAGTTTGGACTTGTTCTTCTAGATGCGATTGCAGCCATTTTCCCTTATTTTTCTTACGTTCTGTGATAGCTATCAGTCCTACAAAATTCAATATTTCAAGATAACTTTTTTGTAAATTTCCCCGTTCTTCTGAATTCAATCCACCTTTTTCTAGCTTCTTCACTTCTCTAACAAAATCTCCAAATGCTTGTTCAATTTTTTTTAGTTGACTGTTAACATCTTTTTCAACTAATAAACGTAGCCGTCCAGCTTCTTTTTTTGATAGTTTATCACCCTCTGCTTCTCTCAATGCAGCAAAACTGTCCAAAAATTGAAGTTTTTCATCAATATTACCTAATGTGTCGGGATGACCAACGATAATTTGTTGCAAAATGTTTGTTGCTACAACAGCATCAGCATCAACTCTAACTGAGACTTGAATTGTATAAGCATAGTGAGTTGTAGGACGGCTAAGATTGACTATATTTTGACCTCCTAAAGTTGTGTTTGGTGTATACACCTCGCAATGCTCGTTAATCAAATATAGTTTGGTCACTCTGATACCAATATGTTTGATAATTGCAATTGAACCATCTGGCATGGAGATGACATCTCCAAATCTAAAAGGTGTATCAACTAACAAAACTAAACCACTAAAAAAATCGCTTAAAATATCTTTTACCGCCAATCCTAACACTACAGTAATACTACCGATTGCTAGCCCAATTCCTGTTAAATCAACCCCAAGAGTAGTAAAAAAGAGAGATATTCCAATTACGTAAGTGATGACTGGAATAAAATTTTGGATTAATGGAATTAATACGTCATCCCAAACAGCCTCAGTTTTACGAGCATAGACTTTTAAGTAGTAAATTGCGGCTTCGGTAAATAACACATTTATGCCATAAGTCAAAGCAAGAATTAGACAAGCCGTGAGTCCTCGATCAATCCAATTAATAATTCCCCTTGTTTCTAGTTGGCTCAGTGAGAGTTTTAGACTTGCAAGGATAAAAATAACGATTACAGGGATTTGTAACATCCCAAGGATAAACACTGCTGTATCTTTTTCTGTGCGGCGAAGAAACGATCGCAGTAGATAGAACAGTAATATGTAGAGTACAAAGGCAACAACTATGGATGCGCCGAATGTATACAAGCAAGAGCTAATTTGTGCGCTGGTTGGGAAAGTTGGAGATGCTGATACTATGGAAGATTTTGATGCAGATTCTGCCGCTTTGGCGATCGGGGTATAATTCATTGGTGCCTACTTCAAGTATTACAATTTAAAATAAGTTGTTGAATTGGGGACTGAAAGAATTTGGTGGGGAATTCAGATCCACTGCCAAGTTAGCCTTCAGCAATATCGGTACTAACGGGAATTACAATCCTTTGCCGCAGTAGTAAATCTGTAAAATTTTTCCGTAGAATACGCAGAATATGAAGATGCTTTCCTGGCTTCACCTTCGTTAATCGGAGGATATCAAAAGGTTATCAGGATTGGTGTATGAAAGTATTTAGGCTAGATACAGGGGCTGACGAATTACAGCCACTTGTCTCCACACCGAATCTTGTTTTAAGTTTTCCCTCAACAGTCACTTTTCTAACAAAAGAGCTTGCGAAACAAATTTTGGCATTGAGTTAATCAGATTGCATTGGGGATAATAGCGATCGCTATACTACAGTTTTTGAGTGCAATGTCTAGTGAGAAAGCGTGATGCTTCTTCCCCAAAACCCGAGAAGTATTGACACTGTATCAAAAAATAACCTGTCAAAAATTCCCGAAACCTATTCTGGGTATAGATTGTGACGAGTGCGATCGCGGTAATTATGATAAATGCAAGCTAGGCTGTGGTGATTGATTTATTATTCTCAGCTTAATTTAGTTCTAATCATGCTCAAAAACACTACTTTAGATCCTTTAGTAACCGATGTTCGGTGTGAAGAGATTTGTCAGATTTTGGGAGAGACTTACAACCAGGAACGCTGGAACGATTGGCGCTGGCAAATGCGGCATCGGTTGACTAAGCTGGAACAATTTCAGCGATTATTAAGGCTGAGTGTTACCGAAGAACAGGGACTTTTAATCGCACCAGAGAAGTTTGCTGTCGCCGTAACTCCATACTTTGCATCACTACTCGATCCAGAAGATCCCTTTTGCCCACTACGCTTACAAGTGATACCACGGAAAGAAGAACTAATAGTTAGTACAGCAGATATGGTAGATCCGTGTGGTGAAGACAACGACGCTCCAGTACCAGGACTCGTACACCGCTACCCTGATCGGGTATTGCTGCTTGCTCTAGACACTTGCGCTACGTATTGTCGTTACTGTACCCGCTCTCGTTTGGTGAGCCAAGGTGAGATGTACCCAGTAACTCGGCGCTTGGATGCGATCGCCGCTTACCTGGAGGAACACACTGAGATCCGTGATGTGCTAATTTCTGGTGGCGATCCTCTGTTGATGTCTGATGAACCTTTAAACAATTTGCTTGAACGGCTGCGTGCCATTAGACATATTGAATTTATCCGAATTGGTTCTCGTGTGCCGAGCTTCTTACCACAGCGAATTACACCGGAACTCGTTGTCTTACTTCGTAAACATCGTGTGTGGCTGTCTTTGCACTTTTGTCATGTGCGGGAATTTACCCCAGAAGTGGCACAAGCTTGCGATCGCCTAGCTGATGGCGGCATTCCTCTAGGCAGTCAAACCGTACTGTTAAAAGGTGTGAATGACTCTGAACAGGCGCTCAAGCAGTTGTTTCACGGTCTTCTCAAGCTACGTGTGCGACCCTATTATCTTTACCAATGCGATCCAGTTGTTGGTACTGCACATCTGCGAACGAGTGTGCAAACTGGGCTTGATTTAATTTCTAAATTGCGCGGTCATACTACTGGTTACGCTGTACCAACCTATGTAATTGATGCCCCTGGCGGTGGTGGCAAAGTCCCGATTCAAGCCGAGACTTTACTTGCCTATGAACAGGGTACAGCTACAGTGCGAAATTGGGCAGGTCAGACATACACTTATGTAGATCCAGTGGAGTAAGGGCTATGGGGTTATTCATTGGTTTGTGTTATGACCTGAAAACAGACTACCTTAAGGCTGGTTTCAATGCCTCTGAGGTGATGGAGTTTGACGATGAAGAAACTATCATCGGGCTGGAAGCTGCACTGTTTGAGTTAGGTCATCAAGTTGAACGTATCGGCAATGGTAGAGAACTCGCATTGCAGTTGGCAAAAGGCGATCGCTGGGATCTGGTTTTCAATATTGCTGAGGGTTTGCAGGGTCGCTCTCGCGAAGCCCAAGTCCCGGCAGTCTGCGAATTATTCGCTCAACCTTATACCTTTTCCGATCCGCTCACGTGCGCCTTAACCCTAGACAAGGCGCTGGCGAAAAGAGTGATACGCGATCGCGGTTTGCCAACAGCCGCTTTTGAAGTGGTGAGTAATACCGCAGAAGCAATAGCCGTATCATTGCCAATGCCACTTTTCCTCAAGCCTATAGCGGAGGGCAGTTCTAAAGGCGTAACCGATCGTTCTCTTGTCAAAGAACGCAAAGAGCTAGTAAGTACTTATGAATTATTACGCGAACTTTTTCCACAACCAGTACTCGTGGAAACTTTTCTTCCCGGTCGAGAACTAACAGTGGGTATTGTTGGCAACGGCAGTAACTCACGGGTAGTAGGTGTGATGGAAGTAATTTTTACAGATCAAGCGGAAACCTCCGCTTATACCACCCTCAACAAGAATGAGTATTTGGAACGGGTATCTTATCGTTTGCTCATAGATCCCGAACCACTAGCAGTACAAGCAAGGCAGCTGGCACTGGATGCTTACCATAGCCTTGGTTGCCGTGATGCTGCTCGCGTGGATTTGCGCTGCGATGTTCATGGAACCTTACATTTTATGGAGGTTAACCCATTGCCAGGGTTACATCATATCCGCTCAGACTTGCCAATTATGGGACGTTTGGGTGGCGTGACATACACAGCAATCATTGCTGAAATAGTCGATTCTGCATGGCAAAGGTACAAATGTTGAAGTTTTTAGCTTTTTCGCCCCAAGCCTCCCACTCAAACGGTACTTCGTTCAGTGGTGAAATATCAGGCAATACGGTTCAGTTAAGGCTAAAATCCTTTGTCAAAGTCATTTTTGTCCCAACACGGTTCATTTAAGGTTTTTTAATGAAAATTCTAGATCGCAAAGACGCGATAAATTGCCATCAAGACGAAAGACTGATTATTGTAGAGACGGCGATTCATCGCGTCTCTTGCCTTAACCAAACAGTATTGCGATATGCCCTACCATAGTTGGATTTATCGCGTCAGCCAATAAAAACGCCAAGTTAAAAGCACTGCACCCATGAATAGCCCTAGTACTAAACCCAACCATAAACCTATAGCACCCCAATCTAAACTGAATGCCATCAGATAGCCCCCACCTAGACCTAGCACCCAGTAAGCAAACATAGTGATTAACACTGGTACTTTAGTATCCTTTAACCCGATTAAAGCACCAGCAGCAATAGTCTGAATAGAATAAAATATCTGGACTAGTGCCCCCGCAGCTAAGAAAGGAATTGCCGTTTTAACTATTTCGATATTATCCAAATTACTGGTGTCCAAATACATTGCCACAATGTATTTGGGAAACAGCAAAAAAATTAGTGCCACAATGCTTACAAAGGGAGTAATAAGCGCAATGCAGACAAATCCCGCTCTGCTTGCACCCTTGAGATCGTCTTGTCCCCTCAGCTGCCCTACTCTCATCGTGACGGCATAGGAAATACCTATAGACACAGTTTCGACAAAACTTTCTGTCTCAACGGTTATTTCATGTGCTGCTAACGTATCTGTCCCAAACCACCCCATCATCAAAGCCGTGGTAGTGAATACTCCAATTTCGGCTCCATACTGCAATCCCAAAAACCACCCAGTTTGGAAGATATCTATAAACATATCTTTATCGAACTGATTCAGAGCTAAATCAAGCTGGTAGTCTTTAAAGTAGTTATCGAAGCAAACCCAACTGGCGGCGGCGATAAAATTCAGCCAAAAAATGAGTGTACTTGCCCAACCAATACCGGCTAAACCAAGGGTTGGTAAACCAAATTCACCGAACATTAGCACGTAATTAGCAACTGCGTTTAATAATAGTCCAGTCACCGTAATTACTGTTAGAAATTGAGGACGATTGAGGGCAGAGCTAACTTCTTTTAAGATACAAAAACCGAGCGCAGCAGGAAAGCCCCAAACAATAGACCGCAAATATGTTTGAGCCAACAATACATTGTTTTCTTCTTGACCAGTCAGCAGCAAGATATATTCAAAGTGCCAAATGATAAACATCACAGGTAAGCACATCGTCACCGCTAACCAAATTCCTTGACCGGTAGCACGGCTAATTTGGTCTATTTTTCCTGCACCAAAAGCATTTGCGACAGTCACACCTGCGGCTGAAAGAATAGAACGACAAATGGAAGCTAGAGTCGAAAATGTAACAGCGCCTAAAGCACCCGCAGCTAAAGCTTGGCTGTTAAGTAAGCCCATCATCACCCCATCTAATAAAGGAATGCCCGCTTCTAATATTTGAGTAATTACTAGAGGAACTGCCAATTGCAGGCAGGCTTGGACTTCTAATATCAGTTTTGACTTAAATTCTTGTAAACTTAACTCCATTGGGCTACAAATAAAAATTAAGAATGGTGCTAAAAAAGTAACACTTAATATATTAGGATGTTTTAATGTGTAGATACTATTTATAAAGTAAATATAAAGGTGCTTAGAAATAAAAGCTTATCCTAATTTGTTGTTATGTTGCTGTTATAAATTACTATATAATTCTTATTTAATTTTTGAAAAAACTCCATACAACTCAAAGAGCCTGATTCAACCTTGCCTTAATTCGCCAACTCTTTCGCTCTCGCCTGGGAATCAAACTTTAATTTATTATTCCACTGCTGTGCTTTGTTGAACTTTTCAACAGCGCCTTGAATATCATTATTTCGCGCTAACTTCTCACCTTGGATGACTAACGTTGTCGCCCCTTGCGCCTTCCGCGATGGAGTTTGGCATGATTGCAACTCTTCTAACACTTCTGGATGGCCAATAAAGTAATTATTCAGCAAATTGCAACCACTGTGTAATAAATTATCGAAATCGAAATCCCATAACATTATTGTTTTGTCAGAACTAGCAGAAGCTAACTGTTGTCCATTGGGGCTGTAGGCGACGCTATAGACTATATCGCTATGACCAGTCAAGGATTTGAGGAGTTGACCACTGCTGACATCCCAGATTTTGATCGTCTTGTCCTCACTAGCAGAAGCTAACTGTTGTCCATTGGGGCTGTAGGCGACGCTATTGACCCTATAGCTATGACCAGTCAGGGTTTTGAAGAGTTGACCACTGCTGACATCCCAGATTTTGATCGTGTTGTCAGCACTTGCAGAAGCTAACTGTTGTCCATTGGGGCTGTAGGCGACGCTATAGACTATATCGCTATGACCAGTCAGGGTTTTGAGGAGTTGACCACTGCTGACATCCCAGATTTTGAGCGTCTTATCAGCACTTGCAGAAGCTAACTGTTGTCCATTGGGGCTGTAGGCAATGCTAATTACCGCACTGCTATGACCAGTCAGGGTTTTGAGGAGTTGACCACTGCTGACATCCCAGATTTTGAGCGTCTTATCAGCACTAGCAGAAGCTAACTGTTGTCCATTGAGGCTGTAGGCGATGCTATTGACCGTACTGCTATGACCAGCCAAAGTTTTGAGGAGTTGACCACTGCTGATATCCCAGATTTTGATCGTGTTGTCAGCACTTGCAGAAGCTAACTGTTGTCCATTGGGGCTGTAGGCGACGCTAATGACCGTACTGCTATGACCAGTCAAGGATTTGAGGAGTTGACCACTGCTGACATCCCAGATTTTCATCGTCTTATCAGCACTTGCAGAAGCTAACTGTTGTCCATTGGGGCTGTAGACGACGCTAATTACCGCACTGCTATGACCAGTCAGAGTTTTGAGGAGTTGACCACTGCTGACATCCCAGATTTTGAGCGTCTTATCAAAACTAGCAGAAGCTAACTGTTGTCCATTGGGGCTGTAGGCGACGCTACTGACCGCATCGCTATGACCAATCAGGGTTTTGAGGAGTTGACCACTGCTGACATCCCAGATTTTGAGCGTCTTGTCCTCACTAGCAGAAGCTAACTGTTGTCCATTGGGGCTGTAGGCGACGCTAATTACCGCACTGCTATGACCAATCAGGGTTTTGAGGAGTTGACCACTGCTGACATCCCAGATTTTCATCGTCTTATCAGCACTTGCAGAAGCTAACTGTTGTCCATTGGGGCTGTAGACGACGCTAATGACCTGACCGCTATGACCAGTCAGAGTTTTGAGGAGTTGACCACTGCTGACATCCCAGATTTTCATCGTGTTGTCACCACTTGCAGAAGCTAACTGTTGTCCATTGGGGCTGTAGGCGACGCTAATGACCAGACTGCTATGACCAGTAAGGGTTTTGAGGAGTTGACCACTGCTGACATCCCAGATTTTGATCGTCTTGTCCTCACTAGCAGAAGCTAACTGTTGTCCATTGGGGCTGTAGACGACACTATTGACCCAACCGCTATGACCAGTCAGGGTTTTGAGGAGTCGACCACTGCTGACATCCCAGATTTTCATCGTGTTGTCACCACTTGCAGAAGCTAACTGTTGTCCATTGGGACTGTAGGCGATGCTTTTGATCCCATCGCTATGACCAGTCAGGGTTTTGAGGAGTTGACCACTGCTGACATCCCAGATTTTGAGCGTGTTATCATCACTTGCAGAAGCTAACTGTTGTCCATTGGGGCTGTAGGCGACGCTTCTGACCGTATCGCTATGACCTTCTAAAGTATTTACTTCAATGGCACGATTTTCTTTCTTCTCGTTTGGCTTTAAGTAAACTGCTTGCCGTAAAGTTGCTACAGTTTGCATTCGGGTATCGCTTCTTTTTAATGCCGAAGGTGTGCGTTTGAGTTTTTCACTTGCTTTTAAGGCTGCTATTAAAGCATCTGGATGTTGTCCAGATGCCAAAAACGCTTCTGAAGAATTATTAATAGCGTTAATTTCATTAATATCAGCTACTTTTTTTTGCTCATTTGCCTCATTTGCCGATCGCCATGATAACCCTGTCAACCCAGCTAATACTAAACCTGCGGCGACGGAACCAAAAAGGGCGCGTTTGAGAAAGTTATTCAGTTTCGCGTCACTCAGTTTTCTTTCTTTTCGTTCTTTTTCCAGTTCCGCCATCACCTGCTTTAACTTCGGTTCCTGTTGCTGGCGGATAAAGGCGGCGATGTAGTCGTGTACAAGTTGATAACGGTCAGCCGGGTTCTCTGGTAGCAAAACCACCAAGCCCGATTGGACAAAAATCTTTAACACTAAATCTAATTTACTGATTTCAGAAGCTTGTTCCGCCCTGGCTTCCGATCCCCCCGCCTGGGTTGACCCCCTTAAAAAGGGGGTAGAAAAAATAAAGCCCCCCTTTTTAAGGGGGGTTGGGGGGATCTCCGAGAAGTACGGCAGTAAATCGCGTTCCAACTCAGCGCGAGTCTTTAACGGGCGAGTTCCTTTTTCATCGGTGAGCAAATACAGTAATATTTCTGCTGCTTGCTGATTTTCTACGCCGCAATCATTAACAACTTCATCCAAATAACGCTTAACCAATTCGTCCTTAGTGCCACGCTGCCGATATTCTGCCAGAGTTGTAATATTCTCCGTTTGCAGTTGCGCCCCCACAACCTGCAACTCAATAGGACGCACTTCACCCAATCCATCGGCTAAATCTTGCACGAGTTGTTCAACTAAAGCATCTTCTAAGCGAAAACTAGTATGTTCAGTTAAACGCTGAATAATTGACTTGGTATCAGCAGGTGAGAAGTTCCCCAACTTGTAAAGCACATTATTGCTGAGAATGTCATTGCCAATAATCTTGAGACTGGATAAATCATTGCACTCCAGCAAGTAATGGATGTAATCTACCCGCAGCGATAAGATAACTTTTACCGATAGAACATTCAGACACTTTCCTAGAAACTCAAAGAATTGCTTCCTTTGTGCAGGTTCGGTGTAAACAAAGAAAAATTCCTCAAATTGATCGAAAATTAGCACTGTGCGGAGGTTG
The DNA here is from genome assembly GCF_013343235.1 of Nostoc sp. TCL240-02. Lineage (GTDB taxonomy): Bacteria > Cyanobacteriota > Cyanobacteriia > Cyanobacteriales > Nostocaceae > Nostoc. Next base: position 5,017,369 of record NZ_CP040094.1, on the reverse strand, counting down.
CACTGTTCGTTTTCTTTCAGTCTGGATATCAAATATTGCGGAGTTCCGAGTTCTGAGGGTGGAAGTTGACCTTCTGAGGGTGGAAGTTGACCTTCTGAGGGTGGACGTTGACCTTCTGAGGGTGGACGTTGACCTTCTGAGGATGAACGTTGACCTTCTGAGGGTGGACGTTGACCTTCTGAGGATGAACGTTGACCTTCTGAGGATGAACGTTGACCTTCTGAGGATGAACGTTGACCTTCTGAGGGTGGACGTTGACCTTCTGAGGATGAAAGTTGACCTTCTAACTCTCTCTCATCTCCCTTACCTCTCTTATCTCCCTCATCTCTCCCCAAAAGCCTCCCCAATTCTTCCGCCCAGTTAGTATAAACCCGCATTACCACCGGCATATAATCTTGAATACCGATCGCTTTATTCTTTAAAGCTGGCACCAATCCTGCATTCACCAGGGAACTTTTGCCGACACCCGATTGCCCATGAATTACTATCAACTTATAATCAGGGCGACCCATGCGTTCAATTAAACGTTCTACATCCAATAAGCGACCAGATGCAGCAATTTCCGGGGCAATGTTTCCTTGAGGAGAGTTTGAGCGCAATGTCTCTACAAATGCCTGCTTTGTAGCTTCTAACCTACCCGCACCAATAAAAGCCCGCAAACCAAATTGCTGTTCAATAGAACGCTGTTGCTGTTTGATCTTGTATGCTTTGAGATATTCTTTCCGTTCAAAATAAAGCTGCTGCAAAAATCTCAGAATATCCAAGTAAAGCCTGACATCTTCTAGAGGATTACCCACATCTCTAGCAGTTTCTAAGCTGAGATTTGCCTGTTGAGTTTGACCTAAATGGTATTGAGAACGACCTAAAACAAACTGATATAAACTAAAATCTTTTGATTTAAAATCTCTTTCGGAAATCTCAGATACAACCCCTGATATACTCGCTGATTCCACATTGGGAATTGCAGCAAAAACTTTCAATGCTTCCTGAACAAGCTGATTTGCTTCAACCCAGTTTTTTTTAGCCAAAGCCACCTCAGCTAAAAAACCGTAATCTTTGGCTAATTCCCTTAGCTGGTTGTTAGTTTGATGTATTACTAAAGCTTTTTCTGTAAGACTCTGCAAAGTTTCCCACTTTTGCAAGTCTCGCAAGATATCACCGAATTTAACTACTGCATTAGCAATTAAATCTGGAGTTCGTAACTGGCTAATAAAATTTATATATTCTTGAACATAATGCCAAGTCGCTTGCCAATCGGGATGAGTTATATATTGATGTTTAAAAGCTTTGAGATAATAGCAAAAACCGATTTCACCGAGGATTTTTATCTGATGTTCTAAATTATTATTTAGCTGCCAGAGCTTACAAGCTTTGTGATAATATCTTAAAGCCGAATCTTTTTGATTGTTTATCTGTTTGATAAAACCTAATAAAGATTCTAAATTAGCTTGAAGTTCTAAATTATAAACATCTGGCTTATTGAGTAAATATCTTTGCGCCGCTTCTAACTCATTTTCCAACTTGACATATATATCTACGCTAAATTTTAAGTTGTTACCAAACCAATCATTAGCCGTTTGGGTGACAAAATCTACTAATTCCTGTGTTGATATCTCAAAATTTCTCGTAGTTGCCCAACTTTCCAAATCTGGCGCAAGCTGTATTAGTTGCTTATAGATTTCATCATCAATCCACAACACTAACGGAAAAGCAAAATTCTTGCGAAACTCTTCCCGCACCTGATTAGCAGAAGTTAACATCACAGATAAATTCTGCACTGATTCCAAACCCACAACCATCACACAGGCTGGCATTTCTTCGCCAAATTCTTCCTGAATCGCAGTATAAAGAGTCCTGTTAGAGTGCTGCACCGCCAAGACACGAATTTCGACTTGACAAATTTCCTGCAATCTGGAGATTAAGCGATCGCGCAGGCTAGCATAATTACACCGTGCCAAAATCAGCTTAAACTGTCCCACGGAAGACTCGATCGCCCAAGCTAATTGTTTCAGAGTGCGATCGTTGTTTACATGGTTATCTTCTGGTGGTTGCTGTGAACTCATAAGCTTATGTGTTTAGTTCGTAGTAAGCACTTTAGTGCTTTCAAAGATAGGAAATAATAAGCACTAAAGTGCTTACTACAAACTTAATTCTCTGGCTTCAGCCAAGACGGGATTAACATCAAACCAAGACTCGCCACCGTCGCGGTATTCAAAGACAAAGCGACTGCGGATCAGTTTTTGATATCCGTGATCATCACTCACCTTTTTCCTTTCTTTGACATGACGTAACAATTGCCACTCTTCATCAGAAATCGGTAACATTATTTCATTCCGCCGAGAACGAATAACTTGCTCTAAAGTTTCACGGGTTAAGGGAAGACTCATTTCTTCCATAATCCAGGTATTCAACAGCCTCAGCACGTCCCGCACATGACCACCGCTCATTTTACATAACCGTTCTAGGCTAGCCGCACTATCAAAAATCTCGGTAATTCTATTTAAACGCTCCTCTGGTGTGATGTCAGGAAAAGCTCTTGCTAGTACCATCTGCTGCATGAGTGCCATTCCCTGTAAATGAACGCTGCCATCAGTCTTTTGTACAGGTACCATTGGTAACACCTTGGGGTCTTCTGGGAAACGCTGGGTCAGCATTCCATAATCATTGGAAAACTTCAAGGACAACGGCATGGTATAGATGAGATGACAATTAAGCTTAGTCAAAAACTCACCTTGATCGACAAATAGATATTCTTGCTGCGGACGACCCCAAGGTTTGACACGATTATCTATGCGGTCAAGATTATCGACAATTACCACCAGACCATTTTTACCCTGCTGTTTGAGTTTAGCGATCGCAGGTTCCAATAATTCTTGATTAATCGCTTCCAACAGTTTAGTTTTTTGCGGTGCTAAATACTGATTGAGTTTTTCTCGCAGCGTCGGGTCATTTTTCATCTTCGCGGTGATTTCACCAATACCCACAGATAGAGAAAGCTTTTCTTTATCTGTGGATAAACCAACATCACCAACCACCGGAACCTTAACTTTTGCCCCCGTCACCTCGGAGTTTAAGACCTTCCAAGCACCTTGCAGCAACTCATTAAACTTGTTTGGTGAGTCCAGTATAATTTTATCGAGACTTTGACTCACACGCCGAGCGATCGCTAGCAGCACATCAGCAATATCGACATCGGTCATTTCCAGATCGTCACTGGACTCAAAATAAACCACATGGAAACCTAATTTTTCCAGTTCTGCCTGTAACCGTAATAGTTCTGTCGATTTTCCACAACCAATATGCCCAGTAAATAAAGTGCAGGTGGGTTCATTGGGCTTAAAAAAAGTTATCTTCTGCTTCAACTTGCCAAGAATATCGCCACCTCGGACTGAGGAAAAATCTATGTAATACTTGCCATCAGAGCTATTGTTGACAAATAGAGTTCTGCTGGGATCGCTAGCCTGATAAAATTCCCGTAAATCTATGGGCATAACCTGGTAGTGCAACTATCTCGTATTGTCTAACATATCTATGTTCAAAAGGATAAAGTTATTTACATCTTTGCATCTCAAGATGTCATAAAACTCCATTTACCGCAGTGCGATCGCGCTAATTTTAGTTCACATTTTGATCAGCTTACGGTTCACTTAGAGCTACTTGACTTAGCAGGATGCATCATTACGATTGATAGAATGGGTACTCAAACAGCGATCGCTGCAACATATCATGCGAAGGCAGATTACGTCCTAGCACTTAAAGCCAACCATCCGACACTTTATGGGCAGGTGAAAACTTGGTTTGAGCAAGCTCAAGGATTTGAGGACATCATCGTCAGCTACGACGAACGGATGGAAACAGGACATCATCGCACGTTAAATTGAGAGCAATCTTTTCAACGTAGTAATCGCCAAAAATTTAATCGAGCCGCAATGGATAATGATTATATGCTTACTATTCTTGCTGCTTGTTTATCTCAACATGATGATGTGTTTAAATCCGCTCGTCAATAGCATTTGAGGTGCGCTTACCCTGTCGCTGTAAGTCCCTTATTCTGCCTCTGCCAGTATCCATCTGGAGTAAGCATCTTCGAGAAATCTACTTTGACGACGAGTTCCTTTATGCTTGCTCACTCTGACTTTGAGGGTGGTTATGTACACTCCATCCATTACCTGATGTCCATAACCGAAAACTTGACCAATTTGCCCTGTTCTTTGATGCAAAGCATAATCCCCGATATGCAACATAATTCTGACTTCCTAATTAACTAAGTTGAGTAGTTTGTCGTTGGCTATTTGTGCGCGGCAAAATCACTCTGATGATATTAGTTCCGCGCACAAAGCTGTAAAAATTAAGCTGCAATTCGGAGTTGGGTATTGGGTGCAGTTTGAGCCAACAAACGAGTGTAAAGCTGAGTCAGTCGGAATCCAACACTGTACCAACTAAAAGCAATTTCTGTCCGTTGCCTTGCCGCTTCACCTAACTCGTCTCGCCAAGCTGGGTTGGTAAGAATGCGGTCTATAGCAGCAGCAAAAGCTACTTCATCTTTAGGAGGTGCAAGTAATCCTGTGACTTTTGGTACAACAGTAAACTGCAACCCGCCAACATCACTAGCTACGACTGGAGTCTTACTAGCCATTGCCTCAATAGCAACTAAACCAAAAGGTTCATAGTGGCTGGGGACTACGCAGACATCGGCGGCGGCGTAGTAGAAAGGGAGGACAGTTTCATCTAGGCGATCGGTAAAGCTTGTACAATTTTCTAATCCGAGTTCAGTCACGATGCTAGCAATGCGATCGCGTTCTATGCCATCACTCTGACCAGGACGGCTACCACCACCAATTACTAGCTGGAGGTTAGCTTCACCTCTTAAACTAGACTTGCCAACGGCTCTGACTAAGGTTTCAATTCCTTTACGGCGGTCAAAGCGACCAACATAGAGAATCATTTTGGCATCTGGGGCAATTCCCAAGTTTTCCCGCGCTGCACTTCGCTCAATTCCCCCAAATTTGTCAGTATCAGTACCACAGGGAATCATTTCAATATTTCCCTTGCTGGAAACGAGTATCCGCATGTGTTGCTGTTCTTGCGGACTGGTTGCAACTACACAGTCTATAGTTTCCAAGCAGGCTTTTTCTACAGCTAATCGCTGGGCTGCAATTACCGGAACATCACCAATACTTCTGTATTTAACGGCTCCTAAAGAGTGGTAAGTATGTACCTGAATCAGGGGTTGCTGCTTTTTCAATTCCATACCCACCCAAGATGATAACCAGTAGTTGGTATGAATTAAGGAGTAATGAAACCCTTGGCGCTGCTGAAATTGCTGGAATTCTTCGATGAATTCAGGTAGATGCTGGAACAAGTTATCTCGCCCGATAAACTCAGCTGGGCCAGCTTTTAACCGAATAGTACGACAGTTTGGGCTATGTTGAGCGATCGCAGCTTGTTCGGGATTACTACGACGAGTGAACATATCCACTTGCCAACCTTGCTGCGCTAAGGCATAACCGACTTGACGCACATAAACATTTTGACCCCCAGCTTCTTCTTGACCAATTTCAACCGCCGGGTCGCCATCAACAGAAATTAGGGCAATGCGATGTTTCTTATTCTGGAACATAGCTGATTTTCACCTCAAGGTAAATAATCCTGCCTCAAACGCCAGAAATCAAGATATTATTATCCTCTCTCAAGGCCGAGGGCAGGCACAACGAACCGCAAAGTTACCAGCCAAAGGACACTGACGAGAACAAGGCATTACTTTTTAAGAATGCTGCTCGTTCAGTCTCTTCTCAATGCCGACGAAGTTAGCTGACGGGCTAGGACTGAGAGATGTCCTTCTTAAGAAAGTTATGAGTTATGAGTTTAGTAACTTTTAACTCCTCACTATTAACTTTTAACTTTCTTCAAAATACGCCCCAGGTTTGGTTCCTCCGCTCCGGTTTACCCTTTACAAATGTTTGTTGGGAATGTAGTGGATTAGGCAGACTGATTTATTTTCTTAAAGTTTTATAACCTTTGGTCATCAACTATGTCAAGAGTATGAACAAAAAAATGGTGATGCTAATCACTTCAAAGCGCGTTGTAACTAGCTTTGAAGAATCAAATGTAAGGGAAAGTTGGAGTTATTGAGATGCTCTCAAGAAGAAACTTACTGATATTTATTGCTACATTTTCTTTAGTTTATGGGAATGAAATAATCTTGAGAGTTTCAAAGATTTAAATATACCAATGGTATACTATTTTGCTAAACCGAGTGTCCGACCAGGAAAACCAGCAACATCAAAATATCGAGTTGAGGCAACAGTTTGATACTTCAGGATCGTTTTTAATCCACTAGTACTTGGTTGGGATGTCAAAGTATGAGATTTAAAAGAAACTTTTTTGACTCCTTTGACCAAAGATTCATGTAAAACACGACCTATAAGTTTTCCTTGATGGGGAATCTTCAAATTTAAAGTATTAGCTAAGGTAATAGCCACATCAGCATTACTCACTGGTACTCGGTCTACAAAAGCTTTCTTAAAGTCAGGGCCGATCGCAGCCATATAATTGTAAGTGTCAGCACGGCTAAAAGAGCCATGCATTCCCTGTCCTTGTTGTAAAGAAGAATCTGCAACTTCCACGCCGCAAGCAGTTGGATCGCCACAACCAGTATCAAATGTCCGAAAGTTTACTGCGATCGCAGGGCTAGGAAGATGAGATTTACCATTAAGCCCGATCGCACTCAAGGGTAAAGTCCCTGGAATGGAGCCTAATTTATCATTTACAAATAAACCACTAACATAATCTTCTTTTAAGAGGATATCTACAACTTGTTTAGCAAGTGCTTTGTTATTTGCACTATTAGGTAAATAAATCAAATCTGAACCACCATTAGAAGCCACTAACACATCAGGTTTACTCGGATCTTTACCAATCAAACCGTTTTTAGAAAACTGACCCTGAGTTGGAGCAACCGTAGCATTTTGCTTATCTGGATCAAACAAAGGTAATCCTAAACCATGAGCAATATCAATAGCTAGAAAACCAGGTGGCAAAAATCCTTTCATCACATCTGGATAATTAAGCGTTCTTGAATAGCTGGTTTTGCTCTCCTTGCTGATGGTAGAAAAACCGTGATCGGCCGTCACAAAAATATTTGTAGAAGCTTCTAAATTTAGCTGTTTGAGAACGGCACGGATTTGTCCGAGATTGTTATCGACATTTTGACGAGCTGCAAGTGAAGTGGGGCCATTAATCCCTGGAGTAAGAGTGTTTAGACTATCACCTTGGTTATGCTGAGTTCCATCTGGATCGCGTGACCAATAAATTAAAACAAAAGGTTTTTGCCGTTGTTTGAATAGAGGTAATAGCACTTTTGTCGTTATATCGGCAAAGTATTGTTGTTGAAATATATTAGCGACTTTTGTGCCTGGTACTGTGCTGTTACCAGATTTGCCATTATCTCCTCGCGTCGGAGATTTTAAGGCAATGCCATTTTTTGTTAACAGTTCAGCTATTTCAGAACTCAAAGGAATTCCCGTTTGGGAACCGGTGGCATCATCAATTATAATCGTGGATTTACCACTTCGTTGAGTAACATCTTGAATTAATACTGGCCCAACCTTGCCAACGGCGGCGGTACTAAATCCAGCTTCACGCGCGGCATCTAATAGGCTTTCTTCGTTTAAATAATTGCCATTAAAATGTTGGCTAATTTCCCCCAAAACAGCATTATTCTCTAAGAAAGGAACGGGGCTGTTACTGGCGCTGTTGACAGGAAAGCCAACATTAATTGTATTGCTGAAATCACCAGTATCACCGAGATAATGTCCAGTTGCGATCGCAGAAGCATTGGCGGTAGTAAAAGTAGGAAACAGCGAATGGCTATTGACAAAACTTACACCTTGTTGGCGAATTTGATGAAGATTAGGAGTTTCCTGAGCATTAACTTTACTAGGTCGCAATCCATCTGTAATGAAAATTATTACATTGTGTTGAGGTTTGGTCTTAGCAAATCCTGAAACTGCCAATACTGTAATGAGTGTAACGGTAGCTATGATCAGAAAACTCTTATATATCTTAGGTAAAAACATCGCCTACATCTCCAAATATAGGTATTTCCGGCGTTTTAGAACTTTAGTATTTAATTTAACCATGTATCAAACTTTATTGCGTGTTAACTGCAATACCAATTTTTTCATACTAGAAGAAATTTAGATGGCTGCTTGAACTTCAGTCAATTGAATTGGGTAATTTGAGTATTTATACTCAGAGTGAATATGTCAACTCTTTGAATTCATATAAGTAAAATTTATTAGTTGAGATGAGCATCCCGGTTTTGGAAAAATATCTTTTAAATAATCCGAAAAGCAGCAACTTCAGTTTGGAGATTAAGCATACAGTTACCAAAATCAGATAGATTCATTGCTAAATCATGGTCAATACAAATTTAAAACTGAGATTTAAACCTGTTTCTCACAGTTGGGTTGCTCTGCATCCACAGCCTAAAGGGGTAATTCAATTTGTTGCAGGAGCTTTCTTTGGTACATTTGCACCCATGCTTTTTTATCGCCATCTTCTTCAATCTCTATTTGAGCAGGGATATACCATTATTCTTCTACCGTTTAATTTTACGTTTGACCATTATGTAGAAGCGGGTTTTCTCATGAGAGAGCAGTATGAAATTCTGCCAGAGCTTGTGAGGATGGCAACTGTTGAAGGATATGATTATGAAGCCTATCTAGATGATAAAAACTTTTCTTGGATTGGACATAGCCTTGGCTGTAAATATATTTCCTTGTTAGAAGGCTTTACTGCTTTACCTCCAGAGCCTCAAGAAAGGGAAAAGTTTATTCGGAGTCTGCTAGCTTATACTTCAAATGAGTCACAGATAAAAACTGTCATTGCAGATATTAATATTCTCTTTGAGGAGCTTCAACGAAAAATTGCAGAAGATCAGAAACTAATTTGCACTTATGTAAATCGGAAAGTTAAAATTAATAGTGTCTTTATTAAAGGGCAGGTTTCTATCCTTTTAGCGCCTGATATTAGCGATACAGCGAGCGCAATTCGTCCTCAATTTTTAGCGAATATCATTGATAATCTTGGTTGGGGTGTGAAACCAACTCCTGAAGAAACCAAGAATTTAATCAAGGATAGTGGGCTATTTCATATTATGGGTTTAGTCTGTTTCCGGTCTGACAACATTGCCAAATTAACCTGTGAATGGTTTACTGATATTCTTAAAAAACCACCTCAAAAATTTCTGGAAACTCTTGAAGGTGGGCATTTAAAACCTTTAGGTATTCAATTAGGTAAATATGTTATTAATCTTTTTGATCAACCTTTGGTTGAATCAGTTCAAAACCGAAATAAAGGTTTTGAGAATCATGTAATCCAATTACTTAACGAACTGAAAAAAGAATCAAAATAATGGGAATGGGGAATTGGGCATTGGGCATGAAGAAGAGACAAGGTAGACAAGGTAGAGGGGGGAGATAAGGGAGAGACTTATTCAATAATTCCTCCTTGTCCCCCTGCCTCCCCTGCTCCCTGCTCCCTTGCTTCTTCCCAATTCCCAATTCCCAATTTTTTTATAACAATCCCAACTCTTCTGGAAAGCCCAACATAATATTTAGGTTTTGGATTGCGGCTCCTGATGCGCCTTTGCCTAAGTTGTCGAGACGAGCAACTAGCAATGCTTCTTTGGTGGTGTCATTGGCAAATACAAAAACCTGAACAATATTAGTGCCGTTCAGTGCAATCGCATCCAAAAATATTCCGTCTCGTAGCAGAGTAGAATCTTGGAATGGAGTAACCTGCACAAATTTTTCACCTTGGTAGTAATCAGCGATCGCTTCATAGATTACCTTACCTGATGGTGGATTATCCAAAGTTCCTAACGGCAAAGGCACTTGAACTAGCATCCCTTGCTCAAAATCCCCTACTGAAGGTACAAATAGTGGCGGCGATGCTAACCCTGAATAATAATGCATTTCCTTGACATGCTTATGTCCAAACTGCAAACCGTAGATTCCATAAGGATATAGTGACTCGCCCCCGGCTTGCTGTTCATGAAAGGTATGGTATTGTTTGATAAGATTCTTTCCACCACCAGAGTAACCTGATACTGCATTCACGGTGATGGGAAAATTATTTTTTAAAAGTCCCTTAGCAATCAACGGACGGATACAGGCTAAAAATCCTGTGGGATAACAGCCTGGATTGCTAACAAACTGGGCGCTAGCGATTTTCTTTCGCTGTCCTGGATTGAGTTCAGGGAACCCATATACCCAGCCATTAGCTGTGCGATGGGCACTACTAGCATCAAGGATTTTAACCGTAGTACTACTTACTAAGCTAACAGCTTCGCGGGCTGCATCATCAGGTAGGCAGAGAATAACAACATCGACGGCATTAATGAGTTTGGCTCGCTCACTTGCATTTTTACGTTTAGATGCCTCAATGCTGACTAGTTCCATATCATCCCGTTGATTGAGACGTGAATAAATTTGTAAGCCTGTGGTTCCTGATTCGCCATCAATGAAAATCTTAGGTTTAGTAATCATGCGGGGGGGGAGTATCCTTAGATGTCAGTAGTATTTTAAAACAGCTATCAGTTATCAAAGTTCAAGATGGGAATTTACACCCCAAATCAAACTTACCACGCAATAGTTCTGGGAAACTCTGACTCGCAACGGTTTACTCTGCACCTTCTGAAGGATCTTCAAAAAGGCTTTAAATGTCTCTTGTCCTATGCAGAAAACGGATGGTTTCAATTTTTTAATTTATAAGGTGGTAAAAAATTAGATAATTACCGACAGAAAAAATCCGCAGACTTGGCATTAAGAAGTCACGCTTTCTTCCCATACTTGGGCTTTACACCAGTAAGTAGGTTGGCGCAATTAAAGCTAACTGGCAAGGGCTATCATTTGTCCTTTGTCATTGTTTATTAGTAAAGACTTTAAGACTATTTATGTTTCTTAACATAGTTTGCTTTATTTATATCAACTTAACTTATTTTATTGCATTATATCTTTTGTGATCGCACGTATGAGTACCACGTCAACTTGGCGTATTCTTCATCTTCACCAGGAATAATTTCCCGAAAGCCTTGTTTATGCAAAGCTTTCAGCTTACCAAGCGTGCAATTCAACCCTTTGATGATCTGTTTCCAAGTTCTACTTTGCCCTCATCCTATTGCTAAATACACCTGGATAATACCTCAATACGGTTCGGTTAAAGGGTAAAGGGGAAAGGGAAAAGGTTTTGAATACATCCTTTCCCCTTTACCCCTTACCCTTTACCCAGACCACAAGGAAAGTGAAAAATACTTATCCGAACCGTATTGGACAATACCTGACTTATTTTGCCCATCTCTCAGTACAATCGCGGTTTACAGTATTTGTTCCAAATTGTTGGAGTGTAAATTGCTAAAAACCTTGCAGATTAATAACTTGAGATTTTTTACAAAAATATTTTCCAATTGATGATTTAAGTGCGGCATCTGGGAACAATCTATGGAACTCAGATTTTTGTTCGGTACTTAGCACTTACTAAACGCTTAAGAAAAGAACATAAACCTGTTTAAAATACTGTCCCAGTTTACCAAAATCACTCGTGAGTAAAAAACTAGAAAATTTAAAAGTATTTATCCTATTTTAGAGAAACAATATCCAAAAGAATCGAAAAAAAATAGTAATAAATAACACAGAAACCTATCACTCTTCTAACTGAGAGATAGATTTCTAATAGCTTTATTTTCCCCATTTTTAACACTCTAAATGCGGCTTTTTCAAGCCGGATTTTGGTATGGAAGAAAAAACTTACCTACACTTGCAATATCTATAAAAATGCCTAACTCTAAAATTCAAAAAGACCTTCGTCATAACTTGACCGTCAATGTTGTTGAAAGTGCATTTTTTGGTTTAGGAGCTGGTTTTGCCTCCTATATCACAATTATCCCTCTATTTGTTAGTGGTTTTACCAATTCTGCATTGCTCATCGGTCTGATCCCAGCTATTCCGCGTTTAGGTTGGCAACTACCTCAGCTATTAACAGCTGATAGAATAGCTCGATTACAGTATTACAAACCAACTGTAATGTGGTTGACAATTCACCAAAAACTTCCTTTTTTAGGATTAGCACTGGTTGCTTTGTTAGAGCTACAACTCAATCACCAAACTATCTTATCTTTGACATTCGCCATCCTCATTTGGCAGGGACTAGGTAGCGGATTTAGCGCTCCTGCTTGGCAAAGTATGGTTACTAAAATTGTTCCATCGGGAAAGCTTGGCATTTTTTACGGTGCTTTAGCTGCGGCTGCTAATCTGATGAGTATCATTGGTGCTTTGAGTGCTGGTTTACTACTCAAGCAAATTGCCCAGCCATTTAACTTTGTTCTCTGTTTTGTGTGTGCCAGTGTTGCGATGGCTCTATCTTGGTTTTTTATGTCTAGGACGCGAGAGCCAGTAAACAACTCATTATCGACCATTGAAACTAGACGTGAATTTTGGGACAGTCTTAATATGATTCTCCGGTGCGATAAGAATTTCCGTTACTTTGTGATCGCACGTATGCTTTCACAAATAGCATTAATGCCACTTCCTTTCTATACACTCTATGCTGTACATCATCAAGGTATGGGAGAAGCATCTATTGGGTTAATTACTGGCGTGCTGATGGGAACGCAAACTATTGCTGGATTGGTTTTGGGTTGGGTAGGCGATCGCTGGGGTAACAAGTTGGTCTTGGAAGTCGGTTCTGTTGTTTGTGCTTTCAGTGCGTTTCTAGCTGGGTTAGCAACAAATGTAAACTGTTTTTACTTGGTATTTTTAGGAGCAGGAATAGGTATGAGCGCTCTACAAAATATTGCTGCGGTAATGACCTTAGAGTTTGGTAATCAGCGTCAACGACCAGCCTATATTGGTCTTGGTAATACCCTTGTTGCCCCTGCCACAATGCTTGCTCCCCTTTTAGGTGGATGGATAGTAGATAACATTGACTATAGAACTGCCTTCTTGGTAGCAGCTATAGGTGGATTAGTTACAGCACTAGTTTTGCACGTAGGAGTGCGCGATCCACGTTATCTGGAACAAAATTTTAGTAACCATTCAGTTGAAGTTTTGCCTGAACAGTAAGCATTTACTCCTCCCAAGCCAGAGTGCGTTTCACTGCTTTTTGCCAAGTATCAAAGTTAGATAATGGCCTATCGCTCCTCGGTTCAAACACACGCTCAATTTTCCGTTGCTGCACCAGCGCTTCATAGCTCTCCCAAAATCCTATAGCTAAACCTGCTGCAAATGCTGCACCTTGAACGGTCGTATCGCGCATTATCGGCCGTTCAACTGGAATACCTAATACATCAGCCTGGAACTGCATCAAAAAATTATTTTCGCAAGCACCACCATCTACGATTAATCGACCAACGGGAGTACTGCTAGATGAATTAATCGCCTGTACTACTTCCAAAACTTGATATGCGATCGCTTCCAACACGGCGCGTACTAGATGCTCTGGCTGGACGCTGGCGGTAATGCCAAAAAAGGCTCCCCTGGCGCTCATATCCCAATAGGGTGCGCCCAGCCCACTAAATGCAGGCACAAAGTAGACTCCGCCATTATCTGTTACTTGATTTGCCATCGTTTCACTTTCAGCAGCAGTTTTAATCAGCTTTAGGCGATCGCGCAACCATTGAATACAAGCTCCACTAGTAAACATACTACCTTCTAAGGCATAACCTACATCCAATGCTCCGCTTGGATTTGCTTGTGTCCATGCCACCGTAGAAATAAGTTGATGGTGCGAGCGCACAATTTGATTGCCTGTGTGAGCAACCAAAAAGCTACCAGTTCCGTAAGTACATTTCATCAAACCGGGGCGATCGCAGCCATGACCAAATAAAGCCGCTTGCTGATCCCCCAATATCGCAGTAATAGGAATTTCAGTGCCCAACAAAGTCGCATCAGTAACTCCAAATACTCCTAAACTAGGCTGAATCTGGGGCAAAATATGAGCCGGAATTTGAAATAGATTTAGTAGATTATCATCCCACTCACAGGTTTTGAGATTCATTAACATTGTTCGACTGGCGTTGCTGTGATCGGTGGCATGGACTTTCCCACCTGTGAGGTTCCACAGCACCCAGGTATCAATAGTGCCTACTAAGACATTGTTTAGGTCAACGTCTGTAAACTTATCTAATAGCCACCTGAGCTTAGTAGCAGAAAAATAGGCATCAATGATTAATCCCGTGCGATCATAAATTTCATCAGCATAGCCTTGCTCTTTTAACTCGTGACAAAGGGGAGCAGTGCGACGATCTTGCCAAACGATCGCTCTATGGAGTGGTTTACCAGTAGTTTTGTCCCAAATCAAGCAGGTTTCACGCTGGACAGTTAGTCCCAATGCTGCGATCGCTGATGGAACAATCTGGGCATTCTCAATTGCGGTTTGCATTACCCAACACGTATCTTTCCAGATTTGTTGAGCATCGTGTTCTAACCATCCGGGCTGAGGATAATACTGAGTTAGTTCTTTGTATGCCTGCCCAACAATCTTGCCGTCTGCGTTAAACACAAAGGCGCGGTTGCCTGTCGTACCTAAGTCCAGTGCTAAGATGTAGCCCGATGATAGAGTTGTGTCGCCAAGTGTGTGCATAGCTGCTTTGACATACTGCGTAGCCCAATCTATGCATCCCGATTTTAGAAAGAAATGCGTATAAATCACATATACATTATTTTGTGTACATTTAGGTCATCTTTTCTCACCAGATACCCATCTGTAATTAATGGAAATCTTTCAAGATAATGTGTTTTTTGGAGTCAAAACTGATAATACCTTCTTCTTGTAATTTGCCCATCAATCGTGTAACTGTTACCCTGGTAGTACAACAGGCGCTAGCAATATCTTCGTGAGTAAAGCGAACACTTAGGCGAGTTCCCTCCAGCACAGTTTCACCCACTTCTCGTTTCAAAAGTTCTAATAGATAGTGCAAGCGCTCTTGTACTCGTCGCCTTCCAGAAATAACTAAAAAAGATTCTGTTTGCCGTAACCTCTGATTGATTTTTGGTAAAAGCGTATGGCTCAAATTTGGAGAAGCCTCTATCTCTGCCGCGTAAATTGATACCAACTTAACATCAGATAATGCTGTTGCTTGGTAGATATTTAAAGAAGTCAAACTAGAGCCAAAAACCATTCCTGCTGTTGCCAATCCTATCAACACTTCTTCACCAGTTTCACAGTAAGTACTGAGTTTGACCAAACCCTGAGAAACATACCAAATTACTAGTGGATTGAGGGGAATAGTTTCTCCTTTAGAGTGTTTATGCACTTGACGATCGTTGAACAAGTCGCCGTCATTCTTGACTATTCCTGATTCTAAATACTGACGGTCAATAATATTACGTACCATCCAGCGCAGAGAGATTGCCTTACCTTGCTGATTGCGGACAACTGTCACTGTCAAAGCTGCATCAAAGGACTCACCATGACGTTTTTGCAAGCGTACCAATAACTCTTTAACTCTGTCTGATTCAGATAACTGCATGAGTTCGCAGCGAACCTGTTGACGTTCTTCTAGAAGAAGAAAGTTCATCATTGGTTTACCCACCAAAAAATGCTTTGAAACATTGAGCAACCTCGCTGCAGTATTATTAGCTTCTTGAATGATTCCTTCTGTATTAGTCACTAAATAGCCGTCCGGCGCAAACTCGAATAAATCTTGGTAGTGTCGGCGTTCTGCTTCTAGCCAATTTCGTGTTTCTAATAGTTCCTCATTTTGCTGATGCAGTTCTTGTGCCGCTAACTGTACTATCTTTAAGGTGTTATAGAGTTCTTTTAAAGCTTGCGGCAGTAGCTCCGGTGGAATCCAAGGTAATACATTAGCAGTTTGGTATAAATCTGCTAAACGCTTGTGCAATATTTCTGTACGTTGGATAAATTTTTCTATGTTCACCTTAAATTTCCGCTACTTGTTTGCAGAGGTTGAGCAAAAAAAATCAAATCTACTAGTAAGAAATTATGGAGTGTCTATTAATATTTATATATATTTGAATACTTTGTTACAATTAACCCTACGGTATTTTGATAGTTATTACGTCTACCTTTGGTGGGACAATTCGGTAAAATCAGCCAATACGAGCGTCCAACTTGCTGATCTAAGGTTAGGCTCATTTATAACCAAACTAATAAGCCAATAAAAATTATGGCTAGCAGACAAAATTAGATAAGACAGCATAACCAGAAAAACCCCGTTCTCAAACTGAATTTCTCACTATTGTTTAAGCCACTTTGTCATTGCCCCAATGAATGAATTAGTATTAACGATAATTATTTTCAATATTACCTAGCATAACTGATAATATTTTTCCCAACTTCCATCATAAGAATCAAGCCACTACTACCAAAGACATATAATCTAAGTTAAGTATATTTGTGCTTATGAATACATTCATTGGTAAGAAATTTCACAACAAGATTTCCAACTTCTATAAAAAGTAGGGAATCAAAGTCTTTCGCTCTTAAAATCAATTATGGAATTTTCTAGCACAGGCAAAGGAAAACTGAAGTTTGCCAGTCATATAAAATACCAAACGGAATTCTAATTACTGAATTCTGTTTGGTAAATTAAAAATAGGCGTATAGGAAATCACATAGCAACTTAACAAGTATCCGCCTCTTTAGTTAGAGGATAAATGAAGCAGTCAGCTGATGTAATTTAACAATGCGTAACAGCTAATCAACGCGCAAGTTATGAGGAGTGATGGGTGAGGTGTCAATACTATAAAATCTCGTCACTCCCTTTTATTTGCTTCAATTTACAGCGCTTTTAAAGCAATTGAACTGTACTGTCCTATTCTCAAGTCCTCGTCTCCGTTGTGGTGTAAATACCTAAAATCTGCTGTATTAACTTAACGGATGCCATCATTATCAATGGCGCTGTAGCTATCGCTGGGGAAAAGCCCTAACCAGGGGTCAGAACTAGGAGTTAAAAAGAGTTGGGCGTATACTTGCTCATTTAGGGCTTCCACACTGCTTGTTTGCTTTCCTTGCATAAACCATTGATGAATTTGGCTGTGTAGCATATATTCATTTCTAACTGTATCTAAAGCCATTGTGGTTTCAAATTTTTTCACTATTATCGGCAAATTATCTTCTTTCGTGTTGACAGGCTGAGACTTTTTAGCTCTGATCAAAGAGATGCTATTTTGATCTAGCTTGACATCGGCGGCATAGAGTTGAGCGATTTTGTTCCAAACTTCCTGGTCGGTAATTTCAGCTAAAGCATTTTGATTCCGTTCAACATCAGACTGGAAAGCACTCAGCATTGGCGTTTCAACTCTCATCTTAGAAACTGCTAGAGAACTTGCTCTTTCTGCTGTCGGTGGCTGACTGGGATTGCTGGGAATTTTCACCAACTTAGGAGGAGACTGGATACCCAGGCGGGATAAATCTGCAACCCATTGGGCTTGGATAGAATTTAAGCGATCGCTGTGGTATTTTTTTAAAAAAGCCTCGCGATCGCTTTTTGCAAGTTTACTATAATCTTTTACCGCTACTTCAGCCTGCTGTAACTGACGCAAAAATGCTTTGGGACTATATAATCCTGGAATTGCGTCGATTGGACGACCCGATGCATCTAATATATAGTGAATGCTATTGCCTGTAATTGTCCGCTCCAACTTGCGTCCATCGCCAAAATCAATAGTTACTTTAGGTACAGGGCGCACCGATTGCCAGTGCAAGATAAAGTGATCTTGAAGGAGCTTAGAAATTTCACCATTCGGATACAGTGCTACCCTGAAAAACCTACTATTAGCACAACTCAAATCTTGATCTAATCTGCCCAGCAACCGCAGAGATAAAATAGGTTTACCACTAGTTCTAGCAGCAGCTTTGGCTTGCTCTATATCAGTGTACCAGTAGAGACGAGAGGCATAACAATCTCGTTGTTGACAGAGTTCGTCTAAAGCTACCCGGAGTGCAGATGAAGGTAGAACTGCATCTGAAGAATTACTATTTAGCCTATTCGCATGAGATTTGAGAAATAGTTGTAACCCGCTTGGTCCTTGTTTCCGAAGTACAGAAACTTCTTGAGATAGCTTGGAGATTTCAGCTACAGGAGTTTGAGCATCAGCTGTCTGCAAAAAACTGAAGCTGACTAGCATGAGTGCGAAAGGATATTTGAAGGTTCTAAATTTCATATATTTTCAGAAAAATAGGGGCGTGGGTATTGCTATTCCTAACTAGAGAAGTCTAGTCTAACTTGTAAGAATCCCCAGATGCTCTGAAAGTTTCAGATGGAATCGTAAAGCTTAAAATATCGACATAAGCTCAAAAAATTATCACTTGATTGCTGGCTGGTTCCTCTGATACGAAGGGGATGCGGCTTTAGGATGTATGGAGATAAACAAATAGTATCTATTACTGAACGTATACACGTATTTATTTACAGAATTTACTTCATAAAGCTCAGGTTTTATTAAAAGTTCATATACTTTCTACTTTCGTTACTTAAATATGCCACTTAAGAGTTGATCTCCTATAAACTAGCTTTATTAAAAAATCAGTAGTATTCCTCTTTTAGTAATAGGTGAAATACAACTAAAGTATAAATGGTTGTGCTGGCTATAGTTGATGAAAAAAACGTCAGCTATTTCAGGTGTATCTATTTGCTATCTCTCTAACAGACTGATTCAGCAGTCTTGAAATAGCTATCCTCTTTTTATTAAAGAGAAATTTGCATAACCCTTAATCTATAGGGTATTTGACTCGGTACGCTTAAGCTTTTTCAGATAATTAATTTACTAGTAAGTGCTAGTATTCATTCACTTATGCAACCCAAAAATCAGGTTACATAGGACAACGTTGTCATGATTTACATCCTATAGCTACGGTTTATTTGTAACTAGGAGCAAGCACAACTCCTTGAAAATTTGAATATTTACCAACCCATTTTGCAAATATCCATGCAACAATATTTTTCTCATTTACTCATACTAGCATTAGGAACAACTTCGACTTTGATGATTACTCCATGTCAAGGTCAAACTCCGGTAAAGCCCAACAATCAAAATACTGAAAATATTAGTTCCGTATCTTCAAATTCACCTTTGGCTATTCCATTGAGTGATTCTCCCAATTCTACTAATAACAAACCAAATATCCTCTCTGAGGTAAGCAATAACTCTTCTGCTGTTAATGCAAATATAGCTGCAACGAAACCAAAGCCACGGCTTCCTATATTCAGCAGAATTTTTCCCACACCTTCGATGCAGCAATAATCAATGGCTAATATTTACAGGACGTTCAAATTTATTGAGTGAAAAGATGACTCCAGCAACAGAGATTCTAATTGTTCTCTTTTGCTGGGGTCAGAAGCATCTCATCCATAGCTTTGAAAAATAGCTTCTTTTATGCTAAAGTTGCTCGATTTGGATCTCACAGTCTGCTCCCGCAGTAATTATGCTATTTTCTGGAAAAGCATTCCAGTTACCTATAAATAGAGGTTCAGACGCAATAATTATAGAATTTGAAAAAGTTGGATCGTCTCTAATCCAATAAAGAGATGGAGCCGGAGAAGTTGTAGCAAATCGAGAGGCTATCAGGCGATGCCCGTCACTGAAGATTATATTGATTGAGGCTTCTACTTGATAGCGCTTTGCCATCTCTAATAGTGTTAATAGTGTAGTACGTAAAGCATACTCTGGAGGCCGATGTTTGTTAATTTGACTTTGTGAAAGTAACAATGCAAAAATGTGTTCAGAGTCAGTATTACCATTAATTTTTTCGTAAAAATCTTGAGTTAAAGTGCTGCGGATTTTTCTGTGTAATGTTTTGTGGAAATTTTCAATCTTTCCATTGTGAATAAATAGCTGTTGTTGATGTTTAAAGGGCTGACAATTAGCAAAATCTACGGCTTGTTCGGATGTAGCACTGCGGACATAAGCAAGCACACACTTGGATTCAACGTAACCGCTGAGACTGGGTAAGTTTATATCATTCCAAATAGGTAGGGTATTTTTGTAGGTAAATGGTTCAATATCTTTTTGGCTATGATACCAACCCACACCAAAACCATCTGCATTTACTACCCCAGAAGTCATTTCGCGGGGTCTGTAACCTTGAACTACGAGTGAGTGTTCTGGTTTGTACAAAAGATGCTCTAAAGAAACAGGCGAACCAAGGTAAGCAAGTAAACGGCACATGATGAATATTCCACCTTCTATTAACACAATTATTGGGCAACAGCCTTACCCGCTTTTATTCGCCATCATTAGTGGTTCCCACTTATATGGTTTTCCCTCACCTGATTCTGATTATGACTTGCGTGGGGTGCATATTTTACCAGTTGAAGAAGTTGTAGGATTAGAAACTGGGAATGAAACTATTGAAGTTTCAGAAATTCGCGAAGCTTTAGAAATTGATTTAGTAACTCATGATGTCAAAAAATTCTTTTTAATGCTGCTTAAAAAAAATGGCTACGTATTAGAACAACTATACTCACCTTTGGTATTGAAAACTTCACCCGAATATGAGGAATTAAAATTTATTGCTAAAGATTGTATTACCCGTCACCATTATTACCATTATATTGGTTTTGCAGCAACACAATGGAAACTTTTTGAAAATGAACACACGTATCGGTTAAAACCTTTACTTTATGTTTATCGAGTTTTATTGACAGGGATTTATTTGATGCAAACAGGTATAGTTGAAGCTAATCTAATTAAATTAAATGAGGTTTTCAATTTACCATATATTCATGATTTAATTACCCAAAAGCTAGCAGGGAAAGAAAAGTCTGTTGTGTCAAATTTTAATGTAGATTTTCATCAAATAGAATATGAACGTCTGCGTAATAAGTTACAGGAAGCATACGAATCTAGCCTATTACCTGAAGTACCTTCAGCGAATGCGGCTTTACATAATTTGCTAGTACGCCTGAGAACTAATGTAAAATTACGGAAATAAGTTTTATTTGTAAATTCTGTTTGAAAATATTCTTCTTACTTTGAAGACTTCCAACTAAAAAAATATCCAATTTGTAGGATGCGTTAGATAGAACGAGGTAATACACCGTGATATGTGAACTAAAAGCACCCTACAAATATCGGATAATTTATTTTTTGGTATTCCCTTAACTATTAATTTCTAACTTTTTTACAACTTTAAATTCCAAGCAGCAAAAGCTAAGGTACCCCAACCAGCGAGAAAGGCTGCCCCGCCTAGTGGTGCGATCGCTCCCAAGGACTTAATACCAGTTAAGCTAATGGCATACAAGCTACCTGAAAAAATAGCAATGCCAGCGATAAACAGCCATCCACTCGCGATGAGAGTGGGTTGAGGGGACTCAGTGCGACTAATTAGGATTGCTACGAGAAAAAGTGCCAGAGCATGATACATTTGGTAACGAGCGCCAGTTTCAAAAATTTCTAGCGATCGCTCACTAATTTTTTCCCGCAATGCATGGGAAGCAAAAGCACCAGCAGCAACTGACAAACCGCCTAAAATGGCAGCTATGCTCAAAAAAATCTGCGTCATTAGACCTAGCCGTAAGTTGGTAAAATAGTCATTGGTCATTAGTCATTGGTGAATAACAAAGGACAAATAACAAAGGACTATTGACAAATGACAATTAGACATCAAAATGATATGATACTGCCCCTTCTTCGTTCACCTTAAAGTTTGCATTGAATTCTTTAGCTTTTTCGTCTAAATACTGCCTAGCATGGACTGCGGGTAGTTGTGACTTCATTGCAAAGCCTAAAACAGTTACACGACCATGATTTTCTTGTAGCATCCCATAAAAAATCGATTGCAGGCGATCGCTAACTTGTTGATTAAGGGCCTTTTTTTCTTGCCGACTTTGACGATATAATCCCAATGCTAACCATGTCCCCAGTGTTAGGCTAGGAACGCCAAAAATTAGACGTTCTACCACAGTCTTATCAATTACAGGGGTATCTGTTGGTGCTGGGAACTCAATCGAGCCATCCCAGGCTAAGGGTAGCGTGATTGATTTTTCCATATTCGTTTTATTAAATACGTCTGCTGCTGATAGCATTACAAACATAAATCCGAATGTCAGTAGCCAACCGGCAGCCAATTTTTCAGCAGTTTTCATAGTTCCACTTCAAATTTGAACTTTGCTAGCGATTTTAACCTGACTTTCGTAAAGGTTCTACTATATCAATCTACTCCCAGCGATGGTTTTTAGCTTTTGTAACAAAATTTTTGTCTACCTTGCTAGTGGTAGCCTGTCAAGAAACAACCAAGAGGTACAGCTTGTTCGTAGTTTGCGCTGTCTTTGCTAAAGTGCAAACTACGAACCGATCAAATTAAATTTGACAGACTAATAATATTCATCCTACTTGCGTGTAGCTTCCAGTAAGCGAGAAAAATAGAAGCGAGTCTTCGTTATCGCCTTTCGTTGCAATGAAAAGCCATTACTTTCCAAGATTCTTACCACATCAGCCTCACGATGCAAATATGCACGAGTTGCTTTACTTGGCCCGGGAAAGAAACTGCCAATTTTCTTGAGTATAGTCAGGGCACAGGTCTTTGGCGCAAAACTGAGAATTATCCGTGATTGTGCTAAAGAACAGAGATGAGAAATCATCTCATCGGCTTTTTCTTGGGGATAGTGGATGAGAACATCCAAGCAAATAACGGTATGGTAACTACCGCTCAAAGATTCCAAGTCCTGCACGGCAAAAGTGGGATTTTCATCATTTCCCAAGGTAAGCTTTGCTCTATCCTTTCCTTCTTCCACCATTTTTTCAGAGATATCGGTGGCATAGACTTTGGCACCATCTACCGCCAGAGGAATGCTGAGACTACCGACACCACACCCAGCATCGCAGATTGATAGCTCGGGTAAATTGTTATCAGCCTTCAGCCAGCCGAGAACTGTATCCACAGTTTGCTGGTGTCCATTGCGGATGTCTAGTTGGACTTTGTTGACTTCGCCATCGCCATAGATTCGCTTCCAACGGTCAAAGCCTGTGGAATTGAAATACTCACGAACAATCGTTTTATCGTCGGCTACGTTCATAAACTCTGATTTTTAGGGGTTCCCAATGCTTAAAATTATCATTGATAGGAACCCATAAGAGCGGTCTTCCAGATTTTTCTAGATGATAGTTTGCCTATATGCATAGAGAAGTTAGATTAGCGATCGCTGACGATGAGAGAATGCGTAAATCCTAAAGTTGCTCTTTAGACAATAATGGCTCGAATGACTGATAAGCCTCATAATTCCGAAAATGTCGAGTATATAAATCAACAATATCCTTAGATGAATCAAAATCATCATATAAAACTGAATTCACGTCTACTACTTGCTGTAAAGACCAAGTAATCGTTTCTTCATTCTCATTTGTATAGCTGATGCTTTCATTTTTACTATGATTCAAGGCTTTTTCTTTTGCTTCTTCTAAAGAAGCAGCTTTAATCAAAACAAAGCTTTCTTGGTACAAAGTTTGATAATCAGCTTGATCTGAAGATGATTTGTAGAGAATTATAGCAATGTAGAATGATTCTACTTTATCTGCACTTCCAGTTTTCATCCCATATTCTCCACAGCTATTTTTTGAATCTACTATCATTCAATAACTTCCAAGCTTTTTTCCCAATAGCAGATTTTTTTTCTTGAGTCTTCTAAAGAAGAGTTAAGAAACTCACTGGGAAACTCCCGCCTAATCGATGCTTTTCGGCAAACACTAATAAAAGTATCAGCAAACAAACTTAAGTTGTCGTTGGCTTCACAACTATCTCCTGGTCGAGATTGACTAATTAGCAACAATTGCTGGGATAAACTTGCATTGCTGTAATTATAGGTTAAACCTTGGGAATGAGCATCAATAGGTTGTACAAGCAATCCAATAGTTAATAGATTGTCCAGTATTTTTTGCAGCATACTTTTGAAAAATAGCGAATTGTTATGTTTTTATAAGATAGTAAATCAATATTACTGCCGAAACCAAGAGCAAACCCAACGCCACAACCGACGCAACCACGCCCAAAACTCACGGCGAGAAACTACTGGCACTTTAGGTTGCGAAAGACGCTCAATTGCGTTATTGCAATCTTGCACATTAGTATCAAGTCCCATCGTCTGAAATAATTCACGGGCATTGCGATAAGCACCCAGCGCGTCTGATTCTCGGTTAACGTTTTCTAAAGCCAAACCTAAGTTAGACCATACGATCGCTTCCCCTCGAATATCGCCGATTTCCCTAGCTATATCCAAAGACTGCTGGTGGAAATCTATCGCCTGTTGGTACTGCCCCTGATATAAGTAAGCATTGCCCAAATTCATTAAGGATTTGCCTTCAGAATTGCGATCGCCTATTTCCCTAGCTATATTCAAAGACTGCTGGAAGAAATCTATCGCCTGTTGGTACTGCCCCTGATACAAGTAAGCAAGACCCAAATTCATTAAGGATTTGCCTTCAGAATTGCGATCGCCGATTTCCCTGGATATCTCCAAAGACTGCTGGCAGAACTCAATCGCATGTTGGTACTGCCCCAGAGATAAGTAAGCAAGACCCAAATTAGCTAAGGATTTGCCTTGAGTATTGCGATCGCCGATTTCCCTGGATATCTCCAAAGACTGCTGGCAGAACTCAATCGCCCGTTGGTACTGTCCCTGGTATAAGTAAGCAATACTCAAATTCATTAAAGATAAGCCTTCAGAATTGCGATCGCCTATCTCTCTAGCTATTTCCAAAGACTGTTGATGGAACTCAATCGCCCGTTGGTACTGTGATAGCAAACTGTAAGCATTGCCTAAATTGCCCAAGGATTTACCTTCGCCGTTATGATCGCCTATCTCCCTGGCTATTTCCAAAGACTGTTCTAAGAACTCAATCGTGTGTTGGTACTGTCCTAGGGAGCCGTAAGCAGTACTTAAATTAATTAAAGAATTACCTTCGCCATTGCGATCACCTATTTCCCTTTTGATTTCCAAAGACTGCTGGTGGAAATCAATCGCCCGTTGGTACTGCCCTAAGGAATCGTAAGCATTGCCCAAATTGTTTAAGGAAGCACCTTCGCCGTTACGATCGCCTATCTCCTTAGACATCTCCAAAGACTGCTGGTAGAACCCAATCGCCTGTTGGTACTGTCCCAGGGATTTGTAAGCAAGACCTAAATTGTTTAAGGAAGAACGTTCGCCATTGTGATTGCCTATCTCCCTAGCTATTTCCAAAGACTGCTGATGGAAATCAATCGCCCGTTGGTACTGCCCTAAGGAATTGTAAGCATTGCCCAAATTGCCCAAGGATTTGCCTTCGCCGTTACGATCGCCTATCTCCTTAGACATCTCCAAAGACTGCTGGTGGAACTCAATCGCCCGTTGGTACTGTCCCAGGGAGTAGTAAGCATTGCCCAAATTATTTAAGGATTTACCTTCGCCATTGCGATCGCCTATCTTTCTAGATATTTCCAAAGACTGCTGGTAGAACTCAATCGCCCGTTGATACTGTCCCAGGGAGTCGTAAGCATTGCCCAAATTGCCCAAGGATTTACCTTCGCCATTGCGATCGCCTATCTCTCTAGATATTTCCAAAGACTGCTGGTGGAACTCAATCGCCCGTTGGTATTGTCCCAGGGAGTCGTAAGCGTTGCCCAAATTATTTAAGGATTTACCTTCGCCATTGCGATCGCCTATCTCTCTAGATATTTCCAAAGACTGCTGGTGGAACTCAATCGCCCGTTGGTACTGTCCCAGGGAACGGTAAGCAATGCCCAAATTGCCCAAGGAATTACTTTCCCCATTGCGATCGCCTATCTCCCTAGATTTTCCAAAGACTGCTGGTGGAACTCAATCGCCCGTTGGTACTGTCCCAGGGAGTTGTAAGCATTGCCTAATGAAGTGAGAGCAGCCTGATAATTCCAGTTTTCTCTAGCGCCAATTTCTTCCCATTTACTTACCAATTGCCCATATAATTCTACTTGGTCTGCATAATAACCCCGCAAGGTTAAAAAATCATTGCAAATCCAAATACTATCAAAGGCAGAGTTATAATCCTGCAACTGAAAAAAGTGATCAAAGATTTCCAAGTATTCTTTAACATCATCTTTTGTTTTCCAAGGCGGTTGTTTAGCAATTGAGCGATAATAATCTATGGCTTTTTGATGCGCCTCACTCTGATCGCCAGCCTGATACCGCACATACTCCAAAATCACGGGCTGAAAATCAAATCGCCGCTTCCCATCAAGCTTTTCTACCAACAAAGAACGCTTAACCAGATTTCTCAATTCTCCCTCAATCTCGGCTGCGGAACTTCCCGGCAACATAGCCACTGCTGCTGCACTGTCAACCGCACCACGATAAACACTAATATTCAGCAATAACGCCTTTTGTAACTCATTCAACCGATTAAAACTGGCATCCAACACCAACACCATCCCCACATTTTCCCGGCGATGGATACCTACCACTTGGGAATCTGTCAAGAATTGCCGCAAATTCCCTAAGCCTAAATCTGCTAATCTGCTTAAATCCGGGTCTTGTGAATATTCTGCCTTTAATAAGTCTGCTACCAATCTCAACAGTAGGGGATGCCCATCTACTAATTCCACAAACTGCGTTAAATCTCCCCGAATGCCTAATGCAGTTAACAGTGCTACCCCTTCATCTACTTGTAAACCTTTCAGGAGTAGCCACTCAAAGCCTTTTAATTCTGGTCTTTCCCTGGTAGTGACTAGCACCTTACTATTACCGCCATGTTCCACCCATGCTTGGAAAAAGTTGCCGTAAAATAGACTTCCCCACTGTCTATCAGGTTGTAATAAACTCTCCAGGTTGTCAATAATCAGTAAAAATTGCCCAGAACGTAAACACCTAACTAGCGCTTCTACTAACTGCGCTTCTTGTTCTGGAACCGGAAAGCCAAATTCACTGAGGACTTGGCGGGCTAAATCGCTAAAACCTGCCCCATTACTGACATTAGCCCAAAATCGCTTGGGAAAACCGCCAATTTCATCATAAATTTTCGTAGCCAGCATTGATTTACCCGTGCCACCGATGCCTTCTATGCCAATTAGGAAGGTATTTTTATCAGTTAACCATTGCTGTATTTGGGCAATTTCTGCTGTTCTTCCTTGCCAGTAAGCCAAACTTTTACGGGGATTCCCTGCTTTGAGAACCCCCGGCGATTCTGGTGGAGAGATTTGTTGAAATCGCTCTAGTATTGGTTCTATTCGCTCAACAATAATCTTGACTTCGGTGGCATTTATCTGTCCTACTTGAGTCACCTTGCTGTCACCAGAAGCAGTGACATTCATTTCAATGTTGTTCGAGTTACTGGGGCTGGGTTCCTCTGCCATTGCTTACAGTAGGTAAAAATTTTGCTTGATATTGTGGCTGTGAACTCGGTCATTCGTGTTCGGAACTCGGTCATTCGTGTTCAGAACTCGGTCATTCGTGTTCAGAACTCGGCCGTTCGTGTTCGGAACTCGGTTATTCGTGTTCGGAACTCGGTCATCCGTGTTCGGAAATCGGTCATTCGTGTTCAGAACTCGAAACATCAAGATTTTTAAGGTGGACAGTACTCTATCCACCCTACTCAATTAAAAACTTACTTCGTTTGCGTCAATCTTCCCGACTTGCTTTACTGTACTTTGGTCGTAAGCATTAGCACTGACTTGAATATTGTCTCCGGGTTGGTCACTCGATGCTTGCAAAATTTTAGCTATTTCCTCTGTAAGTGCTGTATCTGCTTCTAAAATCTTCTTGAGTTGCACTCGCAAACTTGCTTGTAAATCTTCATCTTCTGGCTTTTGCGCCACATCCGTTGCTGCTTCTTTCGCTGCTTCCTTAGCCTCTACTTTGGGATGTAACTTAGCCCAAATAGCTTTGGCTTTATTCCAAACATCTTCACCTACTTTCTGAGATGCCCCTTCTACGGCTTTATTACCCACATTCAACAGAAATGGCAGACAGGGAGCGAGAAATTTAACGAGTAGAGCTATATCCATTGGTTTATGATATCTATCTCAGAAATGTACATATATTTTTACTGAGTATATTAACGCTTTTTCCCCTATCACCTTGATTCTTTTACTTTGACCCGAAATTTAGCCCAATTATCTTAATTGTTGTAACAACTCTTCTATGAATGTTTTTCTCTCAGATAAGAGGCAGAAATAACAACAAACCTCCACATAAATTTTATTTTTCTCCAAAGACAACAAAAGTTTTTCATACAACAAGAAAAATTTGCTGATTTTATTGTTAAATTTTGTAAAATTGATGTCTTCAAGACTAGAAACCTGATATTTAGATAGCTAAACTAACAAACAGTGCATCTGTACTGTTATTTATTAAAAGTAGATGTGGCGCTATAGCGTGAATGATCCCAGTACAACTTATCCTCAAAAACTTTCTTAGTTACCGTGATGCAACTTTAGATTTTCGTGGCTTGCATACGGCTTGTATTTCAGGTTCCAATGGTGCGGGTAAATCTTCGCTTCTGGAAGCAATCACTTGGGCAATTTGGGGTGAAAGCCGTGCCACTGCTGAAGATGATGTCATCTATTCTGGTGCGAAAGAAGTTCGGGTTGATTTTACTTTCCAAAGTAACCAGCAAAAATATCGGGTGATTCGTACCCGAATTAGAGGCGGTACTAGTGTTCTTGAATTTCAAATAGAAATCCCATCTGGGTTTCGCTCACTTACTGGCAAAGGGGTAAGAGCAACACAAGATTTGATTTTAGAACACATTAAGCTCGATTACGATACATTTATTAATTCTGCTTACTTACGTCAAGGTCGTGCCGATGAATTCATGCTCAAGCGCCCGACGGAACGTAAAGAAATTTTAGCGGAGTTGTTGAAACTCAATCAGTACGATGATTTGGAAGAACGGGCAAAGGAATCTTCTCGTCAGTTTAAAGCAAGGGCAGTAGAGTTAGAGCGTTCTTTAGATTCGATAAAAACTCAGTTGCAACAACGTGAGATTACCCAAGCGCAAAGAGTCGAGTTAGAAGCCGAACTCAATCAATTGCAACAGGTGCAAGCTTTTGATAATATTCAATTACAAAGTTTGCAAGTTGTCCAGCACCAGCGCCAAAATTGGGAGCAACAACTCAGCTTTGTAAAGCAGCAATACCAAAATCTTACCCAAGATTGCGATCGCCTCCAACAAGAACAATCAGCTATTGGCTCTCAGTTATCAGATTTAGAAAAAATATTACACCAAGAAGCTGAAATTAAAGCTGGATACGCTCAATATCAAAGTCTCCAATCTCAAGAAGAAGCCTTTGCTGCCAAATTTGAAGAATACACCCGCGCTGGGCAGACTCGCCAACAAAAGCAACAACAGCTTACCAAACAAATTCACGAAATCGAACGCCAACTGCAACAAGCCCAAGCGCAGCTAGAAGCTTTGCAGCAACAAGAGCGAGATATTCAGCAAACTCTGACTAAATCGGGTGAAGTAGAAGCTGCTTTGTCACAGCTAACCGCAGCCCGTCACCATGTTGCACGTTTAGATCAACTGCAAATGCAAGTGACTCCATTGTTGCAACAACGAGCAACTTTACAAAGCCAACTCGATCGCACTCATGCTGGCTTAGTAGCGCGACTTGAACAACTCCAAAGTACTGAGAACCAATTGCAACGCCAGCACCGCCGCCAACCGCAACTGCAACAAGCGGTGATGGATGTAGCCATCCAGATTGAGGAATTGGAGAAAAAGCGAGTTTATCTGCAACGAGTCCAGGAAAAAGGGCATGAAAGGCGACACTTTATCGAACGTCTGCAAGCTCATCAACGTGACTATGAAAAACTCATGGGCGAATTAGAGCAAAAATTGCAAATGCTCCAAAATCCTGAAGCACTTTGTCCATTGTGCGAACGCCCTTTAGACGAACATCACTGGAGTCGGGT
The DNA here is from genome assembly GCF_013343235.1 of Nostoc sp. TCL240-02. GTDB lineage: Bacteria > Cyanobacteriota > Cyanobacteriia > Cyanobacteriales > Nostocaceae > Nostoc. Next base: position 4,987,485 of record NZ_CP040094.1, on the reverse strand, counting down.
GGTAGAAAAAACCCAGGCTGAGTTAGAGGATACCCAAGGGCAGTTTTGGGTAGTGCGAGAACAAATGGCTGTGTCTGACCGAGAGATTCAGGTACTCAGGCAGGAATATCGGGAAATTTCTCAACAGTTGGCGAGTTACGACGGTTTACGCGAACAGCGAGGACAGTTAGCGGCACAGTTAGAAGCGACAACTGATGTCCAACAACAGTTACAACAAATTGCTGCGGAAAAACAACATTTAGAGCGATCGCTCCAAGCTGGTGATTACGCTCCTGATAAACAAGCCGAACTCCGGCAGCTAGACCAATATCTGCAACAAGCTAATTATAATGAACAAGACCATGCCCTCGCCCGCAGCGAAGTTGAGCGGTGGCGATGGGCAGAAATTAAACTCCAGCAGATTAAAGATGCGACTAAGCGACAAGCGCAATTATTAGCCCGAAAACCAGAATTACAATCCCAAATCGCTCAATTACAAGTCAGAATCCAGCAGGATCAGACTGATTCTGAATGTGCTAAACAAATTGCGGCTCTTGAGCGTCACATTACTGAAATTGGCTACAGTTCCGAGCAGCACAATAATTTACGTCTGGCTGTTCGCCAAGCTCAATCCTGGCATTTGCGGTATCAACAACTGCTGTCAGCCCAGCAGCAGTATCCCCAACTCCAGACGAGATTGCAAGAGTTAGAGGAATCTAGAAGCGCTAGAGTAACGGAACGGCAAAAACTTGGCGGACAGATCGAAAGCATTATCCAGCAACTACAAGCAACAGCTAACCCATCTGCCCAAATTCAAGCTTTAGAGCAACAGTTAGCAATACGCAGACGACAACTTGATGAGCAAATAGCCAAGTTAGGGCGTTTAGAACAGCTGGCGCATCAATTAGAAACGCTGCAAATTCAGTATGAACAACAGCAGCAGCAATTACAATCTTGTAAGCAGGAGTATCGTGTTTATCAGGAATTAGCGCAAGCTTTTGGTAAAAATGGTATCCAAGCACTGATGATTGAGAATGTGTTACCGCAACTGGAAGCTGAAACAAATCAACTACTTTCGCGGTTGAGTGGTAATCAGTTTCATGTACAATTTATTACTCAAAAAGCTGGGCGTAGTGCTAAATCAACCAAGAAAAATGCCAAGCTGATAGACACCCTAGATATTTTAATCGCCGATTCTAGAGGAACGCGATCTTATGAAACTTACTCTGGTGGAGAAGCCTTTAGAATTAACTTTGCCATCCGTTTAGCCCTGGCAAAATTATTAGCACAACGGGCGGGGGCGGCGTTGCAATTGTTGATTGTGGATGAAGGTTTTGGTACACAAGATACTGAAGGATGCGATCGCTTGATTGCAGCGATTAATGCGATCGCCTCCGATTTTGCCTGCATCCTCACTGTCACCCACATGCCCCATCTCAAAGAAGCTTTCCAAGCCAGGATTGAGGTGAATAAAACTCAAGAAGGTTCGCAGTTGAGTTTGTCAATTTAATTGAATTTTACCCGTGCATCCAGACCATAAGAGCGAAGCATTTTACTTAGGGTTTCGGCTTGTGCGCGATCGCTAAATGCCCCAGCATTCACATAATCTCCTAGATGTGATTGCTCTGTAACCGCATTTGGTATATATTGTTGCACCTTACTCAAAGTATCGTTATTCGAAATTGGTATTATTACTCTGTAAGGATTACTAGCAACTAATGTGTTGCCATTAGTCCCAGGTACGGCATAGCCATTGGCAGGGGGTAATACATAGCGATTTTCAGGTGTAGCATAGCCAGTATTAACAGGTACTAGATAACGAGTTTCAGGTAATACAGAGCCATTAGCTTCAGTATAATTGCCCCCAGTTGAGCTATCCAACCCTAATGCTTGCCAAGTTTGCCAATCTACATTTCCAGTAACATTAAGTTGAGAAGATTGCTGGAATGCAATTACAGATTCTCTGGTGTCATTGCTAAAAAATCCATCAGGATTGGTATTAAATAAATTCAACTGCAATAAACGCTGTTGAACTAATGCGACATTATCTCCGCGATCGCCTACAGTCAGATAATCTCTGCTCGGTTGTTGAGTAATAGATCCACCCGTTGAGACTCTACGCACTGCCTCTAGAACTTGAGCATCGGCAATGCCGTCAGCAGGTAGGCGATAATTTTGCTGGAATTTGCTTACAGCATTTCTAGTTATTGGACCAATTGTCCCAGTAGGATTTGTATTAAAATAACCTAACTGGCGCAAACGCACTTGTAGTTCTCTCACTTGTTGAGTAGAAAGACTCGAAGATCTAGAGGATCTAGCTTGAGTTGGAGAGGAACCTAGTAATGCATTCCAAGTTTGTCGATTCACAATCCCGTTTGCAGTGATGCGATAATTTCGCTGGAATTTAATCACAGCATCTCTAGTTTTTGGGCCAAAATTCCCATTGGGATTAACATTCAAGTAGCCTAACTGTCGCAGACGCTGTTGTAACCTTGTCACGGCTGCACCAGTTTTGCCTTGAGAGAGAACAGGATATTGACCACTCGACCCTGATGCACTACTAGTAGTTCTACTTTGACAAGCTCGTTGTAAGGCTTGTTGTGTATTAATACCTACAACTCCATCAGCAGGTATTCTATTAGCTTGCTGGAATCTGATTACAGCATTTTGAGTCAAACTAGCAAACTTGCCACTTACTGGGCCATTAAAGTAGCCTAACTTTTTTAAACACCTCTGGCTACTGCTAACTTCCGTCCCATTACTTCCGATTTTTTGAAGTGCTAAAGCTTGCCCAGCCACACTCAGAAGCCCCGTAATTATTGCCGCAGATACAAGACGCATTGCGGCACCACTAGATAACTTTTTCCAATTCAAAAATTTGAAATTAGCTACGGTAGGAACAACCTTGATGCTTTTAGATGCCTCGGAGACTGAGGCAACCTTGGTTAAATAGCTATCTACCCCTGTTTTCACTTGCTTTTTTTCAAGTTATGACCATACAAGATTATACTAGTTTCTCTGTGTCATATTTGATTTTTGTATGATTCTTTACAAGTAATTTTCCAGAAGATGCAGCTGGGAGGGGATCTGCTCTTAGAAGGGAGAAACAATTAAAACCATCCTGGTTTCAGAGCAACTAAATTTATGGAATTGTTATTGCTCTGTTTTTTCTGTATCCTCTGGTTTTTCAGGCTGTTGTTCATCAACTTTTTCAGTATTACCTGCTTTCACCCAACCTTCTTGTTCGCTACCTTCCAAACGGATTTTTTGCCAAGCCTTATCGTCGCTTTGTTCCAAAATAATAATTTTTTGATTAAAAGCAACCCCACCAATTTTTTCAGCTTCTTGATTTGGTTGCGATCGCAAACTCAAACCTTCAGCCCAACTAACACGCCCTCGGTAAGCTCCCGATGGCAATGGTTTTGCTGATGGGGTAGCCTTTGGCGATTCTGTAGGAGTGGGGGTTGGAGATTTAGTAGATGTCCCAGGTGTAGGGCTAGGTTTAGCTGCTCCAAGCTCAGTTCCTTTTGGAGCTTTGGCTTTCACCGAGGGACTATCGTTAGAATAAACGGGTTTGGCAGGCGGTATGCCGGTGCGATTCATAAAATAGAGTCCAATTGCAGCGCCGCCGCCTATTAGCACAGCGATCGCTAAGAAAATCCCAAGTATAAATTTTGTTAAGCCAGACAACATAGTTAAAACCCGATCGCCAGTAGTAAATAGTCAATAGTCAATAGTAATTCATGATTAACTGTTGACTATTGACTCAGCAATTATTAACTAATCAATTATTGTAGCTACTGCCAAATGCGTTTACGTAGTGCGCCGGAGGCGTTCGCTTAAAGGACTGTGTTTCGATGCTAAACGCGCTCTCCCAGCAGCCGCCCACTCTTGGAGTTGCTGAATTTGCTCTATAGCAGTTCGCGCCAAGGGTACGATCTGACTGGCTGCTTCTAAAATATCGTCGGTAGCAAAGTCGCGGTTTTGGCTGAATCCAATATGCATCGCTTCAATTAAAGTTTGCTCAATCTCTGCCCCCGAAAAATCGGGCGTTTCATAAGCTAACCTTTCGATGTCATAACTTTTCAAGTTATGGGGGCGCAATCGGGATAAATGAACATCATAAATTGCTTTTCTCTCTTCTTGAGTGGGCAATCCCACAAAGAAAATTTCATCAAATCGCCCCTTACGCAACATTTCTGGCGGTAAGGCTTGGATGTCGTTGGCGGTGGCGACGACAAAAACGGGTGAGCTTTTTTCGGCTAGCCAGGTAATAAAAGTACCAAATACACGGCTGGCTGTTCCTGCATCACCTTTACTACCAAGTCCAGCAAAGGCTTTATCTATTTCATCTATCCACAAAATACAGGGAGCGAGGGCTTCAGCTACTTGGATCATTTGCCGAGTCCGAGATTCTGATTCACCTACCAAACCACCAAATAACCTGCCCACATCCAGACGTAGCAAGGGTAAATGCCAGTGATGAGCGATCGCTTTTGCCGTTAACGATTTACCAGTTCCCTGAATACCCACCAACATTAAACCACGGGGGTGCGGTAATCCGTACTGTCGAGCCTTATCAGTAAATGAACCTCCCCGACGAATCAGCCAGTCTTTCAAGTTATCAAGTCCGCCGATATCAGAAATTTGCTCAGTGGCGGGGTAGAAGTCCAAGATTTGGGTTTGACGGATAGTTTGGCGCTTTTCTTCCAAAACCAGATCCACGTCTTCTGGCTGCAATTCTCCGTGGGTAGCGATCGCTCTTGCCAAAACCCGGCGAATCCGTTCCATCGAAAGTCCTTGACAAGATAGCACCAAGTCATCTAAAACTTTGCCAGAAAGGGAGTTACCAGTACTTTGTAGTAAGCGTTCCACCTCAGTTTTAATTTCTGCGGCGGCGGGTAAGGGAAACTCCACGACTGTCAAAACTTCGGTTAAGTCGTCAGGAATGGCGATGCGTGGCGACAATAAGACAATATTTTTTGGTTGCGACTTGAGGAGTCTGGACAGATTGCGGAGTTTGCGAGCGATCGCAACATCATCTAAAAAGCGATGATAATCTCGGAGAATCAATACCGCAGGTGCGGAAGCTGGTAATTTTTCGATAAATTCTAAAGCTTGCAAAGGGTTACGTCGCCCAAACCCCACATCATTGGGGTTTCCTTGGTAGCCATCGACAAAATCCCAAGTATATACTGCGCGATTACCCTGGTTGCTTGCTTCTTCTCGGATAGCTGCTTCTACCCGCTCCTCTTCATAAGTGGGAATATAAATCAAAGGGTAGCGGGCACGTAGCAGTAGTTTAAACTCTTCACGGAAGTTCATATATAGCTGTGGTTATTAGTTCTTCTTTCATTGTTCAGGTTTGTATCGCCTCTAACAACTAAAAAACTAATATCTACTAGTTCATAGCGGTTGCGAGTGCGATTGCTCTATGTAAGATATTTTTTAAAGGCGATCACTCTTTTGTAGTGAGTGATCGCCATTAGATAATTAGTATAAAAATAACTACTGATTTTTATTTAAGGAATTTCTTAATTCTTCAGCCAGTTCAGACAAAAAATTAGGTTTATTTTCAACTAGCCATTCTGTAAGCTTATAAGAGTGTTTAGTTTTTCTAAATTCCAATTTATTGTCACATAATTCTTGAAACATACTTTCAAGTATCTTTGCACCGTGAATCTTAGCTAACTAATTATTATCTGAAACTTCTTCTCTTTTTACACCTTGAAGCAGGTAGGATTTTTTCTGTTTTATTTTGTCAAGACATTCATGAACCTGAGTAATGTTGATAGGTATTTCTACCCATGTAGCTTCTTCATTGATTGTCACCGATATAGCTTCAGAATCAAGTAAATAATTCTCATACATAGGTAGGCGTAAAAAGCTCACGCCTCTGTTCTCTAATTCTTGAATCTTTGTTTATGTTTTACTTTCTCTATCAAATATAAATCCAATGGCTGGCGGAAACAGACTTGCTCCCGTTGTGAGTTTTTTGTAAATGTCAAAAACAAGGTCAGACCGTTTTCCATCCAAGAGAGCATCAGTGCTATTAACAGATAAAATTTTAATACCCATTAATGTTGTTCTTGCAACTTTCTCCAATATCAGTGGAAAACATTTCTCCTCAGTTTGCCCTTCCACCCAGAGAATACTATCAGCACCGAAAACGTCGGATAACCTAACTCCAAGTTCAGCTAAAATTTCGTTTTGTGACTCTATCTCTTTTGGATTTATTACTGATGCAGTTGTTTCACAATCTTGATATTGAAGCTTGATAATAGTAGATGGATTCGCAGATGCGATAATTTCTGGCGAATGAGTAGCAATAAAATATTGGTGCTGCGGAAATTGTTTAATAGTTTCTATAAGTTTTTTAGCTGCACCTGGATGTAAAAAAGATTGTGGTTCATCAATAATCAACGTTCTATGTTCTTCAGAAGAAACTAGAATATACAAAATAGCTAGTACTTGACTAACTCCACTTCCACAGGATGAAAGAGGAAGTGATAAATCATTTCTGTGAAGATTATCTGTATTCCAAACTAGTATTTCAACATTTGTATCATCTCTCATCACAACAGATATCCATTTTATTTCCGGTAAAATATCTGAAACTAATTTATTGAATTGATCAAACATTCCTGGAATTTTACCCTGCAATATAAAGAGTACTTCCGCAAGATTAGAACGTTTGATTTTAGGTTTATATCAGCTTTGCTCTCACATTTGCAAATCCCAATATTTAGACGTTCAGCCTGAAATCTATAAATACGATTTTGAAATTTATCAAATAGTTTATAACCTATGCTTTCTTGAATTTTTCCACTATAATTAACAAAATGTTCTTGTACAATGCCGTTTTCATCGGAATAAGAAGTAGTCTTTTCAATAACTATTTGGTCGCTATCATCATATTCAATTTTGTAAAAAACTTTCTGAAAAGCTTGTTTATATGATTCAAAATTAAGTAACTTTATTAAACTATTATTATCCATTTTTATATTAGGCTGTAAAAATAAACTTGTCTGTATAAAATCAGAATTTTCTAAAAAATCTTTAAATTGTCTAACAGCGTATTTCACAGATTCGTCGATAGCGCTCATATATTGATCATGATACCTATCTGGATCATATTCATATTTATCAGCAAGAAAATAACACTTCTCAGTTGCTGCTCTAGGAATTCCAATAATAGATAAATTTTTTATCAAATTTCGCAATTCTTCCTTTTCAATATGCAAAGTAATTTGTATTTTCGATTCTTCTTGTAGACTTGAAAACTTATTTGGTAAGGTCTTTAAACTTCTGTGAGGATGATTTTCAAAATTTAGTGTCAGTACTTCAAGTAAAGACGTTTTTCCTGCATTATTTCGCCCAACAATTATATTAATACCTGGTGAAAATTCCATTAGTCCAGAGTCGAGATATGACTTATAGTTAAATACTTGCAGCTTCTTGATAAACATTTGGTATCATTTATTGACTTAGTTAATTATATTATTGGCAATTTAACTTATTTTGCCAACTAAAACCGAAGAAACCCGGTCTTTTAGAGAAGCCGGGTTTCTATGGAAATGTCATAGATTAGCTTAGTAATTACTACATAAGTTGTAAAACTTAAACTGAAAAGTGATGCACTGTAATGCGTCTTACTATCCTGGAAGTTGCTTTTTCAGTGCTGCCAGAGAAGCCCAACGGTTATCGACTAAAGTTTCAGGACTATCAGAACTATCAACAGTAGTACTTACAGGAATACCTGGACAATTCCTACTGCATAATTGGCGCTGGGGTACTGCCAAGCACATCTGCTCATACAGCCATTCATTAGGATAAAAATAACCATCAGGTGGCAAGCTTTCAAGCAACTCTTCCATAATTACTTCCCGCTCTAAGGGCAAGTCATTTGCTTGATTTGCAGTTTCGTCTAACCAGATAATTTCTTTGGTATCAAGCCCTAAGCGGCGATTGTATTGCTGTAAGCATCGGTTGCAGGTACAAGTAATAATTGTTTCTGCCTGAGCGGACACTTCCAGGTAAGTGCCATGATGCTGCACGCGCACATGACCGCGAACTGGTGTCAACGTTTCCAGACCAGGCAGAAATTCCTTAACCTGAACTTCCTCTGTCCGCTCCGGGGCTTTAGTTAGCTGCGGAATATAAATTGCGTCCATAGGATTTGTGAGACATCCTCACGAAAATTAATGGTCATTACCAGCAATAATACTGATACTACATCTTTATTTTAGCTTTTAGGAACAAGAGAAATTTTGAAATTATATTGAGCTTTCAATTAACTCTTAACTCTTGTACAGACGCGATTAATCGCGTCTCTCCTGACTCTTAACTTCTTCCAAAGAAGCTGGTCGCACAACCAGATGACGATGCGGTTCTTTACCGCGACTGAAGGTTTCCAAATCTCCAAATTCCTTCAAGAAGGTATGGATTTGTCGCCTTTCAGCAGAACTGAGAGATTTAATTTCCACTTCTCTGCCAGAAAAGCGCACTTCATCTGCTGCTGCTTCTGCTAATGCGCGAATTTCGGCTTCTCTTTTAACCCGATAGCCATTCAACTCAATGGTATAAGAGGCTTGTTCCTCTGAGGGTTGGTTCAGGTTTAAAACCGAATTTGCTAAATACTGAATCGCATCTAGCACAGAACCATCAGTACCAATTAATACTTGGATTTGTTCTGTCGTTAAATTAGTTTGATCGATTGTCAACCAGTAATTATCTGGTTCTGGGGAATCGCTATCTTGAGATTGGGCAGTTTCTAAATGACCCTGAATCTCAACAGGCACTCCAGTGAGTTCCAGCAGGGTTTTTAACCACTGCTGACCTCGCTGCATCGAAATATTGCTCATGATCCCCCTATGGTCTTTTTCTTAGAACTTTTCGGTTCAAATGGCAATGCTTTTTGTTCGGTGACTGTTACTTCTTTCTCTTGGGTTTCTACAATTTTTTGTAGTTCTTCTGGTAGAGGTTCGCGGGAAAGAATATAAGTTTGTGCGGTTTGGAAAATATTACCAATCACCATATACATCAGCACCCCGGCTGGTAAGGGGAAGAACAAGAACATCCCAGAAAAAATGACTGGAGTGATTTTGTTAACTGTATCTTGCTGCGGATTACCACCACTGGAATTTTGCCCAGAAAGCATTTGGCTGACATAAAGGCTGATTCCAAAGAAGACGATCATAGCAACAATATCCCAGTGGATTGTGCCATCTGGATCTTGTGCCCCAACCCTGCCCAAAGCATCAATAAATAAAAAGCCTTTTTCTGCTGCTAATCCGGGAATTGTTCCTTGAATGCTAACTTCTCCAGGTTGCAAGGCTTCTACATTGCCATTAGCATCAATTTTTATCCGATCTTCTCCTTTGGTGACTTTCCAATCAGGAACTAGCTTATTTTCTGGGTGTTCTGCTAAAAGTACCTGAAAGGGTTTGCCCTCAACAGTCTGATATTGGATCTTAGTTTGTTCTCCCACAGCTAGTTTGTTACCACTGGGCAGAATTGCAGCTACTTTAACGTGTTCCCCATCCGCAACATAAATATTTTGGGGAGCAGTAGCAAAAGCTTGGGGTTGAATTTGTTCGATTTGTTCTGCGGGAAGAATTTGCAGGTTAACGCTGTAGTTTGCACTTGCAAAAGGCGAACCCCGCAAAGTGGCAAACAGTGCTAATAAGACCGGCATTTGTACTAGTAATGGAAAACAGCCTGCTAAGGGGTTGCCAAATTCTTTTTGAACATTGACCATTTCCTCTTGCTGCTTTTGCGGTTCATCCTTATAGCGCTCTTTAATTTCTGCCATCCGCTTCTGCATCAGAGGTTGTACAATTCGCATCTTCCGCATGTTGCGAATTGAGCCAGCACTCAGGGGATAGAGCGCGAAGCGGACTATCAATGTCAAAGCAACGATCGCCAATCCGTAGCTCGGAAATATACCATAGAAGAAATCTATGATTGGCAACATCACGTTGTTCGAGAGAAAGCCGATACCAAAATCCATTATTCTGAATTCAACCTGAGGTACTGTAAACTGACTGAATCTAATTTATCTAAATCATAAATTATGTGCGACTACCCTTCGCTACGGATAGCCGCACATTTAAATGGGGAATTGGGAATTGGGCATTGGGAATTGGTAAATAACAACCAATAGTTTTTCTTCCCCTGCCCCCTGCTCCCTGCCCCTCTGCTCATCACTTGTTCGCAGTGGCGCTATATTCGGGATTTTTCGCAGCAATTCTTTCGTTGATGTAGTCATAGACTTCGCGGAATTTGGGAATTGCACGCAATTCGAGACGACTGCCGTTTTTTAGGGTTAGTACCATATCTCCCCACAAGCCAATGCCACGGGGGATTGTAACGACTTTGACAATTTCTGAGTAAATTATGTCAGTGCGATCGCGTCCCTGCCAACCTCCGCTCACCGTAACTCGGCGATCGGTGATGCGGAAACGCAGCCACAATGCTCTGACAATTGCCCCGACTGTTAATGGTATCCCGACAATGGTTAGTCCAATCAATAGGTTGACAATTAAATCCCCAATATGGGGGCCACCTTCATAATAAACATCTTCACGAATTCCCATCGAACACCTCAGCTTGTGCCAACAACTGCTCTAATTCTTGCAGAAATTGTGGGCTTACGCACTTAGATTCTGCTGCTGTAGGTTTGACAATCAACACTAACCGCCATCCTGGTGATAATTTGGGCAGCAAATTATGTAAAGCAGAAGTAATTTGCCGTTTGATTCGGTTGCGAACCACTGCCCTTTTGCTAACTTTTGTACTTATGGAAATTCCAATCCGCGTGCTGGCAAGAGTTCTTAAGTCAATTGGTTGTGTAGTCTGAGTGGCAGTGTCCAAAGAAGGTTTTCTTGAAGACAACGGCTTTAAGGCTCTCAATGTTAAATAAGAGCCATTACGCCGAATTCCTTCCCGGAAAACTGCCTGAAAATCCTTGCGGGATTTTAGCCGATTTGCTTTAGGCAAAGCCACAGATGCTCTTTCAACTCAATATGCCCTAAACGCTCAAACGATGACGACCCTTCTTTCTCCTAGCTCTGATAACGTTTCTGCCATCTGGTGTCCGCATTCTGGCGCGAAAACCAGAGGTTCTTTTTCTCTTACGGCTAGTACCGCCTAGTGTTCTTTTCATACTGTTCTCCTCTTAGGTGATTTTTATAAAAACTCACAATCTCTAACTGTATCACTTTTTTAGCGAATTGGCAATTTGGGCATTGGTTATATCCAATCAGCACTCTTAATTGATGCTCAAAATCCATGTTCCCATGTAGCGCAATAGTGGTACATCACCAGGGGAAAGCACTTGACAGTTAAAGTAGTAAACTCCGCCAAAGGATGGGTTTTTCACGTTAGATAAAACTACCTCAACTGCGGTACCTGCTGGTACAGGCTCTTGGGGATAAATATTAATTAGTTTACCTTCTTTGTCCCACTTAACCTCAGAAAGCGGAACTGCTTTGCCTTTGACTCGGACTTCAATTTTGTTCTGGTCAAAAGTTCCTTTGTAATAATTAGGGTAGGTAATGGCAAATTGACCAACAGCCAATTTCATTCTTTGGGCTGGAATTCTTAGTATATATCGATCCCAGCCGTTGGCTTGTCCACCAAAATCTAATCGGAAGGGCAGTTGATTTTCGGCTTTAACGCCGCTAAACAGCGTAAACCCAGGTAAACTTTGTGCCCAAGTCAGGACTGGAAATCCAGTCACTAAACAGCTAGTCACGGCTAAAGCGGAAAGTAAACGTCGCATAATTTGAGCTTCCTCTACCAAAAAATAAATCTGTTATCTAAAATAACCGTGTGTTAGTATTCGTTACTAAAGTTTACTACTCACTTCCTGACAATTGACGTTCAGTAACAACAAAAAGTGCCATCCTCTCTGATGTTTAGATAGTGGTAAAATTACTTAGCAATAAATTTTACATGCAAACAATTTACTTCATTACCCTTATAGAGTGCTGATTTGATGACTAGGTTGGTCAAATTTTGAACTCAATAGAAACACTGTTAGGATTGGATTGTGTTTCTAAATATGTATAAGTGTATCTAAATTTGAGAATTTTGTTATAAAAATTGAGGCGTGCTATCAGCGTTCGCCAGTTAAGTTGGGCTAAATTGATTAAAATGAGTTGGAATCAAAGTCGTAATCATTAAAATTTGATTGGGAAATTATCAAGCTTTCAAAATTCGGTCAATATTACTCTATAAGAAAGGAATACCAAAATTTCTCAATCCCGAAAACAAGCTAAAGATAAAGATGCAAAATTTGGGAATCAATTTAGGATGTGCAATACGTAACCCTGTTTGCAACTATCTGAAAATATGACATCTGCGAGCGGCAAAGTCAGGCTTTGCCTGGAGAGCTAGGAGTGGGAGAGGAAAGATTCAAGGTTCAATCTACAAGTAAAATTCATGGCTGATTTTGCTGCCTAACTACTATGAGTGCGGGATATCCCTCATCTAGACAATCACTTACTTGGCAGAGATTAGGTATTTATCTTCAGGAGATTTCATGAGAATAGCAGTTGCTAAAGAAATTGAAGTTTGTGAACGTCGTGTGGCATTAATTCCTGACACCGTTGCTCGATTGGTAAAACAAGGTTTGGAAGTGTGGATAGAAGTAGGTGCAGGAGAGCGATCATTTTTCAGTGATTCTGACTACGAAGCCGCAGGAGCTACAATAATCAGCGATACTGCCAAATTATGGGGCGAAACAGATATTCTGCTGAAAGTCAGCCCACCACAAGAACGAGAAGATGGACGCTCAGAAGTTGATTTGTTAAAGGAAGGGGCTGTATTAGTAAGTTTCCTCAATCCTTTGGGAAATCCTATTGTGGCGCAGCAACTAGCAAATCGCAAAGTCACAGCCTTGAGTATGGAAATGATTCCCCGTACTACCAGGGCGCAAAGTATGGATGCTTTGTCCTCACAAGCTTCATTAGCAGGTTACAAAGCAGTATTAATTGCGGCAGCTGCATTACCGAAATATTTCCCGATGTTAACTACAGCCGCAGGGACGATCGCACCAGCGAAAGTATTTATTATGGGCGCTGGTGTAGCGGGGTTGCAAGCGATCGCCACCGCCAGACGTTTGGGAGCAGTGGTAGAAGCCTTTGATATCCGTCCCGCCGTCAAAGAAGAAGTGCAAAGTTTAGGGGCAAAATTCGTTGAAGTCAAACTAGAAGAAGAAACCGTCGCTGCTGGCGGTTATGCCAAGGAAATTTCTGAGGCTAGTAAACAACGTACTCAAGAAGTTGTCGCCGAACACGTCAAAAATTCTGATGTTGTGATTACCACCGCCCAAGTTCCTGGGAGACAAGCGCCACGGCTCGTTACAGAAGAAATGGTGGCACAGATGAAACCCGGTTCAGTGATTGTGGATTTGGCTGCTGAACAGGGTGGTAACTGTGCCTGCACCGAACCCGGCAAAGATATTGTATGGAATGGTGTAACAATTATTGGCCCCATCAATCTCCCATCATCGATGCCAATTCATGCCAGCCAATTGTATGCCAAGAATGTAACTTCATTGATGCAATTGCTAATTAAAGACAAAGCTTTGCAAGTGGACTTTAGCGATGACATCGTTGATGCAGCTTGCGTTACCCATGCTGGTGAAATTCGCAATCAGCGAGTGCGGGATGCGCTACAAGCTTTGAATACTCAACAACCGGCGGTTAATTAGGGATGAGGGAGATGAGCAAGCAGAGGGAGATAAGGGAAAATAACTAATTCCCAATTCCCCATTCCCAATTCCCACTTATAAAAGGAGTTTTGATTTCATGACAGAGGCATTACTTGCTGCTTTGTTTGTATTTGTGTTGGCATCTTTTATCGGCTTTGAAGTCATCAACAAAATCCCACCGACTCTACACACACCCTTAATGTCAGGCTCAAATGCGATTTCGGGCATTGCGGTACTGGGAGCAATAGTTGCTGCTGGTGCAAGAGACACAAATGTATCAGTAATTCTTGGCTTGATTGCTGTGGTATTAGCAACAGTCAACGTTGTAGGTGGTTTTTTAGTGACAGACAGAATGTTGCAAATGTTCAAGAAGAAGGAGATTAAGGCGTGAGCGACTTTTTACCAACTGGCATTCAGCTGACGTACTTAGTAGCTGCATCGTTATTCATTCTGGGCTTGAAAAAGCTGGGATCGCCTGCTACAGCGAGGAACGGTAATATTGTAGCGGCTGTAGGAATGCTACTGGCGATCGTGGCGACAATGCTCGATCAGCACGTGTTGAACTACGAGATGATATTGTTGGGCTTGGCAATTGGATCGGGAATTGGTGCGATCGTTGCCTACAAAGTCCAAATGACCGAAATGCCCCAAATGGTAGGTTTACTCAACGGTTTGGGCGGTGCGGCATCTGCACTCGTAGCCGTTGCCGAATTCTGGCGGTTACTGAATAGTTCTCAGCCAATACCCCTAGATGTGAACATTTCCATGCTATTGGACGTGTTAATCGGTGGTGTTACCTTCACTGGTAGTTTTCTTGCCTTTGCCAAATTGCAAGGTTTAATTAGCGGTTCCCCAATTACATTTCCATTCCAGCAACCATTTAACCTCTTGCTTCTGGGTGCTTATATAGTAGGCAGTGCCTATTTAATCATCACACCAGATAGCTTACCCATATTCTTGGGAGTGGTTGGCGTTTCATTGGTGCTGGGTGTGATGTTCGTCATCCCTATTGGTGGCGGTGATATGCCAGTAGTAATCTCGCTGTTGAACTCCTTGTCAGGTGTGGCAGCTGCAGCGGCTGGGTTCGTGGTGATGAACAATATGTTAATCATCGCTGGTGCTTTGGTAGGAGCATCAGGCTTAATCCTCACCGAAATTATGTGTAAGGCGATGAACCGCTCCTTATTTAGTGTGCTGTTCAGCGCTTTTGGTACAGGTTCTAGTTCTGGTGGTGCTGCTGCTAGTGGTGGTGCAACAGATCAAACTGTCCGTAGCATCGATCCTGAAGAAGGGGCAATGATGTTGGGTTATGCCCGTTCTGTGGTAATTGTTCCTGGTTATGGTATGGCAGTTGCCCAAGCCCAACATAGCGTCCGGGAATTGTCAGATCAGCTAGAACGGATGGGCGTTGATGTCAAGTATGCCATTCACCCTGTTGCTGGAAGAATGCCGGGGCACATGAATGTATTGCTGGCAGAGGCAAATGTGCCTTATACCCAGTTGTACGACATGGATGATATTAATCCCCAGTTTGAACAAGCAGATGTGGCTTTAATAATTGGGGCAAATGATGTAGTAAATCCGGCGGCGCGGAGTGATAAAAATAGCCCGATTTATGGTATGCCGATTTTGGAAGTAGATCGGGCCAAGCAGACGATTGTGATTAAGCGCGGAATGAGTACGGGTTTTGCCGGTGTAGATAATGAGTTGTTCTACAAGGATAAAACGACGATGCTTTTTGGTAGCGCTAAGGATATGGTGGCGAAGTTGGTTTCGGAAGTGAAACAACTTTAAGAGAAACGAACCGCGTTCGCGTAGCGTCTCGCAGAGAAGGCGCAAAGGGCGCGAAGTAAAGTATTAAAGAGTTTATTTGCCTTGGGATTTAAGAATCTTAAGGCAATTTTTTATGAAGATATCTAAATGATTAATCTAGTCTTGAACATATTCATATATCTTTTTGTTACTCATTGTGTTTTTACAAATTGTAACTATTGGTTGAAAAGGCAGGGTAAGCGCATCTAATTTTGTGCTTTAAAATACAGATAATTTTACTAGAGTATAAATTAAGTACGTCTAATTTGATCATAAAATATGTTAAATGGACATTAATTTGTTAAAGGCGACATTAATCTGTTAACAGGGACAAATAATTTAGTTAATGTACAACAACAGAAATTAGGTAAAAGAGTCTTACTGAAAACATCAATCAAATTCCATGACTTTTACCAATTACCCAATTACGCCGGAAAAACCGGGCTAAAGCTGATTCTTCTAAAGATAAATAAATAGGCCGTCCGTGGGGACAGGTGCGAGGGTTGCGAGTGCGTTGCCAATTATCTAAAAGTGTTTGCATTTCTTGTTGATTCATGGGTGTACCATTACGAATGGCACTGCGACAGGCGACAGCTACTTGGGCTGTTTGTAAGTCGCCTCCCCAACTAAGTTCTAAAATTGCTTCTGCACAGTCGTCTCTCAGTCGCAAAGGTGCGGGGATGTTTCGCACTGCCCAAAGTTGTTCGCCAAAGGGTTCTATTTCTAAACCGATGCGTTGCAGTTGCAATACTTGCGCTGGTGACAATTGATAAAGAATGATTGGCGGTTCGGCGGGGACAAGTTGCCAATCATCACATAATTGCTCATACAAAACTCGCTCATGAGCAATGTGCTGTTCTACCAACCACATACCACCTGGATGTTCCGCCACAATATAGGTGTTGCTAACTTGAGCGACAGCTTTTAAGGAACTAGAATTTTTGGGATTTTCATTAGGATTTTGAGGATTGAAATTGTAGCCGCCTTTGGCTTCTGTGGCTTTGAGTAATTTACTAACTCGTGTTGTGTGAACAGCTTCTTTGAGATTGGGAGAAGAGATACTGAGCGCTTGGTTAATTGCTTGGGTAATTTGCTCTTGCCAATAGATGATTTCGTTGAGGTAAATTTCTGTTTTTGCTGGATTGCGATTCCAGTTAATTTGATCGGGGGAAATGGCAAGATGTAAGAAACAAATTGGATAGCGATCGCGTGGCAATGTTCTGTGAAATGCTGATAATATTGTTTGCTCTAGTTCTGGTGTCTTAACCATCCGTCCATTAATGGCTACACGTACCCAATCTGGACGATGACGATGACAGCGATCGGGTAATCCTACCACTAAAGTGAGTGCTGAGTGGGGAGTAGGGAGTGGGGAGTTAGGAGTTAGAAGTTCTGAGTTTAATGGGTTGGGTATTTCGAGTTTGACTTCTTGCAAATCACCTTGTCGCACTTGGGGTAAAATCTGCGGTAACAGTTGCCTAGTTGTCGCAGCCGGAGAGATGGTGAACCATTGACGGTCATTTTGCCAAATCTGCCAGGTGACGTGGGGATGACACAGGGCGATTTGGTGAATTGTAGTTTGCACGGCTTTCATTTGCTGTGCGACTGTGGGCAATCCCTGACGACGTGATGAGCAATTACCGAAAAGATTGGAAACTGTCACCACTGTACCAGGTGCGATCGCAGTTACTTCAACTTGCACTACTTCCCCACCATCGCCATAGCTAATCCGCCATCCTAATTTTCCACCCACAGGACGGCTCAAAATTTCCAAATCTGCCAGAGTTGTTAAGCTGTGTAACGCCTCACCACGAAACCCTAAACTGTTAATTTTCCATAAATCAGCACTAGAGCGAATTTTACTGGTGCTGTGAGCTGTAGCTGCTTGTTGCAAATCATCTAGGTTCATTCCACAACCGTTATCTGCCACACGAATTCGCCATTGCTGGGGCCATAAAGAAACCACAATTCGCGTTGCACCTGCGTCTAGGGAATTTTCTACCAATTCCCGCACCACAGAAGCTAAGGAGTCGATGACCTCACCAGCTGTAATAAGATATACGACTTCTGTTGGTAGAGCTTGAATAGTAGATGCCATAAATTATAGTTTATAGCTTCTGGGGGTAAGGGAAGTAGGGAGAGATGAGAGATTATTTTCAGCTAGCTAGTTGCAAATTATTAACTTATTACACTGAAAACTCAATTAAAAGGCGATTTTTGATAAATTGCTTGTGAGGTTATAAGCAGGAAAAGCTTATGAGTAATAATTTAGTTGCTGATGTCCATGATTTAAAGACCCGTTTGCAATGGGGTCAACCAGGTTTTACAATTGTAGATGTGCGCGATCGCCACACCTACAATCACGGTCGGATCAGTGGAGCAATACCCATTCCATTAGACGATTTGGCATCTAAAGCCAAATCTGCCCTACATAAAGAACGCCATATCTATATTTATGGCGACACTGATGAGCATACAACCCAGGCTGCACAAATTCTGAGAGGGGAAGGGTTTGTTGAAGTAGCTGAAATCAAAGGTGGCCTTTCAGCTTGGATTTCAGCCGGTGGTGCTACAGAAGGTGTTGGCGCTTAAACTTAACCCAGGCATACTAATCATCTAAGTCTATTTATTTCATCATTGCTGGTTTTTTGTACTGCACATTAGACTTCTAGCAAAAATCAGAATTAGCGAAAAATTAACCACAAATAAACACCGATGAATTATCTGTGAACATCTCTGGTTTAATTTCTAAAACATTGTTTTTGCAAGATATCTATTGTGCATTACAGCTTTCTCTACAGCATCATAATAAAAACCAGTGATGGCAACATTAATTAACATTGAATCACCTTACTTTTTGCTTATCTTTAGGTGGTCGTTAATTACTATCTCTTGTTGCCAAAACTTTAGGTGGTTCGGGTTTGAGCAAACCGTTCAACAAGGATGCAGGACGTTCACTGTAAGGCCAAGCGAAAGCATGACGGAAAGCAGCATCCTGGCAAGCTTGGAGTTGCTCAAAACTAATGATGTCGTAAGTTAAGAGATTTTCATACTCAAACGGTAGACGCACATTGTGCAAACCAGCATTATCAGTACAGATAGCAATATCTACCCCAGCATCAAAACAACGGTCAAAAACTAATTTGAGTTGACGTATATCCTGCAAAGTACCAGTTTTTATGTAAGTTGTGGGGCAAACCTCTAAACACTGTCCGCGTCTAGCTACATCATTAAGTAACTCTGGATACAGTAGGGGGATTTGAATACCGTGACCGATTCGCATAAGATAGGGTAACAGTTCGGGGTAACAACCAGCGGTGGTTTCATATAGATGTCCTGTGGTTTTAACGCCTAGCGATCGCGCATAATCATATAAGCTAATCCATTCTTCTAAGCGATCGGCATAATAGCTATCACCCCCTGCGACATCGACTGCACAGACATACTGCTTATTTTGTGCCGCTAAATCAACAATTGCCTTGTTCACCTCATAAGGTAGGCGGGTGTGCATACAGAGAATTTGGCTAGTAACAATCGGATGTTCTGGCTGGTGGCTTGCAAGTCCTACTACTTTCACAATTTCTGCCATCTTGTCAATTCTGTGTGATTGATTCAGATGTTCAGGTGTCCGCAAATAGGGAGTGTAGCGCAGTTCCAGATAAGCCAAATTTTCAAAAATGTAGGCACCCCGTACTAAGCGATAGATAAAGTAAGGCAAAGTATCAACTGTTTGCACACTTTCTACCAAAGTGTGTAATTCTAGATACTCATCCAGGGTGTTGCGTGGACGGGTGTAAAAATCTTCAAATTCTGAATAGTCAGCAAAACGGGAAATCAACTCTGAAGAATGTCGCTCGAAATATCGCCATAGAACTCGTGGTACGACAGAACCGCCCAGATGTCTATGTAATTCAGCATATAAAGCCATAGTGGTATTTTTAGGTAAAAATTTCAATAATTGTAACAAAAACATAGAAAGAAAAAATCTTACTCGCAAAACAAAAATTTAGAGCAGAGTGGAGATTTACCACCATCTGAATTTTCAACCCAAGTCTTACTAACTGAGATTTTGCTCGTTCCCATACAGAATATGAGAACAAAATAATAAAAAACCAAGCTTTTTGAGGGAAAGGCGCGAAGCACACGCTACGCGAACAAGGTTTCAGGTTTTCAATGCGTAAGTCCTGCTTATGCCGTGCTGTACCAGATGCTGCAAGAAGGTCGGTATTTATCCTTGTTTTCTGAAAATCCAGCATTTAATAGAGTTTTGAGGATAAATAAACTTGACATTATCAAGATTAAATTGATAACATTTAAAACCCTTAGTTTTTGTGTTATACTTAAATAAATATTTAAATTGTTGAGCAGGTAAAATGTAACAATATATTTTATTTTAGCTAAACAAAATCTTGGGCGAGGTTGATATTAAGTGAAAATTCAAGCGTTGGATGTCAAGGCTGGCGATCGCATTATTGCTTACTGCAACAACAAAATGCAAACCTGTAAGGTAAAACGCATATTAGATCCGGGTCAAGCTAATATCACACTATCAGTATTCACCTCTGAAAATTATCGCGGTTGCTCAGTTTCATCTATAGTCCGCTTCCAATCGAACGCCTTAGTTGATTTGGTAAGTTAAAAATCAAGAAAACATTCAATCTCAAAACTGTCTCTAGCTATTATTATCCAGCCTGAAGCTGGATTTAATTTATCTTAAATGTGCAATGCCTACGCACATACAAATTTGTTAATTCTCATTGGAGAATTTCTCATAAAAAATAAGTGATGCTACACCAGTCAAGACAATAGCAATAAACTGACTCAGTAAACTTTAGCGGAGATTTGATTGCTTTTAGACAATGGGCTTAAGCCCATTGTTTACTCTGCTAGTTATTTTTCAAATCATAAGCCATGTTAAAGAAATTAGATTTAAGCATTCTTATCTAGAATGGTTCCTTCTATATTGGCTCCATCCAAATTTGCTCCGCTCAAATTTGTCTGGTTCAAATCTGCTTGGGTGAGATTTGCCTGGGATAAGTCGGCTACAGTTAAGTCTGCACCACTCAAATCGGCTCCATCTAAATTCGCCGCTATCAAGCTTGCTTCCTGCAAATCCGCCTCACTCAAGTTAGTTTCAATCAACTTAGCAACCGTCAAATCAGCTTGACTCAAATTAGCTCCTTCCATTGCTGCTCCATCCAAGATAGCTCCATCTAAAATAGCCCCGCTTAAGTTGCTACCACTGAGGTTAGCATTAGTCAAATCAGCTCCATTTAAGTCTGCTTCAATCAAACTGGACTGGGCTAAATTAGCATGACTCAAATTAGCTCCATCTAAAATAGCTCTATCTAAAATTACATCACTGAGATTGGCTTCCCTTAAGTTTGCCTCGCTTAAGTTGACACCAGTAAAGTCTCTGACACCTGCGGCATAGTTTTTCAGGAATTGATCTGCTTTCATATCTGTCGCTGTGCTAAGGAACGCTTAATTAAGGCTATAAAAATGACTCAAACAAAGCACTATGTCTCCAGTACGCGCAACGGAGAATGGGTGTGGTAGATAAAACTAGAGTAAATATGAAATCAGCTTTATATATATTAGTTATCCTCTATTACTAGCGCTACTACCTAGAGTTATGAGTTATTTTCATACTTGGGAGGGATGTTGAGAGATGAAAAAATTTAAGCATTAGTTTAAGGCGATCGCTATACTCATTTGTGGATGAACCACCGGGATATGGCATGAAAAAAGAGCCCTGAGCTTTAGAACATATCAAAACCTATATGCGTAACGTCGCTTTCTGGCTAGCAAATGGATTTAAACTGAGGCATTCTTTAGTGAGACTAGTAGCTTATCAATTTAAGCTTGACAGACTACTAAAAACCTAAGTTTACTCAGAGTACCAGTTATAGCAGTGGGTAGTTCAGACTTCACCACCAACTACTACATCTTGAATTCGGAGACTAGGACCACCACAACCCACTGATAACCCGTTTTGTCCTCCCTTGCCACAACCGCCGGATTCATCCCAATAAAAATCATCACCAATTGCCTCAATATCCGCTAAAGTTTGGAATACATTTCCCGAAAGCGTTACATCCCGTACAGGTTCAGCAATTTTGCCGTTCCTAATCATCCAAGCTTCTCCGGCGCTAAAGGTAAACATCTCACCATTCGTCATTCCACCCAACCAATTACGGGCATAAACTCCTTCTTTGATATCAGTGAATAAGTCTTTAACTGGTGTTTTACCCCGTTCAATCCAGGTATTTGTCATCCGCACAATGGGAGTAAAGTGATAATTAAGACATCTGGCATTACCAGTAGGCGCTTCCTCCAATTTGCCAGCAGTTTCACGAGAATGTAAACGTCCAACTAAAACTCCATCTTTAATTAGTTGAGTAGTTGTAGCAGGTGTACCTTCATCATCGTAAAAATAGCTACCACGATGTCCCTCTGGGGCTGCACCATCAAAAATTTGGAGTTCTTCTGGGCCAAACCGCCGTCCAATGGTCATAACTTCTAACAAATCAGGATTTTCGTAAGCCATATCAGCCTCAGAAAGATGTCCAAAAGCTTCATGGACAAACAAACCCGTGAGAATTGGGTCAATGACTACGGTATAAGTATTGCCTTTGACAGGTGGTAAAGATAAAGCCGCGATCGCTCTTTGAGCCGCACCCTTTACTTGTTCATCCAAATCAGTTAAATCTTCGTAAGCTTTGCGAGAACCAGTAGTTTCCCGTCCAGTTTGTACGGTTTCGCCATTTCTGGCAGTCGCGGCAAAGCGCATTTCCATATCCACCCAAGATTGCTCGATCAAAGTTCCTTCTGAGGTAGCAATGATCACTCTTTGAGCGCTGTCACCATAACGCACTGAGGTAGTGGTAATGCGGTCATCAATACTTTTGAGCAATTCAGTATAGCGATCGCACAATTGTTTTTTCTTGGAAAGTGGGATTTTTCGGGGATCAGTGCCTTTTAGGGGTAGAACGCATACTGCTTGCACCGGGTCAATGGGTGCAAGTAAAGTTTCTTCATCACCAACCATTCGCGCCGCAGCGATCGCTTCTTCTATCCGATCCTGAATTGTCCCCAGTTGGTTAAAGCAGCTTAATCCCCACCCACCCTTATAACAAGCGCGAATATGTCCACCAATGGAGATACCTTCACTGAGGGTTTCTACCTTGTCGCCACGCAACAAGATATCAGTCCCTTCTGCTTCTTCAAGGCGAATCATCAGGTAATCTACACGCTCACAGTAGCGGGCGATCAGATCAGAAAGTAAATTCTGTGCGTCAGCAAGTGTACTCGGCATTTCCAGGTAGTTACAATGACGAACTGCATTTATTTTGCAATTATTTGGGCAATTTTTGCTACTCAATGTTAAAGTTGCCTATAAATTCATTACCTAAAGGATGTTTGAGAGGGTGAACTGCGATCGCTGACTCTTAGTGCTTCCTTTTTTAGGATGGGTAAGAACTCAAGGATGTGCTAAGGTAGTTAGGTGAGAATAAAATTCGGTTACAGCGTTTGTTTTTAGTATTGACAGGCTTTTCCCTTTTGGTCTTAACAAGCTTGTCTCCGAAATCTAAATCTCTACACACCTATGATTTTGGAGATAACGCATGTCAATTTATGTAGGTAATCTATCCTACGAGGTCACACAAGAAGACCTTACATCTGTTTTTGCTGAACATGGTTCTGTAAAACGCGTTCAGTTGCCTACTGACCGTGAAACAGGCCGCCCACGTGGCTTTGCTTTCGTAGAGATGGGCACAGAAGCTGAAGAAACAGCTGCCATTGAAGCTCTTGATGGTGCTGAGTGGATGGGACGCGACCTTAAAGTCAACAAGGCTAAACCCAAGGAAGACAGAAGTGGTTCCTTTGGTGGTGGTGGCGATCGTCGCGGCGGCGGCGGTGGCGGATACAACCGAGGACGCTACTAAGGTTTAAAATCAAAAATTAAGTTTTAACGTCTTAAGGGCAGAATCATTATCTGCCCTTTTTGCGCTCCGATCTACTGGATGCTTTGAAATTGCCCAGTACCAATTAAGTAGGAGATGAAAATGACCCAAGTATTTGTGGGCGAAAATGAAGGAATTGAATCGGCCTTGCGTCGATTTAAGAGAGAAGTTTCCAAAGCAGGTATTTTCCCAGACATGAGAAAAAATCGTCACTTTGAAACCCCTTTGGAAAAACACAAGCGCAAAGAAGTTGCAAGACACAAACAACGTAAGAGAAATTTCCGTCGCAATTGAAAACAAGCGATACCTACGATAAGCGACAAGAACGCACTCTCTGATTAAATTTTTAGCTGTTGAAAGGGCGATCGCTGTACTCCTGGATGTGAATCGAAAGAGTAAGTTTTGGTAAAACCATTACTGATTATGGGATGGGCAATGTAAATAAAGATGTGTCCCCCAATTGACAAAAACTTGTTATCGTTACTTCCGGGCTAGCGATCGCTACGCTAACCTTAATATACCTGGCTAAAAAATTTATTTTTGATATTCCCTTATTAGTCAACCAGACTTTTAAGTGTCTATCTTGAAAAGCGGCATTTTAAATTTTGGAATTTCCTACAGACTTCTACCCGAACGGCATAATCGCGGCTCTACTGAGCCATCACCGAACGTCTTACTCAAACGTTTGAAAGTTGAAACCCACATTCCGCAGGTATATCAGGTGAGAAGATAATATTTTCGGCAAGGCGCACCAAGAAATTGGAGAATCCATCGTCGTTCGTCAGTAAGATTGGTAATGTGTTGAAAGCCAGCGATCGTTACCAGATGAATCGACATGAAACATTGAAACACCCACCGCATCGTAGGAGAGGCAGTTGGTTTACCCAATTGATTGTTGATGGTTTGTTTTGCTTGAGCTAGAGCTTGGCGTAACGCCCGTTGTCCCAAAGTGTAAACTAACAAGCATAGACCCATGACCATTGCTAAAGCAGCAACACGTTCTTTCGAGTTGAGAAAAACACTGCTGGTAAAAAATAAAGGGTCTTTGAGAAAACGAAAACCACGCTCAGTAGATTGCTGGGCTTTGTACTGCTTGAGTAAGTCATCATTGCTCAATTGTTGAGCATCAAGAACATTGGTAGCCAAAATAAAACGCCCGGCTCGTTGTTTTTCAGTGGCAATTGCTAGCTCGTTAGGTACAACAGTCGCACGAATTTGATAGTAACACTGTTGTGGTTGAGCATCTTTACGTGGTCTGCCTGATTTGGCATGGCGTTTGTGTTCGATAATTTCTAGTTCAGCAAGTTCATGAAAGCGTTGCTGAGCCTCAAAACGCCCTGAAGCCTGTATCGCGTCTGCGGCACAAGCAAATTCTTGTTGTGACAACTGTCGCAGTTGAGATTGTGCTTGTTGGAGGTGCTTAGTCAGACGTTTTTCCAGTTGCTTTAAATCTGCTGCGGCACGAGCTTCACTTTCCACCACTAGCCAACGCTGTTTGACTCCACCATAATCGCAGCAACACTCTGCTATTCGGTAGCCTGTGACTATGCTATCCACAAAAGCTTCCTGACTCATTTTCTCCAAGAGTAATTGGGCAGTAGTCAGTGTGGCTGGAACTCGTGATAGCCATCGCAAAGAATCCATTTGTTTAAGATTGCCTTCGGTGTAGAGTGCTGCATCCGCTACAAACAAAGCATCTATTTCCCATTGGTGACGAAATTCTTTCAAGATTTGAGCAAACACGGCTGAGTCGGCTTCATTCCCATCTGCCACTCTTAGATTTAGATATAGAGGAATATCCCCGTCTCCACTGCACATCAGGTCTACAATAAACTGTTTCAGGTCTGGTCGATGATCTCTTGAGTATCCTTTTGTGATTGTTATCTCTCTTGGCTTGCCTGAACCTTCTGTTGAGTTGTTGGTATATTCTCCATGCACATGAAACGAACTTGAATCCAAGTGTAAACTGTCCTTTTCCACCCCAAACTTCTTGGCTGCTGCCAGTGCTACTGTCACAAATACTTGTGTTAATCCCGCTTCATACAGTTTGTCCAAGACTCTGCCCAAGCGGTCATCATTCAAGTGTTCTGGACTTATACCTTCCCCTAGTAAATGCTCTGTGGCTTTGCCTACAAAGAACTTCTCAAATAGGTATAGTGGCGCACTTACTAAACCCAAGCCATTGAGAATCATTGCTTTGACTGCTTGACCTGAACTGACTATTTCTTGGTGATGTGTTCCCAGTATTTGGTTGATTTGCTCTACCAAACACATTTGATCAATAATCCCTGCCACTATCCCACAGTGGTCAATATCTTGTACTCTTATTTCTGATACTGATGGTGTCATTCATCAAAAATATCATTGATCTCCTCTCTTACCTGCGGAATGTAGGTTGAAAGCTTCAAAATTCAAAATTTAAAAAACTCTGAGAAGAAGCGAATTTAAAAGCGAGAACAATTTTATTATCCTAACGACGATTATTTACGCTCACTTACTTACCTTGATTGAGTAATTTTTAACTCTAGAGAAGCTTGGGCAGGAATACTGTTGCCCCTGCCTCTAAACTCCCCTAATGATTTTCCTAGAAAATGCTAGCACTGATACTGAGAGCAAAGCCGATTTATGGATTCACTTATAGGTGAACTATTATCTCAAAACCGTCCATATTGGGCATAGCTAAGTGTTCAGTTGCTACCTATAGCGTATGTTTTCAGGGAAATAACTAATAACCCTGAAATACTTATTTCACTCCCTAATTAGATGTGATTATCATAATTTTGTTTTTTGTTTAGGATGATTTACTAAGTTTGCAAGCCTTTTTCCTCCTGAGTAGCAAGAGAGCGAATTAACTCCCGAATCACATCAGTTGCTGGTCTGCCTGTTATTGAACAGTATTGTTCAAGCTTCTGTGCCTCGCTTGATGTGAGATTGATGGTAAGTCGTTTAGCAGCCCATTTTTTATTCATATAGTAGACAGACAAGCTATATTTTTAAATTACTTCTCTAATATCAATCATTTAAGATGCTACTACAATGGTATAAGTAATGACATCTATTTCAAGTGATCGTAAAGTAAGATAGATGTTTTTCTAAGCAATAGTAAAAAAGTATGGTTTATTCTCAAGTATGAAGTTTAACTATTTTTAGAGCAAGAATTATAAGCACAATGTAAAAGAAATATTTAAATAAGTAAAAATAAAATAAGTATTTCCACTACTGTCAGATTTAAAATAATTAAGATGATTTGGTTTTATAAATAATTAAGTCTAGTCCATGATTTCATTAAAAAATACTGTGTTTTAATTGAAAGTAGTTAGTGCTAGTCCAATACTGCTTGGGGTTTTGCATTTTTAAATCGGAAGTGAGTTCAGGGAAAGGTTAAAGGTTTTTTCTTTCTCCCTTTTACCCAAAATCCAATAAGTATTGGGTGTCAGTCAAAGACCAGACTGGCATAATGTAGGCGAATGTGAAACTTCATTAAGTACTAACTAGGCTGTAACCTATAAAACTCATCTTTAGCTAATCTTGCCTAAGAAGAAATGAGTAAGTATGCGTAAATAATTATCATTGGGATAAGGTAATAGGCAAAAATCAATAGGTATAAGGGTTTTAGCCTATTTCATTTTTCTTTACATAGTTTGATTTTATTGTATCAACTTGCTTATCGTGCTTTTAAAATTCCTGAATTGTGAGTTTTTTATAAGATAGAAGATTTGTTTTCTGCTGCTTCAATAAACGCCTCAAACTGACCATCAGGTGTCCATTGAATAGCCCCATCACGTCCCGTAAAAAATAGTTTAGTTTGACTTTGATTTAGTTCCGATAAAACCTTTGGATCAAAGTTAACAGAAGAAGCGATCGCCACTTGTGGTTGAAGAGCAATAACTAAATCCTTTAATGACTGAGCGGAACACCACAGGACTTGTGGACGAGGCAAGCTCCCATTTTTAACTAATTGCTGTACCTCTTTAGACTTGACATTACCGACTAATAACCAATTCTGATCTAAAATTTGCAATTGTAAGATGGGTAATTGAGCGTTGATTAACTGCGCCACTATTGAACCCGTTTTGACAGCTTGACCAACTGCCATTGGTTGATAAAATCCCTGATGCTTTTGTAATTCTTGTTGAATTGCCTGAGTGGCAATAGAATTTTCTGGATTGGGGGAATATTCATAAAAACTTTTGATTGGTAAACGTTGCAATAATTCCAACCAAGCATTACTTTCATTGCCTTGAAAATCAGTTGCGATCGCCCAATTGATTTGGTTTATACCCTGCTGTTGTAAAAACGGTAGGATTGTGAAACGTCCAGTCCCTTCATCACCACTATTAATTACAGTTACAGTTCCTCTATCTTGAACAACTACAATTGGTTCCGTACCAGATTCTAATACCGTTATCCTAAACAATGTATTTGTAGAATGCCAAAGCGGGATGAATACTAAACCAATGGCAATCACATTAGCAACCCACCACCGTCGCTGCCACCAAGGAACTAGCCAAACCAGTATAATCAGTAAATAAATCGTCAAAAGCTGCCAAGTGGATATACTACCTACAGCAACAGAATTTCCTGGCAGCTTGCTAAAAAACTCCACTAATTTAATTAGCCCGTCTGTCGGGTAATGTAACACCGATGCAATGAAGCTTCCTGCCTGAGTCCAAATTAAACCTACTAAAGCACTAATGATTCCACCTATACTAATGATCGAAATTAATGGAGTACTAACCACATTCAGCAACAAACTATAAGATGGTACAACCCCAAATACAGAAAGTTGTACAGGTAAAGTCCAAAGAGTCGCAGCAAGGGGAACGGCAATTAAAGAAGCGATCGCAGGTGGTAGCCATGCTAGGCGATCGACTAATGCTGGTACTGTTACGATTAAGCCCAGCGTTGCTAAAAAACTCAATTGAAAACCTAAATCCCAAATCCATAGAGGATTAAACACCAATAACAAAGTTGCTGCTAATAGCAATGATCCGAACTGTTTTACCTTCCTTTTTAATAGCAAACCCACTAATGCCGCAAAACCCATAATTACGGCTCTGAGAACCGCAGGTTGAAAACCTGTTAAACTTAGAAAAATAATTAAAGCTAAAAAGCCAAGGGTAAATTGCGTTGCTTTTTTTGCCCGTCTGGTTAACTGTAAGATCACGCTCAATATCAAAGAAGTTTGGAATCCAGAAGCTGCCAAAGCATGAGCTAATCCTGCTTGTACAAACAAATCGCGGATATCGTAGGGTAAATCAACAGCTTTGCTTCCCAACACCATTGCACTCACAAGAGGCCCTTCAGGAATACCCAACCACCGAACTTGCGATCGCACAATTCGCTCCCGAATCTGCCACCATCCCCATTTACGTTCCTGATCCAAAACATTTATTTGTCGCCCAATCAAACCAGCAAATGTTCCTTCCTGCTTCAGAAACTTTTGAAAATCGAAACCACCAGGATTGGAAGCCGCTTTTGGTTTGTACAAAATCCCAGTCACAGCAATTTGTTGACTAGGGTATAACCCAGTGGCCTGAAGTATAGGTACTGTCACATACAATTTGCCCGTTACTCCTTTTGGGACACCTGCTGAACCTTTTTCATTTTTGACCTCATCTATCTGAGTTGCTTCCAGCCAAAATTGTCCTCGCTGACTGCGAGTTAAGCGAGGATTACTCGCCACTTCCCCACGAACAATCACCAGTTGTTCTTGATTACTGCTATTTCCAGGTGGAACAAACTGACTAATATCTTTTGCACCTGGTTGCGGCACTCGCCATTGAAAATATAGAGTTGCCAATAATCCTACTAAGCCAGCAGCTATCCATATTCGAGGATGGGGATTAGTTTGCCAGGTATTAGGCACTGCCTTATTTTTACTTCCAGCCTTTTCTGCTTTTTGGGCAACTTGTTGTGAACTGGTGCGTCTTTTAAAAAGAATTGCTCCCACTATCCCCAGAACCAAAATCCACACACCACCCCAAGGAACTGCTGTAAACAGCAACCCAAAAATGTAGCCAAGACAAATAATTACACCACTGGTTTGAATCATAAGATTTTTTGTAAAAGCACCTGACACCCAGAATTCGCAGCTGACTTAAAATAGCTAGAGTAGCAATAGAGGAAAATTGGCGTTGCTGAATTTGGCAATGAAATTCAAAAATCAAATATTCCAAACTCTTATTATCTGCGGCTGGAGTACCTCTGCGTAAGCTTTTTATCTCTTTAATAGGCATCTTTGAAAGATTTTGATGCCTGTGGTGAAGTATAGTCCATCAAGTTTATACAAACAAAGCCCGCCTGTGCGGGCCTTATCTTGTAGCCTTAATCTTCCAGATTCAAGATTTAACGGTATTTCTGACCTTTAGCAATAGCTACATGATTAATGATATGCCTAGCTTATTAGAATGCAAAATCAAAGGTTTGCTAACCTGCGGAGGCAGATTTCGTCTGTGTAGCCGCGACTTCTACTTGCCCAACAGGTATGACTGGTTTTAAATCTTTGAGCAACGGAAAACCCAATTTCTCCCTTTGCTCTACATATAAATGAGCAACCTTCCTAGCCAAATGCCGAATCCTGGCAATATAACGAGTTCTCTCCGTCACCGAAATTACACCTCTAGCATCCAGCAGATTAAACGTGTGCGAACACTTCATTACATAATCCAAACTGGGTAACACCAAACCTTTCTCCGTTAACTGAGTAGCTTCCTGCTCATACAAACTAAACAGTGTCAGCAGCAATTCAGGATTAGACGCTTCAAAATTATATGTACTCTGCTCAATCTCATTTTGCAGAAAAACATCACCATAAGTAATATTGTCCGTCCAATGAATTTTAGTAATTGCCTCCACTTGCTGGAGATACATTGTCAGCCGCTCTAAACCATAAGTAATCTCAATCGACACAGGACGGCAATCAATTCCCCCACACTGTTGAAAGTAGGTAAATTGAGTAATTTCCATCCCATCTAACCATACTTCCCATCCAGTACCCCAAGCTCCCACCGTTGCATCTTCCCAATTATCCTCTACAAACCGAATATCGTGGTCTTCAGGACGAATACCTAAAACCCTTAATGAATCAAGATAAATCTCCTGGATATTATCTGGCGAGGGCTTAATCAAAACTTGGTACTGATAATAATGTTGGAAACGGTTAGGGTTTTCTCCGTACCGTCCATCCGTTGGGCGACGACATGGTTCAACATAGGCAACAGCCCACGGTTCCGGCCCCAACGCTCTTAAAAATGTCTGCGGATTCTTAGTACCAGCCCCCTTCTCAATATCGTAGGGCTGGGCAATGAGACAACCGCGCTGACCCCAGAAGTGATGCAACAAAGTTATTACGGATTGAAAATTCACGGTTCCCCCATCCTTAGTTGGCACAGTGCATAAACCATTGTTGCCTAGAAGGCGTGGATGTGGGGAGTTTGAGGGGACAAAGAAACAGTCCAAAAGAATTTTGGAGAAAATAGTTGACACAAGGGGGTGTGTTCGCTATATTGAATAAGTGCCTGAAGCGGAGAGCTTAAAAGCGACCGCGACAAGGGATACCGAACCTTGAAAATATTATAGTTTGAAAGCGATTATACAGCAAGTGTATTGCGTCAAGCAAATAAAAATAACTAAGCTGAAGTTAAAAAAGAGCAGCTGAGTATTGAGCTAATAAAGCAAACACTTCAAAACGGAGAGTTTGATCCTGGCTCAGGATGAACGCTGGCGGTATGCTTAACACATGCAAGTCGAACGGTGTCTTCGGACACAGTGGCGGACGGGTGAGTAACGCGTGAGAATCTGGCTCTAGGTCTGGGACAACCACTGGAAACGGTGGCTAATACCGGATGTGCCGAGAGGTGAAAGGTTAACTGCCTAGAGATGAGCTCGCGTCTGATTAGCTAGTTGGAAGTGTAATGGACTCCCAAGGCGACGATCAGTAGCTGGTCTGAGAGGACGATCAGCCACACTGGGACTGAGACACGGCCCAGACTCCTACGGGAGGCAGCAGTGGGGAATTTTCCGCAATGGGCGAAAGCCTGACGGAGCAATACCGCGTGAGGGAGGAAGGCTCTTGGGTCGTAAACCTCTTTTCTCAGGGAAGAACACAATGACGGTACCTGAGGAATAAGCATCGGCTAACTCCGTGCCAGCAGCCGCGGTAATACGGAGGATGCAAGCGTTATCCGGAATGATTGGGCGTAAAGCGTCCGCAGGTGGCAATGTAAGTCTGCTGTTAAAGAGTCTAGCTCAACTAGATAAGAGCAGTGGAAACTACATAGCTAGAGTACGTTCGGGGCAGAGGGAATTCCTGGTGTAGCGGTGAAATGCGTAGAGATCAGGAAGAACACCGGTGGCGAAGGCGCTCTGCTAGGCCGTAACTGACACTGAGGGACGAAAGCTAGGGGAGCGAATGGGATTAGATACCCCAGTAGTCCTAGCCGTAAACGATGGATACTAGGCGTGGCTTGTATCGACCCGAGCCGTGCCGTAGCTAACGCGTTAAGTATCCCGCCTGGGGAGTACGCCGGCAACGGTGAAACTCAAAGGAATTGACGGGGGCCCGCACAAGCGGTGGAGTATGTGGTTTAATTCGATGCAACGCGAAGAACCTTACCAAGGCTTGACATGTCGCGAATCTTCTTGAAAGGGAAGAGTGCCTTCGGGAGCGCGAACACAGGTGGTGCATGGCTGTCGTCAGCTCGTGTCGTGAGATGTTGGGTTAAGTCCCGCAACGAGCGCAACCCTCGTTTTTAGTTGCCAGCATTAAGTTGGGCACTCTAGAGAGACTGCCGGTGACAAACCGGAGGAAGGTGGGGATGACGTCAAGTCAGCATGCCCCTTACGCCTTGGGCTACACACGTACTACAATGCTCCGGACAGAGGGCAGCAAGCATGCGAATGCAAGCAAATCCCGTAAACCGGAGCTCAGTTCAGATCGCAGGCTGCAACTCGCCTGCGTGAAGGAGGAATCGCTAGTAATTGCAGGTCAGCATACTGCAGTGAA